>NZ_JCAFTF010000023.1:0-4417 GCF_059369995.1 Stenotrophomonas sp. YJH_SMC_53 | reverse complement strand
GTCGATGACGCTGATGATCTCGGCGATCTTCTTCGACGAGGCTTCGATGGCGGACATGGTGGTGACCACCTGGCCGACGACTTCACCGCCCTGCGAGGCGACGCCGTGGGCGCCGATGGCGAGCTGGTTGGCCTGGCGGGCATGCTCGGCGTTCTGGCGCACGGTGGAGGTCAGTTCCTCCATCGAGGCCGCGGTTTCTTCCAGGTTTGCGGCCTGCTGCTCGGTCCGGCGCGACAGGTCGCTGTTGCCGGAGGCGATCTCGCCGGCGGCCGAACTGATCGCGCGGCTGGACTGCTTGATGCGGGTGACGATCTCGCTCAGCTGCGCGGCGGTGGCGTTGGCATCGTCACGCATGCGGGCGAACACGCCCTGGTAGTCGCCGTGCATGCGCACGGTCAGGTCGCCCTGCGACAGTGCCGCAAGCAGGCCGGAGATCTGTTCGATGCTGCCAGCGTTGGCATCCAGCAGGCCGTTGATCTGCTGGGCCAGCTGCAGGAAGAAGCCTTCCTTGTCGGTGGCGTCGATGCGGCCGGACAGGTCGCCGGCGGCAGCCTGGGCGATCACGCGGGCCACTTCGGCTTCGACCTGCGCTTCCTGGGTACGGTCGCGCCATTCCACCACGTAGCCGACGGTGTCGCCGCCTTCATTGCGGATGGTCGAGACCACCTGGGCGAACTGGGCATCGCCATACTGCATCGGGCGACGGGCGACGCCGTGTGCCTTCAGGTTACCCAGCAGGGTCTGGTCCATCTCGCCGCGGTGTTCAAGCACGGTGACCGGCTTGCCGATCAGCGAGGCCTGGGCATCGAAGTCCGGCAGGTCGCGGCGAACTTCGTCCTGGTACTGGCTCAGGGTCTGCTGCAGGGCGCGGTTGCTGTAGACGATGGTGTTGCTGGTGTCGGTCAGGTACACGCCGGTCGAGCTGTAGTCCAGCGCGGTACGGATGCGCAGATTCTCGCGGGCCACGGCCTGGTCGGTCTCGATGCGCTCGCGGAGGTCGCGCTGCATGCGCTGCATGGCCTGCATCAGTTCGCCCACTTCGTCCTGGCGGCTGACGTCGATATGACCATCGAGCTTGCCACCGGCGACGTCGTTGGCGACCGAGACGGCGCCACGCACGCTGCCGACCAGTGCGCGGGCGAACAACCACACCAGCACCAGGCCGAGTGCGGCGCCACCCAGCAGGGCGATCACGGTCAGCACGGCCGAGGCGGAATAGGTGGAGGCGGCCTCTTCGCGCGAGGCGCGGGCGAGGCGGTTGTCTTCGGCGATCAGCGCTTCCAGCGCCGATGCAGCCTTGCGGTGCTTGGTACGGGTTTCGCCGACGAAGGTATCGATGGCATCGTCCGGCAGGTCAAGTTCCAGCATCTCGGTGACGCTGTCATAGGACGCCAGCGCATCCTTCCATTCCATGGCGAAGGTGTCGAACAGCTTCTTCTGTTGTGCGTTGTCGACCAGCTTCGGATAGTCCTTGATCGACTTGTCCATGCTGGTGCGCAGGTCGACGGCCTGCTTGCGCGCATCGGACTTGACGTCGTCGCTGGCGCGGATCAACTGCTGGTAGGCGGCATTGCGGTATTCGCCCAGCATGCCGCGCATCTCGCCGGCGAGGCGGATGCTCTCCATGCGTGAACCGGCCAGCTCGGTGGTGACGTTGTTCAGCGAATGCAGGCCGCGATAGGCGACGATGCCCTGCAGCAGCATCACCAGCAGGAGGACGCCGAAGGTCAGCAGCAGCTTCGGCATCAGTTTCAGGTTGTTGATCCACGGCATGGGCGTTGCGAGCTCCTAAGGCAGACGCGCCCGGGCATCGGGCCCGGTTGCAGCAGAAACCACGCCGGCACCAGGTCCGGCGTGGTTCGACGGACAGCGGATTACTTGATGTTGGCCAGCTTCAGCCCAGCCGGCGAGCTGACTTCGATTTCCGCGCGCGAGGCGTCGCGCTGGATCTTGCCGATCACGCAGACGGTCTTGCCTTCCAGGGTTTCCAGCGGGAAGGAGAACTTGCCGCGGTTCTCGCCGGCGATGCGGGCCGAGAAGGTGTGGCGCGGGAAGGCGCCGCCCATGTACAGGAAGGTCGGCTGGCCTTCGGAACCTTCTGCGTAGCGGGCCTTTTCAACCTTGCCACAGACCATGCCGTCCTTGCCGACCGAACGCGGGGCCAGTTCCGGCGGGATCATGTCAGCCGACTGGGCGAAAGCGGAGGCGGCGGTGGTGGCCAGGACAGCGGCCGAAACGAACGCAAGCAGGGACTTCATCGAGGGGTATCTCCGGGGATGGTAACGGTCGGGCCGGCCCTGCGCGCTCCTGCGCGGCCGGCTTCTGTCCCCCTATCGGCATCGCCGGGGGGAACTGAAGGGTTTTGTGACCGGAACGTGAAGCAGTTCCGTTTACTCAGGCGGCGACGTCTTCGGTGAGACTGGCCTGGCCCATGTCGGCGCTGTCGAGCAGGGTCTCGATGTCCAGCAGGATCAGCATGCGATCGTCGTGGGTACCGATGCCGGAGATGAAGCGGGTATCGACGGCGGCACCGAATTCCGGGGTCGGTCGGATCTGCTCGGCCGACAGCGGGATCACGTCGGAGACGCTGTCGACGACGATGCCGACCACGCGGTCTTCGACGTTCAGCACGATCATCACGGTGAAGGCGTCGTAGCGGGCGTTGTCCAGGCGCAGCTTCAGGCGCAGGTCGATCACCGGGACGATGGTGCCACGCAGGTTGATCACACCCTTGATGTAGTCCGGGGCATCCGGCACGCGGGTAACCGCGTCGTAGCCACGGATTTCCTGCACCTTGAGGATGTCCACGCCGTAGTGCTCGTCACCAAGGGTGAAGCTGAGGAATTCGCCACCGGTGCTGGCGGAGGAGCTGGTCTTGTCGTTCATCGAGGGGTCCTGGTTCTGCCGGAAGTCCCGGTGTCAGGCTCGATATCGGCCCCGCTGGGGGGGACTTTAGGTGCCCGGGGAAGGGGCATCCACGCATGGCGTGGATCTACCTGGGAGGGTGGGGGCATCCACGCATGGCGTGGATCTACCGGAGATCGGTAGTGCCGGCCGCTGGCCGGAAATGGCCGTACCCGCATTGTCGCCAAGTTGCCGGCCAGCGGCCGGCACTACCCGTTGGCCGGGCCTCAGAGCTCTCCGTTGCGGCGTGCCTTGCGTTGGCGGTCGATGCGGAAGATGTAGCGCTGGATGGCGCTGTCGGCGCCGCGCGGCAGGCTGTCGAAGCGCATGCCCACGCGCTTGACCTCGATGCCGTTGGGCTGGCGCTGCGGCAACAGGTTGCAGACCACCAGCGCGATGTCCAGGTCGGGTCCATCGGGCAGGGACAGCTGCGCCGGATAGCGCTTCTGCAGGCCGAACACCGCGCAGTCATTGGGAACCACCACGGCCAGGCCACCGCCACTGATGTCCACCACGCGCATCGACAACGCTTCGGCGCGCGCTTCGCCGGGGGGCAGCAGCAGCTGCGGTGAGTCGGTGACCGGGGTCTCCAGCCGATACAGCTCGCGGCGCTGCAGGTGCACCAGTTCTTCCGGAAGCGGAGCGCGGAAGGCCACGTGGCCGTCGTTGTCCACGCGCTGCAGTTCGTGCAGGCGGAAACGCACCAGCACCCGTTCGAGCTGGGCGAAGCACAGCAGGTGATCGGCCTGCTCGGCGGCGCGGTTGGAGGCTTCCTGCGGGCTGCCATCGAGCAGCAGGTAGTCCTCGTCCTCGTCGAGGTCGAGCAGCGCAGTGGGGAACGAACGGTCACGGCCGTCGATGTGCGCGTTGATCAGTGATCGCTGGTCGATCAGCGAGCGCAGCAGCTGCCGCAGCTGGCGCGGGTTGCGGACCAGGAAGCGCTCGTCAGCGGCGTCGGCCGCGTGGACATCATGCACTGCAGTGTCGTTGCCGTCGGACATGGAATCTACGGTCAGGGGCGGGCGCCAGCACGCGTTGGTGCGAGGCTCGATGGGGATATCGGCCTCTGCACCGGATTATGAAGTGAGATTTGCATCACTTTCCACGCGTAAGGGGTCAGATCCCTTTCCTGCGGGAAAGGGATCTGACCCCGTGGTTCTGTCAGAACTCCTGCCAGTCGCCGTCGGCGGCCAGTACCGGCTGCGCCGTCGAGCTGCGCAGGGGGCGCGCGGAAGCCGGCTTTGCCGAAGGTGCGGCGGCGGCGACCTGGCGCGGTACCGGTGCCGCCAGCGGGCGTGCCGGAATGGCCGTCGTGCCGTGCGATGCCAGCCGGAAGCGGGCCACGGCTTCACCCAGCTGCACGGCCTGGTCCTCCATCGCACGTGCGGCAGCGGTGGCTTCCTCCACCAGCGCGGCATTCTGCTGGGTGGTTTCGTCCATCTGCACCACGGTCTGGTTGACCTGCTCGATGCCCGCGCTCTGTTCCTGCGAGGCGGCGGAGATCTCGGCCATG
>NZ_JCAFTF010000022.1:0-12476 GCF_059369995.1 Stenotrophomonas sp. YJH_SMC_53 | reverse complement strand
ATGTAAGCTCGGTCGCCGCTTGCTCGTGTGCGCAATCCTGCGCACACGGCAAGACCGGGGTTGGGCGTCCTGCCCAACCCGCCCGAGGCATGCCTCGGGCCCATGCGGCTCACGCCCCCGCAACCGGACCCACCCCGCCTTCGACAATTTTCCGCGATCTGCAGTAGATCCACGCCATGCGTGGATGCTGTTTGATGAACTGTCGGAATGTTCGATTCCGATGGTGATCCATCCACGCATGGCGTGGATCTACCAGGATTGATGCCGACCGTCGGCACATGGGGTCAGATCCGTTTTCCGCAGGAAAACGGATCTGACCCCGGAAACAGAAAAATCCCCGGTCGACCCGCATCGACCGGGGATCTGGATCGCCACATTGCCACGCCTTGGAGAGGCAGTTCCACCCTAGCGCATCGCGTGGCCGGCGGTGATCGCCTGTGGCGATGACGACCAAGCGCGTGGCTATCAGGCGGCGGCCAGGGCCTGCTCCAGGTCGGCGCGCAGGTCGCCGATGTGTTCGATGCCGATCGACAGCCGCACGGTGTCCTCACTGACGCCGGCCTTGGCCAGCTCCGCGGCATCCAGCTGGCGATGGGTGGTCGAGGCCGGATGGGTGGCCAGTGACTTCGCATCACCCAGGTTGACCAGGCGGGTGAACAGCTTCAGGGCATCGAGGAAGCGCGCGCCGGCTTCACGGCCGCCGGGCAGGCCGAAGGTCAGTACGCCCGAGCCGTGCCCACCCAGATAGCGCTGCGCGGCGGCATGCTCGGGATCGTCGGCCAATCCCGCGTAGCGCACCCAGGCGACCTTGTCGTGCGCCTTCAGGAACTGCGCGACGGCCAGTGCATTGGCGTTGATGCGCTCCATGCGCAGGGCCAGGGTCTCGATGCCCTGCAGGATCAGGAACGCATTGAACGGCGACAACGCGGCACCGGTATTGCGCAGCGGGACCACCCGCGCGCGGCCGATGTAGGCCGCCGGCCCCAGTGCTTCGGTATAGACCACGCCGTGGTAACTGGGGTCGGGTTGGTTGAGGCGGGCGAAACGCTTCGGCTGCGCCGCCCAGTCGAAGCGGCCGGAGTCGATGATGGCACCGCCGAGGCTGTTGCCGTGGCCACCCAGGTACTTGGTCAGCGAGTGCACGACGATGTCGGCACCGTGCTCGAACGGGCGCAGCAGGAACGGCGTGGCCACGGTGTTGTCGACGATCAGCGGCACACCCGCGGCATGCGCGACCTCGGCAATGGCGGCGATGTCGGTGACGTTGCCGCGCGGGTTGCCGATCGATTCGACGAACACCGCCTTGGTGCGCTCGTCGATCAGCGCGGCGAACGCAGAAGGATCGGCCGGGTCGGCGAAGCGCGCCTGGATGGCATACTGCGGCAGCGTGTGTGCCAGCAGGTTGAGGCTGCCGCCATACAGCGCGCTGGAGGCGACGATGTTGTCACCGGCCTCGGCGATGGTCTGGAGGGCATAGGTGATCGCGGCCTGCCCCGAGGCCAGCGCCAGCGCCCCGATGCCACCTTCCAGTGCGGCCAGGCGTTGCTCCAGCACGTCGGTGGTAGGGTTCATGATGCGGGTGTAGATATTGCCGGGCACCTTCAGGTCGAACAGATCGGCGCCGTGCTGGGTGTCATCGAAGGCATACGCCACGGTCTGGTAGATCGGCACCGCCACCGCGCGGGTGGTCGGGTCGGGACGGTAGCCGCCGTGCACGGCCAGGGTTTCCAGTTGCCACTGCGGTTCGCTCATTGCACCAGGCTCCATCCGGGGAAACCGCCACCATAGGCCAGCCCGCGCCCGCCACTGAAAGCCACTGGCAATGACGCCCGTACCGGCGGTTATCAGGTTGGCCGCGATTCAGGCAGTCGTCATGGGGCGCTGCTAGGCTGCGCCGCCGGGCGCTGCTGCCCGGGCACGGAGGCCCCACCCATGCAGCCATCGCCCTGGCATCCCACCACCAGCAGTTCGCCTACGTCGGTCATGCTGGTAGAGGACGACCGTCGCCTGGCCGAACTGGTGAGCGACTACCTCCACCAGCATGGCTTCGCCGTGCAGCACATCGCACGCGGCGACCTGGCCGGCGCCGCCTGCCGCCAGCACGCGCCGGAACTGGTGGTGCTGGACCTGATGCTGCCCGGCCTGGGCGGCATCGACGTGTGCCGCCAGATCCGCAGCTTCTCCGATGTGCCGATCCTGATGCTGACCGCCTGCGAGGACGACATCGAACAGGTGCTGGGCCTGGAATCGGGCGCCGACGACTATGTGCACAAGCCCATCGAACCACGCCTGCTTCTGGCCCGCCTGCGCGCCCTGCTGCGCCGCCGCCACGGCAGCAGCAACACCGGCACGCCCAGCCGGCTGATGCACGGTGAACTGCTGATC
This sequence comes from Stenotrophomonas sp. YJH_SMC_53, assembly GCF_059369995.1. Classification (NCBI taxonomy): domain Bacteria; kingdom Pseudomonadati; phylum Pseudomonadota; class Gammaproteobacteria; order Lysobacterales; family Lysobacteraceae; genus Stenotrophomonas; species Stenotrophomonas sp. YJH_SMC_53. The sequence goes on along the minus strand of NZ_JCAFTF010000022.1, from coordinate 10,091 downwards.
GACCGCATGCAGCGTGAGGTACACCTGCACGGTGCCACGGTGGACGTGGGCACCACCGAATTCGAGATCCTGTGGCTGCTGGCCAGCCAGCCGGGGCAGATCCTGTCCCGTGACCAGATCCTGCAGGCGGTGCGCGGTATCGGTTTCGACGGCCTGGACCGCAGCGTTGACGTCTGCATCGGCAAGCTGCGTCGCAAGCTCGGCGACGATGCGCGCGAGCCGCGGCGGATCAAGACCGTGTGGGGCCGCGGCTACCAGTTCAATCCGTCGGCCTGGACGGCATGAAGCGGCTGTTCCTGTGGCTGTGGTTCATCACCGGCGCCTGTTTCCTGGCCTCGGTGTTCTTTCTCAACCGGGTGCTCGACAGCATCTATACGCCCGTGCAGGATCGCGTTTTCGTCCAGCAGGTGCGCGGGCAGGTGTACGCCCTGCGCAGCGGCCTGGCCGGCCTGGACGGTAGCCAGCAGCGTGAGCGCCTGCAGCAGTGGCAACCGCACTATGGCATCGCATTGACCCTGCTCGACAAGCCTCCCGCGCTGACCCCGCAGGAACAGGCAGCCGTGCAGGCCGATGGCTTCATCGTGCGCGATCAGTACCAGCAGGTCCTGCTGCCCATCGAAGGCATCGATGGTCGCTGGTTGCACCTGCGCGTGCCTGGCGCGGTGCAGATGACCACGTACATGACCATCGCGGCCTACCTCAGCATTCTGCTGCTGGTCGGCGCCAGCCTGTACGCCTGGGTACGCCTGCTCTGGCGCGATCTGGATGCCCTGCGCGTGCATGCCGACCGCATCGGCGCCGGCGATCTGCAGGCACGCGCGCAGGTCTCGCCACGCTCGCAGATCCGGGTCATCGTCGACCATTCCAACCGCATGGCCGCGCGCGTGGCCGAACTGGTACAGCGCCAGCGCGACCTGACCCATGCGATCTCCCACGAACTGCGTACGCCGATCGCGCGCGTGGCCTTCGGCCTGGACCTGATGCAGGACAGCGATGACCGCGAGCGCCGCGAACGACTGGCGCAGGGCCTGCATGGCGACCTGGCCGAGCTCAACCGGCTGGTCAGCGAACTGCTGGCCTACGAACGGCTGGAGCATCCCAGCGAGGGCGAACCGATGCAGCGGATCGAAGCCAACGACTGGCTGCAGGCCTGCCTGGCCGATGCCCGCCGCGATGCCGAACGTGCCGGCCTGGTGCTGCGCGTGCAGCCCAGCGCCCTGCCTCGGCTGGAAGCGGAACCGCGCCTGCTGCAGCTGGCGCTGAGCAATCTGGTCGGCAATGCCCTGCGCCACGCGCGCTCGCAGGTGGACGTGTCGCTGGTGAGTGTGGGCGGGCGCGCCTGCCTGCGCGTGGACGACGACGGCCCCGGCATCGCCGAGGCTGACCGCGAAAAGGTGGTCCGCCCGTTCACCCGCCTGGATGACAGCCGCAGCCGCGACACTGGCGGCTTCGGCCTGGGCCTGGCGATCGTCGGCCGCATTGCCGCACGTCACCACGGCGAACTGCGCATCGGTCGCGCCGCCCTCGGCGGCGCACGCCTGGAAATGCACTGGCCGCTGGCTGCCAGCTGAACGCCCACGGGCGCAATTACAGTTGATTACAACTCCCGCACAACTGCGGACGGATCGGTCGACGGCGTATCGCCACGCTAGCGACCCTGCAGCACTCGCCGGATGCGCGCGCTGCTTTCCTCCCATTGTCGAGAGTTTCCATGTCCCAGCTTCGCCGTTCCCCCGCCCTGCTCCACCTCGCCCTGTTGCCGCTGTTCGCCGCCCCGATCGCCCACGCCAAGGATGACCACTGGACCTTCGAGCTCGCCGCCGGCGGTGGCGTGGCGCCGCGCTACAGCGGCAGCAAGGAGTACCGTGCGACGCCTTCGCTGTCCTTCGATGTCACCTCGCCGGGAGGTTGGTTTCTGGGCACCAGTGGCATCGGCTGGGGTACCTCCCTCGGCGAGCACACCCGCGTGCGCGCCTACGTCGGTGCCAGCGGCATCCGCAAGGACAAGGATTCGCTGCTCGGTGGTTCGGACTTCCTGCGCGGCATGGGCGATATCGATACCCGTCCCCTGGTCGGTGTCTCGGCTGGATATACGCTGGGCGAGGCCGTGCTGAGCGGCTCCTGGCAGTTCACCCGCAAGGACGAGGACAAGGCTGAGAACGGACTGGCTACCCAGCAGATCCACCTGAACCTGAGCATGCCGCTGTTCGACCTGGCCGGTGGCGTGGTCAGCGGCAGCGTCTCCACCGACTACGGCAACCGTGGCTACATGCAGACCTGGTACGGCGTCAGTCCGGAACAGGCCGCGCGCACCGGCTTTGCCGAGCACAAACCGAAGGCGGGCCTGGTCAGCGCCGGTGTCGGCCTGAAGTGGAGCCACCGCGTGGGCCGTAATGGCAACTGGTACATCTCGGCCGAAGGCACGCGCCTGCTCGGCGATGCCGCCGACAGCCCGATCGTGCAGAAGGCCAACCAGTTCGGCGTGATGAGCGGCTATACGCACCGCTTCTGATGCATGAAGGGCGCCGCGGGGCGCCCTCTTTCGCTGCGATCAGTGGCAGGCTTGTGCGGCGCCGCTGCCGCACAAGCCGACCTCGCGCAGCCAGCCGATCCACTGCACGACGTCGTCCTTCTCCGGCTCGGCGCGGAACGACTTCTGCACGGTGTGGAAGCCCTGCCTGCCCTGCATGCCCTTGATCCAGGTGAACTCCGGTTTGCCGGTGCCGGGGTTCAGCGGGCAACTGAGCATCAGCAGCGCGAATGGCCGTCCGCCCTCCTCGCCTTCGCGGATCCAGTGGCTCTGCGCTGCCGGACAGGCCATGCGCCACCCCGCCTCGATGATGCCGAGGAACTCGCGCGGACTCACATGGCCACTGTTCGGCGCATCATTGACAGTGACCATGTCGGTCCAGTCCTGCACGGTCTGGCCCTGCGGCACGTACTCGGTGATGCGGTTGCCTTGTGCGTCGGTGCTCTGGTGGGCCTGCTGGTAACCCTTCATCGGCGGCAGCTGGACCTGTTCGACGGCTGCAGCGTGTCCAGCAACAGCAGCGAGCGCCAGCGCCATGCAGAGTGAAACCCTTCGGGTAACGTCCATGCGGTTCTCCTCGTCCTTGCGAAAGTGAAACGGGATCATTGTGCCTTGCCAGGGCTTTGGTGGCGCGCCAGCCAGGGCAGGCGCGCCACCGGTTCAAGCCTTGGCGAAGACCAGGCGTCCCCCGTCGTTGCCGACTTCGATGGTGTCACCGTTGACGAAGGCACCGGACAGGATCTGCTGCGCCAGCGGATTCTCCAGCTGCGACTGGATCGCGCGCTTCAGCGGGCGCGCGCCATACACCGGGTCGAAGCCGACGTTGCCGAGCAGATCGAATGCCGCATCGGAGACCGCCAGCTTCAAACCGCGCTCGGCCAGGCGCTTCTCGAGCCCGCGCATCTGGATGCGTGCGATCTGCTTGATCTGCTGCTTGTCCAGCGGGTGGAACACGACGATGTCGTCCAGGCGGTTGATGAACTCCGGACGGAAGTGCGCCTGCACCACGCCCATCACTGCTGCCTTCATCTGCGTGTAGGCCTCCGGGCTGTCGTCGCTGCTCATGTCCTGGATCTGATGCGAGCCCAGGTTCGAGGTCATCACGATGACGGTGTTGCGGAAGTCCACCGTGCGGCCCTGGCCGTCGGTCAGGCGGCCATCGTCCAGCACCTGCAGCAGGATGTTGAACACATCCGGATGCGCCTTCTCCACCTCATCGAGCAGGATCAGCGAATACGGGCGACGACGCACGGCCTCGGTCAGGTAACCGCCTTCCTCGTAGCCGACGTAGCCCGGGGGCGCACCGATCAGGCGGGCGACGCTGTGCTTTTCCATGAACTCGCTCATGTCGATGCGGATCATCGCGTCGGCACTGTCGAACAGGAACTCGGCCAGCGACTTGCACAGCTCGGTCTTGCCGACGCCGGTCGGGCCGAGGAACAGGAACGAGCCGGCCGGACGATTCGGATCGGACAGGCCGGCACGCGAGCGGCGTACCGCATCGGAGACGACCTTGATCGCCTCTTCCTGGCCGACCACACGGTTGTGCAGCACTTCTTCCATGCGCAGCAGCTTGTCGCGCTCGCCTTCGAGCATCTTGTTGACCGGGATGCCGGTCCAGCGCGAAACGACCTCGGCGATCTCCTCATCGGTCACGCGGTCCTGTACCAGCTTGAAGTCCTTGTGCTCGGCTTCCTGCGCGGCGGCCAGCTGCTTTTCCAGTTGCGGCAACAGGCCGTACTGGATTTCGCTCATCTTGGCGAAATCCTGGCGGCGCTGCGCAGCTTCCAGCTCCAGCTTGGCCTGCTCGACCTGTTCCTTGATCTTGGTGGCGCCCTGCAGCGCCGCCTTCTCCGACTTCCAGATTTCATTGAGATCGGAGAACTCGCGCTCCAGCGCATCGATGTCCTTTTCGAGATCGGCCAGGCGCTGCCGCGAGGCTTCGTCCTTTTCCTTCTTCAGCATCTCGCGCTGGATCTTCAGCTGGATTACCCGGCGTTCCAGGCGATCCAGCTCCTCCGGCTTGGAATCGATCTCCATGCGCAGTCGCGAGGCGGCTTCGTCCATCAGGTCGATGGCCTTGTCCGGCAGCTGGCGGTCGGTGATGTAGCGGTTGGACAGCGTGGCGGCAGCCACGATGGCCGGGTCGGTGATTTCCACACCGTGGTGCACGGCGTACTTTTCCTTCAGCCCGCGCAGGATCGCGATGGTGTCCTCCACCGTGGGTTCGCCGACGAACACCTTCTGGAAGCGGCGCTCCAGCGCGGCGTCCTTCTCGATGTATTTGCGGTACTCATCCAGCGTGGTCGCGCCGATGCAGTGCAGCTCGCCACGCGCCAGGGCGGGCTTCAGCATGTTGCCGGCATCCATCGCGCCATCGGCCTTGCCGGCGCCGACCATGGTGTGCAGCTCGTCGATGAACAGGATGATCTGTCCTTCGTTCTTGGCCAGGTCGTTGAGCACGCCCTTCAGGCGCTCCTCGAATTCACCGCGAAACTTGGCGCCGGCGATCAGCGCGCCCATGTCCAGCGACAGCACGCGCTTGCCGCGCAGGCCTTCGGGCACTTCGTCATTGATGATGCGCTGGGCGAGCCCTTCCACGATCGCGGTCTTGCCCACGCCGGGTTCGCCGATCAGCACCGGGTTGTTCTTGGTCCGGCGCTGCAGCACCTGGATCGTGCGACGGATTTCCTCGTCACGGCCGATCACCGGATCGAGCTTGCCGCTCTCGGCACGCGCGGTCAGGTCGATGGTGTACTTCTCCAGCGCTTGCCGCTGTTCCTCGGCATTCTCCGACTGCACGTTCTCGCCGCCACGCAGCTTGTCGATGGCTGCCTGCAGGCGGGTCTTGTCGGCACCGGCGGCGCGCAGCGCCATGCCCAGCGTGCCGCTGTCTTCCAGCGCCGCCAGCACGAACCACTCGCTGGCAATGAAGGCATCGCCGTGCTGCTGGGCCAGCTTGTCGGTCTGGTTCAGCAGGCGCCCCAGGTCATTGCCCATCGAGACGTTGCCGGCCTGGCCGGACACCTTCGGCAGTGCATCCAGCGCCTCGGTCAGGCGCTCGCGCAGCACCGGCACGTTCACCCCGGCCTGGGCCAGCAGCGGGCGCGTGCTGCCGCCCTGCTGGTCCAGCAACGCGCTGAACAGGTGAACCGGTTCGATGATGCTGTTGTCGCGGCCCACGGCCAGCGACTGTGCGTCTGCCAGCGCCTGCTGGAAACGCGAGGTGAGCTTGTCCATCCGCATTGCGAATCCTCATCGGTCATCAGGGCCGGCCCGCGCCGGCGATGCTGGGAAGATGCGGTTGCCCCACCCCGTTTCAAGGGTGGCTGCGACTGCACCCCGAGGCCAGTCAGCCTGCGGCCAGCATGCCGGAACGGGTGTGGTCGGCGCGTTGATCCCGATCAGTTCCGCGCGGTGAGCGGACTCAGCCGGTGATCGCGCTGCGGATCGCCCGCAGCTGCTGCTTGACCGCCCGCGCCTGCGCGGCGTCCATGCGCAACAGCGCCTTCTGGCCTATCGAGCGCGACTGCAGGGTGGAATCGACGAAGCGGTAGCGACCGCGCTCATCACGCTGCACCAATGGCGCCTGCACCAGTTCCGGGGTCTCCAGCAGATGGTCGATCACCGCCACCAGCCGGTCGTTGAAGTAGCCCTCGGGCCGGCCCAGGTCGACGTAGGCCTGCTGGATCAACGGATAGAAGCGCTTGTACGCCGTAGCCGTTGCCGCTGGATCCAGCGCAGTGAAGGCCTGCACATAGGGCGCGTAACGCGCCGAGTTGCTTGCCGCGATGCGTTCCCCGCCCTCGCCAGGCTCGACCTGCAGGTTGCCCGGCAGCGGCCGTGCGGCCAGCGCCGTCGGCGGCACGCTTGGTTTGTCCAGGTTGTCGACCTGGGTGACCAGGCGCTGGATCAGGTGATCGCGCAGCAGCAGGGTCATCGGGCCCTCGCCCTGGAACAGCTGGCTCAATGCGCCCCAGGCAGCCGCATCACTGTCGGCCAACTTGGGCAGCGCCGGGTCAGCGGCGGCCTCGGTGTCCAGCGGATGCCTGATCGGCGGCGGTGCTGGCGCGGGGTCCGCGGCCGCCTGCGGTTGCGGCGGTGCGCTGGTGCTGGCGGGGGTTGAGTGCACCGGCACCGAAACACCGTCTGCCAGGTGCCTCAGCTGATCGCGGAACAACCAACCGCTCGCGCCGCCGATCACCACCACACCCAGCACCCAGGGCCATACCGCCTTTCCACTCTGCATGATGCAGCACCTCGTTTCACACGCATGGAGAAGGTGTGACCCCACCGGTTCCAGCCGGTTCCCTGCCTGTTCCGCTGCCGTTCGGCTTCGGCCCACGCCAAAGCCGCGCTCACGCCTGCTTTGCGTGCCGCGCGCGAGGCTGTGGGCCTTGTCCTGCGGAGACACTGCCATGCAGTATGCGCTGTACTACTGGACCGGTATCCAGGGCCGTGGCGAGTTCGTGCGCCTGGCGCTGGAAGATGCCGGCGCCGACTACATCGACATGGCGCGGGTGCACGGTGATGCGGTGATGCAACCGTTTCTCGATGGCAGCAGTGACGGGGCACAGCCCTTCGCGCCGCCGTTCCTGAAGGCCGGTCGCCAGGTCATTGCGCAGGTCGCCGCCATCCTGGACTTCCTCGGCCCGACGCTGGATCTGGTGCCGCAGGCCGCATCGCGGCGGATGCAGGCGTTGCAACTGCAGTTGACCATCGCTGACCTGGTGGCCGAGGTGCATGACACTCACCATCCGATCGCCGCATCAAAATACTACGAAGAGCAGAAGACCGAGGCCAAGGCACGTGCCGCGTCGCTGCGCAGCGAGCGCCTGCCGAAGTTCCTGTGCTACTTCGAACGGGTGCTGGCCGCCAACGGTGGCCGCCATGCACTGCGCGAGCATTCCTATGTGGACCTGTCGCTGTTCCAGCTGCTGAGTGGTCTGGACTACATGTTCCCGCGCCGCATGCAGGCACTGGCGCCCGCCGTGCCCCTGCTGCGTGCGCTGCAGGAACGAGTGGCGAAACGACCCAACATTGCCGCCTACCTGGGCTCGGAAAGGCGCCTGGCATTCAACACGAATGGCATCTTCCGCCACTACCCGGAGCTGGACGCCGAGCGGTAGTGCCGGCCGCTGGCCGGCAGAGCGCGCTGTAAGCATTCGCCGCCTGCAACACGCCCCTGTAGAGCCGAGCCATGCTCGGCTCAGAGCAGCCGAGCGCAGGCTCGCCTCTACAGAGCACCAGAAGTGGAAGAAGCGGTAGCGCCGGGCCATGCCCGGCATCACCGGTCAATGATCGGTGCGATCACCCAGCGGCTTCACCGGCTGCTTCTGCAGCGACAGCAGGCCCAGCAGCACCGCCAGGGCCACGTAGGCACCGGCAAACTGCACACTGATGATGCGCGCCAATCCTTCCAGCTCCCACGGCAGGTAGATGCCGCCGCGCGGATCCACCGAGTGGATCAGGCCGAACAGGGTCAGCACCGCCGCCACCAGCAGGAAGCCGCAGGCACGGCGCAGGCGGCCATCGACCATCGCCGCCACCGCCGAGATCCACAACATCGAGGTGATGATGAAGCCGTTGCCGAGGGTGAAGATCACCGCCAGCTCCGGCAAGCCGTGGCCGTCGAGCTTGGTCAGCAGCTGGGGCAGCTGATCCGGCGCGATCCAGCCCGGCGCCTTGATCGCCAGCAGGTAGGCCACCGACGGCAGGAAACCGAACACCATCGCGCCGGTATGGTGGCGCGGCGTGGCCTGGAAGGCCTGGGTGGTGATGTCGATGGCCACGTACACGATGATCGGTGCCAGCACCGCCAGCGGCAGCCACTGCACCAGCCCGGAGATGATGCCAAGCATGCCGCCGATGCCGACGAACAGGCCGGTCAGCAGCGTATAGCCGCTGCGCGCGCCCATGTGCTTGTACGCCGGCTGGCCGATGTACGGCGTGGTCTGCGCGACGCCGCCACAGACGCCTGCCACCAGCGTAGCCACCGCTTCCACCAGCAGGATGTCGCGGGTGCGGTAGTCATCGCCGGCCGCACGCGCGCTTTCAGAAACATTGATGCCGCCGACCACCATCAGCAGGCCGAACGGCAGCAGCAGCGGCAGGTAGGTCATCGCGGTGGGCAGGCCGTCGAGGAAGCCCAGCGTCGGCAGCGGCAGCACCACCTGCGGCGGCACCCACTCCGGTACATGGAAGCCGGGGGCGCCCAGCCCGGCCAGGCCCAGGCCGTAGTACAGCGCGGTGCCGAACACGAAGGCCAGCAGCACGCCCGGGCCTCGCACCGGCAGCTTGCCCTTGGCGATCAGCACATACAGCAGCAGGCCCAGCGTGGTGAAGCCGACCAGCGGCGAGCGCAGCGTCTCCAGCAGCGGCAACAGGCCCATCAGCACCAGCGCGATGCCGGCGATGGAACCCAGCAGCGCGGCACGCGGCAGCGCACGGGTGACTGCTTCACCGAAGAACGACAGAACGAACTTGAGCACGCCCATGATGACCAGCGCCGCCATGCCCAGCTGCCAGGTGGCGATGCCCGCCGCGTGCGGGTCCATGCCCTGCTGCTTGAACGCGATGAAGGCCGGGCCAAGCACCAGCAGGGCCATGCCGATGCTGGTGGGGGCATCCAGGCCGAGCGGCATGGCGGTGACGTCGTCACGGCCGCTGCGCGCGGCCAGCCGGCGTGCCATCAGGGTGTACAGCAGATTGCCTATCAGCACGCCGAAGGCCGTGCCTGGGAACATGCGGCCGAACACCACGTCGGCGGGGAACTGGAAGATCCCGACCAGGGCCATGGCGATGAAGCCGAGGATGGAAAGGTTGTCGACGACCAGGCCGAAGAAGCCGTTGAAGTCGCCGGCGACGAACCAGCGACGCGGTGCGGCGGAAGCGGGAGCGGACATGGAAGGGGCGGTGGGGGTGGGGACCGCCGATGGTAGGCCCAGCGGGGCCTGGGCGCCAATTCCGTCGTGGAATGATGGGTTCCAGCCAACGGCGGGGCCCCTCGTGGCTGGGCGCGGGTAGAGTCGACTGTTACTCGACTGGCATTGCGAGTTGGGCCGGTCGGGATGGGCTGCGCAGGACACGCCGTAAACCCGTCCGTGGGGGCTCGATGGCGCCATCCATGGCGCCAACGGTCCTGCGCAGCCCATCCCGACCGGCCTCCCACAGTTTCCTGCGCGTGCCAGCCACGGAAAAGAATCAGAAGATCAAAAGCAAAGGCAGGCTCTCTTTGTAGAGCCGAGCCCATGCTCGGCTGCTGTACGCGAAGCCTCTCAGCCGAGCATGGCTCGGCTCTACAGAAGATCATTCCGATCATTCTTTCGTTCATCCACGCATGGCGTGGATCCACCGTGTCGACCAAGGTCGACACCCACCAGTGCAATATCCCGTTCCGGCAGATTGCAGGAAGCTGTCTAAGGCGGGGTGGGTCCGGTTGCGGGGGCGTGAGCCGCATGGGCCCGAGGCATGCCTCGGGCGGGTTGGGCAGGACGCCCAACCCCGGTCTTGCCGTGTGCGCAGGATTGCGCACACGAGCAAGCGGCGACCGAGCTTACAT
>NZ_JCAFTF010000021.1:0-16610 GCF_059369995.1 Stenotrophomonas sp. YJH_SMC_53 | reverse complement strand
GAAATGGTGATGCCGGGTGACAACGTCAAGATGGAAGTCACCCTGATCAACCCGGTGGCCATGGACGAAGGTCTGCGCTTCGCCATCCGCGAAGGCGGCCGTACCGTCGGCGCCGGCGTGGTCTCGAAGATCATCGAGTAAGCCTGCAGTACCGGTGGTTGCATAGCGCCGCCGGTTACGCGAATGGCGGGCCGGGAACCTCGGTCCGCCTTCGCCGTCTAAGGGAAGGCAAGTTTTCAACGTACGCCAGTAGCTCAATTGGCAGAGCAGCGGTCTCCAAAACCGCAGGTTGGGGGTTCGAGTCCCTCCTGGCGTGCCATCTGCCCACCTTATCCAGCGGCCTGGGCCGCTAAAGCAGACACAGCCGGATGAATAGCAAGATCGAACACTCCAAGGACAACTCCGCCAACGGTGGAGATATCGTCAAGTATGTCGCCGCATCGCTGCTGGTGCTGGCCGGTCTGTTCGTCTGGTTCTGGTTCTCCGCCGACTCCGGTCGCGCCGCCCAGCTGGGTGCGTGGGCGGGTCAGTTGCGTGCATTGGCGGTCGTGGTCGGTCTGGTTGGCGGTATCGGCGTGTTCATGCTGACCGGCAAGGGGCGCGACACCCGCGAATTCCTCTCCGAGTCGCGCTTCGAACTGCGCAAGGTGGTCTGGCCGACACGCCAGGAAGCCGTCCGCATGACCTGGGTCGTGATCGTCGTGGTGCTCATCCTCAGCCTGCTGCTGGGTGGCTTCGACTTCCTGATCCAGAAACTGACTCAGTGGTTCCTGAGCCGCTAAGGAGAATTGCATGAAGCGTTGGTACGTCGTTCACGCCTATTCGGGCTTCGAGAAGTCGGTGGCGCAGGCTCTGCGCGATCGCATCGTCCGTGATGGCATGGAAGAGCGCTTCGGCGACGTCCTGGTCCCGACCGAGGAAGTGGTCGAGATGCGCGCCGGCCAGAAGCGCCGTTCCGAGCGCAAGTTCTTCCCGGGTTACGTGCTGGTCCAGATCGAGACCCACGAGGAAGCCGGCATTCCGCGCATCGACAACGAAAGCTGGCATCTGGTCAAGGAAACCCCGCGGGTCATGGGCTTCATCGGCGGCACCGCTGATCGCCCGCTGCCGATCGCCGATTCCGAGGCCGAGGCCATCCTGAACCGCGTTCAGGAGGGTGTCGAGAAGCCGCGTCCGAAGGTGCTGTTCGAGCCGGGCCAGATGGTCCGCGTCACCGACGGTCCGTTCAACGATTTCAATGGCGTCGTCGAAGAAGTCAACTACGAGAAGAGCCGTCTGCGCGTCTCGGTGCTGATCTTCGGTCGTGCCACTCCGGTCGAGCTCGAGTTCGGCCAGGTCGAAAAGGCCGTCTGACCTGTGCTGTCGAGTCGAGTCATGCTCGACTCCGGGGTCTGGATGGTGCGGTAGTCGGGCATGGCTCGACTCTCCAAAGGGAACCGGGCCTGGCCCGGTTCCGTTCGTTTACCTGCCGCTTCAGGCATGTGAAGAAAAAACCTGTTATAGTGCGCGGCTCCCCGCTGGGGAAGCCAGTAGGACGAGGCCGCCGCAAGGTGGCCTTCAGCATGATTTCAAAACGCGATGCCGGGACGCGTGATTCCCGGTCCGATGGGGAGCCTGTTGTCGAAAGGCGCTAGCACCCGGAGAGCACTCACATGGCAAAGAAAGTTGTCGGTTACATCAAGCTGCAGGTGAAGGCCGGTCAGGCCAACCCCTCGCCGCCGGTCGGTCCTGCGCTGGGTCAGCGTGGCCTGAACATCATGGAATTCTGCAAGGCGTTCAACGCTGCCACGCAGAAGCTCGAGCCGGGTCTGCCGGTTCCGGTGATCATCACGGCCTATTCGGACCGTACGTTCACCTTCATCACCAAGAGCACTCCGGCTACCACCCTGCTGAAGAAGGCCGCTGGCATCTCGTCGGGCTCCAAGCGCCCGAACACCGAGAAGGTCGGCAAGGTCACCCGTAAGCAGCTGGAAGAGATCGCCAAGGCGAAGGAACCGGATCTGACTGCCGCCGACCTGGACGCCGCCGTGCGTACCATCGCTGGCTCTGCCCGTTCCATGGGCCTCGTGGTGGAGGGTTAATAAGATGGCACAGACCAAGCGTGAGAAGGCCATCAAGGCCGCCGTCGTTCCGGGCAAGGCATACGCCTTCGAGGACGCGATCAACATCCTGAAGACCGCCACCAAGGCCAAGTTCGTCGAGTCGATCGACGTTGCCGTGCGCCTGGGCGTCGATGCGAAGAAGTCCGACCAGCAGGTCCGTGGCTCCACCGTGCTGCCGGCCGGTACCGGCAAGTCGGTCCGCGTCGCCGTGTTCGCTCCGGCCGGTGCCAAGGCTGACGAAGCCCTGGCTGCTGGCGCCGAAGCCGTCGGTATGGATGACCTGGCCGAGAAGATGCAGGCCGGCGATCTGAACTACGACGTCGTCATCGCGACCCCGGACGCCATGCGCGTCGTCGGTAAGCTGGGCACCGTGCTGGGCCCGCGCGGCCTGATGCCGAACCCGAAGGTCGGCACCGTTTCCCCGAACCCGGGTGAAGCCGTGAAGAACGCCAAGTCGGGTCAGGTCCGTTACCGCACCGACAAGGCCGGCATCATCCACTGCACCATCGGCAAGGCCGACTTCGCCGAAGACGCGCTGAAGTCGAACCTGACCGCGCTGCTGCTGGACCTGATCAAGGCCAAGCCGGCCACCTCGAAGGGCACCTACCTGCAGAAGGTTTCGGTCAGCTCGACGATGGGCCCGGGCGTCACCGTCGACCAGTCGTCGCTGACCCTGAAGTAATTGTTTCAAGCGGTCACGGTGCCCCGGGTGCCGTGACCGTGACATTTGAAGGCATCGCTGGCAGTGCATCGCCCGCGGTAGCCGTCAAAGACCGCAGGCGCGGTCGTGGCAATACCGGCGACGGGCATGGAAGCTCGATCTGGCAAGGAGTCGCCGCCGGAGCAGTCAGGAGCGCTTAATCGATTCCCCGGAATCACCCTGCGTAGATGGTGCCCTTCTGGAGTTTTTCTGGTTCACGCACGTCTGGGTTTCCCAGGTTGGCCCACTCCAGGTCTAGAACGGCCCACCCCCGGAACATCATCCCGATGTTCCCGGCGTCCAGGACGGATGCCGCACAGGACCGCACACGGCAGGAGCCGTAAGCGGAGTTCAATAGGAGGAGTGCAATGGCTCTCAATCTGTCCCAGAAGCAAGAAGTAGTCGCCGAGCTGGCAGACGTCGCCGCCAAGGCCCACTCCTTGATCGCAGCCGAATACGCTGGCACCACGGTCGCCCAGATGACCGCGATGCGCAAGCAGGCTCGTGAAACCGGTGTTTTCTTGAAGGTTGTCAAGAACACCCTGGCTTCGCGCGCCGTTGAAGGCACCGAGTTCGCAGTCGCCCAGGACCAGATGGTTGGTCCGCTGCTGTACGCGTTCTCGCTCGAGGAGCCCGGCGCTGCCGGTCGCCTGATCAAGGAAGCCGCCAAGGGCAACGACAAGCTGAAGGCTAAGGTCGTCGCCATCGGTGGTGAAGTGTTCCCGGCGAGCCACGTCGACGTGCTGGCATCGCTGCCGACCCGCGACCAGGCCCTGGCCATGCTGGCCCGCGTCCTGACCGAGCCGGTCACGATGTTTGCCCGCGCCATCAAGGCCGTTGGCGAGAAGCAGGGGGGTGGCGATGTCGCCGCTGACGCTGCCGAGCCGGCCGCCGAGACCGCCTGAGTTTCGACTTACCGTGGTTCCTGACGGAACCTCAATCCAGAAAATCATCCAAAGGTATTAATCATGTCCCTTACCAACGAACAGATCGTCGACGCCATCGCCGAGAAGTCCCTGATGGAAGTGATGGAGCTGGTCAAGGCCATCGAAGAGAAGTTCGGCGTCTCCGCCGCTGCTCCGGTTGCCGTGGCTGCTGCCGCTGGCCCGGCTGCTGCTGTTGAAGAGCAGACCGAATTCGTCGTCACCCTGAAGACTGCCGGCGAGAAGAAGGTCGAAGTCATCAAGGCCGTCCGCGCCATCACCGGCCTGGGCCTGAAGGAAGCGAAGGACCTGGCCGAAGCCGGCGGCGTCCTGAAGGACAACGCTTCGAAGGAAGAAGCCGAGAAGATGAAGAAGGACCTGGAAGCTGCTGGCGCGACTGTCGAAGTCAAGTAAGCAGTTACCTTGCATCGTCACCGATTCGCGGCGATACAGCCAAGGCTGGGGGCGTAAGCCCCCGGCCTTTGGTCGTTGTAGCGGTGGTGTAGGGTCGGCTGTTAGTCGACTGCTGTGAAGGAAGTCGACCAACAGTCGGCTCTACTGTTTCAAAAGCAGGAAAAAGCCCAACACGGGCTGCAGTCAAACCCCGGCAGGCCAGCGCCGAGCGCGGTAGCGGGGGAGTGGTAGCAGACGAGTTGGCAGTTGGAAGTAGCGGGAGAAGGCGTGCTGGTGCCGGCAATACCAGCGACTTCCAACTGACAATTTCAAGTTCCCTTCGGATCGTGGGCGCACGATCCGCACAACAAGGTGGAAGACCTCATGACGTCCTATTCGTTCACCGAAAAAAAGCGTATCCGCAAGGATTTCGGCAAGCAGCGCTCGATTCTCGAAGTGCCGTTCCTGCTCGCCATCCAGGTGGATTCCTATCGTGAATTCCTGCAGGAAAACGTCGATCCGGCCAAGCGCACGGACCACGGCCTGCACGCTGCGCTGAAGTCGGTCTTCCCGATCGCCAGCTACAGCGGCAACGCTGCCCTGGAATACGTCGGCTACAAGCTGGGCGAACCGGTCTTCGACGAGCGTGAGTGCCGCCAGCGCGGCATGAGCTACGGCGCCCCGCTGCGCGTGACCGTGCGCCTGGTGATCTACGACCGTGAGTCGTCGACCAAGGCCATCAAGTACGTGAAGGAGCAGGAGGTCTATCTGGGCGAAATCCCGCTGATGACCGAGAACGGCACCTTCATCGTCAACGGCACCGAGCGCGTCATCGTCTCCCAGCTGCACCGCTCGCCGGGCGTGTTCTTCGACCACGACCGTGGCAAGACCCACAGCTCGGGCAAGCTGCTGTACAGCGCCCGCATCATTCCTTACCGCGGCTCCTGGCTGGACTTCGAGTTCGACCCGAAGGACGCGCTGTTCACCCGTATCGACCGCCGCCGCAAGCTGCCGGTGTCGATCCTGCTGCGCGCGCTCGGCTACAGCAACGAAGAGATGCTGGCCGAGTTCTTCGAGATCAACACCTTCCACATCAACCCGGATGAAGGCGTCCAGCTGGAGCTGGTGCCGGAGCGCCTGCGTGGCGAGACCCTGGGCTTCGACCTCGCCGACGGCGACAAGGTCATCGTGGAAGCCGGCAAGCGCATCACCGCGCGTCACATCAAGCAGCTGGAAGCCTCGGGCATTGCCGCCCTGGCCGTGCCGGACGACTACATCGTCGGCCGCATCCTGTCGCACGACGTGGTCGATGCCTCGACCGGCGAACTGCTGGCCCAGGCCAACGACGAGATCACGGACGAGCAGCTGCAGGCCTTCCGCAAGGCCGGTGTGGATGCCGTGGGCACCCTGTGGGTGAACGACCTGGATCGTGGCCCGTACCTGTCCAACACCCTGCGTATCGACCCGACCAAGACCCAGCTGGAAGCCCTGGTCGAGATCTACCGCATGATGCGTCCGGGCGAGCCGCCGACCAAGGACGCCGCGCAGAACCTGTTCCACAACCTGTTCTTCACCTTCGAGCGCTACGACCTGTCCGCGGTCGGCCGCATGAAGTTCAACCGTCGCGTGGGCCGCAAGGAAACCACCGGCGAAGCCGTGCTGTACGACAGCAAGTACTTCGGCGAGCGCAACGACGAAGAGTCCAAGCGCCTGGTCGCTGCCCACGGCGAAAGCTCCGACATCCTGGACGTGATCAAGGTCCTGACCGAGATCCGCAACGGTCGCGGCGTGGTCGACGACATCGATCACCTGGGCAACCGCCGCGTGCGTTCGGTCGGCGAAATGGCCGAGAACGTGTTCCGCGTCGGCCTGGTCCGCGTCGAGCGTGCGGTCAAGGAGCGCCTGTCGATGGCCGAGTCGGAAGGCCTGACCCCGCAGGAACTGATCAACGCCAAGCCGGTCGCCGCTGCCATCAAGGAGTTCTTCGGCTCCTCGCAGCTGTCGCAGTTCATGGACCAGAACAACCCGCTGTCGGAAGTGACCCACAAGCGTCGCGTCTCGGCCCTGGGCCCGGGCGGCCTGACCCGTGAGCGCGCCGGCTTCGAAGTGCGCGACGTGCACCCGACCCATTACGGCCGCGTCTGCACCATCGAAACCCCGGAAGGCCCGAACATCGGCCTGATCAACTCGCTGGCCGTGTACGCCCGCACCAACAAGTACGGTTTCCTCGAGACCCCGTACCGCAAGGTCGTGGACGGCAAGGTCTATGACGAAGTCGAGTTCCTGTCGGCCATTGAAGAGAACGAGTACGTCATTGCGCAGGCCAACGCGCTGACCGACGCCAAGGGCACCCTGACCGAGCAGTTCGTTCCGTGCCGCTTCCAGGGCGAGTCGCTGCTGAAGCCGCCGGCGGAAGTCCACTTCATGGACGTTTCGCCGATGCAGACCGTCTCGATCGCGGCCGCGCTGGTTCCGTTCCTGGAGCACGATGACGCGAACCGCGCACTGATGGGCGCCAACATGCAGCGTCAGGCCGTGCCGACCCTGCGTTCGCAGAAGCCGCTGGTCGGTACCGGCATCGAGCGCGCCGTGGCGCGTGACTCGGGTGTGACCGTGAACGCCCGTCGTGGTGGTGAGATCGTGCAGATCGACGCCGCCCGCATCGTGGTCAAGGTCAACGAGGAAGAGATCGTTGGCGCCACCGACGCCGGCGTGGACATCTACAACCTGGTCAAGTACACCCGGTCGAACCAGAACACCTGCATCAACCAGCGTCCGCTGGTCCAGGTGGGTGACGTCATCGCCCGCGGCGACGTGCTGGCCGACGGTCCGTCCACCGACATCGGCGAGCTGGCCCTGGGCCAGAACATGCTGATCGCGTTCATGCCGTGGAACGGCTACAACTTCGAAGACTCCATCCTGCTCTCCGAGCGCGTGGTGGAAGAGGATCGCTACACCACGATCCACATCGAAGAGCTGACCTGCGTCGCGCGTGACACCAAGCTGGGGCCGGAGGAAATCTCCGCCGACATCCCGAACGTCTCCGAGCAGGCGCTGAACCGCCTGGACGAGAGCGGCGTGGTGTACATCGGTGCAGAAGTGCGCGCTGGCGACATCCTGGTCGGCAAGGTCACCCCGAAGGGCGAAAGCCAGCTGACCCCGGAAGAGAAGCTGCTGCGCGCGATCTTCGGCGAGAAGGCTTCGGACGTTAAGGACAGCTCGCTGCGCGTTCCGCCGGGCATGGACGGCACCGTCATCGACGTGCAGGTCTTCACCCGCGACGGCATCGAGAAGGACAAGCGCGCCCGCCAGATCGAAGAGTCCGAAATCAAGCGCGTCAAGAAGGACTTCGATGACCAGTTCCGCATCCTGGAAGCGGCCATCTACATGCGTCTGCGTTCGCAGATCGTGGGCAAGGTGGTCAATGGTGGTGCTGGCCTGAAGAAGGGTGACGTGATCACCGACGCCTTCCTCGACGGCCTGAAGAAGTCTGACTGGTTCGCCCTGCGCATGAAGGACGAGGACGCCTCGGAAGCCATCGAGCGCGCCCAGAAGCAGATCCAGGCGCACGAGAAGGAATTCGAGCGTCGCTTCGCCGACAAGCGCGGCAAGATCACCGCGGGCGACGATCTCGCCCCGGGCGTGCTGAAGATGGTCAAGGTGTTCCTGGCGGTGAAGCGCCGCATCCAGCCGGGCGACAAGATGGCAGGCCGCCACGGCAACAAGGGTGTGGTGTCCAACGTGGTGCCGGTCGAGGACATGCCGTACATGGCCTCGGGAGAGACCGTGGACATCGTGCTGAACCCGCTGGGCGTGCCGTCGCGCATGAACATCGGCCAGATCCTGGAAGTGCACCTGGGCTGGGCCGCCAAGGGTCTGGGTCGCAAGATCCAGGCGATGCTGGAAGCCCAGGCGGCGGTCGCCGACCTGCGCAAGTTCCTGGACGACATCTACAACCACGACGACACCAACGTGGCCAACCGTGTCGACCTGTCGCAGTTCAGCGACGAGGAGCTGCTGCGCCTGGCCCGCAACCTGACCGACGGCGTGCCGATGGCCACCCCGGTGTTCGACGGCGCCACCGAAGCGGAAATCAAGCGCATGCTGGAACTGGCCGACCTGCCGAGCAGTGGCCAGACCCAGCTGTACGACGGCCGCACCGGTGAAGCATTCGACCGCCATACCACCGTCGGTTACATGCACTACCTGAAGCTGAACCACCTGGTCGACGACAAGATGCACGCCCGTTCGACCGGTCCGTACTCGCTCGTCACCCAGCAGCCGCTGGGCGGCAAGGCGCAGTTCGGCGGCCAGCGCTTCGGTGAAATGGAAGTCTGGGCGCTGGAAGCCTACGGCGCGGCCTACACCCTGCAGGAAATGCTGACGGTGAAGTCCGATGACGTGCAGGGCCGCAACCAGATGTACAAGAACATCGTCGACGGCGAGCACGAGATGGTCGCGGGCATGCCGGAATCCTTCAACGTGCTCGTGAAGGAAATCCGCTCGCTGGCCATCAACATGGAACTGGAAGACAACTGATCCATGCCGGCGCGGCGGTCCGCCGCCGCGCCGCTGGCAGTGAACTGAAAGCCCATCGACACAGCATTCCTCCTTCTGGAGAACACCATGAAAGACCTGCTCAACCTCTTCAACCAGCAGCGCCAGACGCTGGACTTCGACGCGATCAAGATCGCGCTGGCCTCGCCGGACCTGATCCGTTCGTGGTCCTTCGGCGAAGTGAAGAAGCCGGAAACCATCAACTACCGTACCTTCAAGCCGGAACGCGACGGCCTGTTCTGCGCCGCCATCTTCGGCCCGGTGAAGGACTACGAGTGCCTGTGCGGCAAGTACAAGCGCATGAAGCACCGCGGCGTGGTCTGCGAAAAGTGCGGCACCGAAGTGACCCTGGCCAAGGTGCGCCGCGAGCGCATGGGCCACATCGACCTGGCCTCGCCGGTCGCGCACATCTGGTTCCTCAAGTCGCTGCCGTCGCGCATCGGCCTGATGCTGGACATGACCCTGCGCGACATCGAGCGCGTGCTGTACTTCGAAGCGTACGTGGTGACCGAGCCGGGCCTGACCGCCCTGGAGCGCCGCCAGCTGCTGACCGAGGAGCAGTACCTGCAGGCGCGCCAGGAACACGGTGACGACTTCGACGCCGCCATGGGCGCCGAGGCCGTCTACGAACTGCTGCGCACGATCGATCTGCAGTCCGAGATGACCCGCCTGCGCGAGGAAATCGCCGCTACCGGTTCGGAAACCAAGCTCAAGCGCCTCACCAAGCGCATCAAGCTGATCGAAGCCTTCCTGGAATCGGGCAACCGTCCGGAATGGATGGTCATGACCGTGCTGCCGGTGCTGCCGCCGGACCTGCGTCCGCTGGTCCCGCTGGATGGCGGCCGCTTCGCGACCTCCGACCTGAACGACCTGTACCGCCGCGTCATCAACCGCAACAACCGCCTGCGCCGCCTGCTCGAACTGAGTGCGCCGGACATCATCGTGCGCAATGAAAAGCGCATGCTGCAGGAATCGGTCGATGCACTGCTGGACAACGGCCGCCGCGGTCGTGCCATCACCGGCACCAACAAGCGCCCGCTGAAGTCGCTGGCCGACATGATCAAGGGCAAGCAGGGCCGCTTCCGCCAGAACCTGCTCGGCAAGCGCGTCGACTACTCGGGCCGTTCGGTCATCGTGGTCGGCCCGTACCTGCGCCTGCACCAGTGCGGCCTGCCGAAGAAGATGGCGCTTGAGCTGTTCAAGCCGTTCGTCTTCGCCAAGCTGCAGCGTCGTGGCCTGGCCACCACCATCAAGGCTGCCAAGAAGCTGGTCGAGCGCGAAGAAGCCGAAGTCTGGGACATCCTGGAAGAGGTCATCCGCGAGCATCCGGTGATGCTGAACCGTGCGCCGACCCTGCACCGTCTGGGCATCCAGGCGTTCGAGCCGGTACTGATCGAGGGCAAGGCCATCCAGCTGCACCCGCTGGTCTGCACCGCGTTCAACGCCGACTTCGACGGTGACCAGATGGCCGTCCACGTGCCGCTCTCGCTGGAAGCCCAGCTGGAAGCGCGTGCGCTGATGATGTCGACCAACAACATCCTGTCGCCGGCCAACGGTGAGCCGATCATCGTGCCGTCGCAGGACGTCGTGCTGGGTCTGTACTACATGACCCGCTCGCTGGAGAACAAGAAGGGCGAGGGCATGGCCTTCGCCAACATCGCCGAAGTCAAGCGCGCCTACGACAACCGCGTGGTGGAACTGCACGCCAAGGTCAAGGTCCGCATCACCGAGGTGGTGACCGACGAAGACGGCAACAAGCAGAACAAGACCTCGATCGTGGACACCACGATCGGTCGCGCCCTGCTGGCTGAAATCCTGCCGGAAGGCCTGCCGTTCGCGCTGGCCAATGTCGAGCTGACCAAGAAGAACATCAGCCGCCTGATCAACTCCAGCTACCGCCAGCTCGGCCTGAAGGACACGGTCGTGTTCGCCGACAAGTTGATGTACACCGGTTTCGCCTATGCGACCCGCGCCGGCGTCTCGATCGGCATCGACGACATGCTGATCCCGGACGAGAAGAAGGGCATCCTCACCGAGGCCGAAGCCGAAGTGCTGGAGATCCAGGAGCAGTACCAGTCGGGCCTGGTCACCGCCGGCGAGCGCTACAACAAGGTGGTCGACATCTGGTCGCGCACCAACGAGCGCATCGCCAAGGCGATGATGGACACCATCGGTACCGAGAAGGTCGTCAATGCCAAGGGCGAGACCATCGACCAGAAGTCGATGAACTCGCTGTACATCATGGCCGACTCCGGTGCGCGTGGTTCGCAGGCGCAGATCCGTCAGCTGGCCGGCATGCGTGGCCTGATGGCCCGCCCGGACGGCTCGATCATCGAGACGCCCATCAAGGCGAACTTCCGTGAAGGCCTGAACGTGCAGGAGTACTTCAACTCCACCCACGGTGCCCGTAAGGGTCTGGCCGATACCGCGCTGAAGACCGCGAACTCCGGTTACCTGACCCGTCGCCTGGTCGACGTGGCGCAGGACGTGGTGATCACCGAAGTGGATTGCGGTACCACCGAAGGCCTGACCATGACCCCGATCGTGGAAGGCGGCGACGTGGTCGAGCCGCTGAAGGATCGCGTGCTGGGCCGCGTGGTTGCCGAGGACGTGTTCCTGCCGGGCAACGACGAAGATCCGATCGTCACCCGCAACACCCTGCTGGACGAAGCCTGGGTTGCCAAGCTGGAAGATGCCGGCGTGCAGACCATCAAGGTCCGCTCGACCATCTCCTGTGAATCGGCCTTCGGTGTCTGCTCGCGCTGCTACGGCCGCGACCTGGCCCGTGGCCACCTGGTCAACATCGGTGAAGCGGTCGGCGTCATCGCCGCCCAGTCCATCGGTGAGCCGGGTACCCAGCTGACCATGCGTACGTTCCACATCGGTGGTGCGGCGTCGCGAGCTGCTGCGGTCGACAACATCACCGTCAAGACCACCGGCTCGGTCAAGTTCAGCAACCTCAAGTCGGTCGAGCACGCCAACGGCTCGCTGGTGGCGGTGTCGCGCTCGGGCGAAATCTCGGTGCTCGATGCGCACGGCCGTGAGCGTGAGCGTTACAAGCTGCCGTACGGTGCAACCATCACGTCCAAGGACGGCGATGCGATCAAGGCGGGCCAGACCGTGGCCAACTGGGATCCGCATAACCACCCGATCGTGTCGGAAGTGGCCGGCTTCATCCGCTTCATCGACTTCGTCGACGGCATCACCGTCATCGAGAAGACCGACGAGCTGACCGGCCTGGCGTCGCGCGAGATCACCGATCCGAAGCGTCGTGGTACCCAGGCCAAGGACCTGCGCCCGATCGTGCGCATCGTCGACGCCAAGGGCAACGACCTGTCGATCCCGGGTACCGACCTGCCGGCGCAGTACCTGCTGCCGCCGCGCTCGATCGTCAACCTGCAGGACGGCGCCCCGGTGGGCGTGGGCGACGTTGTCGCCAAGATCCCGCAGGAAGCGTCGAAGACCCGCGACATCACCGGTGGTCTGCCGCGCGTGGCCGACCTGTTCGAAGCGCGCAAGCCGAAGGATCCGGCGGTGCTGGCCGAGCGTTCGGGCATCATCAGCTTCGGCAAGGACACCAAGGGCAAGCAGCGCCTGATCATCAAGGACACCGATGGTTCGGAGCACGAAGAGCTGATCCCGAAGTACCGCCAGGTCATCGTGTTCGAAGGCGAGCATGTCACCAAGGGTGAAACCATCGTGGACGGCGAGCCGAGCCCGCAGGACATCCTGCGCCTGCTGGGTGTCGAGCCGCTGGCTGCCTACCTGGTCAAGGAAATCCAGGACGTGTACCGCCTGCAGGGCGTGAAGATCAACGACAAGCACATCGAGGTGATCACCCGCCAGATGCTGCGCAAGGTCGAGATCACCGACCAGGGCAGCAGCAAGTTCCTGAACGGCGAACAGGTGGAGCGCCAGCGCGTTATCGAGGAGAATGCGCGCCTGTCGACCCGCAACGAACTGCCGGCGCGCTTCGATCCGGTCCTGCTGGGTATCACCAAGGCCTCGCTGGCGACCGAATCGTTCATCTCGGCGGCCTCCTTCCAGGAGACCACCCGAGTGCTGACCGAGGCTGCCGTCCGCGGTACCAAGGACAACCTGCGTGGCCTGAAGGAAAACGTCATCGTCGGCCGCCTGATTCCGGCCGGTACCGGCCTGTCCTACCACAGCAGCCGCCGTCGCGGCGCGACCGGTCTCACCGACTCGGAAATGCAGACCCTGGCCGGCACCCCGGCTGCGGTCGAGTCCCCGGTGGTTGAAGCCGAAGCTGAACAGGCCTCGGGCGAAGAATGAGGTATCCGGTCCGGCCGCAAGGCCGGACCACCCCATCGGTCCATCGATGGGATTGGGAAAGGGCAGGGGAGGTCGTCCGTGATCGACCCAGCCAATCTGAACGGGGTACATGGAGGCCCCCCAGTAACGTCCCGGGATCAGGGACGGGCTTGACAGGAGGCGTTTGACTGCTTTCCTTGCAGGTTGCTACAATCGTCTGTCTCAGCAGGCCAAAATTTCGGCCTGCTTTAACATTTCCGCATCTCTGGCCGGATTTTCCGGCCACCAATCAGAAGAACCTACTGATGGCGACGATCAACCAGCTGGTCCGCAAGCCGCGGCAAGCGACCACCTACAAGAGTGCCTCGCCGGCGCTCGACAAGTGCCCGCAGCGCCGTGGCGTCTGCACCCGTGTCTACACCACCACTCCGAAGAAGCCGAACTCGGCTCTGCGCAAGGTTGCCAAGGTCCGCCTGACCAACCAGGAAGAAGTGATTTCCTACATCGGTGGTGAAGGCCACAACCTGCAGGAGCACTCCGTGGTCCTGATCCGCGGCGGTCGCGTCAAGGACCTGCCGGGTGTGCGTTACCACACCGTTCGTGGCTCGCTCGACGCCGCCGGCGTTGCCAAGCGTCGCCAGGCCCGTTCCAAGTACGGCGCCAAGCGTCCGAAGGCATAAGGAGAGAGCACTATGTCGCGTAAGGGTAATACTCCGCAGCGTTCCGTCCTGCCCGATCCGAAGCACGGAAGCGAAACCATCGCCCGTTTCATCAACATGGTCATGCAGAGCGGCAAGAAGTCCGTCGCCGAAAAGATCGTGTACGGCGCCATGGACGTGATCACCGAGAAGAACAGCAGCGCCAACGCCATTGAACTGGTGCAGAAGGCTCTGGACAACGTCGCTCCGGCGGTCGAAGTCAAGTCGCGCCGCGTCGGTGGTGCCACCTACCAGGTGCCGGTCGAAGTGCGTTCGTCGCGCAAGATGGCCCTGGCCATGCGCTGGCTGATCGACTCCGCGCGCAAGCGTGGTGAGAACACCATGCCGAAGAAGCTGGCTGCTGAACTGATCGACGCCTCGGAAAACCGCGGCGGCGCCATCAAGAAGCGCGAAGAAACCCACCGCATGGCCGAAGCCAACAAGGCATTCGCCCACTACCGCTGGTGAGTTTGACGGCCTTGTAAAACAGGCAGGGCAGCACCACTTCGGTGCGTGCTGCCTCGCGGTCCCAGAAGGACTGCGCCAATCCGAAGGCCGCCGAAAGGCGGCGTTCGGCCATCCGAAATCCAAGAAATCTGAGAGGCTCCCGTGGCCCGTTCCACTCCCATCGAGCGTTACCGTAACTTCGGCATCATGGCTCACATCGATGCCGGCAAGACCACCACGTCCGAGCGCATCCTGTTCTACACCGGCAAGAGCCACAAGATCGGTGAAGTGCACGACGGCGCCGCCACCATGGACTGGATGGAGCAGGAGCAGGAGCGTGGCATCACGATCCAGTCCGCTGCCACCACCGCGTTCTGGAAGGGCATGGACAAGTCCCTGCCGGAGCACCGCTTCAACATCATCGACACCCCCGGGCACGTCGACTTCACCATCGAAGTGGAGCGTTCGCTGCGCGTGCTCGACGGTGCCGTCTTCGTCCTGTGTGCCGTCGGTGGCGTGCAGCCGCAGTCGGAAACCGTGTGGCGCCAGGCCAACAAGTACCACGTGCCGCGCATCGCGTTCGTCAACAAGATGGACCGCACCGGTGCCAACTTCCAGAAGGTCGTCGGCCAGCTGAAGGCCAAGCTGGGTGCGGTTGCCGTGCCGATGCAGCTGCCGATCGGCGCTGAAGACAACTTCAAGGGCGTCGTCGACCTGCTGAAGATGAAGGCCATCCACTGGGATGAAGCTTCGCAGGGCATGAAGTTCGAATACAGCGACATTCCGGCCGAACTGCAGGGCCCGGCTGAAGAGGCTCGCCAGTTCATGGTCGAGACCGCTGCCGAAGCCAGCGAAGAGCTGATGGAAAAGTACCTGGGCGGCGAAGAGCTGGCCGAGGCTGAAATCATCAGCGCCCTGCGTACCCGCACCCTGGCCACCGAGATCGTGCCGATGTACTGCGGCTCGGCCTTCAAGAACAAGGGCGTGCAGGCCATGCTGGACGGCGTGATCCAGCTGCTGCCGTCGCCGGTCGACGTGCCGGACGTGAAGGGCGTGGACGTTGACGACGACACCGTCGAAATGACCCGCAAGTCGGACGACAAGGCTCCGTTCTCGTCGCTGGCCTTCAAGATCATCACCGACCCGTTCGTCGGCGCGCTGACCTTCTTCCGTGTCTACTCGGGCACCCTGAACGGTGGCGACACCGTGCTGAACTCGGTGAAGGGCAAGAAGGAGCGCATCGGCCGCATCCTGCAGATGCACTCGAACAACCGCGAGGAAATCAAGGAAGTTCTGGCTGGTGACATCGCCGCTGCCGTGGGTCTGAAGGACACCACCACCGGTGACACCCTGTGCGCCGTGGACGCCCCGATCATCCTGGAGCGCATGACGTTCCCGGAGCCGGTGATCTCGATGGCCGTCGAGCCGAAGACCAAGTCGGACCAGGAAAAGATGGGCCTGGCCCTGGGCCGCCTGGCCCAGGAAGATCCGTCGTTCCGCGTCAAGACCGACGAAGAATCCGGCCAGACCATCATCTCGGGCATGGGCGAGCTGCACCTGGACATCATCGTTGACCGCCTGAAGCGCGAGTTCAACGTTGAAGCCAACGTCGGTGCGCCGCAGGTGGCCTACCGCGAAACCATCACCCTGGCTGACGTCAAGTCGGACTACAAGCACGCCAAGCAGTCCGGTGGTAAGGGTCAGTACGGTCACGTCGTGATCGAACTGTCGCCGATCACTGCTGCCGACCGTGCCGATCCGAAGATCGCTCCGATGATCAAGGACGACTTCCTGTTCATCAACGACATCACCGGCGGCGTGATCCCGAAGGAATTCATCCCGTCGGTCGAGAAGGGCCTGCGCGAAACCATCACCAGCGGCCCGCTGGCTGGCTTCCCGGTCGTGGACGTCAAGGTGAAGCTGGTGTTCGGTTCGTACCACGACGTCGACTCCTCGGAAATGGCGTTCAAGCTGGCTTCGTCGATGGCCTTCAAGCAGGGCTTCGCCAAGGCCAAGCCGGTGCTGCTGGAGCCGATCATGAAGGTCGAGATCGTGACCCCGGAGGATTACCAGGGTGACGTGATGGGCGACGTCAGCCGTCGTCGCGGCGTGCTGCAGGGCTCCGACACCACCGGTGACGGTTCGGCCAGCATCATCAACGCGATGATCCCGCTGGGTGAAATGTTCGGCTACGCCACTGCACTGCGTTCGCAGACCCAGGGCCGCGCCACCTTCACCATGGAATTCGATCACTACGAGCCGGCTCCGACCAACATCGCCGAAGCCGTCATGAAGAAGGGCTGAGCCTCGCTCAGCCTCTCTTGAAACCACTTACGAACAATCAAGGTATAGAACAATGGCAAAGGGTAAGTTCGAACGCACCAAGCCGCACGTCAACGTCGGCACCATCGGTCACGTCGACCACGGCAAGACCACGCTGACCGCCGCACTGACCAAGATCGGTGCCGAGCGCTTCGGTGGCGAGTTCAAGGACTACTCCTCGATCGACGCCGCGCCG
>NZ_JCAFTF010000020.1:0-31821 GCF_059369995.1 Stenotrophomonas sp. YJH_SMC_53 | reverse complement strand
GCAGGCCTCTTTGGCAACCTGCAGCTTGAAGCGCGCGTCATATCTGTTCATGTATCCCTCGGAGGTTGGATCTGGCGTCCAACTCCTGGGGGTCACTTCACCCTGGGGGCTTGGCCGCGGCATCCATGCCGCGGACACCCCCGCGAACTCACCGCCCCCAGCCTCTGACAGATTTCTGCAGCGTCCACCCACGCAAGAAAAAAAGAAGAGCAAAAGCAAAAGCGGCCGACCGGCCGCTTTTTTCATGCGCGCAGAACCCACGAGCGCAGCGACCCGCTGTTGCTCTTGATCTTCTTTTTTCTTCTCCGTGGGCTGGCCGCGCACGGAACCTGTCTGAGGCCGGCGGGTTGGGTTCGCGGGGGTGTCCGCGGCATGGATGCGGCCAAGCCTACACGGACGTACTTGCGGCGTCCCCCGCGAACCCAACCCGCCCGGCCACCCCCATGACAAGCTCTACGCGACCACCCCACGAGGGGCTGCGCCGTTGGAATCACACCATCGCGCGAAGAACCAACGCCAGGATCGCAGGCACCGCCTGGATCATGAAGATCCGGCGGCTCACGCTGTACGCCCCATAGCACCCCGCCACCACCACGCAGGCCAGCGAGAACGTCACCAGCACCGGCTGCCCGATCACCAGCCCCACCACGATGCCTGCTGCCAGGAAGCCGTTGTACAAGCCCTGGTTGGCCGCCAGCACGCGCGTGGTCGCCGCCTTCTCCGGCGTGTTGCGGAACGTCTTCAGACCCAGCGGGCGGGTCCACAGGAACATCTCAAGCGCCAGGAAATAGACGTGCAGCAGTGCGACCAGCAAGGTCAGGGCGAGTGCGATCCAGTACATGGGCGGTTCCTTGGACAGGGATGGGGCTCGGAGCCCGGGAAATCATCGGTCGCGCGGCAGTTTCTTTTCTTCGCGCAGTACACCGAACGCGGCTGCGGTCATGCACGCGGCCACCAGCATGCCGCCGATGAACACTACGTGCGAGCCGAACAATGACAGGCCCTTGTGCACCCAGGCAAAGCTCAGGTCCGCACCGCGGTAGACCACGGTGTCGATCGCTGCGCCGGCCTTGTAGCGCCACTGCCGGTCCACGCGCGTGTAGATTGTCTCGCGCGCGGGCTTGGCCAGTGCGAATTCGCTGGCCCGGGTCATCACCTGCACTACCGCGACCATCAGCGGCATCGGCGAGGCCGCCAGCACCGAAAAGCCGATCAGGATCGCGAAACCGGGAATCAGCAGTGCCGGCGCGATGCCGTGGCGCGACAGCAACCAACGGGTCAGGCCCAGCTGCATCAACAGCGCCAGCGCATTCACCGCCAGGTCGATGCGCGAGAAGAACGCGGTACTGGCCGCCGGGTCGGTGAAGGCCGCGCGCACGATGCTGGCCTGCTGGTTGTACAGCAGCGTGCCGACGCCCACCCCGAACACCACCATCACCGCCAGCCAGCGCAGCAGCGGCTCGCGCACGATCAAGTTCAGGCCGTCCAGCACGCTGCCGCCCATCGGCTGCTCGCCGGACACCAGCTGCTGCTCGCGTTCGCGCAGCACCGCCCAGCGCCGCAGCCGCCAGATGCACAACAGGCACACGACCAGGAATCCCGCCGAGACCAGCATGAGGTTGGCGATGCCCACGCGCTGCACCAGCGCACTGGTGATCAACGGGCCGAGGAAGGCACCGACGGTACCGGCCGCGCCAATGTATCCATAGAAGGCCCGGGCCTGCACATTGGAGAACACATCGGCCATGAAGCTCCAGAACACCGCCACCGCGAACAGGTTGAAGACGGTGATCCAGAAGAAGAAGGCCATGCCGCGGCCAGGCACGCCGCTGTCGAACATCATGTAGAAGCCCAGCAGGGTCACGATGAAGAAGCCATACACCGCCGGCAGGAACACCCGTCGTGGGAAGCGGCTGACCAGCCAGCCGTACACCGGCTGCAGCACCAGCATGATCACGAACACGCAGGAGAACAGGAACTGCAGCACGAAGTCCTTCAACGCGACGCCGTGGTTGGCGAACCAGGCGATCAGCACGGGCGGGAACACCGTTTCCAGGTCTGCCGAGGCGGCCATGGCCTCACGCACCGGGCGCAGCACGTAGTAGCCGCTGAGCAGGCAGAAGAAGTACAGGAACGACCACCACAGCGCCGGCGACTCGCGCAGTGCCGCCGTCAGGCCCTGCAGCGGCCCCTTCCCCCGTACCGCACTCACGCGGTGTCCCTCGCCTGAAGACGGCGGTTGGACAGCGGCATGGCAGGCTCCGGGGCGATGAAACGCGTACGTTAGCCAATGCACCGCAACATCGCCAGCGCGACGCGCCTTCCTGCGGGCGGATCAGCTCCGCTGATCGGCCCGGGATGACACGTTCCGATACATGCTTCCAGCGCCTCAAATTCCAAATTTTTCAACGAGATGCGCATTCATCTTCGCTTTGTTTGTGCACAAGGGAAAAGCGGCGCTAGAATCGCCATCAGCAGTCGCGCACGGGTCCAACCGATGAAAAAGAACAGCCTGCGTCGCCCGATCCGTTCGGCGGCCACCGGTTTGCTGGGCATGCTGATGCCCGTTGCCTTGTCCACCACCGCGCAGACACCGCCGGCATTGCCGCCGATGCCGACCAACATCGAATCCGCTGCGGGTCCCACTGTCGCCCACACCCAGCCGGCGGCCTACCGCACCGGCCTGGTGCCGCGCGTGCAGGCCCCGGCGCCCGGCTTCAACGTTGCCAACATCGAATCGATGGCGCAGCAGCTCACCTATGGCGAACGCGTGCCGGGCATGGCCGTGGCGATCGTGCAGGGCGGCCGTATCCTCAGCGCGCGCGGCTATGGCGTCACCGACGTCAACAATCCGCTGCCGGTCGATGCCCATACCGTGTTCCGCCTGGCCTCGCTGTCCAAGGCCTTCGCCGGCACCATGGCCGGCCTGCTGGTCAACGACGGCACGCTCCGCTGGGACAGCAAGGTCACCGACTACGTGCCGGGCTTCCGCCTGAACTCGCCGGAAGCCACTGATCGCCTGACCGTGGCCGACGTGCTCAGCCATCGCGTCGGCCTGCCCTACAACGCCTACGACCGCGACATCGAAGGCAACGCCGAGTACTACGCGCTGACCCAGAAACTGGCCAACACCACCCTGAAGTGCCTGCCGGGCGACTGCTATGCCTACCAGAACGTAGCCTTCAGCCTGATCGGCGATGTCGTCTACGCGGCCTCCGGCAGCTTCTACGAGCAGTCGGTCGAGCGCCGCATCTTCAAGCCGCTGGGCATGAACGATGCCAGCCTCGGCCTGGCCGGCATCCAGGCCAGCTCGCGCTGGGCGCGTCCGCATGTGCGCAGCCGCAACGGCTGGGTCTCGCTGACGCCGAAGCCGACCTACTACCGGGTCGCCCCGGCGGCCGGCGTCAATGCCAGCGCCAGCGACATGGCGCAGTGGCTGCTCGCCCACACCGGCCACCGCCCCGACGTGCTGCCGGCACCGCTGCTGGCCACCCTGCATTCGAGCCTGATCAGCACCCCCGGCGAGATGCGTTCTGGCTGGCGCCGCGAGCGCCTGCACTCGGCCGGCTACGCCCTGGGCTGGCGCACCTTCGACTACGCCGGCCACGACGTGGTGTTCCATGCCGGTGCCGTGCAGGGCTATCGCGGCCTGGTCGCGCTGGTGCCGGAACGCGATCTGGGCATCGCCATCATGTGGAATGGCGAAAGCAGCCTGCCCAGCGGCCTGCTGCCGACCGTGCTCGACTCCGCGCTCGGCCTGCCGGCGCAGCGCTGGCTGGACGTGGACACCGACTTCGGCAGCGACAACCTGATGGCCGAGGGCGCCAGCCCGGCGCAGCAGGACAAGCGCAAGGGCAAGGGCGCCTCGGGCAATCGTGCGGTGGCGTCGCCGCGCTGATAAGGCGGGCTCGATCGGGTGTGCGAAGGGCGGCCTGCGGGCCGCCCTTTTTGTTGCTGTGTAGGGCCGAGCCGAGCCGTGCTCGGCTGAGCGGAATCCTGGCGCAAGGCGGCCGAGCATGGGCTCGGCTCTACAGCTCCGCAGCATTAGTGCGCGAAGTAGTGCATGCCGCCGTCCACCGGAATCACCGCGCCTGTGATGTAGCCGGCCAGCGGCGAGGACAGGAACGCCACCAGTGGCGCCACTTCCTCGGGTTCACCGAAGCGTCCGATCGGGATGTTGCTGGCGATGAACGCACGTCGGCTTTCCTCGGTGGGATGCAGGCGTTCCAGGATCTGCGCGCTGTTGATGCGCCCCGGTGCAATCGCATTCACCGTAATGCCCTGCCCGGCCACCTCCGACGACAGCCCCTTGCTCCACAGATGCAGCGCCGCCTTCGCCGCAGTGGCCGCGTTCACCGCACGCGGTTCCATCGAACCACTGAAATTGATCACCCGTCCCCATGCCTGCGCCTGCATGCCAGGCAACAGCGCCTGGGTCATCCGCCGCGCGGCGGAAAAGTTCAGGGCGATCGCTTCCTCCCAGACATCATCATCGGCATCGACGGTGGTCGGCCGGGAGCCACCTGCGGCGTTGACCAGGATGTCGACGCGTTGCAATGCCTCCCGGGATGCCTGCGCGATGTACCGGACGTCACCGGCCACGGTGACATCGCCGGCCACGATGACCGGTGCCGCGCCGCCTTCAGCTTCGATCCGCGCCGCAAGCGCCTGCAGCGGTGCCCGCTGCCGTGACGTGATGGCAACGCGCACGCCCTGGGCCGCCAGCTGCCTGGCGACGGCGGCACCGATGCCGCTGGCCGCGCCCGTCACCAAAGCGGTGCGGCCTTCAAGATTCAAGTCCATGGTGTTCTCCTGTCCGCATGGCCGGCCAATCCAGCCCTTGCACGACATGCTGTTTGATCACCCCTGATTGATAAACTCCGCGCAGGTTTCAGCATTCAACACCCGGGGTGTCAGATGAACCTGCTGGAAAGCATGCAGGTCTACGTGCTGATCGTGGACAAGGGCAGCCTCAGTGCTGCAGCTGCGGCGATGGACATCTCCGCGACGATGGCCGGCAAGCATCTGCGTGCATTGGAATCACGGCTGGGCATGCAGCTGTTGAGCCGAACCACCCGGCGCCAGCACACGACGCCGTTCGGCCAGGACTACTACACGCGCTGCCGGGAGATCCTGCGCCTGGTGGACGAAACCGATGCGCAGGCGCAGCACCAGCACCTGGCACCGGCGGGCACGCTGCGCATCAGTGCACCGGTGATCTTCGGTACGCATGCACTGGTACCGGCACTGGCCGAGTACATGGCGCGCCATCCGGATGTCCGGGTCGAAGCGACGCTGACCGATCGCGTAGTCGACCTCGCCGAAGAGGGCTTCGAAGCGGCGCTGCGGATCGGCACGCTGGCCGACAGCAGCGTGCTGGAGGCGCGAGCCCTGGCCCCTTATCGCCTGATGATGTGCGCCTCGCCGGCGTATCTGGCCAGGCATGGCGCGCCAGACAGCGTGCATGCACTTGCCGGCCATCAATGCCTGTCGTTCGAACCGAGTGCACTTGCGCAGTGGCTGCAGGACGACGCTGGCGAGCTCGACCACGTGCCCGACGGCCGGCTGCAGATCAACAATGGCGAAGCGCTGCGTTCGGCGGCGCTGCATGGCCTGGGCATCATCCTGCAGTCGACGCTGCTGCTGGCAGCCGATGTCGAGGCTGGGCGACTGGTGCAGCTGCTCCCAGGGCACGGCCAGGCCGGTCGGCCGATGCACGTGGTCTATGCGCACGATCGTTACCCTTCCACCCGCCTGCGCAGCTTCCTCGACTTCCTGGTGGAACGATTCCCGCCGGCAATCGCCCAACCAGGCGACCGAAGCCGCCCATAAAAAAACCCCCTCCCCGCTGGGCAGCCAGGGAAGGGGGTTTCAGGATGCGGCTATCGGGAAGTACTTAGATCAGCGGCGCCGGGGTTGCCGGCAGAGCGACCGGAGCGGCCTTCTTCTTGCGGGCGGCCGGCTTGCGCTTGGCAACCTTCTTCGCTGCCTTCTTCGGGGCAGCCTTCTTGGTGGCCTTCTTCGCGGTCTTCTTTACTGCCTTCTTGGCGGTCTTCTTGACGGCCTTCTTGGCAGTCGCCTTCTTTGCGACCTTCTTGGCCGGCTTGCGGGCCGTAGCCTTCTTGGCAGTCTTCTTGGTGGCCTTCTTGGCCGCCTTCTTCGCGGTCTTCTTGACGGCCTTCTTGGCAGTGGACTTCTTGGCGACCTTCTTCGCCGCCTTCTTCACTGCCTTCTTCGCAGTGGTCTTCTTGGCGACCTTCTTCGCCGCCTTCTTCACTGCCTTCTTGGCAGTCGCCTTCTTCGCGACCTTCTTCACTGCCTTCTTGGCAGCGGCCTTCTTCGCGACCTTCTTCACCGCTTTCTTGGCGGCGGGCTTCTTCTTCGCAGCTTTCTTGGTTGCCATGGGATGGCTCCTCGTCAGTGATAGGGAGTTGAAACGCCCAGTTGGATCAAACCCGCGGATGCTGCGTGCGGGGACCGCCGGCGCGTCAAGCGCGCCGTTACGGATGCGGCGATGCCCGCCTCGATCGGCGGAGCGGACATCGGAACGGAAGGTGCCTTGCATTTCTCCGGGGGAAGCGGGGCCGTGTCCACCGTCATCAGGGTCGCGGTGGTCTTGAAGGGGCTGCTTCGCATCGGACGATTGATTCTGCGCACTCGGTTGGGCAGGCAAGGTCTGCTGAGGCGAAACCTAATCACGGTTTTTTTTACTGTCAACAACCCCCGCGAAAAATTTTCACATCCGCACCTTTCCGAGCGCCGTCGGCGCCACTGCTCTACGCGGCCCGCCATGGCGGTTGAAGCGTCGCGCAAGCGTGCTGCATGCACCGGCATCGATGCATACGTTGAACAAAAAGCACTTGAAATAAGCACTCCGCGCATCTAGACACAGACTCGCAACGGCATCGCGCGTGCGACGTCGATGGTCACCGGCGCCGCCACCAACGCCAGCACAACAGCGCCGCAACAGGGGGCGAAAAGTTTTCACATCCGAGTGCGTCGGCGCGGGGCTGAAACGCGGATTTGCGCAAAACTGCGCACGCCCATCGGCACCGTTCGCCTGTCGGCTGATGCCACGCCGAGGGTGCGCAGCGAACCCCGCGTCATGAGTCCGGTGCAGTCGCCAAAACAAAAACGGCCACCCGAAGGTGGCCGTTCCAGAATCCGGAAACGACGACTCAGTGGTCTTCGTTCTCCAGGGCTTCGGCGTACGCGTCCGGGTCCAGCAGCTCGTTGACCTCATCGGCGTTGGTCAGTTCGACCACGAACATCCAGCCTTCGCCGTAGGCGTCTTCGTTGATGGTTTCCGGCTTGTCGGAGAGGGCCGAGTTGACCTCGACGACCTTGCCGCTGATCGGGCTGTAGACGTCCGAGGCGGCCTTCACCGACTCGACGACGGCGATCTGCTCGCCAGCCTTGGCGTCGGCGCCGACTTCCGGCAGTTCGACGTAGACCAGGTCACCCAGCAGGCCCTGGGCGTGGTCGGAAATACCGACGGTGACGCGGCCATTGCCTTCGACACGGGCCCACTCATGGGACTTGAGGAACTTGAGGTCGCCGGGGATCTCGCTCATGGGACTGCTCCAGAGATATGCAGGGGTGGAAAAAACGGGGCTAGTGTAACCAACCGGCCGCCACTGCTGTCAGTGACGACCGGCACGTACGGATCAGGCGTCGGTGAGCACGCCGGGCTGCGCCTGGCCTTCCCGAACGAACGGGAACTTGACCACCCGCACCGGCACCTGACGGCCGCGGATGTCGACGGTGACCTCGCCGAGTTCACCGGCCGGCACGCGGGCGAAGGCGATGCCCTTGGCCAGCGTCGGCGAGAAGGTGCCGGACAGGATCTCGCCCTGGCCGCTGGCCGTGGTGACCGTCTGGCCGTGGCGCAGCACGCCCTTCTCGTCCATCACCAGGCCGATCATCTGGCGCGCGGTGCCGGCGCTCTTCTGCGCCTCCAGCACGTCGCGGCCGATGAAGTCGCGGCCTTCGTCCAGCGACACGGTCCAGGCCAGCGCCGCTTCGTACGGGCTGATCTCTTCGTCCATGTCCTGGCCGTACAGGTTCATGCCAGCTTCCAGGCGCAGGGTGTCGCGCGCGCCAAGGCCGGCCGGCTTCACGCCTGCCGCCAGCAGGCGGTTCCAGAAGGCGACCACGGCGTCCTGCGGGAGCAGGATCTCGAAACCATCTTCACCGGTGTAGCCAGTGCGGGCGACGAACAGCTCGACACCGTCATCGGACTGCACCTGCAGGGCGGCGAAGCGGCCCAGCTTGGTCAACGCTGCGCGGTCGGCTTCGCGGGCCAGGCCGATCACGATGTCGCGCGCCTGCGGGCCCTGCACGGCGAGGATGGCCAGGTCCGGGCGCTGCTCGACGGCGACGCCAAACGGCGCAGCCTGCTCGCGCAGCCAGGCCAGGTCCTTCTCGCGGGTAGAGGCATTGACCACCATGCGGAAGAAGTCGTCGCCCAGGTAGTAGACGATCAGGTCGTCGATGACGCCGCCGCGCGGATTCAGCATGCACGAGTACAGTGCCTTGCCGGTCACCTTCAGCTTGTCGACCGAGTTGGCCAGCAGGCGGCGCAGGAACGGCTTGACCTGGTCACCGCGCAGGTCGACCACCGTCATGTGGCTGACGTCGAACACGCCGGACTCACGGCGCACCAGATGGTGCTCGTCCAGCTGCGAGCCGTAGTGGATGGGCATGTCCCAACCCCCGAAATCGACCATCTTGGCGCCAAGGGCGCGGTGGGTATCGTTGAGCAGCGTCTTCTGGGTCATGACCGGGTCCGGCAGCAGAGGAAACAGGAAACCCCATTATCCCAGATCGGTCGCCCGCAGGCGTGCCGCAGCGCAGCGGTTCATGCAAGCGGAAGTGCAACCCGCCCCGCCCTTTCCTCTGCCGGCGAGGCAATGCCCCGCAAGGCACCGCAGCCGCCCGCTACAGGCGCACCCGCCCACGCAGGATGTCGAGGAACATCACCCAGTCACCCATGAACGAGTACAGCGGATGGCGGAACGTCGCCGGTCTGTTCTTCTCGAAGAAAAAATGGCCGACCCAGGCGAACCCGTAGCCGCAGAACAGGGCGCCAAGCAGGAACAGCGGCTGGCCGCGCAGCAAGGCAGTGGCGACCAGCAGCAGGACCCCGCAACTGCCGATGAAGTGCAGCCGCCGCGATACCGGGTGGCGGTGCTCGCTGAGATAGAACGGATAGAACTCGCGGAAGCTGGCGAAGCGGGACATGAGCAGGCTCCGGGGACCAGGGTCGCTGCCATCATGCGCCTTCCGCAGACGCTTCGCTGCCCCTGTAGCGCCGAGCCATGCTCGGCTGCGGTGACATTCGTTGAATCAAGGCAGCCGAGCGTGGGCTCGGCTCTACACCGACGAGGTGCGCGGCCCGAACATGATCACCGCCATGCCGGCCAGGCACAGCGCTGCGCCCAGCAGGTCCCAGCGGCTGGGACGAATGCCATCGACCAGCCACAGCCAGAACAGCGCGGTGCCGATGTAGACGCCACCGTAGGCGGCATAGACCCGTCCACTGGCCGTCGGGTGCAGGGTCAGCAGCCAGGCGAACACGGCCAGGCTGGCCGCCGCCGGCAGCAGCAGCCAGACGCTGCCTCCCTTGCGCAGCCACAACCATGGCAGGTAGCAGCCGACGATCTCGGCCAGCGCGGTCAGCAGGAACAGGCCGAGCGTTTTCACGCCTTCTCTGCTGCCTTGGCCTGCTGCCACAGTGCTTCCTGCGCATCCAGGTCCAGTTCGGCCAACGCGTCACCCTGTGCGTCGGCCTGCGCTTCCATCGCGCGGAAGCGACGCTCGAACTTGTGGTTGGCACCACGCAGTGCAGCACCCAGATCGATATCGGCATGACGCGCCAGGTTCGCGCAGACGAACAGCAGGTCGCCCAGTTCTTCCTGCAGGCGCGCCTTGTTGCCCGCGACATCGCCACGTTCGAACTCCTCGCGCAGCTCCTGCAGCTCCTCGGCGGCCTTGTCCAGCACCGGCAGCGGACCCGGCCAGTCGAAACCGACCTTGGCCGCGCGCGACTGCAGCTTCACCGCCCGCTGCCATTCCGGCAGGCCGCGCGAGATACCGGCCAGTACGGAGGTGTCCTGCTCGCCCTTGGCGGCACGCTCGGCGCGCTTGATCGCCTCCCAGTTGCGCGTCACCCCGTCGGCATCGTCCACGCTGACATCGGCGAACACGTGCGGGTGGCGGCGCTGCATCTTGTCGCTGATCGCACGGGCGACCTCGGCGAAGGCAAACGCGCCCTGCTCCTCGGCCATGCGTGCGTGGAACACCACCTGCAGCAGCAGGTCGCCGAGCTCGTCGCAGAGATCGTCCAGGTCACCCCGGTCGATCGCATCGGCGACTTCGTAGGCTTCCTCGATGGTGTAGGGGGCGATGGTCGCGAAGTTCTGCTCCAGATCCCACGGGCAGCCGCCCTGCGGGTCACGCAGCCGCGCCATGATCGCCAGCAGGCGCTCCAGTTCGCTGCTTGCGGCGCTGCCGGTGGTGGGGGTGTCGTGCGCGCTCATGCGGCCTCCAGGATCAGTCGGACAACCAGTCGCGCCATGGCAGGCTGGTATCACCAAGGGCAATGAAATCGCCGTTCAACAGTGTCTCGCGGCGGTTGTAGCGGAACGGCTTGCCGGTCGCCGCCGACAGCACCGCGCCGCCGGCGGCATGCAGCACGCACTGGCCGGCGGCGGTATCCCATTCGGAGGTCGGGCCCAGCCGCGGATAGACATCCAGGCCGCCTTCGGCGATCCGGCAGAATTTCAGTGACGAGCCCTGTGCGATGGTCTCGATGCGGCCCATGCGCGCCAGCAGCGCCTCGGTTTCCGGCGAGCGGTGCGAGCGGCTGGCGGCAACGCGCAGCGGAGCCGTGGCCGGCGTGCGGGTGCGCAGCACGGTGTCATGCAGGCCCTGCCGCCGATAGGCCAGCTCGCCGCGCATGGCATGCCAGACGATGCCGGTGACCGGCGCCAGCACCACACCAAAGGCCGGCGCGCCCTGGTAGATCAAGGCGATGTTGACGCTGAATTCGCCGTTGCGCTTGACGAACTCGCGGGTACCGTCGAGCGGATCCACCAGCCAGTAAGCGCCCCAATGGCGGCGCTGCTCCCAGCCCACCTGCGCCGATTCCTCGGACAGGATCGGCAGGTCCGGTGTCAGCTGCCGCAGGCCCAGCTCAATGACCTGGTTGGCCGCCAGGTCGGCCGCGGTGACCGGGCTGTTGTCGTCCTTGATCTGGACCTCGAATCCATCGGCATACACCTGCATGATGGCTTGGCCGGCCTGCTGGGCGATGGCGATGGCGGTCTCGCGCAGGTCCGTGGTCAGTTTGATCATCGCGTTCCCTGCAGCCACTGGCGGGCAATGAACAGCGCCGCCAGCGAGCGTCCCTCGGAGAAGTCCTCGCGCAACATCAGCTGGTCCACTTCGGCCAGCTTCCACGGCACCACTTCCAGTTCTTCCGGCTCGTCGCCGGCCAGCTTTTCCGGGTACAGGTCGCGCGCCACCACCAGCCACGACTGGTGGCTCATGTAGGTCGGGGCAAGGGTCATTGCGCGCAGCACGTCGACCCGGCGCGCACCGTAACCGGCTTCTTCCTTCAGCTCGCGGTCGGCGGCCTGCTCGGGGGTTTCGCCGGCGTCGATCCGGCCCTTGACCAGGCCCAGTTCGTAGCGGTGCATGCCCGCGGCGTATTCACGCACCAGCAGCACGGTCTCATCGTCGAGCATCGGCACCACCACCACCGCGCCGTGGCCACGGCTGACCAGGCGCTCGAACCGGCGACGTTCACCGTTGGAGAATTCCAGGTCCAGATGCTGGCGCTGGAAGGGGCCGTTCTCCTCATCGGTGATCCGATGGATGATCGGCAAGCGACGGCCGGCACGGTCATCGTTCATGCGGAATCTCCGCGGCGGCCGGCGCCAGCGCCGGGGCCGATAGAATGTGCAGGCAGCAACATGTTCATGAGCCCGAAATGCTAGCAGACCCAACCCCCTCCCCGCTGGCCCAGCACTGGCGGCAACGCGACCTGCAGGTGCTGTGGCACCCGTGCACGCAGATGCGTGAGCATCCGGACACCCTGCCACTGGTGCCGATCGCCCGCGGTGAAGGCGCATGGCTGATCGATCACGACGGCAACCGCTACCTGGACGCCGTCAGCAGCTGGTGGACCAACCTGTTCGGCCATGCCGAGCCGCGCATCGGCGGCGCCATCGCGGCGCAGGCCGGGCAGCTGGAACAGGTGATGCTGGCGGGCTTCGGCCACGAGCCGGCGATCACCCTGGCCGAGCGCCTGCTGGCGCTGGCGCCACGCCAGCCCGGCCGTGCGCCGTTGGCCAAAGTGTTCTACGCCGACAACGGCTCGGCCGGCGTGGAAGTGGCGCTGAAGATGGCCTTCCAGTATTTCCAGAACCGCGGCGAGCCACGGCGCACGCGCTTCATCGCGCTGGAAAACGGCTACCACGGCGAGACCCTGGGTGCGCTGGCGCTGGGCGATATTCCGCTGTATCGCCGCGTCTATGCACCGCTGCTGGCCGAAGGCCTGTTCGCGCCATCGCCCGATGCCTACCTGGCCGAACCGGGCCAGAGCGCGGCAGATCGCGCACGGCAGGCTGCCGACGGCTTGGCCACGCTGTTCGACCAGCATCCGGGCGAGATCTGCGCGGTGATCCTGGAACCGCGCCTGCAGTGTGCCGGCGGCATGCGCATGCATGACCCGGTCTATCTGCAGCGCGTGCGCGAACTGTGCGATGCCCATGGCGCGTTCATGATCGCCGACGAGATCGCCACCGGCTTCGGCCGCACCGGTACCCTGTTCGCCTGCGAGCAGGCAGGGGTGATGCCGGACCTGATGTGCCTTTCCAAGGGCCTGACCGGCGGCTTCCTGCCGCTGGCCGCCGTGCTGGCCACGCAGGCGCTGTACGACGCCTTCCTCGACGACTCGCGCGAGCGCGCCTTCCTGCATTCGCACAGCTACACCGGCAATCCGCTGGCCTGCGCGGCGGCACTGGCGACGCTGGACATCTTCCGCGACGACGATGTGATCGCCCGCAACCGGGGCATCGCGTCGGTGATGGGCACGCTGGCGGCGCCATTTTCCGACCATCCGCACGTGGCCGACGTGCGCCAGGCCGGCATGGTGGTGGCGTTCGAGCTGTCGCGCGACGGCAACAGGCGCACGCCTTTCGATCCGGGCCTGCGGCTGGGCCTGCACGCTTACAAGGCCGCCCTCAAGCGCGGCGTGGTGCTGCGCCCGCTGGGCGACGTGCTGTACTGGATGCCACCCTATTGCGTGGATGACGAACAACTGGAGCTGCTGGCACACACCACGCTGGCGGCCATCGACGAGGCGATTGCATGCGCGTGACCCGCTGCCCCATCGACCTGGCGCTGCACAGCGGCCAGACCGTGACCCTGCCGGAAGAGACGGCCAACCACCTGGTGCGGGTGATGCGCCTGCGCGAGGGCGATACGTGCGTGCTGTTCAACGGCGATGGCAACGACTACAGCGCGACACTGACCGTGGCCGGCAAGCGCGAGGTACAGGTCCGCATCGATGCTGTGCAGGCCATCGACAATGAATCACCGCTGGCGATCACCCTGCTGCAGGGCATCGCCCGTGGCGAGAAAATGGACCTGATCCTGCAGAAGGCCACCGAACTGGGCGTGGCGGCGATCATTCCGGTCAACGCCGAGCGCACCGAGGTGAAGCTTGATCCAGCACGGGCCGAGAAGCGCGTGGCGCACTGGAACAACGTGGTGACGTCGGCCTGCGGCCAGTCCGGGCGTGCGCGCATCCCGCAGGTGGGTTCGCCGCTGTCGCTGGCGCAGGCTGCGGCGGTACTGCCGGCCGATACGCTGCGGCTGACCCTGGACCCGCGGGGCGCACATCGCCTGTCGACGCTGACGGCCGCTCCGGCAGGGGGCCTCGTGCTTGCGATCGGCCCGGAAGGAGGCTGGTCGCCGCGCGACCGCGACCAGCTGGCAGCGGCCGGGTTCCAGGGACTGCAGCTGGGCCCGCGGATCCTGCGCACGGAAACGGCCGGACTGGCCGCGGTCGCGGCGTTGCAGGCGCGGTTGGGCGACCTGGGATAGGACCGGTTCGTGGTAGAGCCGGGCGCTGCCCGGCATCCACCGGATCATGGGGTTGCCGGCCAGCGGCCGGCACTACCGGGGATCCGACCGGCGGATTGCCGATCAGGCCGCCAGCGAATCCAGGGCGGCTTCCAACGCGTCCAGGTTCGGCAGCAGTGCACTCTGCTCACCCAGCAGCACGCGCATGTGCACGGTCTGCGGCAGGGTTTCTTCGGAGGCGTCGGCCAGCAAGCCGTCGCGCGGCACCGAGATCAGCTGCGGAAAGTTCTGCGTCAGCAGCGCGTAGTACGGGCGCTGCGCGTTGCCGCTGAGGGACTTCAGCACCACCACCTTGTTGTGGCCGGCCACCGTCTCTTCGCCCAGCCCCGAAAGGCGTGCGAACGACACCAGCGGCACCTGCCAGCCGTGCCAGCCGATCTCGCCGACCAGCCAGCGCGGCGCATCGGAGACCGGCTGCACCGGCACGCGCGACATCATTTCGGCCACGGTGGCATTGGGCAGCAGCACGCGCTCGTTGCCGGCCTGAATCAGGACGCCGCGGATTTCGTCATTGCTGGCGTAGCTCATGGTGCGTCTCCGTTGTCGTCCTGCTCACCCCAGCGCGCGGCAATCGCCTGCGCCAGTTCCTGCGGTTCACCGGCCACCATGCCGGCAGCCACCACGGCGGTGGCCGCCGCCGGGTCATAGCAGCCCTCGCCCACCTGCCCGGCCACCCACGCACCGGCGGCCGCCAGGTCCAGCGCCGGGCCTACGTGGGCCAGGTCGGCACCGCTGAGCAGCACCAGCGCGGTGTGTTCGGCCGGCAGCGAAGCGAGCGAAATACCGTTGGCATCGCTATGGAAATGCAGGCCATCGCTGGCCGCGCGCACGCCGATATCATCGGCCAGCACGTGCACTTCGCCCGGCACCGCGTGCTGGCCGGCCTCGGCCAGCTGCACCGGCAACGGCGAAACACGGGACATCTGCTTGACCAGATTGCCGTAGCGGCCACCATCCAGACGCATGTGCACCAGGACCGGCACGCTCAACGACGCGGGCAGTGCGCCGAGCAGGCGACGCAACGCATCCGGGCCACCGATGCCGGCCAGCACCAGCAGCGATGCGGCACGCGCACCGGCCGGGGCGACGGCATCCAGATCGACCAGGCTCAAATGATCGGTATCGAACGAGG
Source organism: Stenotrophomonas sp. YJH_SMC_53 (assembly GCF_059369995.1). Classification (NCBI taxonomy): domain Bacteria; kingdom Pseudomonadati; phylum Pseudomonadota; class Gammaproteobacteria; order Lysobacterales; family Lysobacteraceae; genus Stenotrophomonas; species Stenotrophomonas sp. YJH_SMC_53. The sequence goes on along the minus strand of NZ_JCAFTF010000020.1, from coordinate 16,535 downwards.
GCTGCGGCGCGACGACCGGCGCCACGGCTTCTGCCGATACGGGCGCTTCGATCGATTCTTCCACCAGCGACCAGGCGGTGTGATCGAAGGAGACCGGCGGTGTCGCAGGCGTCGCCGGTTCGGCCAGTGCCTGCGGCGCCGAAGGCGGATCCAGAGGCTCGGGCACGACCGGCTGCAGCGCCGCCAAGGCCTGCTCCAGCGCGATCGGTTCGTGCAGGTCTGCCGGTGGCGAATACAGGCCGTCGGCCGGAACGTCATCGGCCCAGCTCAGCGCCTGTTCCAGGTGCGGGCGCAGGGCTTCTTCCTGCGGCGCCGGCGCGGGCGCGGGATGGCCAGGCTCCAACTGCAGGCTGGGCTCTTCTTCGGCGCCCGGCGGCAACACCTGCTGGTGGCCGTGCAGCTTGGCGGCCAGGTGGCGCCCCCAGCGTTGCGCCTCCCAGCCGTCGCGGCGGGCGGCCAGCTCAGCCTCATCGAACACCAGGGTCAGCCCCGGTGCCGAGAGCACGGATTCCAACCGTTCCAGTGCGTCCTCGATGGCAGCTTCCAGCGCGATCACCACGAACTGCGGGGCCGCGGCCTGCAGGACCTGCGGCTCCAGGCCGTTCGGATCATCTTCCAGGACCAGCTGTACATCGGCATGCGCCAGCGCCTCGCGCAGGCGTTCACGCGCCGTACCGGGGCGGGCCAGCAGGGCGACGGCCGGGGCCGGATGGGTTTCACTCACGGACACGGGCGATCCCCAGCAGGTCGTACACGTTACGCATCAGGTCCAGTTCCTGGTACGGCTTGCCCAGATAACGCTGGACACCGATCTCGAAGGCACGCTGGCGGTGCTTGTCGCCGCTGCGCGAGGTGATCATCACGATCGGCACATCCCTGTAACGCGGATCGGCACGCATCACAGTGGCCAGCTCGTAGCCGTCCATGCGCGGCATCTCGATGTCCAGCAACATCAGGTCCGGCACGCGCTCTTCCAACCGCTCCAGTGCTTCCACGCCATCGCGGGCGACACTGACTTCGAAGTTGTGGCGTTCGAGGATGCGACCGGTCACCTTGCGCATCGTCAGCGAGTCATCGACCACCATCACCAGCGGCACCTGGCGTTCGTCGCGCGGCGCATTGGCCAGCACCGGTGCCGTCGGATTGGCCAGGAAGCGGCGCACCAGCGGCGCGACGTCCAGGATCACCACCACGCGGCCATCGCCGGTGATGGTGGCACCGTAGATGCCCGGTACCGATGCGATCTGCAGGCCCACCGGCTTGACCACGATTTCGCGGTTGCCCAGCACCTGATCGATCGCCACGGCTGCACGCAGGTCGCCGGCGCGGACCAGCAACAGCGGCACCTGGTCCTGGCCATCGGCACGCGCCGGGGCCTGCCCGACCAGGCTGCCGAGGTCATACAACGGATAGTCTTCGCCGCTGTAGCGGTAGCTGCTGTCGGCGGCCTCGAAACGTTCGCGCGACAGGCGGCCGATACCGCTGACCGAGGCCACCGGCACGGCGAAGGTGGTCTCGCCGATCTGCACGAACACCGCCTGGGTGACGGCCAGCGTCTGCGGCAGGCGCAGAGTGAAGCGCACGCCCTGGCCGCGCACCGACTGGATGTCGACCGAGCCGCCCAGCTGGCGCACTTCGTTGCGCACCACGTCCATGCCCACGCCACGACCGGCCAGCTGGCTGACCTGGTCGGCGGTGGAGAAACCGGAGGCGAAAATCAGGTTGTCCAGTTCCTGATCGTTCGGCTGCGCGTCGGCGGCCAACAGGCCACGGTCGATGGCGCGGCGGCGGATCGCTTCGCGATCGAGGCCGGCACCGTCATCGGCCACTTCCAGCACGATTTCCGAGCCTTCACGGTGCAGGCGGATGGCAACTTCGCCCTCTTCCGGCTTGCCGGCGGCGCGGCGCTGTTCCGGCGCTTCCAGGCCATGGGCCACCGAGTTGCGCAGCATGTGTTCGAGCGGCGCGACCATGCGATCGAGAACATTGCGGTCCAGTTCGCCGTGAGTGCCTTCCAGGGTCAGGTGCACCTGCTTGCCGGTATCCATGCCGGACTGGCGGACCACTCGGCGCAGCCGCGGCACCAGGCCATCGAACGGCACCATGCGCGCGCGCATCAGGCCGTCCTGCAGCTCGGAGCTGACGCGCGACTGTTGTTGCAGCAGCGAATCGTACTGGCGCGACAGATCGTCCAGTACCCCTTGCAGGCCGCCAAGGTCGGCCGCCGATTCGTTCAGCGCACGGCTGAGCTGCTGCAGCGTGGAGAAGCGGTCCAGCTCCAGCGGATCGAACTTCTGGTCTGCCTGGTCCTGCTCACGCTGGTAGCGGGCGACGATCTGCGCTTCGGTTTCCAGGTCGAGCCGGCGCAGCTGGTCGCGCAGTCGCGCATTGGTGCGCTCCAGCTCGCCCATCGCACCACGGAACGCGCCGAGCTGCTGCTCGAGGCGCGAGCGGTAGATCGCCACTTCACCGGCATGGTTGACCAGGCGGTCGAGCAGATCCGCGCGCACGCGCACCTGTTCCTGCTGCGGGCGTGCCAGCGGATCTTCATCGACCACGCCTTCGGCCGGCAGCGGTGCCGACAGTGGCGCATCAAGCAGTGCCGGTGCCGGACTGGCAACCGGTGCCGAAGTGGCTTCTGCGACGCTCGCCACGTTGGCTGCGGCTGCGGCTGCAGCAGCCGCCGCAGCGATATCGGTGGTGGTACGCACTTCGAACGCGTCGACCAGGTCCTGCGCCGGTTCCACCACGCGGTGGTCGCCGGTGCGGGTGAGCAGCTGGTGCAGCCGATCAAATCCGCGCTCCAGCAACTGCACATCGCGGCGTTCGATCTCGGTGCGACCAGCGGCGACGGCTTCCAGCAACGATTCGATGCTGTGGCCAAGATCGCCGATGGCGTTGATGCCGGCCATGCGTGCGCCACCCTTCAGGGTATGCAGGTCACGCTGCAGGCCGGCCAGCACCTCGCGGTCCTGCGGCGCATCGCGCAGCTCGCTGATCAGGCCATCGCAGTGGTCGAGCAGGTCCTTGCCTTCCTCGACGAAGATGTCGACCAGCTCGCGATCGTAGACGCTGAAGTCGAGCGTATCGGCGCTGTCTTCCGGCAACGGGATGTCAAGGACGTCGGGTGCCACGGTTTCAACCACGTCGGCGTCAGGCGCGCCAACGGCCGGGGCATCCGACACGGCATCGGCATCGGCATCGGCAGCTTCGGCGTGGACTTCCACCTGGCCCGGCGCGTCTTCCAGTTCGAAGAACCGCACCGGTCCGGCGGTGGCCGGCGTCGCGGCCTCCGCGATCTCCTCATTCACCGTCGCCGGGGACGGCTGATCGGCGCTCTCTCCTTCACCGATCGCCGCCTCCCCGCCGACGTCCGCATCCTCGGCAAAGGCTTCCGCCTCGCCCGGCGCGAGTTCGCTGGCCTGCAGGCCGAGCACGGACCATTGCCCGTCGTCGGCCAGGGGCTGCTCTTCGTCGATCACGTGCAGGCCGGCCTCGAGCGCGGCGTCCAGCGAGACCGGTTCTGCAAACCCCGGCGCAGCCATTTCATCCTGCAGGCTCGACAGCTCGCTGTCGAGTGGCAGTGCAGCAGGCGTCTCGAATGCCTCAGCGTCCGCGACGTGCACGTGATCGAACGAGGACGCATTCAGGTCAGATGCGACGGCTTCGACAGCATCAGGAATCTCTTCGGCATCGCGGTCGTCGACCGGCAGCGCACTGGCATCCAGGTACGGCGACAGATCGTCCACGACGGTCAAACCGGCATCGTCGGCCAACAGCGGCGCGCTTTCGGCCTCCGCCTGGACACCGTCTACCTCAACGCCCGGAACGTCGTCGGCCACCTGGATCGATTCGACCACCGGTAGCGACGCCGCTCCCTCACCCGGTACCGACGGCCATCCGGCATCGAAGTAGCGCGAAAGATCGTCGCTGGCGGTCAGCTCACCGACCTCCAGCCCGCCCTCGCCCTCGATCGCGGCATCCTCGACCGGGGTTTCGGCGACATCGGCAACTGCCTGTGGTTCCTGCTCCGGCGCGACGGACGAAAGCGGTACCGCATCGGTTTCAGGCGCGACGGCTGCCGGGGCGTCCGCATCCCATTCCGCCGTCGGTTCGTCATCCAGCGCCAGCTCAGCTTCGTCGTCCTCCAGGCCCACCATCGGCCAGCGCGCTTCCGGCAACTCGCTGGCCAGCGCCTGCAGGCGCTGTGCCAGTACCTGTTGCGGTGCGATACGCGGCTGTTCGGCCTGCAGCGCTTCCATGGTGGCGGTGATCGCCTGCGCGGTCGCATCCAGCGCGGCCACGCCCTCATCACCCGGCACCACTTCGGCGGCCAGTGCACGCTTGATGTAGGACTCTGCACCGCCGGTTACAGCCGTGATCTCGGGCACTTCGGTCATCGCGAAGGCGCCGTTCATGGTGTGCACTGCGCGCAGGAGTGCGTCGCTGACCGGCTGCGGTGCCTGCTGCGCCGAACGCAGCCAGTCCTGCAGGGTGGCCTGATGGACTTCCACCTCGGCCTCGAGAATCTCGCGCAGCACGCTGTCGATGTTGGCCGGCGTGCCAGCGATTTCGCCCTCCACAACGCTGTCAGCCGGCGCAGATCCGGCAGCCTCGGTGTCGAGAATGCGGCTGATCTCCTCTTCGCCCTCGACTTCGGCCACCGGTGCAACCGATGCAGTGGCCCCAGGCAGGGGTACGTAGTAGGTCTCCTCGCCTGCACCGACACGATCGGCGATGGCCTGCATGGCCTGCAGGTCGACGCTGATGCGGTGGCCATGGCGCAGCGCCGCGTTCAGCTGCGGCAGCGCCGCATGCGCGTTGTCGACCATCGCCAGCACGGCGGGAGATGCGGCGCGGCTGCCATCCAGCACGCGGTTGAGCATGCCTTCGATCTTCCACGCGAACTCACCCAGGGTGCGTGCGCCGACCAGGCGGCCACTGCCCTTGAGGGTATGGAAGATGCGGCGGATCGGGCGCAGCCGGTCCATGTTGTCCGGCTGCATGCGCCATGCCGGCAGCAGCGTGCCGAGATTGGCCAGCTCATCGTCGAACTCTTCCAGGAACACCTCGCGGATGTCCTCGTCGATGTTCTCGGCATCGTCGTCGAAACCGGCGTCGAAGCCCGCATTGGTGTCAGCGTCGGTCCCGGCAACGGCCGAATCCACCGCCTCCGGCGCTGCCGCAGCGGCCATCGCCTGTGGATTGAAGCCGGCAGCGGCCGCACTCAACTCGGCGAAGAACTGGGCGTCGGCCTCGCTGAAATCGATCGGCGCGATGGTGTCGATATCGATCACCGACACGGCCGGAGCGGACGTATCCGCCGCAGGAGGCGCCGCATCGATCAACGGCGACGTGATCGACGGTACCGGCAGGTCATCCGGGGCCTCATCCACCCCGGCCAGCGGCGGAACGACGGCATCGACGATCTCCAGCGACGGATGCAACGCGGCGTCATCGTCCAGCGACAGCGTTTCCATCGCATGCAGCGACAGCACGTCGTCAGCGTTGTCCAGCGCGTCGGCATCGAAGCGGAACACCACGTCGTCGGCCACGGCAGCCGCATCCTGTTCGGCCGCCACCGGGTCGAACACCGGTGCAGCATCGAAAGCGGTCGCGGAGGAATCCACCGCGTCCGTCCTCTCATCGATCACAGGCGCTGCGCTTTCCTCAAGCATCTGCGGCGCCCCGGACAGCGACCACTGCGGCGCACCGGAGTGATCACCCTCGGCCAGCTCGAAGCTGACCGGATCGAAACTGGCGAAGGTCGGGCTGCGCTCGTCATCGGCAGGCACGATGGCGTCGGCCTCCGGATGGAACGGCGCCAGCTCCCACTGCGGGACATCCGGCGCAGGTGCGCTGGATGCCGCGAAGACCAGCGATGCGTCCGCATCGTCGTGCGTCGGCAACGGCGAAGCACCGGTATCAGCCGTGCTGGCGGCCACGGCTGCCACGGTGCCCAGCGCGCCGAACATCAGGCGGTTGTCGGACACCATCGGCGCCGGCGAGGCCGGCGGCGGATCGAAGGTGAAGTCCGGCAGTGGCACCGGCACGTCGCCGGCAGCGGGCGCCGCAGGCTGCACCGGAACCCCGATGCGCTCCGGCTGCAGGGGCTCGGCGTGCAACGCAACCGGCTCACGTTGGACCGGCAGCAGTGCCGGCGCGTCCGGCGCAACGGCATTGTGCTCCGGCAGCGGCCAGTAGCGCAGTGCCTCGAGGCTGCTGCGGGTGATTTCGAGGATGTCCTCTCGGCCCGGGCGGCGGTCGCGCAGGGCTTCCAGGTAGTACTCCAGGCTGGCCATGGCATCGGCCAGGGTGTCCAGTTGGCGGCCGCTGGGCACGCGCTGGCGGCCGATCAGTTCGGCCTCGATGTACTGCTGCACGCCGCGCAGGTAATCGGCGGCGGTACCCAGGTCGAGCATGCGCAGCGCGCCGGACACATCGCCCAGCAGGCGTGGCACATCCTGCAGCTCGGCATGGTTCCAGCTGGTTTCGATGAAGGCGACGAAATGCTCGCGGGCAGCGGCGAAGTTGGCGATGGCTTCATGCGCCAGCACCTCCACCGTTCGCCGGTTCTCGACCGCGCTCGGGTCGTCGTCGCCACTGCCGCCGGCGCCCAGATGGGCAACCTGGTCGTCCAGCGAGGCATCGACGTACAGCAGTGCACCGGCAATATCCAGCAGCAGGTTCTCGTCGATCTGCTGGCGACCTTCGACCACGCCGCGCAGCGCATCGCGCTGCTGCACGACCACGCCGCGGGCCACGCCCAGGCCCATCATGCCCAGCGTATCGGCCACGGCGCCGAGCTCGTTGGCCTGGGTCTGCAGCTGTTCCGGCGCACCACCGGTGCGCAGGTGCAGGTCAAGCGCATCCTTGATGCGCAGCAGTTCTTCCTTCACCGCGCTGCCGACCGTGTCGAGCAGCTCGCGATTACGCCCGCTCAGGCTGCCACGGGCATGGTCCAGCTCGGCCTCGGTGGCGGTGACGCTGTCCGGCGCAAAGGCCAGCAGCACACTGTCAGTGACGCCTTCTTCGCCGCGCGACGCACGGATCTCGTTGAGCAGCGGCATCAGCACGATCGGAATGTCGCGATGGCCGTTCTGCAGGCGCTCCAGATAGTCGGGCAGCAGCACGCTGCCACGCATCAGGGTTGCGCAGGCTTCATCACGGTCGGCCACGCGGCCGGCGCCGATGGCGTTGGCCAGCTGCTCCAGCTCTTCGGCCACCATCGCCGGGGCATACAGCTCGACCATGCGCAGGGTGCCCTGCACCTGGTGCAGGTAGCCGGCGCAGATGCGCATGCGGCTGGCATCGGTCGGGTCTTCGGCGTAGTACTCGACCTCGTTGCGCACCTGGCGCAGGGTCTCGTCCAGCTCGGGCTTGACCCAGCCCAGCGCTGCGTGGCTCATCGCATCGCGCAGACTGCTCATGGACGCGCTCCGTTCGCCGCCGCGCGGTGGCCGCGCGAGTTCTGGCGTGGGGAATGGAAATGCTTCATCGACTGGTTCCTTGCTCGCCGCTCTGCCCGTGTCACGCCGGCAGCTTGAAGTCGGCGACCGAACGGCGCAGGTCCGCCGCCAGCTGCGCGAGGTGGCCGATCGACTCGGCGGTCTGTCCGGCACCCTGCGAGGTCTGCCCGGTGATCTGCCGGATCACGCCCATGGTGCGGGTGATGTCCGAGGCGGCGGCCGATTGCTGCTGGGCGGCGATGGAGATGTTCTTGATGAGGGTGTTCAGCGCGTTTGACACGCGTTCGATCTCGGTCAGCGCGGTACCGGCGTCCTCGGCCAGGCGCGCACCAGACACCACTTCGGCCGTGGTCTGCTCCATCGAGGTGACCGCTTCATTGGTGTCGGCCTGAATGGCCTGGACCAGGTTTTCGATGCGTCGGGTCGCACCCGAGGTGCGTTCTGCCAGGCGCTGCACTTCGTCGGCCACGACCGCGAAACCGCGGCCCGCTTCACCGGCCGACGCGGCCTGCACCGCCGCGTTCAACGCCAGGATGTTGGTCTGCTCGGAAATGTCGTTGATCAGTTCCACGATCGAGCCGATTTCCTGCGACGACTCGCCCAGGCGCTTGATGCGCTTGGAGGTTTCCTGGATCTGGTCACGGATCTGGTCCATGCCCTGGATGGTCTCGCGCACCACGCCGGCACCCTCGGCGGCGATCACCACCGAACGCTGTGCCACGTCGGCCGACTCGGCCGAGTTGCGCGACACCTGCTCGATGCTCGCCGCGATTTCGCCGATGCGGTCCGAGGCCGAGGTGATCTGGTTGGCCTGGTGGCCCGCCGCCTCTGCCAGCTGCATGGCGGTGGCCTGGGTTTCCTGGGTGGACATCGCGACCTTGGCCGAGGTGTCGTTGATGGTGGTCACCAGGTGGCGCAGCTCGTCCACCGCGTAGTTGATCGCGTCGGCGATCGCGCCGGTCATGTCCTCGGTCACCGAGGCCTTCACCGTCAGGTCGCCCTCGCCGAGCGAGGAGATTTCGTCCAGCAGCCGCATGATCGCCTGCTGGTTGCGGCTGTTGAATTCCACCTGGGTCTGGTAGCGCAGTTCCTGCTCGCGCGAGCGGCTGCGCACGTTGGTGGAGACGAAGCCGATGATCGCGATCAGCGACAGCGCACCGGAGACCACGCCAATCCAGAAGTTCGGGAACAGGCGGGTGTCGGATACCGAGCCGAACGAGGAGAACGCGTCGAACAACTTGCGGCTGTCATCCAGCATGTGTGCCGAACCCTGGCCCAGCGCGGTGGCAGCGGACTGCGCCGCAAACAGCTGGCGCGAGCTGGCCAGGATCGCGTCGGCGTCCTGCTTCATCGCTTCCCACTTCTGCTGCGACTGTTCCAGCGCGGCCACGGCGGCGGCACCGCGCACGGCGGTGATGCCCAGTTCCTCGTTGCCGTTGCGCAGGCCGTCGAGCACCTGCGAGAACACGGTGATGTCACGTGCCAGCGCATCGCCGGAGGTCGCCGCGGCGCTGCCGCCGGCACGCATTTCGGTCACGCGGCGGGCCATCGAACCGGCCACCACGACCTGCTGCAGCGCGCTGTACACCTGCGACGACGGCGCGCCGGAAGCGGACATCGCACGCACCAGCTCGTTCAGCTGGGCCTGCAGGCCCGGCACTGCGCCGGTGAAGTTGTTCGCGTTGCCGGCCAGCGCCAGCACGGCCGGTTCGCTGGCCACCAGCTGCCCGGCCTGCTTGCCCAGCGGCGCCCAGGTCTCGCCGAGGGTGGCGATGGCACCGGCTACGCCCGGCTCCTTGCCGTAGCGTCCCTGCAGGGTCGACACGTTCTGCTCGATCGCGTTGCGGGTGGCCTTGAAGGCGGTGAAGGCCTGGGCGTTGCCGCCGACCGCGTCACGTCCCTGGTTGGCCAGCTGCTGCGACAGCACCTGCAGGTCGGCGGCCTTGGAGCCGGCGTCGGCAAGGCGGCTGCCCTGCCAGGTGGCGACGCCGGTGTTGACGCCGAACAGGATCATCGATGCCAGCAGCAGGAACAGCCAGAGGTTGCTGCCGCCCAGCCGCAGCTTGCCGGTCTTGGTGGCGTCCGAAGCAGTACTCATCGTTCAACCTCGATCTTCAATGCAGGGGGCGATGCCCGGCCTCAGGCCGCGGCTTGCCGGAATTCAGGGGTGCGCGACAGCAGCGAGAGCGAGAACACGCCCCAGTCGTGGCCGTCGGCATGGAAAGCACGATCGACGAAATGCCCGTAGCGGCCTTCGGCCAACGTGCCCGCTTCGATCTGCTGGTCCAGCTCGAAGCTGCGCTGGCCGAACAGTTCATCGATGGTCAGTGCGACGTCGCCGCCGGCCTGGCGCATGATCAGCACGCGCTGGCCTTCCTGCTGCACGGTGCGCGTGCCTTCCAGGAAGTACTTCAGGTCGACCACCGGGAACAGGTTGCCGCGCAGGTTGCCCACGCCCAGCAGCCAGGGCTGCGCACAGGGCACCGGGGTCACCGGCGGCATCGGTACGATTTCCACCACTTCGCGGAAATCGGACACCAGCCGGCGCTGGCCGACGCGGAAACCCACGCCACGCCACAGGTCCTGGGCAAACTGCTTCCCGGGCAGCTGCACCGCATGGGCCAGGCTGCGCCGTTCATAGGCTTCAAGGATGTCGAAGGGCGAGCGCATCAGGCCACCAGTTCGTTGATCCGCGCGATCAGTTCATCCTCGCGCGGCGGCTTGACGATGTAATCGGCGGCGCCCTGGCGCAGGCCCCAGGCCTTGTCGGTTTCCATCGCCTTGGTGCTGACGATGATCACCGGGATGTGCTTGATCGCCGCATCACGGGCCATCGCACGGGTCGCCTGGAAACCGCTCATGCCGGGCAGGACCACGTCCATCAGCACCAGCTGCGGCACCTGGTCGCGGACCAGCTGCAGGCCATCCTCGGCGTTGTCCGCTTCCAGCACTTCGTGGCCGGCACGGCGCAGCCACTGGGTGAACACCGCGCGGTCGGTCGGTGAATCCTCGATCAGGACGATACGAGCCATTGTGCCTTTCCCCCCTGGTCAGGCGTTGACGTATGTGCGGATGGCACCCAGCAGTTCTTCACGCGTAAAAGGCTTCGTCAGGTACTGCTCCGAGCCGACGATGCGTCCCCGCGCCTTGTCGAACAGGCCATCCTTGGACGACAGCATGATCACCGGGGTCGCCTTGAACAGCTGGTTGCCCTTGATCAGCGCGCAGGTCTGGTACCCGTCCAGGCGCGGCATCATGATGTCGACGAAGATGATCTGCGGTTGCTGGTCTGCGATCTTGGCAAGCGCTTCGAAGCCGTCGGTGGCGGTGACCACCTCGCAGCCTTCGCGCTTGAGCAGCGTTTCCGCAGTCCTGCGGATGGTCTTCGAATCATCGATGACCATCACCCGGAGTCCTGCGAGTTCCCCGCCCGCAGTCGTGTTTTCAGTCATTGCCTATCCCCAAGCGCACGGCCCGATCTCTGGCGGGGGCCGCTGCGAAAGCGTATCTATATCGCACTTTCCGCGCCCGCTTCAAGGCCGCCCCACGGCGCGGGGCATGGCCCCCTCCTGAACGTGACGGGTTTCGCAATGAGTGCGCGACCGCCGGGCGGACGCTGCGTTGCAGTATGGCAGGGAGGCGCGCGACCGGCGTTGCCGCTACCATCAACGCCTTGCCTGACAGGTGCGACCATGCCGTTGAACGTCATCGTGGTGATGGACCCCATCGCCCACATCAAGATCGCCAAGGACACCACCTTCGCCATGCTGGTGGAAGCCCAGCGCCGCGGCCATGCCCTGCACTACGTGCGGCCGGGCGGACTGGCCCTGGAAGGTGGCGTGGCGGTGGCCCAGACCGCGCCGCTGCAGGTGCGCGACGACCCGGCCGGCTGGTATGAGCTGGGTGAGTTCAGCCGTACCGAGTTCGGACCCGGCCAGATCGTGCTGATGCGCAAGGACCCGCCGGTCGACGCCGAGTACATCTACGACACCCAGGTGCTGGACGTGGCCGCCGCTGCCGGTGCCTGCGTGGTCAACAACCCGCAGGGCCTGCGCGACTACAACGAGAAGCTGGCAGCCCTGCTGTTCCCGCAGTGCTGCCCGCCGACCCTGGTCAGCCGCGATGCCAAGGCGCTGAAGGCCTTCGCCCTCGAACACGGCCAGGCCGTGCTGAAGCCGCTGGACGGCATGGGCGGCCGCTCGATTTTCCGCAGCGGCCAGGGCGATCCGAACCTGAACGTGATCCTGGAGACACTGACCGACGGCGGCCGCAAGCTGGCGCTGGCCCAGAAGTTCATTCCCGACATCAGCGCCGGCGACAAGCGCATCCTGCTGGTCGACGGCGAACCGGTCGATTTCTGCCTGGCGCGCATTCCCCAGGGTGACGAGTTCCGCGGCAACCTGGCGGCCGGCGGCCGTGGCGAAGGGCGCCCGTTGAGCGAGCGTGACCGCTGGATCGCCGGCCAGGTCGGCCCGGAGATGAAGCGTCGTGGCATGCGCTTCGTCGGCCTGGACGTGATCGGCGATTACCTGACCGAGGTCAACGTGACCAGCCCGACCTGCGTGCGCGAGCTCGACGCGCAGTACGGCCTGAACATTGCCGGCACCCTGTTCGACGCGCTCGAGGCCGGCCTGCGCTGATGCCGTCCGCACCTGCCGTTCTGCCCCCGCCGCCACGCGAAGCGCAACGGCTGGGGGCCACCATCGCACTGTCGGTGCTGGTCCACGCCCTGCTGATCCTGGGCGTGGGCTTCGCCGTGAAAGGCGATGCTCCGCTGGTGCCGACGCTGGAAGTGATCTTCAGCCAGACGCGCACCGCACTGACGCCAAAGCAGGCTGATTTCCTTGCCGCCGCCAACCAGGAAGGCGGTGGCGAGCACGACCGCGCACAGCGTCCGCGCGACAACCAGGCCGGCATCGTGCCGCAGGCCCAGTCCGGGTTGAGCCCGGTGCCGCAGCAACAGCAATCGGCCGCGCCGGTTCCGCCGCCGCAGGCACGGGTGGTCAGCAGCCGCAACGGACAGGACTCGGTGGCACAGGCGCAGGCCCAGCCATCCCCGGAACGCCCCGAGCCGGACGCGCCGTTGAGTGCACGCGAGCAGCGCGACGTGGAGATGGCGCGACTGGCTGCCGAGGTGCATCTGCGCTCGGCGCAGTATGCCAAGCGCCCGAATCGCAAGTTCGTGTCGGCCAGCACGCGTGAATATGCCTATGCCAATTACCTGCGCGCCTGGGTCGACCGCGCCGAGCGCGTCGGCAACCTGAATTACCCGGACGAGGCCCGGCAGCGCCGGCTCGGCGGCCAGGTGGTGATCAGCGTGGGCGTGCGCCGCGATGGCAGCGTGGAGAGCAGCCGCATCCTGCGTTCAAGCGGGACGCCGCTGCTGGATGAAGCGGCGCTGCGGGTGGTGACGCTGGCGCAGCCGTTCCCGCCGTTGCCAAAGACCGAGGACGAGATCGACATCCTGCAGGTCACCCGTACCTGGGTGTTCCTGCCGGGTGGCACCCTGCACGACGACCGGTAGGGGTTTGTTGCCCGGGCCTGCGGCCCGGGACCCGCTGAAGGGCTAGAGCAACAGCAACAGCAGCGGTTGGTGTCCTGAAGCTTGGCGGGGCGGTGTCGGGCGGCGGGGACGCCGCAAGTACGTCCGTGTAGGCTTAGCCGCGGCATCCATGCCGCGGATACCCCGCCGCCCGACACCGCCCCGCCTCTGACAGATCGCGGCGCACCATTGCTTGGGTAGGTGTCGACCTTGGTCGATACACATCCACGCCACGCGTGGATGCAAGCGAAGCGACCCGCTTTTGATTTTGACTTTTCTTTTTTTGATCTTCCGTGGCGGACGCGCACGGAAACTGTCAGAGGCCGGGCGGGTGGGCTGCGCAGGGGCGTGAGCCGCATGGATGCGGCGACCGAGCTTACATGGACGTACTTGCAGCGCCCCCTGCGCAGCCCACCCGCCCGGCCAAACCACGGCTTGTGCTTTCGCGCTCCGCCACGAGGGGCTCAGCCGTTGGCCTTCGCTTTCGCCTCGCGCGCGGCCTGCTGCTCGACCAGGGTCAATGCCACGTTGTCGCGCAGGTACGCCGGCTCGACCTTCTCCGGTGCGATCGCCTCGCCACGCGCGAACGCCGGCACCGCCAGTGCCAGCACGTCCGACGCCCGCGGCAATGCCGCGGCATCGAAACCGCGCAGGCCACTGCCCAACTGTGCCACCAGCGCGCCGTCGCCCGCGCCGAAACCGGTACCGACACCGTACGCCGACATTCCTTCCGGCAACGTCACCACGGAGGGCGCGCAGACGCGCTCGGCATCGCGCGCGACCGGCAGGCCGTCGACGCGTTCGAAGCGCGCGACGTAGAGTTCACCCATCCGGGCATCGATTGCCGACAGGATCTGCGTTTCTTCCACCGGTGCCCGCAGCGCCAGCACCTGCAGCGTCGAAACCGGCAGCAGCGGGCGGTCCAACGCCAACGCGATGCCCTGGGCGATGGCGATCGCCAGGCGCACACCGGTGAACGCCCCCGGGCCGCGACTGAGCGCGATGCCGTCGAGCTGGCGACGGCCGATGCCGGCTTCGGCGAGCAGCGCCTCGGCCCATGGCAGGCTCAGGTCGGCATGCCGGCGCGGGGCGATCTCGAAGCGCTCCAGCACCTGCCCATCGACATGCAGGGCAACGGAGCAGGCTTCGGTGGCGGTTTCAAAGGCGAGCAGTTTCATCAGATCAGGTCAGAACAGGGGGAACGTGGCACCGGTAGCCGGCTCCGGGCCCGGCGCGACAGCGGCCGGGTCAGCCGGATCATCAGCCACGGCCCCCCATTGTGGCGTAAAGAAGGCCTGCACATCGGCCAGGCTGCGGGTGCGGCGGAAGGGTGGCAGTGAATCCAGGAAGACCCGGCCATAGCCACGGTTGAGCAGGCGCGGATCGCACAGGACCAACACGCCACGGTCGTTTTCGCTGCGGATCAGGCGACCGACACCCTGCTTCAGTGCGATCACCGCCTGCGGCAACTGTTCGTCGCGGAACGGATTGCCGCCCTGGCTGCGGATCGCCTCCAGGCGTGCCTCGTACACCGGATCGTCCGGTGCCGCGAACGGCAGCTTGTCGATCATCACCACGCTCAGCGCTTCGCCGACCACGTCCACACCCTCGCGGAAACTGGCCGAGCCCAGCAGCACGCCATTGCCCGATTCACGGAAGCGCTGCAGCAGCGTCGCGCGCGGTGCCTCACCCTGCACGAACAACGGCCATGGCCCGTCGCGCAGTGCTTCGGCCGCCTCGCGCAATGCACGGTGCGAGGCGAACAACAGGAATGCCCTGCCCTGCGATGCCTGCAGCACCGGCCGAAGGGTCTGGATCAGCGCGGTTCCGAAGCCCCGTGCGGCCGGATCAGGCAGGCCTTCCGGCAGGTAGCACAACGCCTGCTCGGGCCAGTTGAACGGACTCGGCTGGACCAGGGTATGCGGATCGTCCAGGCCCAAGCGCGTGGCGATGTGGTCGAATCCATTGCCCACGGTCAGCGTGGCCGAGGTGAAGATCCATGCCGCGCGGCTGCGCTCGCGATGCTCGCGCAGCGGGCCGGACACATCCATCGGCGTGCGCTGGCAGCGGAAACCCCGCGGCGTGAGCTCGTACCAGAGCACATCGGCGGCACTGGCGTGGTCCGCCGGATCGGTATCGAAATCCAGGGTGGGTTCATCATCGCCCAGCCAGCGCCGCAACCGCGACACCGCCTCGCGCGCCCGCGCATGGCAAGCGTCCAGACCCGCCGCCGATTCGCGCAGCGGCTGAAGTCCCTGCTCCAGTGCCACCAGGCCGGCCATCACCGTATCGAAGCCGTCGCGGACCTGTGGCATGGCCAGCGCACGCCACTGCGTACCACGCGGCGGCAGCCCCTCCATCGCCGAACGCAACGCCAGCAACGCCTGTTGCAACTGGTCGACCGGCTCCTGCAGCGCCGATTGTGCGCCCCCTACGCCGCGCGCTTCAGCCAGGCAGTCGCGACCCAGTTCCTGCCATGGGCGCATGCCGAAACCTTCGCCGAAGAACTGCGCTGCCAGTTCGGGCAGCTGGTGTGCCTCGTCGATGACAAAGGCCTGCGCCCCCGGCAGCAACTCGCCGAAGCCGTCCTGTTTCAGTGCCAGATCGGCCAGCAGCAGGTGGTGGTTGACCACCACCACGTCGGCGGCCTGCGCACGCTGCCGTGCGCGCACCACGAAGCAGTCGTCCCAGAATGGGCAATCGGTGCCCAGGCAATTGTCGACAGTGGAGGTGACCATCGGCAGCAGCGGCGAGTCATCGGCCAGGCCTTCCAGTTCGGCGATATCGCCGAACTCCGAGCGACCGGACCAGGCCAGGATGCGCTGGAACTGCGCGGCCTGCTCGGGACTGGAAAACCGCGGCTCGCCCCGCGCCTGCTGCAGTCGATAGCGGCACAGGTAGTTCGCGCGCCCCTTCAGCAGCGCGCTGCGCAGGCCGACGCCCAGCGCTTGGCGCACGCGCGGCAGATCGCGGTGGTAGAGCTGGTCCTGCAGCGCGCGCGTACCGGTGGAGATGATGGTGCGCAGCCCGGACAGCAGCACCGGCACCAGATAGGCGAAGGTCTTGCCGGTGCCGGTACCGGCCTCGGCCAGCAGCAGGTCCCGCTGCTGCAGCGCATCGGCAATGGCAGCGGTCAGGTGCAGCTGTGCCGGACGCGGGACGAAGGCATCCAGATGCGAGGCGAGCGCGCCGCCTTCGCTGAGGGCTTCGCGGCTGGCATGGACAAGGTCGGACATCAGAGGAAAAGGATACCCGGCCGGGCGCTGCCCGGCACCCGTTTCAAGCCAGAGCCAGAGCACCAGCAACGGCAACGGCGGTCATGGCTCTGGGTTGCACTGAGGGCTGGCAGGGGACTGTGGGTTTGCGGGGACGCCGTAAACCCGCCCTGAAGTGACCCCCGAGACTTGGACGGTGGGGTCAGGCGGCTGCTTGGGCCTGTTCCCGGTACTTTACCGGGCTTAGTCCCTTCAATTTCAATCTGATTCGCTCTTGGTTGTAGTACTTGATGTACTCCACCAGCCCGG
>NZ_JCAFTF010000019.1:0-39647 GCF_059369995.1 Stenotrophomonas sp. YJH_SMC_53 | reverse complement strand
CACGGCTTGGTGCTTGAACTCATCGGTGTAGCTACGACGGGTGATACGGGACATAAGGGACCTCCAGGTGCGATCAAAGTATCGCTTCTTGGCGTCCGCTGACGGGGGGCCAGATCAGTGAGCCGCATGGATGCGGCGACCGAGCTTACATGGACGTACTTGCAGCGTCCCCCTCAATCGGACCCACCCCGCCATCCCACGGATAGCACGCTTTTGCCGTTGCCGTTGCTCCAAGCAGGTGCAGGGCGCAGCCCTGCCGAGCACCCCTTACCTCAGCTGGCTGTCCTTGCTGCCACGCCGGTTGTAACCGGCATGCGCCTGCTCTTCTTCGTCATGCGCCTGCTGGCAGGCCACGCACAAGCGAACTCCCGGCACAGCACGACGTCGCGCCAACGGAATCGGCGCTTCACATTCCTCACAGTGCTCGAGGCCCGGGCCCTGCCGCAGCTGGCGGCGCGCGCGGGCGATCGCATCGTCGACGGTGGCGTCGATCTGGTCCTGGACCGCGCCATCTCCCGCCCAACCGGTGGCCATGGTCTTCCTCCGCAGGTGTGTCGCCTGATATGGGGACGATACACCCGCCCACAAAGGAGCAGGCCAGTGTTGCGCCGAGCCGTGCCCGGTGCGCCTTCAGCAAGCTGAGCAGAACGCCAACGGATCCAATCGGGGCGATCGCGACTTAATCCCCTCCGTCCCCTTTTTGCTTACCAGATCAGGTCGTCCGGCACCTGGAACTGGGCGTAGTAGGCGTCGTCCTCGGCGTTGCCGGTGGAGATCTCGGCAGTCGAGCCCGGCTGGCCGTGGTCGACGATGATCGCCTCCGGGGTCCGCTCGCGCACCTTCTCGGCGGCGGCGCGCGGCAGCAGGGCGTAACCCTCGCCATTGGCGACGATGACCAGCACGCCCACCGACAGCGCCTTGCGCAGCTTGGGGTCGATCAGCAGGGTGCGGATCGCCGCGCCATCGCTGAAGCGATACTCGTCATCGCCCTTGTGGGGTACTGCATGGGCCGCGATGATCTGCTTCGCCTGTGCCTTCTGTTCCGCCTGCCTGGCCTGGGCATTGCGCTCGGCGGCCAGCGCGCGGTCACGCTCGACCTTCTCGGCACGGGCACGTTCAGCCTCACGCTGGACCTCGGCCGAGGCCGATTCGGCCTTGCCCTGGCGGGCCTTGGCCTGCTCCCGCGCGGCGGCGCTGGCCTGCGACTTCTTGGCCAGACCGGCCTTGAGCAATTGTTCCTGCAGCGCGTTGGGCTTTGCCATGGTTGGTACGTACCGCGTGTAATCTTGGATGCTTCCATTCTACCGACGCCCCGCCGCCCCTGCATGGCAGTCCTGAAGTACCTCACCGGCTACCCCGAACCCCTGGTCGCCCAGGTCAGCGAACTGCTGGCGCAGGGCAAGCTCGGCCCCTGGCTGCAGCAGCGCTATCCCGACCCGCACGAGGTGCGCAGCGACCGCCAGCTGTACGACTACACCCAGGCGCTGAAAGATCGCTACCTGCGCAAGTCGGTGCCGCTCAACAAGGTCTGCTACGACAACACCCTGGAAGTGATCAAGCACGCGCTGGGTACGCATACCGCCATTTCCCGCGTGCACGGCAGCCGCCTCAAGGCCAGCCGCGAGATCCGCATCGCTACGGTATTCCGCCAGGCGCCAGCGGCGTTCCTGCGCATGATCGTGGTGCATGAGCTGGCCCACCTGAAGGAAGCCGACCACAACAAGGCCTTCTACCAGCTGTGCCAGCACATGGAACCGGATTACCTGCAGCTGGAGTTCGATACCCGTCTGTACCTGACCGAGCTGGCCAACCGCAGCCAGCGCTGACCGGCCGCAGCAGCTACACTGCGCGCCCCCTGCCCGACCTGCCCGCCATGGAACCGATCCGTCTCGACAAACGCCTGTCCGCCCTGCTCGGCATCCCCCGCGGCGAAGCGCGGCGCTATATCGAAGGCGGCTGGGTAACGGTCGACGGCGAAGTGGTGGAACAGCCACAGCGCCCGGTCGATGACAGCGTGGTGATCGTCGTGGCCGAGCAGGCCAGTGATGAAAAGGCCGAGCGGGTCAGCATGCTGCTGCACAAGCCGGCCGGCGTTGCTGCTGAGACCCTGTGTGCGCTGGTCAGCAGTGACAGCCGCAGCGAACTTGATGCCAGCGACATCCGTCCGTTGCAGCGCCATTTCCACGGCCTGCAGCTGGCCGCTGCACTTCCGGCCAGCGACAGCGGCCTGGTGGTGGTCAGCCAGGATCCGGCCACGCTGGCCCATCTACAGCGCAATCTGGGCCGCACCGAACAGGAATACCTGATCGAAGTGGCCGAAGGCGGCCCCGAGCGAGGACCGTGGCTGCTGGCGCGGCTGCAGCAGGAATCCGGCGGCGCGAAGGTCAGCTGGCAAAGCGAGCAGCGCCTGCGCTTTGCCGGCAAGGGGCTGACCGTCAAGGGCCTGCGCGTGGCGGTGACCGCCGCCGGGCTGCAGGTGCTGGCCGTGCGCCGACTGCGCATCGGCCGGGTGGCATTGGGGCCGCTGCCGCCGGCGCAGTGGCGTTACCTGGGCAGCGACGAGCGGTTCTGAGGCCTGCGGGTCAGGGCCCTTTCCTGCAGAAACGGGTCCGCCCCCCATCCGTGACGCCCGCGGGGTCGGATCCCTTGCCGAAGGCAAGGGCGCTGACGCCCTATCGATCCTGCAGGCATTCCTTCACGCAAGGCGTGGATCTACCATCGAGGCATGAGCCTGCCCATGCCCCTGGGGCGACGCCTGTTGCGCGTCGCTGCAATCGTCCTCGCCGCGCTGTTGCTGCTGGTCCTGTCCGGGCTGCTGCTGGCCGACCATCTCACGCCACAGGCACAGGGCGCGCCCTCGCATGTACTGCCATTGCAGCCGGCGCAGACCCGCATCGACCAGCAGATCGTGCCGCTGCAGGACGCGCATCCCGGGCAGTCAGGCGTAGCGTTCCTCAGTGATGGCATGGATGCCTTCGCCGCGCGCGCGATGATCACCGCGCACGCTGGCCGCAGCCTGGACCTGCAGTACTACATCTGGCACGACGACCTGATCGGCCACCTGATGGCCAAGGCGCTGCATGACGCCGCCGAACGCGGTGTGCGCGTGCGCATCCTGCTCGACGACATGAACGCCAAGGACAAGGACGCGCTGATGATGGCGCTGGACCGGCACCCCAACATTGAAATCCGCCTCTACAACCCGTTCCGCAACCGGACCGGCATCCTGCGCGTGGTGGAGATGGTGCAACGCTTCTTCAGCGTGAACCACCGCATGCACAACAAGAGCTGGATCGCCGATGGCCGCGTCGCGATCGTCGGCGGCCGCAACATCGGCGAGGAGTACTTCAGCGCGCGCACCGATGTGAACTTCCAGGATCTGGACCTGCTGGTCGCCGGCCCTGCCGTGGAGCAGGCCAACCGGATCTTCGACGACTACTGGAACAGCGAGGCCGCCATTCCGGTATCCGCGCTTGCCTTTCATACCGATGCGCAGCTGCGCCTGCTGGTGCGCGAATCGGATCATGAGGCGCAGCGGGACGTGGCCCGGCCCTACCTTGCGCGCGTGGCCGAATCGCGCCAGCGGCAGCGCCCGAGTCCCGAGCCATTGCACTGGAGCAGTGCAGTGCGCATCGTCTCGGACCCGCCGATGAAGCATCGCAGGGATGATCGCGCTGCCTGGCTGGTGTCGACCCTGATCAGCGAGCTGCAGGCCGCCCGGCACAAAGCGTTGTTGATCTCACCCTACTTCGTGCCAGGCAACGAAGGCCTGGATGGCTTTTCGGCCATGGCCGGGCGGGGCGTGCAGGTCGGCGTGGTGACCAACTCACTGGCTGCCAACGACGTCGCCGCCGTGCACGGCGGCTACATGAGCTACCGCGTGCCGTTGCTCGAAGCGGGCGTCCACCTGTACGAACTGAAGGCGCACGGACAGTCCGGCGATGCCGGCATGTTCGGCAGCAGCGGCGCGAGCCTGCACACCAAGGCGTTCGTGGTCGACGACCGCCGCGGCTTCGTCGGCTCGTTCAACCTCGACCCTCGCTCGGCCTACCTCAACACCGAAATGGGCGTACTGTTCGACGACCCGGTGCTGGGGGCGCAACTGCGCGATGAGTACCTGCGCCTGGCGGACCCCAGGCACAGCTGGTGGCTGGCGCTGGACGACCGAGGGCTACGCTGGCTGGAGCGTGAACCGCCACCGCACTGGGTGGAGGCCGAACCCGGCGCGAGCCTGGGCAAGCGCTGGACCGCGCGGGCCATCAGCTGGCTGCCGGTCGAATCGCAGCTGTAGTACTCAGGCCGCCGGGCCGGCCTGGTCCTGTCCGGCATCATCCAGCGTTTCCACGCTGCGCCCATGCAGGCGCCGCCAGATCCAGCGCAATGCATGCGGCGGCGCTGAAGGCAGCTGCTCCAGCAGCGCCAGCATGCGGCTCTGGCTGGCATGCCCATGGCGGCACAACAGGCTGGCCGCTGCGGCGGCGCTGGCCAGGCGCAGGCTGTCGGCCAGCGCCCCTTCTGCATCCACCGCCAGGGCCTGGTGAACCGGCTCAGGCAGCTCCCATGCGGCGGCGACCCGCTGCGCCAACGGCAACGACCACTGCTGCAACATCTGCAGGGCCAACGCCGGCTCCACGGCCTCGCCGCGGGCCTGCGCTTCCTGCAGCAGCTGGCGCATTACCAGTGACGCGCCCAGTCCCTGCACCAGGCCCAGCCACTGCGCGGCGAAAGCATCACCGAAGGTAACCGTGCGTGCGTGGTCTGCAGCCGCGCGCGAGGCCAGCAATGCGTGCTCCCAGATGATCGTGCTGAACTGCGGGAACACTTCGCACTGCACCTGCATCACCGGCTGCACCAGTACCGCGCTGATGATCTGCCGCACGCCTTCGGTACCCACCAGTGTCACCGCCCGCTGCAGGCTTTCGACCGGGCGCTCATGCACCTTGTAGGCCGGGCTGTTGGCGATGCGCAGCAGGTTGCCGGTCAGTACCGGGTCCTGACCGATGATCGCGGCCATCACCCGCGCTGAGGCGGCATCGTCGTTGACGGTCTGGATCAGCTGCGGCAGCAGTTGCGGCCGGCGGGGCAGCTGCCTGGCCGCCCAGTTGCGGTCCTGCAGCGCGCGCGCCACCGCCTCGCCCAGCCCTGCGGCCTGCACCGGCGTGGATTCACCGGCCAGACGCGGGTACAGGGCCAGCGCATGCAGGCCACGTTGCAGATGTGCAGCGATCTCGGCCGAGGGCAGCGCCTCGCCCTGCAGGCTCGCCGCCGCGGCGGCCACCGCCTGGCGGGACGCAGCAACCAGCCGCGACGGTGCCGCCCCGGTCGAACGCGCCAGCCAGCCGCGCAGCGATCGCCACCAGGCCGCTGTCATCGCCGCCCGCCCTGTCGTTGCAATGTCCTTGCCGTCACTGACCGCCCGCCTCTTCACGCCAATCCGGCCACCCGCCGTCGTCGCAGCATCGGCCGCACTTTCATCTTCTTTAACCGGAAGGCATGCGACGTCGACGGCACCGGCCAGGGGAATGGACTAGAATGGCGCCGCGCGACCCGTCCCCCAGCCATGACGACGTCGCTTTTTTTGTTTTGGGACCCTACCGTTCACTGGCCGTTCGCTGCAGTTCGCCGCTGATCGCGCCATCGGAGACGCCATGCTATTCGAAACCCTCGCCACCACCGGCCACGAACAAGTGGTGTTCTGCCACAACCACGATGCCGGCCTGCAGGCGATCATCGCCATCCACAACACCACCCTGGGCCCGGCCCTGGGTGGCGTGCGCATGCGTCCGTATGCCAGCACCGACGAGGCGCTGGCCGACGTGCTGCGGCTGAGCCGGACGATGACCTACAAGAATGCGCTGGCCGGCCTCAACGTCGGTGGTGGCAAGGCAGTGATCATCGGCGACCCGAAGGTGGACAAGACGGAAGTACTGTTCCGCGCCTTCGGCCGTTATGTCGACTCGCTGGGAGGGCGCTACATCACCGCCGAGGACGTCGGTACCGACGTCAACGACATGGAGAACATCTACCTGGAGAGTCAGTTCGTGACCGGCGTGCACCAGGTCCATGGCGGATCCGGCGATCCGGCCCCGTTCACCGCCTACGGTGCGCTGCAGGCGCTGATGGCGGCGATGCGCTTCAAGTTCGGCCATGAGGAAGTGGGCAAGACCAGCATCGCAGTGCAGGGCCTGGGCCACATCGGCATGGAGCTGGTCAAGCTGCTGCGCGATCGCGGCGCCAAACTGTATGTCACCGACCTGGACAGCGCGCTGGTTGATCGCGCGGTCAGCGATTTCGGCGCCGAAGCGGTCAAGCCAGACGAGATCCACGAAGTGAACGCCGATGTGTTCGCACCGTGCGCGCTGGAAGGCGCGATCAACGCCGACACCCTGCCGCGGATCAAGGCGAAGATCATCTGCGGTACCGCCAACAACCAGCTGTCGAGCCTGGAAATCGGCGATGAACTGCATGCGCGCGGCATCCTGTATGCACCTGACTACGCGGTCAACGCGGGCGGCGTGATGAACGTGTCGCTGGAGATCGATGGCTACAACCGCGAACGCGCGATGCGCCTGATCCGCAGCATCTACCACAACCTCACCCGCATCTTCGAACTGTCGCAACGCGAGAACATCGCGCCGCAGCGGGCAGCCGACCGCATCGCCGAAAGCCGTATCCTGTCGATCGGCAAGCTGAAGATGCCGCTGGGTCGCAGCACCCCGCGCCTGGGCAACCTGCGCGGCGGCTGAGCCTGCCGATGTCGCGCCGGGCCTTTCGACCCGGCGCGACCGCCCGTTCAGAACCCGGTGCTGTAGCGCAACGCCGCCTGGCGCGCGCCTTCGCCGCCGACGCGTTGGTCGAAGCCCAGGCTCAGGCGGCCGTTGCGGCCCCACCACGACTCCAGCGCCACGCCGAACAGCGCACTGCCACGCGGCGCGTTCCAGCCCGCCAGTGGCGCCCATGCATCAACGCCGACGAAACTGGCCTGCCAGTCCGCATCGGCACCATCGAGCCGCTGCTGCCATTCGGCATGCCCGCGCAGGGTCCAGCGCCCCCAGCCACGTTCGCCGCGGATACCGGCCAGCATCTGGCTGCGCTGTACGCGGTTGGCATCGCCACGCAGGCCGAAGCCGAACCCGCCCAGTTCGTTGAAGGCATCGGTATCCACGCGCGTGCTGCTGGCGCCCACGTAGGGTGTGAACGACGCACCCGCGCGGCCGAAACGATAGCCGCCTTCGACACTGGCACTGCTGAAACGTCCGCCGTAACGTGCAGAGACACCGTAGGCGCCGGCGCCCAGCAGCAACTGGCGATCCAGCGCCCGGGTGAACTGGCCGCTGCCGACCTGCGCCAGCGCATAGCCCCGGCCCAGGTTCCAGCCGGCATACAGCTGCGCCTGCGCCTGGCGATCACGCCCACGATCACCACCGACGCTGCTGCCACCATTGCTGCGGGTTTCGCCAAAGGCCACGCCCATCAGCCCATTGCTGCCCAGTGGCAGGTCCTGGCCGGCCATCCAACCGCGGCTGTCGGCGGCATTGCCGGCGAAACTGCCCTGCCCGGCTTCGCCGAGCGCGCTCTGCCAGGCCCCGCGCAGGCGCGGCGCCGCCTGCACGCGATCAAAGCGCTCGGCGATCGCGCGGCGTGACATGTCGATGCTGTCGAAGGTGGCCGACTCGGCCCGCGCATGCGCCTGTCCGGACAGGCTCTGCAAACTGGCCTCGAGGCCTTTGCTGCCACCGCCGGTCCACTGCAGCGCACCGGCGGCCGTACCGAAGGCCGAGCCCTGCAGCGTCGTATCGCCATCAAGTGCGCTGAACGCACTGTCCACGCGTTGCGCAGCCGACTGCGCCGAGGCCGTGAGCCCGGTCGCGGCCGCCGTGACGCTGACCTGGGTCAGGTTCAACCAAGCGTTGTTGCTGTCATAGCCATAGCTGCTCTGCAGCAGCGACAGGCCCTGCAGGCCGCTGGAGGTGGCCGGGCTGCTGAAGGTGCCGCTGAGGCCGGCGGCGGCGTGGATCAGGTCCTGGCGGCTGCCGTTCTGCGGCACATAGCCGGAGACGAAGCCGTGCACGCGCACGCCCCCGTTGATCGTGGCGTTGCCGGTGACCTGCAGCGCATTGGCACCGAGCGCGATCATCAGCTGCGCGCCGGCCTGCTGGGTGTAGTTGCCCTCGATGGTGCCGGTGGTGTTGCCGGTGGTCAGGAACACGCTGCTGCCGTTGACCACATTGCCGATCACGCGCGGCGTACCGCCATTGAACTGCAGGCCGGTTGAATCCGGATCGGCCTGCGCCAGGATCGTCACGTTGGAGCGGATCACGCTGCCGTTCTGCAGTGACAGGATGCCGCGCTCGATGCGGGTGGCACCGCTGTAGCTGTTGTTGCCCCCCAGCACCAGGGTTCCCCCGCCCTGCTTGACCAGGCCACCGCTGCCGACGATGTCATTGCTCCACAGCGAGCCACTCGATGGCGCATCGACATTGGCCACCACATCGCCCCAGTCGAAGCGCCCCGGCCCCTTGATCGCCCGCGAGATGTCGAGCAGGCCGTAGCCGAACACCGCATCCACGCCGGGCGCACCGATGTCCTTGGCGGTGCCCAGCAGGGTCTGCCGCACCAGGTTGTTGTCGAAGTACGGGTAGCGCTGCCAGACCAGGGCGGCGGCGCCGGAAATCAGCGGGGCGGCGAAGGACGTGCCGTAGTTCCAGTAATAGCTGCCGCCGTTGGCATCGGGATAGACCGCGCTGCCCGGCGCCGCCAGGCAGTAGCGCGCGGCTTGGCCGCAAGCATTGGCGTAGCTGGCCAGCGTGCCCGGTGCATACGGATCCACCGCAGTGGCCACCAGCCAGCCGCGCTCCAGATCGGCCGCCGGCAGCGAGCCGGCAACGCCCAGCTGGCTGGGCAGCGCGGCCAGGCTGCTCGGCTCGGGGCGCGCATCGTTGCCGGCCGCGAACACCACCAGGCCGCCATGGTTGATGACGAACGGCCGGTACTCGGCCGCCACCTGCGCGGTGGTCGGCAGGTCGGTCCAGTACAGGCCGCCCCACGAATTGTTCATCACCTTCACGTTGTAGCTGATCAGGTCCTGGTGGACCTGCGCCACGCCCAGTGGGCCGCTGAAGGAATTGCCCTTGCCGCTGCCGTCGTCGACGGGCGGCTTGTCGGCGATGATCCGCGCCGAAACGATCTGTGCGCCGGGGGCGATGCCGCCCGGCCAGGACCCCACCGAAGCACCCGCGGCCAGGCTGGCCACCGCCGTGCCGTGGCCCACCACGTCGTCCACCTGCAGGTTGTTGCGGGCGGGGTCGATGTAATTGAGGTTGGCGACCACGCGCCCGTTCAGCGCCACTGCGTTGCGCTGCACGCCCGAATCGACGATGCCGATGCGCACCCCCTGCCCGGTCAGGCCGGCGGCCTGTGCGGCACGCGCATTGGTCACGGACAGGTGCGCGTCGAAGGCCGGCTCCTGCGGCTTGGCCGGAGGCGGTGTGGTCGGCGGGGGCGTGGTCGGGGGCGTCGGGGTGGTCGGGGGGGGATCGATGCGGACATTGCCGCCGCCTCCGCCGCCACCACATGCCGTCAATGCCATCGCCAGCGCCGACGCCAGCGCCGACCTCACCATCATCGTGCGTTCCATCGATTCCTTCCCATGAACGTTGGCCTGCCTACATCCCGGCAGGCGTGCGGTGCCGCCCAGCGGCGGCCCTCCCCGACCCTCTATACTTGAGTCGACCCCCACGCAGTCTGCCGGGAAATCGCGGCGCTTCCAACGTCCTCGGTCTCCTTTCCGAACATTGCTTACGCATCAACGAGATTGCCATGTCCAACATCGTCATCGCCGCCGCCAAGCGCACCGCCATCGGCTCCTTCCTCGGCCAGTTCAACGGCGTGCCGACCCCGACCCTCGGCGCGGCCGCCATCGCGGCCGCCCTGGAACAATCGGGCGTGCCGGCCAGCGACGTCTCTGAAGTCCTCATGGGCTGCGTGCTGCCGGCCAACCTCGGCCAGGCGCCCGCCCGCCAGGCGGCGATCGCCGCCGGCATTCCGCTGTCGACCGGTGCCACCACCCTCAACAAGGTGTGCGGCTCGGGCATGAAGACCATCATGCTCGGCCATGACCTGATCAAGGCCGGTTCGGCCAGCATCGTGGTCGCCGGTGGCATGGAATCGATGTCCAACGCCCCGCACCTGCTGCCCAACTCGCGCACGGGCAACCGCTTCGGCAACTTCCAGGCGATCGACCACATGGCCCACGACGGCCTAGTCAACGCCTACGACGGCAAGGCCATGGGCGAGTTCGCCGAATGCGCCGTGGACAAGTACCAGTTCAGCCGCGAGGAACAGGACGCCTACGCGATCGAATCGGTCAAGCGCGCACAGGCCGCACAGGCCAATGGGGCATTCGCCGATGAGATCGTCGCGGTGAAGGTGGCCACCCGCAAGGGTGAGGTCGAGGTCGCCACCGATGAGCAACCCGGCCGCTCCGACATCGCCAAGATCCCGACCCTGCGCCCGGCCTTCAAGAAGGACGGCAGCGTCACCGCCGCCAGCTCCTCCAGCATCTCCGACGGCGCCGCTGCGGTGGTCCTGCTGACCGAGGAAGACGCCAACGCACGTGGCATTACCCCGCTGGCGCGCATCGTCGGCCACGCCACCCATTCGCAGGAACCGGAATGGTTCACCACCGCCCCGATCGGCGCGATCCACACACTGCTGGCCAAGACCGGATGGTCGCTGGACCAGATCGACCTGTTCGAAATCAATGAGGCCTTCGCCGTGGTGGCGATGGCACCGATGCGTGAACTGGGCATTCCGCACGACAAGCTCAACGTGAATGGCGGGGCCTGCGCACTGGGCCATCCCATCGGTGCCTCCGGTGCACGCCTGGTGGTGACCTTGGTCAACGCCCTGCGCACGCGCGGTGGCAAGCGCGGCATTGCCACCCTGTGCATCGGTGGTGGTGAAGCAACAGCCATCGCCATCGAATTGATTTAAAAAGATTTAACGACGATTTCGCAAAAATGAATGCGGGATCGCTTGACACCCAATCTTGGCTTGTCATCATGTTGTCGGCGCGCAGCATGCGCGTTGCCTAATTCTAACGACGAGGATTTACACAATGAGCATCAACAAGCTGCTGGTCGCGATGTCCCTGGCTCTGGCCCTGGCCGCCTGCTCGAAGCAGGAAGCTGCCCAGGACGCCGCTGCTTCGGCCAACGAAGCCGCCACCGAAGCCCAGGCTGCTGCCGACCAGGCCGCCGCTGCCGGCGCCCAGACCGCCGACGCTGCCCAGCAGGCTGCCAACACCGCCGCCACCGCTGCTGACGCTGCGACCGACGCTGCTGCCAACACCGCTGCTGCGGCGACCGACGCTGCTGCTGGCGAAGCCAAGGACGCTGCCAAGGCTGCCGAAGCTACCGCTGAGCAGGCCAAGGACGCTGCTGAAGAAGCCAAGAAGTAATAACTTCTTTCTTCAGGCTGTTCTGAAAAAGCCGCTGGTTCGCCAGCGGCTTTTTCTTTGGCCTGCTGCCTGCGCGCACCTCGGATCGCGACCCCGTCTTCACAACGGCATGAATAGGCTGGCGTCCCCATCCATTGCAGTACCGGAGACCGCCATGAAGATTCGCCCGATCACCACCACGCTGCTGGCCGCCTCCCTGCTGCTGGCCCTGGCCGCCTGCAAGGGTCCGGAAGCCGAACAGGCCAAGCAGGACGCGCAGCAGGCCGCCGACAGCGCCGGCGCTGCCGCCCGTGACGCCGTGGACAGGGCCGCCGAAGCCACCCGCAACGCTGCCGACAAGACCGCTGCCGCTTCCGAGCAGGCCGCCGCCGATACCCAGCAGGCACTGGACAAGGCCGCAGACGCCACCGCAAACGCCGCAGACAAGGCCAAGGTTGCGGCCACCGACGCCGCTGCACATGCCAGCGACGCCACTGCGGACGCCGCACAGAAGGTTGCTGACAAGGCCCGTGATGTCGCCAATGACGCCAAGGCCAACGCCGCCAAGGAAGAAGCCAAGCACTAAGGCCTACCGGCAGCCGGGCATCGTCTCGGCGCTACAGGAAAAGCCGCGGCACTGCCGCGGCTTTTCTGCTTTTCGCTCTCTGCTCTTTCTGTTGATTCCGTGCTGGACGCGTACGGAAAGTGTCCAAGGACGCGCGGGTAGGTTGCGCAGGGGCGTAAGCGCCATGGATGGCGCGCCCGAGCCTACAAGGCCGTATTCACGGCGCCCCCTGCGCGACCTACCCGCGCGGCCCACCCATCAGTATCAGCGGCCACCACGAGGGGCTTCGCCGTTGGCCGCCCTACGGCAGCGCGCGCGCCAGCATTGCCGACAGATCCACACCCGCCGGCAGCGTCCCGAACACCAGCCCATGCTGCCCTTCCAGCCGGCTGCACACGAACGCTTCAGCCATTGGACTGCCCGCCCGCAACATCAACGCTGCCTGCAACAGCAGCGCAGTGCGCTCGCAGAACAGCCTCGCCTGCGACTCATCCGGTGCCGGCGCCGCTGCCCAACGCTGCAGCGCCGCCGCGTAGCGCGCATCATGATCGGCCACCGCTGCCAGCTCGGCGCGCAGTGCCGCCAGTGCCTCCGGTTCACGTGCCAGCGCGCGCAGTACGTCCAGGCACTGGATGTTGCCACTGCCTTCCCAGATCGAATTCAACGGTGCCTGCCGGTACAGCCGCGGCAGCATCGATTCCTCCACATAGCCTGCGCCGCCGAGGCATTCCTGCGCTTCGTTGACGAAGGCCGGCGCGCGCTTGCACAGCCAGTACTTGCCCAGCGCCGTTCCCACCCGTGCCAGCGCAGCTTCGTTGGCATCCACGGCGGCGCGATCCACCGCGCGTGCGATGCGCATCGAAAGTACCGTGGCCGCTTCCGATTCCAGTGCCAGGTCGGCCAGCACATTGGTCATCAACGGGTGCTCGACCAGCAGCTTGCCGAAGGTGCGGCGATGGCGTGCGTGGTGCAACGCCTGCGCCAACGCCATGCGCATTTCCGCCGCTGCGCCCAGCATGCAATCCAGGCGGGTCATCATCACCATGCCGATGATGGTGGCCACGCCACGCCCCTCCTCGCCCACCCGCCATGCCTGCGCGCCGCAGAACTCGACTTCGCTGGAGGCATTGGCCCAGTCGCCGAGCTTGTCCTTCAACCGCATCAACCGGAATGCGTTGCGGTCACCGTCGGCCAGCCGGCGCGGCATCAGCAGGCAGGTCAGTCCTCCCGGCGCCTGCGCCAGCACCAGGAAGCCATCGCACATCGGTGCGGAAAAGAACCACTTGTGGCCGACAAGGCGATAGCGCTCACCATCGATCGGTTCGGCGCGCGTACTGTTGGAGCGCACATCCGAGCCGCCCTGCTTCTCGGTCATGCCCATGCCCAGGGTGATGCCGGCCTTGTCAGCCACCGGCACGTCGCGCGCGTCATAGACCGGCGCTGCGGCCTTGCGTGCCCACTCGGCCAGATGCGGCTGCGCGTGCAGCACCGCTACTGCTGCATGGGTCATCGTCAACGGGCAACTGGTGCCGGCCTCGGCCTGGTGGTGCAGGTAGCTCAACACCGCACGCGCGACATGCGCGCCGGGTTGCGGTTCATGCCAGGACAAGCCGGCGACACCGTGCGATTTCGCCGTCTCCATCAACTGGTGATAGGCCGGGTGGAACTCCACCGTATCGATGCGATGACCCTGCGCATCATGCGTGCGCAGGCGTGGGCGATCGCGGTTGGCATCGAAGCCGAGCCGGTACAGCTCGTCGCCGGCCAGCGCGCCATAGACCGCCAGGCGTGGCGCGAAGCTGCCAGCGCCTTCGCGTTGCACGGCTTCCATCAGCGCCACGTCGTCAGTCCACAACTGGCGCCCCGCGAACGGTGGCGGCTGGTTCAACACCACATGGGTTTCGTAGGGCGCGTCGCTGCTGAAGCTTGGTCCACTCATCCGGTCCATCCTGGCGGCAGGAGGTATGCGGTCCGATTGTGCCGCATGACTTGCCAAGCCCGTGTTCAGGCCGGTTCTCACCGTCTGCACGAGCAGCAGGCCACAGTGATCGCATGGCAGCCAACGACGATCTGGTGGTGCTGCGCCCGGAAGGGCTGTACTGCGCCGCCGGCGATTTCCACATTGATCCCTGGCGACCGGTAGCGCGCGCGGTCATCACGCATGGCCACGGGGATCACGCCCGCCCGGGCATGGGCGAGTACCACTGCAGCGAAGGCAGCCTGCCGATCCTGCGCTGGCGCCTGGGCGATGTTCCGGTGCAGGCGCACGTCGAGGGCGTGCCGTTCCGCCTAGGCCGGGTACAGGTATCGCTGCATCCAGCCGGTCACGTCCTGGGATCTTCGCAGGTGCGCATCGACGACGGGCGGCAGGTCTGGGTCGCCTCCGGCGACTACAAGCGGCAGCCTGACCCAACCTGTGCGCCGTTCGAAGTGGTGCCCTGCGATACCTTCATCACCGAAGCCACCTTCGCCCTGCCGATCTACCGCTGGCCGGACACTTCGGCCGTCGCCGCCGAAATCGTGGCGTGGCGCCGCGAATGCGAACAACGCGGCGAGGCTGCGATCCTGCTGTGCTATGCGCTGGGCAAGGCACAGCGGGTGCTGGCAGAGCTGCGGCCACTGGACGATCGGCCGGCCTGGCTGCATGGCGCCATCGCCAATGGCGTGGCGGTGTACCGGCAGGCCGGCGTACCGATGCTGGAGACGCTCACCGTGGCCGAACAGGGCCGCCAGCCCGATGCCGCCGGCCAGTTGATCCTGGCCCCGCCCTCGGCTGCGGGCACGCCCTGGATGCGCCGCTTCGGCCGTCACCAGCTGGGCTTCGCCTCGGGCTGGATGCAACTGCGCGGCAACCGTCGCCGCCGCAACGTCGATCGAGGCTTCGTCATTTCCGACCACGCCGATTGGCCAGCACTGCTGCAGACGATCCAACAGACCGGCGCGCAGCGGGTGATCGCCACCCATGGCAATACCGATGCGTTGATTCCGTTCCTGCGCGAGCGCGGCGTGGCTGCCGAAGCCTTCCGTACCGATTTCGGGAGCGAGGAATGAAGTCCTTCGCAGCGCTCTACCAACGCCTGGACCGCAGCACTGCCACGCTGGACAAGCGCGCAGCGCTGGTCGACTACTTCCGCCAGGCAGGCGCACACGATGCGGCGTGGGCGCTGTACCTGCTCAGTGGCGGCAAGGTGGGCGGCGCGCGCAGGAAGATCGCCGCCAGTGGCGAACTGCGCGCGTGGATCGCCGAGCAATCAGGGTTGCCACCGTGGCTGGTGGAAGACAGCTATGCGCAGGTGGGTGACCTGGCCGAAACACTGACCCTGCTGTTGGACGACCCACCACACCCCTCGCCTGACCGGCCCCTGGCCGAATGGATCGAACAGCACCTGCTGGCGGTCGCCAACCAACCCGAGGCGGTGCGTCGCGCGGCGATCGTCGCCGGCTGGCAGCAACTGTGCAGCGGCGAACGCCTGGTATTCAACAAGCTGCTGACCGGCGCCCTGCGCGTTGGCGTGTCGCAGCGACTGGTGCAGCAGGCGCTGGCCGAGTGGTCCGGTCTGGACATCGCACGCATCGCCCAGCGCATGCTGGGCGAGTGGGTGCCCTCGCCCGGCGTTCTGGCCCAGCTGCTGTCGCCGGATGAATTGCCGCTGGACCGGCAGCAGCCCTATCCGTTCTTCCTGGCCTCGCCACTGGAGGGATCCCCTACCGAACGACTCGGCCCGATCGATGACTGGCTGCTGGAATGGAAGTGGGATGGCATCCGCCTGCAGCTGCTGCGCCGGCGCGGCGAGGTCGCCTTGTGGTCACGCGGCGAAGAGCGGCTGGATGGCCGCTTCCCCGAGATCGAACAGGCAGCGATGGCGCTTCCCGATGGCTGCGTGCTGGACGGCGAGCTGCTGGCCTGGGACGAAGCCGCGGACCTGCCGCGTGCCTTCACTGCGCTGCAGACGCGCATCCAGCGCCGAAAACCCGGTGCGGCCACCCTGCGCAACACGCCGGTGCGGGTGCTCGCCTATGACCTGCTTGAACTCGATGGCGTAGACCTGCGCGAACGTCCGCTGCAGCAGCGGCGCGCGCGTCTCGCCGAGGTCGTCGGTGCACTGAACGATGCACGGATCCAGCTCTCACCGGGCGTTGACGCCGACGACTGGCTCCAGGCGGCGGCAATGCGCGACGTGGCACGCGAACGCGGCGTGGAAGGACTGATGCTGAAACGGCATGCCTCGCCCTACCAGGCCGGACGCCGCCGCGGTGACTGGTGGAAATGGAAGGTCGATCCGCTCACCATCGATGCGGTGCTCCTGTACGCGCAGGCCGGCCATGGGCGGCGCAGCACGCTGTACACCGACTACACCTTCGGCGTCTGGGACGGCGACACGCTGGTACCGGTCGCCAAGGCCTATTCGGGCCTGGATGACAAGGAAATCCTCGCGCTTGATCGCTGGATCCGCGCCAACACCCGCGAGCGCTTCGGCCCGGTGCGCAGCGTTCGCGCCGAACACGTCTTCGAGCTGGGCTTCGAGGCGGTCAACCGCAGCAGCCGGCACAAGTCGGGCATCGCCGTGCGTTTTCCGCGCATCCTGCGCTGGCGCCACGACAAGCCCGCCAGCGAAGCCGATCAGTTGGCCACGCTGCAGGCGTTGGCACGATGAACCGCAGCCAGGCACTGCGCCGGCTGGAAGACTGGTTCGCGTCCAGAGGCTGGCGCTCACTGCCGTTCCAGCGCGCGATGTGGCGTCACTATCTCGCCGGCGAATCCGGGCTGCTGCATACACCCACAGGCAGCGGCAAGACACTGGCGATGTTCGGCGGGCCGCTGCTGCAGGCCATGATCGACCCGCCACCCTCCCCCCGCCGCGCCAGCGCGGTCCGCCCGCTGCAGGTGCTGTGGGTGACCCCCTTGCGCGCGTTGGCCAGCGACACCGCGCGCGCGCTGCAGACCGTGGTCGATGGGCTGGGGCTGGGTTGGCGTGTCGGCCTGCGCAGTGGTGACGCCAGCAACCGCGAGCGGCGCCAGGCGCGCGAGGGCCGCATCGACGTACTGGTGACCACGCCGGAATCACTGGCGCTGCTGCTGAGCTATCCGGATACGCTGCCGCGCATGCAGCGGCTGCGCTGCATGGTGGTGGACGAATGGCACGAACTGCTGGGCAACAAGCGCGGTGTGCTGCTGCAGTTGAACCTGGCAGTGTTGCGCCAGGCCGCGCCTGCATCGCAGCTGTGGGGACTGTCGGCCACGCTGGGCAATCTGGATGAGGCGCGCGATGTACTGCTGCCCGGGCAACCGGATGCACCGATCGTGCAGGGCGTACGCCCTCGCGCAGTGAGCGTGCGCAGCGTGCTGCCGGACCCTGGCGAACATTTCCCCTGGGCCGGGCATCTGGGCCTGGCGCAGCTGCCACGCGTGCTGGATGCACTGATGCAGGCACGCAGCAGCCTGCTGTTCACCAATACGCGCGCGCAAGCTGAATTGTGGCATCAGGCGCTGGCTGCAGTCTGGCCGGAAGAACCGGACACGCTTGCGCTGCACCACGGCTCGCTGGACCCGGTGCTGCGCCAGCAGGTGGAGGATGGCCTGCGCGCGGGCGCGCTGCGCTGCGTGGTTGCCACCTCCAGCCTCGACCTCGGCGTCGACTTCCCCGAGGTTGAGCAGGTACTGCAGCTGGGCAGCCCGAAGGGCGTGGCGCGACTGCGCCAGCGCGCCGGACGCGCACGGCACCGCCCGGGTGCCAGCGGTTCCATCCTGTGCGTGCCCAGCCATGCGCTGGAACTGGCCGAGTACGCCGCCGTGCGCCGTGCGTTGGCCGGGAACGTGGTCGAAGCGCGCAGGCCGCCGACGCTGCCGCTGGATGTGCTGGCCCAGCATGCGGTCAGCCGCGCCCTGGCGGGCGGCTTCGACAGCGCCGACCTGCTGGCGCAGGTGCGGCGTACCCATGCCTTCGCGTCGCTCGGCGACGACCAGTGGCAGGCCGTGCTCACATTCGTCGTGCAGGGTGGCCAAGCGCTGGCCCGGTACCCCGATTTCCACAAGGTCGTGCGTGATGCCGATGGGTGGTACCGCATGCACGACCGTCGCCAGGCGCTGCGTCATCGGCTGTCGATCGGCACCATCAGCAGCGATGGCAGCGTGCGCGTGCAGTTCCTGCGCGGCGGCAGCCTGGGCGCCGTGGAGGAACAGTTCGCCAGCCGCCTGCGCCGTGGCGACCGCTTCCAGTTCGCCGGGCGCCTGCTGGAGCTGGTGCAGCTGCGCGACATGACTGCCTTCGTCCGGTTGGCACGAGGACGCGGTGAGGGGATCGTGCCGCGCTGGCAGGGCGGCCAGTTGCCGCTGTCGATGCCGCTGGGCCGCGAGCTGGAGTGGGTACTGTCCGGTGCTGACGACAGCGCCGAGTCACGCTGGCTGTCACCCCTGCTGGCACTGCAGCAGCGGTTGTCGGCGCTTCCCGGCCCAGCCCATCTGCTGGTGGAGGATGTGCGTCGTCGCGAAGGCCAGTTCCTGTTCGTCTATCCCTTTGCCGGCCGCCACGTGCATGAGGCGCTCGCCGCCCTGCTGGCGCTGCGCTGTACCCGCCGGCAGCGCAACAGCATCGGCTATGCGGTGAACGATCACGGCCTGGTGCTGGCACCGGCACAGGCCATCGATCTGGATGCGGCGCAATGGCGTGCGCTGTTCTCCACCGATCAGCTGCTGGATGATCTGCGTGCTGCGGTGAACCTGGGCGAGCTGGCGCGTCGCCAGTTCCGCGGCATCGCACGCGTCGCCGGCCTGCTGGTCCCCAGCCTGCCCGGTGGCATGCCACGGGCACTGCGCCAGCTGCAGGCATCCGCGGGACTGCTCTACGACGTACTGCGCGAGCACGACCCGGATCACCTGCTGCTGGCGCTGGCGGAACAGGAAGTGCTGAATGACAGCCTCGACATGCCGGGGCTGCAACAGGTACTGGCCAGGATTCGGATGCAGACCCTCTCGGTGCAGCGCCCGGCGTCACTCACGCCGTTGGGTTTCCCGCTGTGGGCCGAACGCCTGCGCGGGCAGTTCAGCAACGAAGACTGGCGTACCCGGGTGCAACGCGCGGCCCAGCAGCTGGAGCGTCGGCATGGCCGATGAACTGCCGCTGCTGCGCGCAGGCGAGTCGCTGGTTCTGCTTGGCGCGCGTGCACTGTACTGGCCCGCGCGGCAGGCACTGCTGCTCGCCGACCTGCACCTGGGCAAGGCCGATGTATTCCGCCGCGCAGGCATCGCGCTGCCCAGCGGCGGTACCGGCAAGGACCTGCAACGCCTGCAGGGCCTGCTGGACAGGCATGCCTGCCGCGAGCTGTGGATCCTGGGCGACATCCTGCATGGCCCGGCGCATCGCGCTGCGTGGTACCAGCAATGGTTGGCATGGCGCGAACGCAATGCCGCACTGGACGTGCATGTCCTGCGCGGAAATCATGACCGGCAGCTGCCGCATGCCGAGCTGCAGGTGCAGATACACGACGAGGTACGGTTGCCACCCTTCCTGCTTCGGCATGAGCCGGTGCCCGATGCGGAGCTGCATGTGATCGCCGGGCATCTGCATCCACAGATCGCTTTGCCTGCGTTGCGGCGGCGCTTCCCCGCATTCTGGCTGCGTGACAGGATGACGCTCCTGCCGGCCTTCTCCGCGTTCACCGCCGGAATCGTTCCTGTTCCCGCTGCCGGCGAGCAGATGGTCGCCTGCGTGGACAACGGCCTGGTGGTGCTGCCCCTGGCTTGAATCAGGCCGGACGGATATCCAGCTGCGGCATCAGCTGGAACTCAGGCGTGTCCTCTTCCCGGCGCCGCGGCAGGGCCTGGATCGCCGCCAGCATCTCCTGCGCGCAGGTGCGGATGCGCGTGTGGTGCTCCGGCGACGCATGACTGATCAGGCTGCCGACATGGAACTCGAACACGTCCTCCAGTACGTCGGGCTGGTCCTCGTGCAGCATCTGCAACAGACCGCGCAGCTTGCAGATTTCCGATTCCAGCTCCTCGACCGCGAACAACATGGCATCCTCCTCTTCGACAACAGGCGGCACATCCGGGCCGCAACAGGCGGCGACGGCAGCGCCTCCCGGGCCACGCGCGATGTTGATCACGGAAAGGAAAACGGGCGACGCGCAATCGCGTGCAACCTACTTCTCGCATATGCGCAGTGAGGCAACCGTTAATTCACGTGACGACGCGTTTCACGCAGTGGCCGTGATCGCGTTGATGCGAGGCACCTGCGCCGCAGTGGCCAGCGCGTCGACGAAAGCCGGATCCAACGCGAGCGAACCGAACCAGCCATGCTGGGTACCGCTGAGCACACGCAGCATGTGACCACGCCCACCCGGCAGGCGCCCCATCGGGCCGAGCAGTACGTCGCGCGCTTTGGCCCAGGCATCGCGATCGGACTGGAACAGCGGCGTCAGCCAACGGCTCCAGCGCTGGTAGACCGCAACGTGCGCCCTGCGCTGCGCCTGGTAGGCCTGCAATGCCGCGGCACCGCCACCATGCGCGCGCAAGGCATCGCGCAGCGCCAGCGCATCGAGCAGCGCCATGTTCACGCCCTGGCCCAGCTGTGGGCTCATCGCATGCGCGGCATCGCCGGCCAGCACCATGCGGCCGTGATACCAGCGCGTCATCACCGCGTCGCGGTAGACGGCCCGTGCCAGCTGGCCGGCGTCACGCAGATGCGCGAAGCGTGCACTGGCCTGCGGCCACAGCGCATGCAGTTCGTCCAGCCAGGGCGTCATGCCGTCGGCCTGCCAACGTTCGAAATCGTCGCGTGGCAGGCTCCAGAAAAAGCTCAGGCGCGGCGTGTCATCACCGGGCCGCGTACCGACCGGCAACAGCCCGATCATCTTGCGTGCGGCCACGTAGCGCTGCCGCAGCTCCTGCAGGTGTGGCCAGTCTTCGGCTGGCAACAGGCACCACAGCGCACCCCACGGATACACGCGATCCAATCCGTTACCGTCTTTGAGCGTGCCGCGCAGCGTCGAGGCCGCACCATCGGCGGCCACCACGAGGTCGAACGCACCGTGCAGGCGCCCTTCGCTGTCACGCAGGCGGCCCTGCTCGGCATCCACTGCAGCGATGCTGACGCCGGCATGCAGCTGGCCCGCACCAGCACGCGCATCATCCAGCAACGAAAACAGGGCGCCGCGCTGCATGCCAAGGCCGTGCAGGCGCGCGTCCAGGCCGGCGTAGCGCATGTCCATCACTGCGCGTTCGCACGGCGTATCGCCGTACAGGCGATGCACCGGCGCGGCATGCGCGCGCACGGCGTCAAGCAGGCCCATCTGCCACAGCACCTGCAGGCCGCTGGGCTGCAGCAGGAAACCGGCGCCAACCGGTCCCGGCGTGGGCACACGTTCGAAGATCTCCACCTCGTGGCCATCACGGGAGAGCAGGATGGACAATGCCTGTCCAGCGGTGCCGTAGCCGATCACGGCGATGCGCAGTCGTTCCTTCATGGGCGCATTGTGCCCGAGCGCAAATCCGGATGCCCAGCGGGGCCTCCGCCCACGGCAGCGCAATTCTTGTCGCAGCGCAAAAAAAACCCCGCCGGAGCGGGGTTTTCAACGCACTGTCGAGTGGATCACTCGGCCGGCGTGATGTTCGAAGCCTGGGCGCCCTTCGGGCCCTGGGTCACGTCATAGGTGACACGCTGGCCTTCCTGCAGGCTGCGGAAGCCCTTGGAGTTGATGGCGGAGAAGTGCGCGAACACGTCGGCGCTGCCATCCTCCGGCGAGATGAAGCCAAATCCCTTGGCGTCGTTGAACCACTTGACGGTACCGTTCGGCATGGTGATGCGAGACCTTATGCAATGAATGGGTGGTGTACGCTGAACCCGCGCACAAGCTGAGTATGCAAAGCTTGCTCGGGGAAGACAATCACCCCCGCGCCAATTCGCCCACCAGTTCCGGAAGTCCGTTGCTGGCCGCCTGCACATTGGCCAGCACTTCGGCCATCGTAATCTCCTCGCCATCACCGCAGCCGGCGGCCCAGTTGGCGATGATCGCCAGGCAGGCATAATCCAGCCCCAGCTCCCGCGCCAGTGCGGCTTCCGGCATGCCGGTCATGCCCACCAGATCGCAACCGTCGCGGCGCATGCGGGCGATTTCGGCGATGGTTTCCAGGCGCGGGCCCTGCGTTGCGCCATAGCAGCCACCGTCATGGACCGTGACACCGGTCACTTTGGCTGCCGCCAGGATCTTGCTGCGCAGCATCGGCGTGTACGGATGGCCGAAATCGACGTGGACCACGTCGGAGCCTTCTTCTTCACAGATCGTGCTGATGCGGCCCCAGGTGTAGTCGATGATCTGGTCCGGGCAGGCGAGCACGCGCGGACCGAAGTTCTCGGTGATGCCACCCACGGTGTTCAATGCCAGCACCCGCTGCGCGCCCAGCTGCTGCAGCGCAGCCAGGTTGGCGCGGTAGTTGATCTTGTGCGGCGGCAGCGAATGCCCCTCGCCATGCCGCGCCAGGAACGCCACGCGATGGCCGAGCAGCGTGCCCACGCGCACCGGGCCCGATGGGCGGCCGAAGCGGGTGTCGACCTCGTGGGTCTGCACGTCGTCAAGCTTGGCCAGGTTGTAGACACCGGTACCGCCGATCACGGCCAGGGCGATCTGTTGCATTAGAAGCACTCCATGAAAAGACGAACGCCGGCACCCGAGGATGCCGGCGATGGAAAAAACGCGCTGCGGGCGGCCGCGCCGTTATTCCTTCATTGCGTAGATGGCCGGCACGCAGCGCAGGGTCTCGTTGACGTCCATGCCGAAGCCGAACACGTAGCGGTCCGGCAGCTCGATGCCCGCGTAATCGGCGGTCACATCGGGCAGCGCACGGTCGTGCTTCTTCACGGTCATCGCAGCGATGCGCACATCGGTCGCGCCCTGTTCCAGGCACCAGGTGCGAACGCCCTGCAGGGTGTAGCCCTCGTCGAGGATGTCGTCGACCAGCAGCACGCGGCGGCCGAACAGCGAGGTGGCCGGCTTGTGCTTCCAGACCAGGTCACCGCCGGTGGTTTCGCCGCGGTAGCGGGTGGCGTGCAGGTAATCGAACTGCACGTCCTGGCCGCGCGCGCCCAGTTCCAGCGCCAGCTGGCCGGCGAACGGCAACGCACCATGCATGATCGACAGGAACAACGGCACCTCGCCCTTGTAATCGCGCGCGATGGCGTCGGCGATAGCAGCGATGGCCTTGTCGATGGTGGGGCGGTCGACCAGCAGGTCAGCCTGGGCCAGGGCCTGGGAAATGGTGAGGTTGGGCATCAGACGGTTCTTCCAAGGGTTTCAAGCAGACGGGATTGGGTGTCGCCATGGCGGGCATCGGCCAGCAGGCCGTCCCAGCCGAGCGCGCCGCGGCCGAGCAGGCCCAGCAGCGCAGCAGTATTGAGAGAGCGTCCCTGCACCGCATGCAGGGCTTCATCGACCAGTTCCGGATGGCAGACCAGCACCACGTCGCAACCGGCGTCCAGGTGCGCGTGCACGCGTGCCGGCACGCCGCCGGCGCTGTGCGAGGCGGCCATGCCGATGTCATCGGAGAACACCACGCCGCGGAAGCCTAGTTCGCCGCGCAGGATGTCCTGGATCCAGCGTGGGGAATAGCCGGCGGGCTCCGGTGCCACCTGCGGATAGATCACGTGCGCCATCATCACCGCATCGGCACCGGCGGCGATGCCGGCCTGGAACGGCACCAGGTCCTGCGCGCGCAGTTCGTCCAGCGCGCGTGGATCGATCGCGGTATCCACGTGGGTGTCTTCCAGCACGGTGCCGTGGCCAGGGAAATGCTTGAGCGTGGCGGCCATGCCGACCGCGTGCATGCCGCGCACATAGGCTGCGGTGAACGCGGCCACGACCTGCGGGTCTTCACTGAAGGCGCGGTTGCCGATGGCGCGGTTGCCGCGGCCAAGGTCGACCACCGGGGCGAAGCTGAGATCCAGGCCGCTGGCGCGGACTTCACTGGCCATCAGCCAGGCGTGCTGCTCGGCCAGCGCCAGGGCCTGCTGCGGGTCGGTGGCGTACAGGGCACCAATGTCCTGCAGCGGCGGAAGATCGCTGTAACCCTCGCGGAAGCGCTGCACACGGCCGCCTTCCTGGTCCACGCAGATCAGCTGCGGGCGCGGGGCAGCGGCACGGATGGCCGCGCTCAGATCGGTCACCTGCTGGCGCGAGGCGAAGTTGCGCTTGAACAGCACTACTCCGGCCACGGCGTCGTGCTGCAGCCAGTCACGTTCCTGGGCGGTCAGTTCGGTGCCGGCAACGCCGATCAGCAGCATGGTCGATCTCCACAACGCGCGCCCGCATGGCGCAGTGCCGCATTGTCGCAGAACCGGCCGACAGGCGCAGTGGTCAGAAAAAGGGGACGGTCAGACCTTGCAGCTGTCCGGGCCGCAGGCCTCGTCGCCGTCAGCCGGGGTAGCCGGGGCGCCCTGTTCTGCCGCGATCTGCCGCAGGGCCTGGGCGAACGCCTCGGGTGGCTGCGCCCCGGAAATCGCCCACTTCCCATCGATCACGAAGGTCGGCACCGACGAAATGCCCAGTGCATGGGCCTGGGCCAGCTTGGCTTCGACCTCGGCCAGGCCGCGGTCGGAGGCCAGCATCTGCGCGATTTCACCCCCGTCCAGGCCGCCCGCCACGCCGGCCTTCACCAGTACAGCGTTGTCGGCCAGGTTCTGGCCATGTTCGAAGTGGGCGCGGAACAGCGCTTCACCCACCGCATCCTGCACGCCATGCTGGCCGGCCAGCCACAACACCCGATGCGCCGGCAGTGTGGTCACCCGCACCTGGCCCTGGTTGAAATCCATCGGCAGCCCCTCCGCGCGCGCGGTGGTCTGGGTCTGGCCGAGGATCTGCTCGGTGCGCTCGACGCCCCCGAACTTGCGCGCATAGGCCTCGCGCAGCGGCACCGGGGTGTCGTCCGCATCCGGGTCCAGCTGGAACGGCTGCCAGTGGATATCGAGTTCAGGCGCATTGGCGCCCAGCAACTGCACGCCCTGCTGGAAACGATGCTTGCCGATCCAGCACCAGGGGCAGACCACGTCGGAGTAGATGTCGATTCTCATGTCCACGACATGGGGACCGCCTTCCTCGATAAAAGGGGACGGAGGGGATTAAGTCGCTTTCCGCACAGGCGGGGTAAAGACGACTTAATCCCCTCCGTCCCCTTTTTGGGGGTTCACCACTGTGAATACGGGCGGCTGGCCAAGGCAACGTTGTAGTAGCGGGCGTCATCGGTCACTTCGGCGCCGACCCAGTCCGGCAGGTCGATGGC
The DNA here is from genome assembly GCF_059369995.1 of Stenotrophomonas sp. YJH_SMC_53. Lineage (NCBI taxonomy): Bacteria > Pseudomonadati > Pseudomonadota > Gammaproteobacteria > Lysobacterales > Lysobacteraceae > Stenotrophomonas > Stenotrophomonas sp. YJH_SMC_53. The sequence continues at coordinate 14,375 of NZ_JCAFTF010000019.1, read as the reverse complement.
CTGATCGGCGCTTTCCAGTTCGACTTCGGCCACCACCAGACCGGCGTTGTCACCGAGGAATTCGTCCACTTCCCAGGTCAGGCCGGCGTGTTCGACCAGATGGCGGCGCTTGTCGATCAGGCCGCCGACACACAGCGCCAGCAGTGCGCGCGCGTCCTCCACCGGGATCGGGTAGTCGAACTCCTGCCGGGTATGGCCGAGGGTGCGCGACTTCAGGTTCAGCGCGGCGTGGTCGCCTTCGATGCGTACGCGCACCGAGGCGTTCTGGGTGCCGCGGTCGAGCGCGCCCATGTCGTTGATGTAGCCCTGCGCCATCGGGATCACCCGATGCGCGGCGGTGCGCCAGCCATCGCTGCTGACCAGGAATTTGCGTTCGATTTCGATGCCCATGGCGCAATTATGCGCCACGGGTGATGACCGCTGCTCAGCGCTTTTCGAATACCGCGATGCTTTCCACGTGCGCGGTGTGCGGGAACATGTCCATGGCACCGGCGCTGACCAGGGTGAAGCCCTGTTCGTTGACCAGATAGCCGGCATCGCGCGCCAGCGAGCCCGGGTGGCAGCTGACGTAGACGATGCGCTTGAACTGCTTCAGCGGCAGCTGCTGTAGCACTTCGATCGCGCCGGAGCGCGGCGGATCCAGCAGCAGCTTGTCGAAGCCCTGGCGCATCCACGCCGTGCTGCGCTGGTCCTGGGTCAGGTCGGCGCTGAAGAACTGCGCGTTCGCCAGGCCGTTGCGCTCCGCGTTCTCACGCGCACGCGCGACGAGGCCGGCATCGCCTTCCACACCCACCACTTCACGCACACGGCGGGCCAACGGCAGGGTGAAGTTGCCCAGGCCGCAGAACAGGTCCAGCACGCGCTCGTCCTCACCCGGCTGCAGCAGGTCCAGGGCGTGGGCGATCATCTTCTCGTTGAGCTTGGCATTGACCTGGATGAAATCCAGCGGGCGGAACGCCAGCTCGACATCCCACGGCGCCAGCCGGAACGACAGCGCCACGCCCTGCCCGTCCAGCGGCTGCACGGTGTCCACGCCACCGGACTGCAGGTAGATCACGAAGCCATGCTGCTGGCCGAAGGCGGCCCAGGCCGCGCGGTCGGCATCGCTGAGTGGCTGCAGGTGGCGCACGGTCAGGACCACGGCCTGGTCACCGGCGATGAATTCGATCTGAGGGATGTCACGCTTGCCATCGAGCGTTTCGATGAAGGTGGACAACGCCTCGACCTTGGTGCCGATCTCCGGAATCACGGTCAGGCACTGGCTGAGGTCGGCGACGAAACGCGGATCCTGTTCACGGAAGCCAACCAGGGTCTTGTCCTTCTTCTCGACCCGGCGCACCGAGAAGCGGCCCTTGCGGCGGTAGCCCCAGCTCTCGCCGACCAGCGGCGCAAGCACGGTGCCCGGCTTCACATGGCCAATCCGCTCCAGGTTATCCATCAGCACGCGCTGCTTGGCGACGATCTGCTGGTCTTCGTCCAGGTGCTGCAGCACGCAGCCGGCGCAGGTACCGAAATGGGGGCACTTGGGGATCACCCGCTGCGGCGAGGCCTGCAGCACCTCCAGCGTGCGCGCCTCGTCGAAATGGCGGCTGCGGGCAGTCTGTTCAGCCATCACCACCTCACCGGGCAGGGCGCCGCTGACGAAGGTGACCTTGCCGCCCTCGCCTTCACGGCGGGCGACACCGCGACCATCATGGCTGAGGTCGAGGATCTCGGTCTGGAACGGGGTACGGTCGGTGCGGGAGCGGGATCGGGCCACGTGGCAACAGGCTGCGGGCAAAAATGGGGGCGTATTGTCGCAGATCCTGACCGATGGGGCCCGGACCCGCTTGCGCCCGTGGCCGCCGTGCTTGATGATTGGGACAGCTGACATGGAGGCAGCCCTGATGCAGATGACCCCGCGGGCCGCACGGCCCCGCTTCCTGCTTGTCGAGGACGACATCATCAGCCGCGGTTTTTTCAAGGCGGCGTTGGAAACGTTACCGGCGGATGTGGACACCGCAGATTCACTGGCCAGTGCCCTGGCCAGTGCCGAGCCCGGCTCGCATGACCTGTGGCTGATCGACGTCAACCTGCCGGACGGCAATGGCGCGCAGCTGTTGCGTGAGTTGCGCCGTTCACATCCCGACACGCCGGCGCTGGCACATACCGCCGACGGCGATGCCTCCATTCACGCCCGCCTGCGCGAAGCTGGTTTCAGCGACACCCTGGTCAAGCCACTGGGCCGCGACCAGCTGCTGAAGGCCGTGCGCCGAGCGCTGGTCAACAGCCCGGCGGGGATCTTCGTGGCACAGGCCCCGGCCGCGGTCGAACTGGCCGTACAGGACTGGGACGAGACCGCAGCCCTGGCCGCGCTCAATGGCCAGCGCAACCACCTGATCGCCCTGCGCGAGCTGTTCCTGGCCGAGTTGCCGGGCGTGCGCGACGCGGTCGAGCAGGCGGTCGACCAGCACGACGAGCGCCAGTTGCGCAGCCAGTTGCACCGATTGCAGGCCAGCTGTGGCTTCGTGGGGGCGGCACGGTTGGGACGGGCGGTGCGCCAGCTGCATCATGCGCCCGAGTCCGGGCAGGCCCAGGCGGGGTTCCGCGACGCGGTGGCTGCCCTGCTGCACTGAGGGTTGCTCGGCAGGGCTGCGCCCTGCACCCGCAGATGCTTCAAGCCAAGGTAACAGCAAAAAGCAAAAGCTGGCATCCCGTGGGTTGGCGGGGCGGTATCGGAGTGCGGGGACGCCGTAAACCCGTCCATGGGGGCTTGGCAGCCGCATCCATGCGGCTGACACCCCGCCCTCCGATACCGCCCCGCCTTCGACAGGTTCACTCGGCTGTTGGTAGGTGTCGACCTTGGTCGACACATCTGTCAGATATCGAAATTCAAACTGGGGTCAGATCCGTTTTCCTTCGGAAAACGGATCTGACCCCGTCGGCATGTCCAACAGCTCGCAAGACTCTGTCGAAGGCGGGGTGGGTCCGGTTGCGGGAGTGTCCGCGGCATGGATGCCGCGGCCAAGCCCCCAAGGACGGGTTTACGGCGTCTCCCGCAACCGGACCCACCGCGCCTACCCACGGATAGCCAGCTTTTGCCGTTGACGTTGAAGTTGACGTTGATTCGGCTTTGGCCTCGGCAGGTGCAGGGCTGCAAGCCCTGCTCAACACCCCCTACCTGCGGGGCGCCAGCTGCTCGAGCATTTCCCAGGACTTCAGGCCGCGCGGCCCCAGGTGATGGGCCAGCACCCGCCGCATCGGCAGGCGCAGGCTGGCCAGATCGGCGGCATCCGGCTCTTCGTCAGCCGCCAGCGCCAACAGCGCCGACCCGGTGGCGGCTGCCCGGCGCTCCCCTCCGCGCTCGCTCAGCAGGCGCTGCGCACCCTCCTGCGGGTCCAGTTCGTAGCGCGCCGCCGGATCGATCGGCTGGCCATCGCTGGCGCTGTCCAGCTCGAAACCCAGGCCCAGCGCAGACAGCAGCTCGCGTTCGAAACGGCGCAGGGTCCAGGCCAGGCCAGCGCCCACCGCCAGCCGCGCACGCGCCTCGCCGTAGGCGAGGTACAGCTCCGGCAGCGGGTCCTGGCGCGGGGCCAGGCGCAGGGTCAGTTCGCTCAGGTAGAAACCGGCCAGCATGGCCTGCCCGACCAGGCGTGGCGCGGCATCCAGCGCCTCGGCGCTACGCAGCTGGGCCAGTTCCCCCCGCTGCTGGGCACTGAAGCGGATCCACTGCAACGGCTGCAGGGCGGCGCGCAGCACCTGGCCCTTGGCAGTGGACACGCCACGCGCAAGCAGCCCGATACGGCCATGCTGTGCGCTCAGCACTTCGACCAGCAGGCTGGTCTCGCGGTAGGCCCGTGCGTGCAGCACGAAGCCGGTGTCGTCCTCGATCATCATCGAAGCGACTGCAACGCCTTACTCGTAACCGAAGGCCTTCAGCGCGGCCTCGTCGTCGGACCAGCCTTCACGCACGCGCACCCAGGTTTCCAGGAACACCTTGGCCCCGAACAGACGCTCCATCTGCAGGCGGGACTTGGCGCCGATCTCCTTCAGGCGGGCGCCACCCTTGCCGATCACGATGGCCTTCTGGCCTTCACGCTCGACCCAGATCACCGCACCGATGCGCAGCAGGTTGCCGTCCTCGGTGAAGCGCTCGATCTCGACAGTGGTGGCGTAGGGCAGTTCCTCGCCGAGCTGGCGCATCAGCTGCTCACGCACCAGTTCACCGGCCAGGAAACGCTGGCTGCGGTCGGTGATCTCATCCTCGCCGAACATCGGCGGGGCTTCCGGCAGCAGCTTCAGCACGTCGCGCACCAGCGCTTCCAGGCCATTGCGCTTCTGCGCGGAGATCGGATGCACGGCGGCGAAGTCGCGACCCTCGGTCACCTGCTGCAGGAACGGCAGCAACGCGCCCTTTTCCTTCAGGCGATCGATCTTGTTGACCACCAGCACCACCGGGATGCCGGCGTCGCGCAGCACGTTGAACGCCAGGCTGTCCTCTTCATCCCAGCGACCGGCTTCGATCACCAGCAGGCCCGCATCGACGCCTTCCAGCGAGCCACGCGCGGCGCGGTTCATCACCCGGTTCATCGCCCGCTTCTGCACCTTGTGCAGGCCGGGGGTGTCGACCAGCACCAGCTGGCCTTCCGGATAGGTGGCGATGCCCAGCAGGCGATGGCGCGTGGTCTGCGGACGGTTGGAGACGATGCTGACCTTGGCGCCGACCAGAGCATTGGTCAGGGTCGACTTGCCCACGTTCGGGCGGCCGATGACGGCCACGCTGCCGCAATGATGGGGAGTTTGTTCGCTCACTTGGAATCCAGTTGTTCTAGGACGGCCGCAGCCGCCTGTTGTTCGGCAAGCCGCCGCGAGGCGCCTTCGCCCTCGGTGCTGGCGGCCGGGTCGGCTACGTTGCAGCGTACCCGGAAGTGCTTGGCGTGGTCGTCACCGGATTCTGACACCAGTTCATACTGCGGCAACGCCTTCTGTCGGGCCTGCAGCCATTCCTGCAGGCGGGTCTTGGGGTCCTTCTCGGGCCGGCCGGAGGCCGGCAGTGCCTCGATCGAAGCGCTGAACCAGGGCAGTACCACCGCCCGGCAGGCCTCGAAACCGGCATCCAGGTAGATCGCAGCCACCACGGCTTCCACCGCGTCGGCCAGGATCGAATCACGACGGTGGCCACCGGACTTCATTTCGCCCGGGCCCAGGATCAGCCGCTCGCCCAGCTCCAGGCTACGTCCAATCACCGCCAGCGCGCCCTCACGCACCAGCTCGGCGCGGGCACGGGTCATCGCGCCCTCGTCGGCCTTGGGCCAGCGTCGGTACAACGCCTCGGCCGCCATCATGTTGACGATGCTGTCGCCCAGGAACTCCAGGCGCTCGTTGTGTGGCGCACCGGCACTGCGATGCGTCAGCGCCTGCTTCAGCAGCGCCGGGTCGCGGAAGGGATGACCGATCAGGTCACCACGTTGGAAAGGTTTATTCGGCACCGCTTCGGGTCAGGTCCTGGGATGAATCGAATTTGCCAACCACGTCCAGGTTGCCGACCAGCGGACGGCGCACTTCGTAGTTGACCTTTAGGGTCCAGCCATTGTCGCGACGGTCGAACTTCACGTTGGCCGGCTTCACATTTTCCGAGTAATTGATGTACAGGCGCTTGAAGAACAGATCCTGGATCCGGGCCGGCTCCATGCTGCCCACGCCCGGCTCCTTGGCCAGGCTCTTCATCGCCGAGCGCACCGCGTAATACTCCTGGTACATCGGGAACAGCTTCATGCCGATGTAAAGGAAGAAACCCACCACGATCAGGACCGCCAGGAACGAGGTCAGGGTCATGCCACGCTGCGTGTTCATCGTCTTCATTGCGTTCTCCCCAGATACGCGTTGGATGTGAAGGTACTCAGTTGATGCTCGAGCCGATCCGCGACGGCTCGAAGCCATCCTTGCAGAACCAGCCCTGGCAGTTCAGCCAGATCAGGAAGGCCTTGCCGCGCAGGTTTTCTTCCGGCAGCAGGCCCCAGAAGCGGCCATCGTCGCTATTGTCACGATTGTCGCCCATCACCAGGTACTTGCCGGCCGGTACGGTCCACTGGCCCTGGCCACGCGGATAGTCGGTCTCCAGCACGGTATGGGTACGGCCCGGCAGGTGCTCGACCAGCAGGTTGGCGCCCTCGCCCTGGCCCTTGTGCCCGGCATAGATGCCCTTGTTGTCGTACTTCAGCGGTTCGCCATTGAGGATCACGCCGTCGCCTTCGAAGACCACGGTGTCACCCGGCACGCCGATCACGCGCTTGATGAAGTTCTCGCCCTTGGCCGGATCGTTGTCGCTGTGGCCGGGGAAGTGGAACACCACCACGTCGCCGCGCGACGGCTCGCCGAAGGGGACGATCTTGGTGTTGCTGATCGGCAGGCGCAGGCCGTAGGAAAACTTGTTGACCAGGATGAAATCGCCGATCAGCAGGTTCGGCATCATCGAGCTGGACGGGATCTTGTACGGCTCGGCGATGAAACTGCGCACGATCAGCACGATCGCCAGCACCGGGAAGAATGCACGCGAGTAGTCCACCAGCACCGGCTCGGTGTCGAGCAGGCCCGCGCGCTGGGCGCGGCGCTTGGCGAGGTACAGCTTGTCGGCGAGCAGGATCAGGCCCGAGGCCAGGGTCAGCACGACCAGGAGGATCTCAAACAGTTTCATTCAGGGTCCTTTGCAACGTCACCAGACGACCGGCCCCGCGAGGCCGGTGCGGGCTTACTTGTTGTCCATCTGCAGCACGGCCAGGAACGCTTCCTGCGGGATCTCCACGCGGCCGACCTGCTTCATGCGCTTCTTGCCTTCCTTCTGCTTTTCCAGAAGCTTCTTCTTGCGCGAGACGTCGCCACCATAGCACTTGGCCAGCACGTTCTTGCGCATCGCCTTGACCGTGGTGCGGGCGATGATCTGCGAGCCGACGGCAGCCTGGATGGCCACGTCGAACATCTGGCGGGGGATCAGGTCCTTCATCTTCTCGCACAGCTCGCGGCCGCGGCGGTCGGCGTGGCTGCGGTGCACGATCAGCGACAGTGCGTCGACCTTGTCACCGTTGATCAGCACGTCAACGCGCACGAACGGGCCGGCGTCGAAGCGCACGAAGTGGTAATCCAGCGAGGCATAGCCACGGCTGACCGACTTGAGCTTGTCGAAGAAGTCCAGTACCACCTCGGCCATCGGCAGCTCGTAGCTGATCTGCACCTGGCTGCCCAGGTAGTTGATGCCGATCTGGCTTCCGCGCTTTTCTTCGCACAGCTTGATGATGTTGCCGATGTACTCCTCGGGAGTGAGCACGTTGGCGCGGATGATCGGCTCGCGGATCTCCTCGACCTGGTTCACCGGCGGCAGCTTGGCCGGGTTGTCCATGTTGATGACCGAGCCGTCGGTCTTCAGGACCTCATACACCACCGTCGGCGCGGTGCTGATCAGGTCCAGGTTGTATTCGCGTTCCAGGCGCTCCTGCACGATCTCCATGTGCAGCATGCCCAGGAAGCCGCAGCGGAAGCCGAAGCCCATCGCTTCGGAGCTTTCCGGCTCGAAACGCAGCGCGGCATCGTTCAGGCGCAGCTTGTCCAGCGCTTCGCGCAGGTCCGGGTAGTCTTCGGCATCGACCGGGAACAGGCCGGCGAACACGCGCGGCTGCATTTCCTGGAAGCCCGGCAGCGGCTTCGGCGCCGGATCGCCGGCCAGGGTGAGGGTGTCGCCGACCGGCGCACCATGCACGTCCTTGATGCTGGCGGTGACCCAGCCCACTTCACCGGCACGCAGCGCCGGCAGCACCTTGCGCTTGGGGGTGAACACGCCGACGTTGTCGACCTGGTGGTTGCGGCCGGTGGACATCACCTGCAACTTGTCACCCGCCTTGATCTCGCCCTGCATCACGCGCACCAGCGAGACCACGCCCAGGTAGTTGTCGAACCACGAGTCGATGATCAGCGCCTGCAGCTTGTCGGTGTCGCGCGGCACCGGCGGCGGGATGCGATGGACGATCGCCTCCAGCACGTCCTGCACGTTGAGGCCGGTCTTGGCACTGACCGGCACGGCGTCGGAGGCGTCGATGCCGATCACGGCCTCGATCTCGGCCTTGGCGCGCTCGATGTCGGCGGTGGGCAGGTCGATCTTGTTGATCACCGGCACCACTTCCAGGCCCTGCTCCACTGCGGTATAGCAGTTGGCCACCGACTGCGCTTCCACGCCCTGGGCCGCGTCGACCACCAGCAGCGCGCCTTCGCAGGCGGCCAGCGAGCGGCTGACTTCATAGGAGAAGTCGACGTGGCCGGGGGTGTCGATGAAGTTCAGGTGGTAGGTCTGCCCGTCCTTGGCCAGGTACGGCAGTGACACCGACTGCGCCTTGATCGTGATGCCACGCTCGCGCTCGATGGGATTGGAGTCGAGCACCTGCGCTTCCATCTCGCGGGCCTGCAGGCCACCGCAGAGCTGGATGATGCGGTCGGCCAGCGTGGACTTGCCGTGGTCGACATGGGCGATGATGGAGAAGTTGCGGATGTTCCGCATCGAATCAGAAGACATAGGTGGCGGCGGCGCGCGGCGTCGTCAGGGTAACGGTCGATTATCGCACGCCCGGCGCCCGGCCGCGAAAACTGCCTCATCGGACCGGGTCCAGAACGGACGAAGCCCCGCCGGGGCGGGGCTTCGGGGGCGGCGCCGGCGCCGCCGAAGCGGCCCTGGCAGGGGCCTTACTGGCCGGCCTTCACCGCCACGAAGGCGCTGTTGCCGTTGGCCGTGCGGACCAGCAGCATCACCACGTCGTCCTTCTTGAAGCTGGACAACGCCCGGTTCAGGGCATCGACGCTGCCGACCGCAGTGCGGCCGACCTGCAGGATCACCATGCCCGGCGACAGGCCGGCATCGCGTGCTGCTTGGCCCTTGACCCCGGTGATGCGCACGCCTTCATTGCCGTTGAGCCCCAGCTGCTTGCGCTGGGCCGCGTTCAGGTCGCTGACGTCCAGCCCCAGCAGGGCGTTGGCACCGGTCTGCGGAGCCGCCTCGCCAGCGCCAGCCGACGGCCCGCGGGCATTGGCCTGCCCGTCCTCGCTCAGTGCGGTCAGCGTGGCACTGAGCTCATGCGGCTTGCCGTCGCGGTAAACCACCAGGTTCACCTTGCTGCCCGGCGCCATCGCACCGATCAGCGGCGGCAGGTCGGACCAGCTGTTGACCGCGCTGCCGTTGACCGAGCGGATGACATCGCCCACCTGCACGCCGGCCTTGGCGGCCGCGCTGCCGGCCACGATCTGGTTGACCAGCGCGCCGCGGCTGTCCGGCAGGCCCAGTCCCTGCGCCTTCAGCGAATCGATCGGTTCGACCACCGCGCCGAGCTGGCCGCGGGTGACCTTGCCGCTCTTCTTGATCTGCTCGACCGCGCTCATCGCCAGGTCGATCGGGATCGCGAAGCTGATGCCCATGTAGCCGCCGGAGGCCGAGAAGATCTGCGAGTTGATGCCGACCACTTCGCCGCGGGTGTTCAGCAGCGGACCGCCGGAATTGCCCTGGTTGATCGCCACGTCGGTCTGGATGAACGGCACGTAGCGCTGGTCAGGACCCCCCGTACTGCGACCGACGGCGCTGACCACGCCGGCGGTAACGGAATGGTCGAGGCCGAACGGCGAGCCGATCGCGACAACCCATTGGCCCGGCTTCAGGGTGTTGGAATCACCCACGCGCACGGTGGGCAGGTTCTTGCCATCGATCTTGAGCAGGGCCACGTCGTACTGCTGGTCGCTGCCCACCACCTTGGCGGTGAACTCGCGGCTGTCGCCCAGCTTGACCTTCACCTCGCTGGCGTCGGCCACCACGTGGTAGTTGGTCAGTACATAGCCATCGGGCGAGATGATGAAGCCCGATCCCATGCCACGCCCCTTGATGCTGGGACCGCCATCCTGCCCACCCGGCCCCTGCCCCGGCATCGGGAAGTCAGGGCCGAAGAAGCGGCGGAAGAACTCGGGCATGTCATCGTCGCCCATCGGGCCGCGCGAGGCCTGGCGGTTGTTGCGGACGATGGTGGTGTCGACGTTGACCACGCCCGGGCCGACCTGTTCGACCAGGTTGGTGAAGTCGGGCAGGCCGCTGACCAGCGGTTGTGCAGGCGCCCGCGGCGCCGCGGCCGGCGCAGGCTGGGCCGGGGCGGCAGGCGCCGGCGCCTGCGCGCAGGCCACCAGGGGAAGGGTCAGGGCCAGCAGGCCAATGGCCTGCGTGCGAAGTCGGGGAGTCATCGGACGGCAACCTCCGGGTCGGATGGAAAGAGGAATACGGGCCCCGCCGACGGCGGGGCGTGAAGGCGCCCGGCTCAGTCGCGCGGGCGCGGCGGCACCGGCAGGTCGTCCTGCAGGCGCGGCTCGAACGGGTAGAACGCGGCACCGCCGGCGCGGGCCGGGAAACTGGCATTGAGCGCGCCACCTGCGGTCGGCGCCAGGCTGGAGCGCGGCCACGGCCGGGCCTGCAGCCCGCCGACCTCGCCGAATGGCAGGTTGCGGTTGGCGTTGGCCGGTACGGTCGGAGCCAGCGGTGCCTGCACGGCGGCGATGGCGCGCTGCGGAGCGTCATCGCGCTGGGCGGCACGCGCGGCCTGCTGGCTGCGGGTTGCACTGGCGCGGCGGGCGTCCTGGCGACGGCTGGTAGCAGCCATCGCCACAGCCGGCGCCGCCGCCACGGCCATCGCGGCGGTATCCACCGATGCTTCGGTCACCGGGGCCGGCGAGGTCGGCGCCGGCGGCAGTTCCGCCTGGCTGGCGATCACCTGGGGGGCCAATGGCTCGCCGGGAGTGGCCTCCTTCAGCTTCTCGCCCCCCATGAACAGGGCGACCGCAGCAACCGATGCGGCCAGAGCCGCGCCGCCGCCCCAGGCCCGCCAGCCACTGCGACGTACCTGGCGACGCGGCTCGGCCTGCGACGTTGGCTCGGCCGCGATGGCGGCAGCCACGGCGGCACTGAACCCGGCCGGAGCCAGTGCCGACGCCTGCCCGCGCATCACGTCGCCCAGCAGCTGCCAGCGCTCCTGGCAACCGGCCAGCTCGGGGTCGTGCTCCATCCGGCGCAGCAGGAAACGCGCTTCATCGGCGCCCAGCTCGCCATCGACCAGGGCCGACAGCTGCTCGCGATGGCGCTGGTCCAGGCGCTGCCCGGCGGGCGATTGATGGTTCTGCGATTCGTTGAACGGGTTACTGGTCATACGCGGCTCTTCTCACGGGTGGCGCTGCCGATGTCCAGCAGCGGCCGGAGTTCGGTGTCGATCGCCTCGCGCGCCCGGAAGATCCGTGAACGCACCGTGCCGATCGGGCACCCCATCTTCTGCGCGATATCCTCGTAGCTCAGGCCTTCCACCTCGCGCAGGGTGATCGCTGACCGGAGTTCTTCCGGCAGCGCGTTGACGGCCTTCATCACCGTCTGTTCCAGCTCCTGGCGCATCAACTCGCGTTCGGGCGTGTCGGTGTCACGCAGGCGCGTACCACTGTCGAACTGTTCGGCATCGCCGATGTCGATGTCATCGGTCGGCGGCCGTCGATTGTGTGAAGCCAGGTAGTTTTTGGCGGTATTCACGGCGATTCGATGCAACCAGGTTGAGAACTGGGCATCGCCACGGAAACTCCCGATCGCGCGGTAGGCACGGATGAAAGTGTCCTGGGCGACGTCCTGACATTCGCTCCAGTCGGCGATGTAGCGACCGACGAGGGCCACCACCCGATGCTGGTACTTGCGCACCAGGACATCGAAGGCGGCACTCTCGCCGTGCTGCACGCGCCGGACCAGTTCCAGATCCAGCTCCTGTGGTGTATCAACCTCGGCCATGAGGGGCCGCACTCCTGTCAGCCCAACCGACGTCGGGCAATGAGACTGCCAATCCCGGGAAAAGTTCAGTCGCCGATCACCTGGCGCCGCACCAGCTTTTAACCACCGTTCCGTTAGCGTCCCGGTCCACGGCCATGGATCCGGGGGCGCCACTCCCCTGCTATTGGGATTTGACGCGAGGGAAACAACCTCTGGATCATAGCCGCTTCTCCATACACAACCGGATGGAACGTCCATGCTTTCAGGCTTCGATGGTCTCCGCTTCAGCCACTGGCACCCCGAGATCCGCGACGACGGCGTGGTGGTTCTCTCCCTGGATCGTCAGGACAGCAGCGTCAACGCGATGTCGCAGGACGTGCTGCTGGAGCTGGGCGACCTGCTTGAGCGCATCGCGCTGGACCCACCCAAGGGCGTGGTGGTCCAGTCGCTGAAGAAGGCCGGCTTCATTGCCGGTGCCGACCTGAAGGAGTTCCAGGAATTCGACCGTCGCGGCACCGTCAATGACGCGATCCGTCGTGGCCAGGCCACCTATCAGAAGCTGGCCGAGCTGCCCTGCCCCACCGTTGCGGCGATCCACGGCCACTGCCTGGGAGGCGGCACCGAACTGGCGCTGGCCTGCCGCTACCGCGTGGCGTCCAATGACAGCAGCACCCGCATCGGCCTGCCGGAAACCCAGCTTGGCATCTTCCCGGGCTGGGGCGGCAGCGCCCGCCTGCCGCAGTTGGTGGGCGCGCCGGCGGCAATGGACTTGATGCTGACCGGCCGCACCCTGTCGGCCTCGGCCGCGCGTGGCATCGGCCTGGTCGACAAGGTGGTGGCGCCAGCGGTGGTGCTCGACACCGCCGTCGCGCTGGCGCTGTCCGGCACCACCCGCCCGTTCAAGCAGCGCGCGACGGCATGGGCCACCAACACCTGGCTGGCACGCAGGCTGCTGGCGCCGCAGATGGTCAAGCAGGTCGCACGCAAGGCGAAGAAGGACCAGTACCCGGCGCCGTACGCGCTGATCAGCACCTGGCAACGCAGTGGCGGCAAGCCCATCCAGGCCCGCCTGGACGCCGAGCGGCGCGCCGTGGTCAAGCTGGCCAGTACACCGACCGCGCGCAATCTGATCCGTATCTTCTTCCTCACCGAGCGACTGAAGGGCCTGGGCAGTGGTGATTCCGGCATCCGTCACGTGCACGTGGTCGGCGCCGGCGTGATGGGCGGCGACATCGCCGCGTGGGCCGCTTACAAGGGCTTCGAGGTGACCCTGCAGGACCGCGAGCAGCGCTTCATCGACCCGGCCATGGAACGCGCGCAGGCGCTGTTCGCCAAGAAGGTGCGCGACGAAAGCAAGCGCCCAGCCGTGGCCGCACGCCTGCGTGCCGACCTGGAAGGCAATGGGGTTGCCGAAGCGGATCTGGTGATCGAGGCGATCATCGAGAACCCGGAAGCCAAGCGTGCGCTGTACCAGACGCTGGAACCGAAGATGAAGCAGGACGCCCTGCTGACCACCAATACCTCGTCGATCCCACTGGTGGAACTGCGCGATCACATCCAGCGCCCGGCGCAGTTCGCCGGCCTGCACTACTTCAACCCGGTCGCGCAGATGCCGCTGGTGGAAATCATCCACCACGATGGCATGGCGCCGGAGACCGAGCGCCGCCTGGCCGCGTTCTGCAAGGCGCTGGGCAAGTTCCCGGTGCCGGTGGCCGGCAGTCCGGGCTTCCTGGTCAACCGCGTGCTGTTCCCGTACATGCTGGAAGCGGCCACCGCCTATGCCGAAGGCGTCCCGGGCCCGGTGATCGACAAGGCCGCAGTGAAGTTCGGCATGCCGATGGGCCCGATCGAACTGATCGACACCGTCGGCCTGGACGTGGCCGCCGGCGTCGGCCGCGAACTGGCACCGTTCCTGGGCCTGCAGATTCCGGCCGCGCTGCAGACGGTGGAACCGGACAAGCGTGGCAAGAAGGATGGCCAGGGCATCTACACCTGGGAAAACGGCAAGCCGAAGAAGCCGGACGTGGCCAGCGACTACCAGGCCCCGGCCGACCTGGAAGACCGCCTGATCCTGCCGCTGTTGAACGAGGCAGTGGCGTGCCTGCACGAAGGCGTGGTGGCCGATGCGGACCTGCTGGATGCCGGCGTGATCTTCGGCACCGGTTTCGCCCCGTTCCGCGGCGGTCCGATCCAGCACATCCGTGCGGTCGGTGCCGATGCGATCGTCGAGCGGTTGAAGGCGCTGCAGCAGCGCCACGGCGACCGTTTCGCCCCGCGCCCGGGCTGGGACAACCCCGCCCTGCGCGAACCAGTGGTTTGAGTTGATCGGCCGGGCCTGCGGCCAGGCACCCGCAGAGGCAACCGCCGAAGCAAAAACCGGAGCCAGAGCCGGAGCAACAGCCGGCTCTGGCTTTTCTGTTTGTTGGGCGGGGCGGTGTCGGGGTGCGGGGACGCCGTAAACCCGTCCTTGAAGTGACCCCCGAGACTTGGACGGTGGGGTCAGGCGGCTGCTTGGGCCTGTTCCCGGTACTTTACCGGGCTTAGTCCCTTCAATTTCAATCTGATTCGCTCTTGGTTGTAGTACTTG
>NZ_JCAFTF010000018.1:0-65219 GCF_059369995.1 Stenotrophomonas sp. YJH_SMC_53 | reverse complement strand
GGCGGGGTGGGTCCGGTTGCGGGGGCGTGAGCCGCATGGGCCCGAGGCATGCCTCGGGCGGGTTGGGCAGGACGCCCAACCCCGGTCTTGCCGTGTGCGCAGGATTGCGCACACGAGCAAGCGGCGACCGAGCTTACATGGGTGAGGGCGCTTTGCTTGCGAAGCACTGCTTCGCAAGCGCCCGAACGCACAGCCGCCAGCGGCTGGGCCGGGCCCCGGAGGGGTACTTGCAGCGGCCCCTGCAACCGGACCCACCCCGCCATCCCACGGAATACCAGCTTTTGCCTTTGCCTTTGCCGTTGCCTTGGCAGGTGCAGGGCTGCAAGCCCTGCCGCAGGTACACCCCTCATACCACCGGAATGCTGTGCTGTCCCAGATTCCGGTACGGCGGCGTGGACATGACCATCTCCGCCAGCGAATAGGCCAGCTCGCGCTCGGCCATCACCGTGCCATCGGCACCATGCTCCAGCAGATGCTTCACTTCGGCATCGCTGTGCGCACGTGCCAGCAGGGTCAGGTCCGGGTTGATCGCACGCAGCTTGGCCAGTGCCTCGCCGGCTTCCAGCGGCTGTGGGATCGCCAGCACTGCGATCTTGGCCCGCTCCGGATGGGCCTCGGCCAGCACCCGGTCGGCGGCGGCGCTGCCACGGATCGCGGCCAGGCCCCTGGCGTGCGCCTGCTCGACGTGCTCTTTGTTGTCATCGATCACCAGCACCGGCACGCCGCGATCGCGCAGTACCTGGGCCAGCTCGCTGCCCACCCGGCCATAGCCGATCACGATGGCATGGTCATGCAGGTCGCGCGACGGGCCGGTCGCCTCCTCCGGCTCCGGCGTTTGCGGCTGCTTTTCCTGCTTGGCCTGCCATCGGTCGAGCAGGCCGAACACCAGCGGGTTGAGCATGATCGATACCAGCGCGCCGGCCAGCACCAGCGACTGGCCTTCCTTCGGCAGGATCTGCAGCGCCACGCCGAGGCCGGCGATGATGAAGGCGAACTCGCCGATCTGGGCGAGGCTGGCCGAGATGGTCAGCGCAGTGCTGGTCGGGTGGCCGAACGCACGCACGATGAAGAACGCGGCTGCCGACTTGCCGAACATGATGATCAGCACCGTGGCCAGCACCTGCCACGGATGCTGGACGAGGATGTTGGGGTCGAACAGCATGCCGACCGAGACGAAGAACAACACCGCGAACGCATCGCGCAGCGGCAGCGAATCGTGCGCGGCCTTGTGGCTCAGTTCCGATTCGTTGAGCAGCATGCCGGCGAAGAACGCGCCCAGCGCGAACGAGACGCCGAACAGCATCGCCGAGCCGAACGCCACCCCCAGCGCGATTGCCAGCACCGACAGGGTGAACAGTTCGCGCGAACCGGTACCGGCGATACGTTCGAGGATCCAAGGGATGACCCGGCGTCCGACCACCAGCATCACCGCCACGAACAGGCCCAGCTGCACGAAGGTCCAGCCGATGTCGGCCAGCACGCTGCCCAGCGAGTGCGACTCCTTGGCCGCGTCGGGGCCGAACACACCGGCCATCACCGGCATCATCACCAGTGCCAGCACGCAGGCAAGGTCTTCCACGATCAGCCAGCCGACCGCGATCTTGCCGCGCATGGTTTCCAGCAGACGGCGTTCCTCCATCGCCCGCAGCAGTACTACGGTACTGGCCGTGGCCAGCGAGAAACCAAAGATGACGCCGTGAATGGCCGGCCAGCCCATCAGCGAGGCCACGCCCCAGCCGAGCAGGGTGGCCACCGCGATCTGGCCGATGGCGCCGGGGATGGCGATGGCCTTGACCGCCATCAGGTCCTTCAGCGAGAAGTGCAGGCCGACGCCGAACATCAGCAGCATCACGCCCAGTTCGGCCAGCTGGTTGGCCAGCGCCTGGTCGGCGACGAAGCCAGGGGTGAACGGGCCTACGCAGATGCCAGCAACCAGGTAACCGACCAAGGGAGACAAGCGGAGCTTGTTGGCCAGCGCGCCGAAGATGAAGGCGAGCCCCAGGCCAACGGCCACGATGTTGATCAGGTCGGTGTCATGGTGCATCGGCACTCGCAGGAAATCGGGGGTGCCCCGATTTTCACCGATGAGGCCAGATACGGCAAACCCGTCCAGCGTATCGGATCGTTGCGTGGGCGGCTTGTACGGGCGAGATATCAAGCCTTGTTGAGAGATGGCAGGCCCTGACGGGCCGAATGGAGCCTACCTATGGGGGCTCCAGGCGTAGCCGTCGATGATCACACCATCTGCCGGCGCTGGGTCTCTTCAAGGGCAGGCTCGGCCTGCTGCGGCGAGGCGGCCAACTGCTTGTCCAACTGATGAATCTGCCGCAGCGACTCCGCAACGGATGGCTGAAGGGCCGTTTCAATGTTGATGGGGGCACGCAGATGGCCCGGGTCATCCAAGGCTCCTTGAATGACGAAGATGTTCTCCGGCCTTGGGGGCTGACCAGTCGGCAAGCCCAATACCACATGGTCGATCCGTTCCAGACCTTGTGCCCGGGCAAGTTGGGTGAGGCTGGCCGCGATGCGTTGGCTGGATTCATCAGATGTGCGACCCAGCGATGCGTCCAGCGCATGGACGCCGGCGAGTGCCTGCTGGTGAAGCTATGCCGAGGCATCGCTCAGCGATGGGATGCTGGTTTCCGGCCGTTCGGTTGCCGGTTGCGGCTGCGAAGGACTGGTGGGCCGCACGCGCTCTGCCTTGCGAATGGACTCGATCAGCTCCCGCGGCGTATCGGTGAACAGCAGTTCGCCTGCATCCAGGGACTGCCCAGTAACCTTGTTCACGGTACTGGTCGCCCACGATGCGCAGGTATTGCCATATGACCAGGTGACATTTTCGCCCAAGGCCTGGTCAAGTCGCTTGACCTGCTCGGGAGTCAATTCGTAATAGCGTGAGGCCGAAGATGTGGCCCGGGCTTCCATGCCTTCGCGGATGTCCGAACCTGGGCCATTGTCCTCAACGAGTGGATGGTTGTCTGGCCACAGGCCATGGAACGTCGTATGGCCGTTTCGCGTCACCGAGATCCAGGCGTGGCCGTCCACGAACTGATTGAACGACCCCTGTGTATTGGGGTCTACGTGACTATGGATGCCGAGGACGACCTTGTCGCTCATGGGATGCCCTTACGGAAAAATCTGTGTTTCGCCATCGGCGTACAGCATCACCACGCGCGGCGCCATCAAGGGAATTTCCTGACGGGCCGGGCCAGCAGGTCCGGGCTTCACGTCGCGCCGCAGCATGGTTGTGCATTGGCCGGATATGGGACAGCGATCGACAACGACTTTCATGGTGTCCCCTTCCACGACATAGCTCATCCCTGCCGCGTAATACATGCTTTCCATCGGTTCATTGAACTGGACCTGGAGCTTCGACGCGGAGAGCTGGGTGACGACGACCGGCTCAAGGCTCGATTTGGAATAGCTGGGTTTCACGTGATCTCCTGAACACCCTGACAGGGGGGCCGCCAGCGCAACCCACGCGAGCGCAGCGTACACATGGCGGCGAGTGATGCAGGCTCTCGTCACGGAGCGGCTCCTTCGTTGGTCCGCTGATTATGCACGGGACGGCCTATGAGGCGCGTGCAACAGAGCACAGCCTGGAAACCGGGTGCAGGAGCTGGCAACGGTATACGGTCAGGACCGCGCCTGCCCCGAGGTCGCCGGCGGGTGTGTGGAGCAGCGCCGGGCAGGGCACGGCGCCCCCATT
This sequence comes from Stenotrophomonas sp. YJH_SMC_53, assembly GCF_059369995.1. Lineage (NCBI taxonomy): Bacteria > Pseudomonadati > Pseudomonadota > Gammaproteobacteria > Lysobacterales > Lysobacteraceae > Stenotrophomonas > Stenotrophomonas sp. YJH_SMC_53. The sequence continues at coordinate 61,510 of NZ_JCAFTF010000018.1, read as the reverse complement.
ACCGCTTACCAGGTGTACTTGATCCGCCCGTACACATACGCGCCGTTGAAGCCGAACGGCGAGTAGTTGCTGTACGGCAGCATGCCGAAGGTGGAGTTCTGCAGGTCTTCGGTGCGGTCCGGGTACTTGTCCAGCAGGTTGTCGGCGCCCACGGTCAGGGTCCAGTTGCTGCTCGGCTTGTAGCTGGCCGAGGCATCCACCACCCAGGCATCGCCGTAGGTCTGGTCGCGCAGCGCGGTGGCCGAGTTGCGCACGGTGAACTTGCCGTAGCGGGTTGCGGCCAGGCCCAGTTCCCAGTGATCCGAACGCCAGGTGCCACTCAGGATCGCCTTGTCGCGCGGGTAGCTGTCCTCGATGCGACCGATCTCATCACGGCCGATCAGCGACTGGGTCAGGCCCAGGGTGCCGAACACCGCCGGAGTGCCGTCGACACGGCGCACTTCGGTGTCGTTGTAGCTGTAGGCGGCGGTCAGCTCCAGGCTGCTGGCGCTGAACGGCACCGTGTAGCTGGACACGAAGTCGACGCCACGGGTGCGCGTATCCAGGCCGTTGGTGAAGTACGAGAACGCAGTCACCTGCGGCAGACCCAACCCGGCCAGCAGGGCACTGGAGGCCGCGTTGGTAGTGATGCTGGACGACAGCGCGATGCGGTCATCGATGTCGATCTGGTACGCATCGACGGTGATGTACAGGCGGTCGACCGGCTGCAGTACCAGGCCCAGGCTGTAGGAGGTGGAGGTCTCGGCCTTCAGTGGCGAGGCGCCCAGTGCCTGCGCGGCCGGGCTGGTGGTCGGGAAGGTGCCGCGCTCGACGAACACGCCGTTGAGGAACTGGCTGGTGACCGCCTGGTAGCCCTGCTGCGCCAGCGACGGTGCACGGAAGCCGCTGGAGGCGGTGGCACGCAGCGCGACCTTGTCGGTGAACGCATACCGCGCCGACAGCTTGCCGGAGAAGCGGTCGCCGAAGTCCGAGTAGTCCTCGTAGCGGCCGGTGATGCCGGCCGAGAACTTCTCGGTCAGGTCCGCTTCCAGGCCCGCATAGACCGCGTAGTTGTGGCGGTCGGCATGCACTTCATTGGTCGGGGTGAAGCCGGCGAAGCCCTGCGCGCCGCTGCCGGTGTACGAGTTCAGTTCGCCCGGGTTCTGGTCCCACTTCTCCTTGCGGTACTCACCGCCGAAGGACAGCGTGACCGGGTAGGCAAGGCCCCAGTCCAGCGACTTGGTCAGGTCGGCGTTGAAGATGTCCTGCTGGTACTTCAGCGTGCCGTCGTAGAACGAGCGCGGGCTGGTCGCACCGAGGCTGTAGTTGATGCTGTTGCGGGTGTGGAAATCGAGGGTGTTCTCGCCGTGGTTCAGGCTCAGGTCCCAGGTCCAGCCGCTGTCGGTGTTGCCCTTGACCCCGGCCACCAGCGAGCGGTCCTTGGAATACTGGTTGATCTCCGGCACGTAGCCGTCCGGATAGGTCTGCGCCAGCAGCGCGCTCTGCCCGCTGTGGTTGCGCGAACGGTAGAACGCAAACGAGGTGATGTCGCGATTGCTGAGCAGCGCGCTGGCGTAGCCGGTCACGTGGTCGCTGAAGTCGAAGCTGGCGTTGGCCGACGCAGCAGTGGCATCCGCGCGCGGGTCGCCGACGATGAAGGTCTTCTGGCCGATGCTGGGGAAGTTGCCGGTGTTCGGCGTGGTGCCGCGGTACGGGCCGGCGCGGTTGCTTTCATCCTGCTGGCTGATCTGGCCGGCCACGTGCACGCGGCCACGGCCGTTGCCGAACTCGACGCCGGTATCGCCGGAAAGCTGGTACTTGTTGCCGTCGCCGGCGGAGTACTGGCCGTAGTCCACGGCCAGGCTGCCGCCACTGCCGCTGCCCTTGAGCACGATGTTGATGACGCCGGCAATAGCGTCCGAGCCGTACTGCGCCGACGCGCCGTCGCGCAGCACTTCCACGCGCTCGATCGCGGCGATCGGGATCGCGTTGATGTCCACCGCTGACGAGCCACGACCGATGCTGCCGTTGACGTTGATCATCGCTGAGGTGTGGCGGCGCTTGCCGTTGACCAGCACCAGCACCTGGTCCGGCGACAGGCCGCGCAGTTGCGCCGGGCGCACGCCGCTGGTGCCGTCGGTCAGTGCCGGGCGCGGGAAGTTCAGTGAGGGCAGGGCGCGTGAAAGGGCGGTGGCCAGTTCGCTGGTGCCGGTGGACTGCAGCGCTTCGGGGGTGATGATGTCGATCGGCGACTGCGATTCGGCGACGGTGCGGTCGGCCACGCGGGTGCCGGTGACGATCACGGTGTCCAGGGTGTTGGCGGTGGTGCCGGCCTGCTGGGCGGCGGCGACGAACGGAGAGCCACCGAGTGCGACAGCGACGGCGGCGGCGATCAGGCTGGTCTTGCGGGTCATCGGGATGGGCTCCGGTTGGCGGGGGCGGCACCGGAATCGACATCACGGGGGTGAGGCGGACGGCGGTTGTTGCGGTGCGCAATACAGCAATTAACGGGATATTCAGTGCCTGTCAAATGCCGGTCATCGGAAAAAACGTTGCAGCAGCAACCATTTAGCCCGGACAGGCATCGGCGGGGAGGAGACCCGGGACGCGCGCGGCGAGGACGTGGGAGAGAGGAACGTCGGCCACTGCGCATCCCGGGACGCGTCAAGTATTCGTTAACGCTAGAATTGCGTCGCAGGAACAGTGCTCACCAGCACATTCCATCCGGTTATATGGACCCCTTCCCCGATGATCTCCCTTCGTAATTTCGCCTTGCGCCGCGGCGAGCGGCTGCTGTTGTCCAATGTCGACCTGACCCTGCACGCCGGTTACCGGGTAGGTGTGGTCGGCCGCAACGGTGCTGGCAAATCCAGCCTGTTCGCGGCGGTGAAGGGCGAACTGGAGGCCGACAAGGGTGACGTCGACCTGCCCGGCAAGGTCCGTATCGCCAGCGTGGCCCAGGAAACCCCGTCGCTGCCGGACCCGGCGCTGAGCTTCGTGCTGGGCGGCGATACCGAGGTGGCCGCGGTGCTGGCCGAAGAGGCCGAGGCGACCGCCCGCGAAGACTGGGAGGCGGTGGCCAACGCACACACGAAGATGGCCGAGATGGGCGCCTACGACGCCGAAGCGCGCGCCGGCAAGCTGTTGCACGGCCTTGGTTTCCCGGCCGAGACCCACCACCGCGCGGTGTCCTCGTTCTCCGGTGGCTGGCGCGTGCGCCTGAACCTGGCCCGCGCGCTGATGATGCCCAGCGACCTGCTGCTGCTCGACGAACCGACCAACCACCTCGATCTGGACGCGGTGTACTGGCTGGAACAGTGGCTGCTGAAGTACCCGGGCACCCTGCTGCTGATCTCGCATGACCGCGAGTTCCTCGACAACGTGGCCACCCATACCCTGCACCTGCACGGCGGCGGCGCCAAGCTCTACCCGGGCGGCTACACCGATTTCGAGCGCCAGCGCGCCGAACAGCTGCGCCAGCAGCAGATCGCGCACGAGAAGGAGCAGGCCGAGCGTGCCCACCTGCAGAGTTTCATCGACCGCTTCAAGGCGCAGGCCAGCAAGGCCGCGCAGGCGCAGAGCCGCATGAAGCGCCTGGCCAAGCTGGCCGGCACCGAAGCGGTGCGCGCCGAACGCGAGTTCCGCATCGAGTTCGCGCCGCCGGCCAAGCTGCCGTTCTCGCTGATCCGCCTGAATCACGTCGAGGCTGGCTATGGCCAGGACGCGGTGATCCTGCACAACGTCGGATTCGGCCTGGAAGCGGGCCAGCGCATTGGCCTGCTCGGCCCGAACGGCGCCGGCAAGACCACCCTGGTGAAGACCCTGGTGGGTGAACTGGCGCCGATCGTCGGTGAGCGCATGGCGCACCCGGACCTGAAGATCGGCTACTTCGCCCAGCACACGGTGGAGTCGCTGCACGAAGGCCAGTCGCCGATGGAGCACTTCCGCGAGATTGCCCCGGATGCGCCGAACCAGTCGTTCCGCGATTTCCTTGGCAAGTGGAATTTCCCGGGCGACCGTGCGTTCGAGCCGGTCGATGGTTTCTCCGGTGGCGAGCGCGCGCGCCTGGCGCTGGCGCTGATCGCCTGGCAGCAGCCGAACGTGCTGCTGCTGGACGAACCGACCAACCACCTTGACCTGGAAATGCGCGAAGCGCTGGCCGAAGCGCTGGCCACCTTCGAAGGCGCGATCGTGATGGTCTCGCATGACCGCCACCTGATCGGCCTGGTCTGCGATACCTACTGGCGCGTGGCCGATGGCGTGGTCGAGCCGTTCGACGGTGACCTGGATGCATACGCCGCGTGGCTGCGCACCCGTCCGCAGGCGCAGGGCACGAAGGCCCGGATGGAGCAGGTGGAAGAGCCGGTGGTGGTCAAGACCGCCCCGGTGGCACAGGTGGTGCAGAAAAAGCCCGTGAACCCGCACAAGCTGGCCGCCGCCGAGGCCAAGGTGGCCGAGCTGGAAGGTGCGCTGGCCGAGCTGGACCGCCAACTCGCCGACCCGGCCAACTATGCCGATGCCAGCCGCATGGCGGTGATCGGCCGTGACCGCGAAACCGCTGCCGCGCAGCTGGAAAAGGCCGAAGCGGCCTGGATGGAACTGCTCGAGTCCTGACCGGTAGTGCCGGCCGCTGGCCGGCAGCGCGATGCGCCCACAACGATCAAGGGATTGCCGGCCAGCGGCCGGCACTGCCTACGCGCCCTGCGCCTGCAGCCACTCGCGGAAGCGCTTGGCCGGCTCGCGCTCGGCGCGCGAACGTAGCCGCGTCAGCCAGTATCGGCCCAGCTCCAGCGTGGTGCCGAACGGCTGCAGCAGGCGGCCTTCGGCCAGTTCCTGCTCGAACATGCGCAGCGGCAGCAAGGCCACGCCGGCACCGCCGGCGGCGGCCATCGCCACCGTCAGCGAGGAATCGAACACCGGCCCACGTGCTTCCACGCCGCTGACGCCGGCCGCCTGCAGCCAGCGCGGCCATTCGTCGCTGCGATAGGAACGCAGCAACGGCAGCGTGGCCAGGTCGCGCGGCTGCTTCAGCCGCCGCGCCAATGCCGGGGCGCACAGCGGCGCGAAGGGCGCATTGAGGATCGCCGTGCAGGCCTGGCCCTGCCAGTCGCCATCACCGAAGCGGATGGCCAGATCCAGCCCCTCGCCGGCCAGGTCGATGCGGTTGTTGTGGGTCTGCAGGCGCAGCTCGATGTCCGGATGCGCGGCCTCGAATGCGGCCAGCCGTGGCAGCAGCCAACCGGTGGCGAAGGTGCCGACCACCCCCAGCGTCAGCACTTCGCGGGCGGGCCCGCCGGTGTAGCGCGCGATGCTGGCCGAGATGCGTTCGAACGATTCGTTGAGCACCGGATACAGTGCTGCGCCTTCATCGGTCAGCGCCACGCCGCGCGGCAGGCGATGGAACAGGCGGATGCCGAGCCGGTCTTCCAGGCCCCGGATCTGGTGGCTCAGCGCGGCCTGGCTGACGCACAACTCGAGCGCGGCACGGGTGAAGTTCTGATGGCGGGCGGCGGCTTCAAAAGCACGCAGCGCGTTGAGCGGCAGGGTCGGGTGCAGCATCGGAAAGCCGTGAGCCAGGGTGATGGCTGATCCTACCGTTCAATAAGGAATTTCGTAAATCTCAACAAGTTGATTACGACAGGTATGAGTTCAACTTATGGCTTGCCATTATTCTTCGCGCTGGTCGGCTGCAGGGGAAGCGCCAATAATCGAGCGGTCACCAGGAGAACCCCTATGCTCGCCCGTCGCCGATTCCTGCAGTTCAGTGGTGCTGCCGTTGCGTCCTCGCTGCTTGCCCCGGCGCTGGCGCAACCGGTTTCCGCCTCGTCTGGCATAACCGCCGCGAACGCCGCCATTGCCGGCGCCGCCGATTTCGCCGCGCTGGAGAAGGCCAGCGGTGGCCGTCTGGGCGTCACCGTGCTGAACACCGGTAACGGCCGTCGCATCGGCGGACATCGTCAGGACGAGCGCTTCCCGATGTGCAGCACGTTCAAGTCGATGCTGGTTGCCCATGTGCTGAGCCTTGCCGATGCAGGCCGCGTTTCGCTCGACACACGTGTGCCCATCGCCGAAAAGGATCTGCTGTCCTACGCCCCGGTGGCGCGCCGCCATGTGGGCAAGGACCTGACGGTGCGCGACCTGTGCCGGGGCACGCTGACCACCAGCGACAACACGGCGGCCAACCTGCTGCTGGAGGTGGTGGGCGGGCCGTCGGCGCTGACGGCATTCCTGCGCGGGCAGGGCGACAGCGTTACCCGCAATGACCGCAACGAGCCGGACGTGAATCTGTTCGCGAAGGGAGACCCGCGCGATACCACCAGCCCGGCCGCGATGGCCACCAGCTTGGCCCGCTTCGCGGTGGGCAATGGCCTGCAGCCGGCATCGCGCCAGCAGTTCACTGATTGGCTCATCGACAACCAGACCGGCGATGCCTGCCTGCGCGCCGGGCTGGGCAAGCGCTGGCGGGTGGGGGACAAGACCGGCAGCAACGGTGATGACACGCGCAACGACATTGCCGTGCTGTGGCCGCATGCGGGCGGCGCAGCGTGGGTGGTCACCGCCTATCTGCAGGGCGCGTCGGTCGATGACGATCAGCGCGCAGCGGTGCTTGCACGGGTGGGGGCGCTGGCCGACGCGATGATCGGATGAGGTAACCGGGGTCATTTGAAAATGGCTTGCCGGATCGGTTCAGCGCGCGCATCCTGCGCGCGTTCCAACCCCACGGAAGACCCCATGAGCCATGAACTGATCTACCTGTTGCTGATCTTCGCGCTGCTGGTGATCCCACGCGCGTTGCAGCGTTTCAGCCTGCCTGCCCCGTTGACCTGCCTGCTGTTCGGCATCATCGGCATGCTCTGGCTGGGGGATCAGGCACATGATGCGGTGATCGGACTGCTGGCCACCCTGGGCATTTCCTCGCTGTTCCTGTTCGCCGGCCTGGAAGTGGATCTGCAGGCGCTGCGCCGGGGTATGTGGCCGCTGCTGGCACATCTGGTCATCCGTACCGGCACGCTGTTCGGCGTCGGCTGGTTGGCCTGGCGTTACGCAGGATTGCCGTGGCAGGCCGCCGGGCTGCTGGCGTTGGCGCTGCTGACGCCCTCCACCGGTTTCATCATGGACTCGCTGTCGCGGCTGGGCCTGAGTGAGGACGAACGGTTCTGGGTGACCAGCAAGGCCATCGCCGGTGAGCTGCTGGCGCTGGCTGCCTTGTTCATCGTGCTGCAGGCCGGCGATCCGGGCCACATGGCGCTGTCCAGCCTGGCGCTGCTGGCGATGATGGTCGGCCTGCCGCTGCTGTTCATCGCGCTGGGCCGCTGGGTGGCGCCGCACGCGCCGGGTTCGGAGTTCTCGCTGCTGGTGATGGTCGGCATGGTGGCGGCCTACATCACCTACCTGCTGGGCGTGTATTACCTGGTCGGCGCGTTCATTGCCGGCCTGGTCGCGCGCCTGCTGCACCAGCGCATGCCGCTGCTGGCCTCTCACGAGAACCTGCACGCGCTGCGTCTGTTCGCCTCGTTCTTCGTGCCGTTCTACTTCTTCAACGCGGGCACCAAGGTGCCCAGCGAAGCGTTGAGCTTCGAGGCGCTGGGGCTGGGCATCGTGATCACCCTGGTGGTGCTGCCGCTGCGCATCGGCGTGGTCTGGCTGCAGCGCCGGGTGATGTTCGGCGAGAGCTTCCGCAGCAGCCTGCGGGTCTCGCTGGCGCTGGCCCCGACCCTGATCTTCACTCTGGTGCTGGCGGCGATCATGCGCGAGCGTTTCCAGATTCCGGCGGTACTGTTCGGTGCGTTGCTGCTGTACGCCGCACTGACCACGCTGCTGCCGTCGCTGGTGTTCCGCACACCCTTCGACGTCGATCCGGTGGAGCAGGAACCGGCGGGCGAGGGCGAGACCGCACCGGTAGCGGCCACCGAAGTCGTCCACGCCGAGCCACCGAAGGCCCCGCTGCCACCGCAGGGCTGAGCCGCAGCCGCGCAGCGGCTTGCACTCCCGTGCGTCAACACAGACACTGCGCGCCCGTGAAGCGCGCCCTGTCGTGGGCGGCCACAGTCAGGAGCAACAGGCGTGACCCAGGAAAGCAACCCAGACCGCAGCCTGTTGCCGGGCAAGATCCTGTTGTGGTTTTCGGCGGTCGCGCTGCTGATCCTGCTGGTCTGCAGCTGGTCGATGCCACCGGTCGATGCCTCCGGTTTCCGGCAGACGCAGACTGCACTGTCGATCGACTGGTTGCTGCGCGGTGGCCCCTGGCTGGACTACGTGACCCCGGTGCTGGGCGCGCCCTGGTCGATTCCCTTCGAGTTCCCGTTCTACCAGTGGTTGGCGGCGTTGCTGTCCAGCCTCACCGGCATGAGTGCGGACAACAGCGGGCGGCTGGTCTCCACTGCTTTCCATGTCGGCTGCGTCTGGCTGGTCTACCGCACGCTGCTGGCATGGCGCCCTGACCGCACGCTGGCGCTGTGCGTGGCCGGCGCCTTTGCCGTCTCGCCGTACGCGCAGTTCTGGGGGCGCTCGGTGATGATGGAGTCCAGCGCGGTGTTCTTCGGCCTGCTCTTTGTCTGGGCGATGGCGCGCCTGCGCAGCCAGCCGCGCGTGTGGGTCGGCCTGGTCGCCATCGTCGCAGCGGTGCTGTCGGCAGCCATCAAGGTCACCTCGTTCTTCGGCTTTGCCGCATTCGTTGCACTGGCCTTCCTGTGGCTGGCCCTGCACGAGCATGGCTGGCGCCCGCAGTGGCTGCAGCAGCATTGGCGCCTGATGTTCTGGGGTGGCCTGTCCGCGCTTGCCGTGCTGGCCACGCTCAGCCTGTGGCTGCAGCACGCCGACGCGCTGAAGGCGCAGTCGGCGCTGGGCCGGCAGATCACCTCCGATGCACTGTCCACCTGGAACTACGGCACCCTGCAGCAGCGCCTGGATCCGGCCACCTGGTGGGGCACCGTGTTCAAGAAGCGCTTCTCCGGTGCGATCGGCTCCAATTGGATCTTCCTCATTTTCATCATTGCCGGGCTGTGGCAGAAGCGCACGCGCGTGGCAGTGGGGATCCTGCTGCTGGCCTACCTGGCGCCGTTCCTGGTCTTCACCAACCTGCACATCGCCCATCCCTACTACCAGGCGGCAAACATCGTGTTCGCCACTTCGATCATCGGCCTGGTGCTGTGGTCGACGGTGCTGGCGGCCGAAGCGGTGGGCAAGCCGCGCCGTGGCGTCGCCCTGGCGATCTTCCTGTGCGTGCTGTCGGTGGGCTTTGGCCTGGTGAAGTCGCTGAAGGACATCAGGGAAGCCCACCAGCCGACACCGGTTTCGCAGATCGCCGAGGCCATCCGGACCGGCACCCCGGCGCAGGGCGTGGTGGTCGCGTTCGGTCAGGACTGGTCCTCCGAGCTGCCGTATTTCTCCGGCCGCCGTGCCGTGATGATTCCGGACTGGGCATCGGACGACGTGCTCGCATCGCTGGCTGCAGATGACGCAGCACTGGGGGGACTGCCGCTGGCCGCGCTGGTCAACTGCCCCAACCAGGTGGGCAGCAGCCCCGGGCGCGTGCAATGGCTGGCCGAGATCACCCGCCGCTATGCCGCCGGTGGCCAGAAGCAGGACGTGGGCGGTTGCGAGGTCTGGCTGCACCCCTGACGTGACGTGGCCGGTCAGCGCGGTTTGCGCGCACCGGCCCGGGTCGTTAGGGTTGGGGCATGAGACTGCCTGCCGTTGTTGCCGCTTCCGCCCTCCTGCTCAGCCTCGCTGCCTGCTCGCAGCGTTCCGATACGGTCGCCCATGATCTGGCGACCGCACCGGCCGATGCCTTCATGGCCGCCATCGCCGCGCATTGCGGCCAGGCCTTTGAAGGCCGGGTGGTGGAGGACACGCCGGCGCCGACCGGCAAGGACCCGTTCGCCGGGCAGCGCCTGGTCATGCATGTGCGCGGCTGTGCCGATCCTGCCCATGAATTGCGGATTCCCTTCCATGTGGGGGATGACCACTCGCGCACCTGGGTGCTGACCCGCACCGAAAACGGCCTGCGCCTGAAGCACGATCATCGCCATCAGGATGGCAGCGCGGATGCGATCACCCTCTATGGCGGCGACAGCACGCCACCGGGCACCGCCGAGCGCCAGCAGTTCCCGGCCGACTCCGATTCGGTGGCGATGTTCCGTCGTGCCGACATGCTGGCCTCCACGCACAACACCTGGGCGATGGAGATCGACCCCGACCAGACCTTCGTCTACGAGCTGGGCCGCCCGGACGGCCGCCGCTTCCGCGTGAAGTTCGACCTGAGCAAGCCGGTCGATCTGCCGCCGCCGCCGTGGGGTGACGACAAAGCGCCCGCACCGTGATCGCGGGGTCGGATGCCTCCTGTAAAGCGCTCCGCCCCCGGAAAGACCCCCAGTAGATCCGCGCCATGCGTGGAAGCGGGATACCTGGTCGGGTCAGAGCCCCGGCCGCTGGCCAGGGATCCGACGCCGCAACTCAACGCGTACCGAAGCGCGCCCGGCAACCGTTGCTCACCCACACCTGGCCCCGTGCGTAGCCCCAGCTGCGGCCCTCCTGGCAGGCGCTGCCGGACAGCTGCTGCTGCAGCACCGGCCGGCCCTGGCGCTCATCCCAGTCACAGTTCTGCGTGCGGTTGTTGTTGCTGCTGCAGGTGATGGAGTAGTTGCTGTTGCCGCCGCCCCAGCCACCGCCCCCGCCGCCACCCCATCCGCGAGCTTCGGCGAATTCGGCGCGGCAGCCGTTGCTGACCCACACCGCGCCGTTGCGCACTCCCCAGGTACGGCCTTCGTCGCAGGGGCTGCCGGACAGCTGGCGGACCAGGCGGGCATTGCGCCAGCCGACCGGGCAGCTGCGTTCGCGATTGTTCTGGCTCTCACAGCGGATGGTTTCGCCGGGCCGGCCATTGCTGCCGCCCCAGCCACCGCCGTTGCCGCCGCCCCAGCCACCACGGGCCTCGACGAATTCGGCGCGGCAGCCATTGGTGACCCAGATGCTGCCATTGCGGCTGCCCCAGGTGCGGCCCTCGTCGCAGGCGCTGCCGGAGAGCTGGCGGACCAGCTGCGCATTGCGCCAGCCTGTGTTGCACACGCGTTCTCGGTTGTTCTGGCTCTCGCAACGGATCACCCCGCTTTGCGCGGCGGCCGGGGCGGAGGGCAGGGCGAGCGTGGCGATGGTGCCCAGGCTCAGGGTCACGGCCAGGCGGGCCAGGGACAGCGGATTCATGGCGGCATCCCATACGGTGGCAGGTGCCTGACTATAGGGAGGGGGATGATCAAGCCGGTGTGACTGGCCGGATTTGCCCCGGCCGGGGCCTCGGCCGCAGAATACGAGGCTTTCCGGCCCCCATCCGGTGCCGGCGTTCTCCAGCGGAGCTTCCCCCAATGCGTACCCACTTCTGCGGCCTGGTCGACGAGACCCTGATTGGCCAGACTGTCACCCTCGCCGGTTGGACCGACGTGGCCCGTAACCAGGGCGGCGTCTGCTTCATTGATCTCCGCGATCATGAAGGCATCGTGCAGGTGACCGTGGAGGTCGACAACGCCGAAGTGTTCGCCGTGGCGGCTTCGCTGGGCTACGAAGACGTGCTGCAGGTGGAGGGCGTCGTGCGCGCCCGCCACGCGGTGAACGACAAGATGCGCACCGGCAAGGTGGAAGTGATCGCCACTGCCATCACTGTGCTGAACAAGGCCGCGCCGCTGCCGTTCCACGCCCACGAGAACCCGGGCGAGGAAACCCGCCTGAAGTACCGCTACCTGGACCTGCGCCGTCCGGAAATGCAGCGCATGCAGCGCACCCGCATCAAGCTGGTGCAGGCCCTGCGCCGCCACCTGGACGAGAAGGGCTTCCAGGACATCGAAACCCCGATCCTGACCAAGGCCACCCCGGAAGGCGCGCGCGACTTCCTGGTGCCGGCGCGCATGCACCCGGGCGAGTTCTACGCCCTGCCGCAGAGCCCGCAGCTGTTCAAGCAGATCCTGATGGTGGCCGGCTTCGACCGCTACTACCAGATCGCGCGCTGCTTCCGCGACGAAGCGCTGCGTGCCGATCGCCAGCTGGAGTTCACCCAGCTGGACATGGAATTCGCCTTCGTGCGCGAGCGCGACGTGCAGGACTTCGTCGAAGACATGATCCGCGCCATCTTCAAGGAAGTGGTCGACGTCCAGCTGGATGCCAGCTTCCCGCGCATGACCTGGGCCGAGGCGATGCGTCGCTACGGTTCGGACAAGCCGGACCTGCGCATCGCGCTGGAGCTGGTCGACGTGGCTGAGCTGGTCAAGGACAGCGAGTTCCCGGTGTTCACCGGCCCGGCCAACGATGCCGAAGGCCGCGTCGCCGCGCTGCGCATCCCGGGCGGTGCAGCGCTGAGCCGCAAGCAGATCGACGAGTACTCCGCGCATGCCGCCAAGTACGGCGCCAAGGGCCTGGCCTACATCAAGATCGCCGACAACGGCGAAATCAGCTCGCCGATCCAGAAGTTCTTCAGCGAGGCCTCCTTCGCTGCGCTGGTGGCCCATGTTGGCGCCGGCAACGGCGACATCGTGTTCTTCGGCGCTGGCGGCTACAACAAGGTCTCCGACTTCATGGGCGCGCTGCGCCTGAAGGCTGGCAAGGACTTCGGCCTGATCGCCGATGGCTGGGCGCCGCTGTGGGTCACCGACTTCCCGATGTTCGAATGGGACGAGGAAGAACAGCGCTACGTCGCGCTGCATCACCCCTTCACCGCACCGGCCGTGGATGACATCGCCGACCTGCGCGCCAACGCCCGTACCGCCGTCTCGCGCGGCTACGACATGGTGCTCAACGGCAATGAAATCGGCGGCGGTTCGATCCGTATCCACCGTCCGGACATGCAGAGCGCAGTGTTCGAGCTGCTCGGCATCGGTGCCGAAGAAGCCCGCGCCAAGTTCGGCTTCCTGCTCGACGCGCTGAACTACGGCGCGCCACCGCACGGTGGCATCGCCTTCGGCATCGATCGCATCGCCGCGCTGATGGCCGGCACCGAATCGATCCGCGACGTCATCCCGTTCCCCAAGACCACCGGTGCACAGGATCTGATGACCGACGCGCCGTCGCCGATCGTCGACGCGCAGCTGGCCGAAGTGCACATCCAGGTTCGCCCCAAGACCAACTGATCAGGAGATCCAGGCAATGACCGAGTTTGCGTTTTCGCTGGAGTGGGAAAAGCTGGGCAATGAAGGCTCCGAGGCCAACCTGGTCACCGAGCGTGCACGTGTGTTCGGTGGTTGGCTGGTCCGCGTCGGTACCAACCCGGCGGCAATGGCCCTGACCTTCGTCGCCGACGGCGAAGGCCGTTGGGACGGTGAAGACTTCGGCGTCGAGGATTACGAGGACGACGAAGAGGAAGAGTACGACGAGGACGACGAAGAGGAAGAGTACGACGAGGACGAGGAAGGCGAGGAAGAAGACGACGAGGACGAAGAAGAGTACGAGGAAGAGGACGAGGAAGAAGAAGCGGAGTCGCCTGAAAAGGCTTGACCCCCGCTTCGCCCTGGCGTCAACTTCCTGCATGTATTCGATCCGCCGCGCCACTGTGGACGATGCGCCGACCCTGTCGGCGCTGGCCGCCCGCACGTTCACCGAAACCTTCGGCCATCTGTACCCGCCGCAGGACCTGCAGGCCTTCCTGGAGGAGGCCTACACGCTCGAGCGCCAGCGCGTGATCCTGGCCCATCCCGATTACGCGGTGTGGCTGCTGGAACTGGATGGGGAGGCGGTCGGCCATGCCGCCGCCGGCCCCTGTGGCCTGCCGCATCCGGATGTGAAACCCGGTGACGGCGAACTCAAGCGCCTGTACCTGATCAAGACGCAGCAGAGCTGCGGCTGGGGCAGCCGGCTGCTGGAAACCGCGCTGGCCTGGCTGGAGCGCGAAGGCCCGCGCACGCTGTGGCTGGGCGTGTGGTCGGAGAACTTCGGCGCGCAACGCTTCTACGCCCGCTATGGTTTCGAGAAGGCCGGCGAGTACCTGTTCCCGGTTGGCGATACCAACGATCTGGAATTCATCCTGCGCCGCGCACCGCGCGCGGCCTGACGTTCACCGCCGCTTGCTGCGCGCGCGTGTTCAATCACCTCACGTTCCTGCCCCGCTGACCGCCAGGCTGTTTGCATGACTCCCCCCGTATTGCTGCTGCATGGCATCTGGAATGCCCGCGCCTGGGTCGGGCCGCTGGCCTGGCGCCTGCGCGCGCGTGGTTTCCAGGTGCATGCGTTCGGTTACTCCTCGGTGTTCGGTGGTCCCGACGTGGCGGTGCCCCAGCTGCTGGAACGGTTGGCCGACGCCGGGCCGTTGTCGCTGGTCGGCCACAGCCTGGGCGGGTTGCTGGCGCTGGAAGCGCTGCGGCGCAATCCGCAGCTGCCGGTGCAGCGGGTGGTCTGCCTGGGTTCACCGCTGCGCGGCAGTGGCACCGCACGCTCGTTGTCCGAGCACGGCTGGGGCCTGGCGCTGGGACGCAGCAGCGAGCTGCTGCTCGATGGCCTGCCGGACTGGCAGGGCAGGGCCGAGGTTGGCCTGATTGCCGGCTCGGTGCCGCACGGGCTGGGCAGCCTGCTGGGTGCCATCGACGATGCCTCCGATGGCACCGTGGCACTGGCCGAGACCCGGCTGCCGGGCCTGGCCGACCATTGCGTGGTCCGCACCAGCCACAGCGGCCTGGTGGTGTCGCCCGACGCCGCGCGGCAGACCGCGCATTTCCTGCGCCATGGCAAGTTCGACCACAGCCGCGACGCGGCGGCAGCATAGGGGCGGGGGAGGCAGGCCGCCCTGTAGAGCCGGGCCCATGCTCGGCTGCATTCCGTCGGGCCCATTGAGCCGAGCATTGGCTCGGCTCTACAACAATACGGGCCTAGACACGGTTGCAGCGCCCGATCAGGTAGAATCCGCGCCTTGATCCTGAAGCAGCCAGACGGTAGCACCCATGGGTAGAGGCCCCTCCATCGAAGCCCGCAAGAACGCGTCCGACGCGAAGCGCGGCAAGATTTTCACCAAGATCATCCGCGAGATCGGCGTTGCCGCGCGCGGCGGTGGAGGCGACCCCAACAACAATCCGCGCCTGCGCGTGGCCGTGGACAAAGGCCTGGCCGTGAACATGTCCAAGGACGTGATCGAGCGTGCCATCAAGAAGGCGACCGGTGAGCTGGAAGGCGTCGACTACGAGGAAGTCCGCTACGAGGGCTACGCCCCGGGTGGCGTGGCCGTGATCGTCGACTGCCTGACCGACAATCGCGTGCGCACTGTGGCCGACGTCCGCCATGCGTTCAGCAAGTGCGGTGGCAACATGGGCACCGAGGGCTCGGTGGCCTTCATGTTCAAGCGCCTGGGCGTGCTCAGCTTCGCCGCAGGGGCCGACGAGGAAGCCATCACCGAAGCGGCCATTGAGGCCGGTGCCGATGACATCGTGGTCTACCCCGATGACGGCTCGATCGATGTGGTCACCAGCCCTGACGCGTTCAACGCGGTGAAGGATGCGATGGCCGCCGCCGGCCATGTCGCCGACCACGCCGAGATCACCTTCCGCGCGGACAACGACATCAAGGTTGAAGGCGATGTCGCCCTGCAGGTCAAGAAGCTGTTGGACATGCTCGAAGACCTGGACGACGTGCAGGACGTGTATTCCAACGCCGAACTCGGCGCCGACGCCTACGCCTGAGCCGTCTTCGACGGCCTGGGCGCGGGCCGTTGAACGGTCACCGCGGACAGTCATGAGCCCCTACGCCTGCCAGCGCATCCCGTTCCGCCCCGCCAGGAGTGCAGCATGACCCGCATCCTCGGCATCGACCCCGGTTCGCAGCGGACCGGGGTCGGCATCATCGATGTCGATGCCGCCGGCCGCGTCACCTACGTGCACCACCAGCCATTGGTGCTGCTGGGCGCCGACGACTTCCCGCAGCGCATGAAGCTGCTGGTGCTGGGCCTGGCCGACCTGTGCCGCGAGTACCAGCCGCAGGAAGTGGCCATTGAAAAGGTGTTCATGGCCCGTAATCCCGATTCGGCGTTGAAGCTGGGCCAGGCCCGGGGCGCGGCGATCTCGGCCGTGGTGCTGCGCGACCTGCCGGTGCACGAATACGCCGCCAGCGAGATCAAGCTCGCCGTGGTTGGCCGTGGTGGCGCCGAAAAGCAACAGGTTCAACACATGGTCGGGCTCATGCTCAACCTGAAAACCAAGCTGCAGGCCGACGCGGCCGACGCGTTGGCGGTGGCGATCACCCATGCCCACGTACGGGCAACGGCCAACCGCCTGGGGCTCAGTGCCCGCCAGGCGTGGGGCCGCAAATGAGGAGCTGCACGCAATGATCGGTCGACTGCGCGGCATCGTCGCCTACAAGGCGCCGCCGTGGCTGGTGGTGGATGTGAACGGGGTGGGCTACGAACTGGAGGCGCCGATGAGCACCTTCTACGACCTGCCCGAGCTCGGCCGCGAGGTCACGCTGTACACCCACTACGCGCAGAAGGAAGACAGCGTTTCGCTGTACGGCTTCCTGCGCGAGGGGGAGCGGCGCCTGTTCCGCGACGTGCAGAAGGTCAGTGGCATTGGCGCGAAGATCGCGCTGGCGGTGCTGTCCGGCGTTTCCGTCGAGGAGTTCGCGCGCATGGTCCAGGCCGGTGACATCACCGCGCTGACCCGCATCCCCGGCATCGGCAAGAAGACTGCCGAGCGCATGGTGCTGGAACTGCGTGACCGTGCCGCCCAGTTCGGCGCCGGCGGCGCGCTGCCCACCGGCAGCGGCCCGGCCCCGGCCGACCCGCTGTCCGATGCCACCGTGGCCCTGCAGCAGCTGGGCTACAAGCCGGCCGAAGCGGCACGCATGGCCCGCGACGCCTTCAATGAAGGCGACGAAGTGGCCACCGTGATCCGCAAGGCGCTGCAGTCGGCGCTGCGCTGAGCCGCGTCCCTTTCCTTCAACGAACCGCCTGAGCGTCGCCAGGAGTCCCATGTCCAGCAGTCAAACCCCGCACGCAGCTGCCCCCGGCAGCCACGGTCACGCCCCTCCAGCAGGAGGCATGGCGCTGATCATCGGTGCGATCGGCGTGGTGTTCGGCGATATCGGTACCAGCCCGCTGTACACGCTGAAGGAGGCGTTCTCGCCACACTACGGGCTCAACAGCGACCACGACACCGTGCTGGGTGTGCTGTCGCTGGCGTTCTGGGCGCTGAACATCGTGGTCACGCTGAAGTACGTGACCATCATCATGCGCGCCGACAACGACGGCGAGGGCGGCATCATGGCGCTGATGGCGTTGACCCAGCGCACGCTGCGCAACGGCTCGCGCTCGGCCTACGTGGTCGGCATCCTCGGCATTTTCGGTGCCTCGCTGTTCTTCGGCGACGGCGTGATCACCCCGGCGATATCGGTGTTGGGTGCGGTGGAGGGCCTGGAGGTGGCCGCGCCGGGCCTGCATGCCTTCATCGTGCCGATCACGGTGGTGGTGCTGTTGATGGTGTTTGCGGCGCAGCGCTTCGGTACCGAGAAGATCGGCAAGGCCTTCGGCCCCATCACCTCGGTCTGGTTCATCTCGCTGGCGGCGATCGGCATCTACAACATCGTCGATGCTCCGGAAGTGCTCAAGGCGTTCAACCCCTGGTGGGCGATCCGCTTCTTCATGGAGCACAGCTGGCATGGGATCTTCATCCTCGGCGCAGTGGTGCTGGCGGTGACCGGTGGCGAGGCGCTTTACGCCGACATGGGCCACTTCGGCGCCAAACCGATCCGCCACGCCTGGTATTTCTTCGTGCTGCCGTGCCTGGTGCTGAACTACCTGGGGCAGGGCGCACTGGTGCTCAACCACCCCGAGGCGCTGAAAAACCCGTTCTTCGAGGCGGTGCCGCCGTGGGCGCTGTACCCGATGATCATCCTGGCCACCATGGCGGCGGTGATTGCCTCGCAGTCGGTCATCACCGGTGCGTTCTCGGTCTCGCGCCAGGCGATGCAGCTGGGTTACATCCCGCGCATGCGCATCAAGCACACCTCGCACGACACCATCGGCCAGATCTACATCCCAGGCATCAACTGGGGCATCGCGGTGATGGTGATCGGCCTGGTGCTGGCCTTCCGCAGCTCGTCCAACCTGGCGGTGGCCTACGGCATCTCGGTGTCGGCCACCATGCTGATCGACACCCTGCTGCTGGCCCTGGTGGCCCGTTCGCTGTGGCCGAAGGCGCGCGCCTGGCTGCTGCCGCTGTGCGTGGTGTTCTTCATCATCGACCTCGGCTTCGTCATCGCCAACGGTGCCAAGCTGCTGCAGGGCGCCTGGTTCCCGGTGGTGCTGGGCATCTTCCTGTTCACCATGATGCGGACCTGGCGCCGTGGCCGCGAGCTGCTGCGCGATGAGATCCGCAAGGACGGCATCCGCCTCGATACCTTCCTGCCTGGGCTGATGCTGGCACCGCCGGTGCGCGTGCCGGGCACTGCAGTGTTCCTCACCGCCGACCCGACCGTGGCCCCGCATGCGCTGATGCACAACCTCAAGCACAACAAGGTGCTGCACGAGCGCAACGTGTTCCTGCACGTGGAGACCCTGCCGATCCCGTATGCGATGGAAGGGCAGCGGCTGAAGATCGAATCGGTGGGCGACGAGTTCTACCGCGTCTACGTGCGCTTCGGCTTCATGGAGACCCCGGACGTGCCACTGGCGCTGATGCGCTCGTGCGACCACGGTGGCATCTACTTCGACCCGATGGACACCACCTTCTTCGCCAGCCGCGAAACCATCGTGGCCACCGCCAACCGCGGCATGCCGATCTGGCGCGACAAGCTGTTCGCGCTGATGCACCGGAACGCCGCGCCGGCCACGGGCTTCTTCCGCATTCCGGGCAACCGATTGGTCGAACTCGGGGCCCAGGTCGAGATCTGAGGTCTGGTAGTGCCGGCCGCTGGCCGGCATCCGCCACACCGCCGGTGTTCATGGGTTGCCGGCCAGCGGCCGGCACTACCGTGCTTCCGGCCCCGGAATGCAACTATTTACCGCATAATCACGGCATGACCGACGACCGCATCATCGGCGCCGGCGCCACCCGCGAGGATGACGCCGCCGACGCCAGCATCCGCCCCAAGCGCCTGGCCGACTATCTCGGCCAGGCCCCGGTGCGCGAGCAGATGGAGATCTACATCGAAGCGGCCAAGGGGCGTGGCGACGCGCTCGACCACGTGCTGATCTTCGGGCCGCCCGGCCTGGGCAAGACCACGCTCAGCCACGTCATCGCCAACGAACTGGGCGTGGCCCTGCGGGTGACCTCCGGCCCGGTGATCGAGAAGGCCGGCGACCTCGCCGCACTGCTGACCAACCTGCAGCCGCACGACGTGCTGTTCGTGGACGAGATCCACCGCCTGTCGCCAGTGGTCGAGGAAGTGCTGTACCCGGCGATGGAAGACTTCCAGATCGATATCATGATCGGTGAGGGCCCCGCGGCCCGTTCGATCAAGATCGACCTGCCGCCGTTCACCCTGATCGGTGCCACCACCCGCGCCGGCCTGCTGACCGCGCCGCTGCGCGACCGCTTCGGCATCGTCCAGCGGCTGGAGTTCTACAGCGTCGAAGAGCTGACCCGGATCGTGCGCCGCTCGGCCACCATCCTCGGCATCGACTGCACCGCTGATGGCGCCGGCGAGATCGCGCGCCGCGCGCGCGGCACCCCGCGTATCGCCAACCGCCTGCTGCGCCGCGTGCGCGACTATGCGCAGGTGAAAGCGGGCGGCCACATCGACGAGGCCGTGGCACAGGCCGCGATGAAAATGCTCAAGGTTGATCCGGAGGGCTTCGACGAGCTCGACCGGCGCCTGCTCAAGACCCTGGTCGACTACTTCGACGGCGGCCCGGTCGGCATCGAATCGCTGGCCGCGGCGCTGTCCGAAGAGCGCGGCACGCTGGAAGACGTGGTCGAGCCGTACCTGATCCAGCAGGGCTTCCTGGTGCGCACCGCGCGCGGCCGCATGGCCACCCACAAGGCCTACCGGCACATGGGCCTGAAGCCGAAGAACCCGCCGCAGGACCTGTTCGCGGAGGTTCCCGATGTCGGTTGAGCCACTATTCAGTTGGCCGACACGCATTTACTGGGAAGATACCGACGCAGGCGGCGTGGTCTACCACGCCCGCTACGTCGCCTTCATGGAACGGGCACGGACCGAATGGATGCGTGCTCTCGGCTACGGCCAGGAGCGCATGCGCGCCGAGCACGGGATGGTCTTCGCAGTGCGTTCGATGCAGATGGATTTCATCAGGCCGGCACGGCTGGATGACACCCTGCAGGTGAGCGCCCGCCTGGTCCAGCTGAAGAAGGCCAGCATGGTCTTCGACCAGCAGATCCTGCGCGACGGCGAGCTGCTGCTGTCGGCCCAGGTCCGCATCGCCGCACTGGAAGCGGCCAGTTTCCGCCCGCGTGGCATGGACGAGGCCGTCCTTGCCATGCTGCAACCCCACCTCCACCCCGAATCCGAACACTGAGGAACAACGGATGATCGCAACGCTCCTGGCCCTGCAGGCCACGGTCACCGAGGCACTGCCGGCCGACGTCAGCAACGCCGCGACACAGACCCTTGCCCAGGCCACCACCGGCGGCGGCATCAACTACCTCGAACTGATGGCCAAGGCCAGCCTGCCGGTGAAGATCATCGTGCTGCTGCTGCTGGTCGGCTCGTTCGTCAGCTGGGTGATCATTTTCCGCAAGGCCCGCGTGTTCAAGCAGGCCACCCGCGAAGCCGACGAGTTCGAGAACCGCTTCTGGTCCGGCGCCGACCTGGGCAAGCTGTACAGCGCCGCCACCGACCGCAGCCGCAGCGTGACCGGCCTGGAAGCCATCTTCGAAGCCGGTTTCCGCGAGTACACCCGCCTGCGCGACAAGCGCCGCCTGGATGGCCGTGCGCAGCTGGAAGGCGCGCAGCGTGCCATGCGCACCACCTACACCCGCGAAGTGGACCAGCTTGAGCGCAACCTGGAACTGCTGGCCAACATCGGTTCGACTGCCCCGTACGTGGGCCTGGTCGGTACCGTGTTCGGCATCATGGTGACCATGCACGACATGATCAGCAGCGGTGCGCAGGCCGGTATCGCCGCCGTCGCGCCAGGTATCTCCGAAGCCCTGTTCGCCACCGCCATCGGCCTGTTCGTGGCGATCCCGGCGGTGTGGGCCTACAACCGCTTCACCACCCGCGTGGAGCGCATGTCGGTGCGGTTCGAGACCTTCGCCGAAGAGTTCAGCTCCATCCTGCAGCGCCAGAGCGCTGGCGACGAGTAAGCGCCTGACCCGGGAGTCCAAGCCATGTCCGCTGCCATCGGTCGCCGCAAGCGCCGCAAGCTGAAATCGGAAATCAACGTCGTTCCCTACATCGACGTCATGCTGGTGCTGCTGATCATCTTCATGGTCACCGCGCCGCTGCTCACCCTGAGCTTCGACGTCGACCTGCCGCAATCCAACGCCAAGGCGCTGGAAAGCAAGCAGGACCCGGTGATCGTCTCGGTGCGCCAGGACGGCCAGCTCAGCCTGAAGCTGCCCGACGCCAAGGAGCCGACCGCCGTGTCGGCCGAGGAACTGGAAGGCCGCCTGGCCGGCATCGCCGCCCAGGACAAGGGCGTGCGCGTGATCGTCGCCGCCGACCGTACCGTGGCCTATGAAAAGGTCATCGCCGCGATGGATGTGATCAAGCGCGCCAAGGTAGACAAGGTAGGCCTGGCCACCGATGCACGCTGACGCCCTGCCACCTCCACAGCAGCGCGAGCCCGGCTGGGGCCTGCCCCTGGCGCTGGCGTTGCTGGTGCACCTGCTGGTCGCGCTGGTCTTCATCGTGGCCTGGTTCTGGTCGCCCGAGCGCAACACCGACGCCGCCGCCGGTGATCCGTCGGTGGAGGCCAGCCTGGCCCTGTCCGCGTCCGAGGCGTCCGCCGCCCGCCAGGCTCTGCGCCAGTCCGAAAAGCTGGAGGACCTGCCGCCGCCGGTGGCCGAGCCGGTTCCGGTGCCGGAAGACACCATTCCGCCGCCACAGCCGATTCCCGAGCCGCGCCCACAGGACGCCCCCACGCCGCAGCAGCAACAGGCACAGGAGCGTGTCGCGCAGCCGGATACCAAGGACCAGGAAGCGGTGAGTGCGCTGGCCATCTCACAGGAGAAGGCCAGGCAGGAGCAGGAAGCCAAGCGCCGCCAGGAGCAGATCGACCTGACCGAACGCAAGCGCCAGGAAGAGGCCGAGCAGAAGCTGCGCCTGGCCAAGCAGCAGGAAGAAGACGCGAAGAAGAAGCTGGCCGATCAGGCGCGTCAGGCTGCGGACAAGGCCGAGGCCGAGAAGCAGAAGAAGATCGCCGAGATCCGTGCCCGTCGCGAGCAGGCCGAGAAGGAAGCCAAGCTGGCCGAGCAGAAGCTGCGCCAGGTGGCTGCTGCGCGCAATGCCGCCGGCAGTGCCGCAGCCGGTTCCAGCGGTGCGTCCCAGCCGGCTGCCGGTGGTGGTGGCAACAGCGATGATCTTTCGGCCAAGTACGCCGCGGCGATCCAGGCCAAGGTGCTGTCGCAGTGGGTGCGGCCGGACACGGTGCCGCTGGGCCAGCGCTGCCAGATCACCATCACCCAGATTCCGGGTGGCACGGTGATGCAGGCCAAGGTCAGCCCGAACTGCCCGTACGACGAGGCCGGCAAGCGTTCGATCGAGGCCGCCGTGCTCAACGCGCAGCCCCTGCCGTACCGTGGCTTCGAGTCGGTGTTCGCACGCACGCTCAACTTCACTTTTACTGCCCAGGATCGCTGAGGTAGTCGGCCAGGGAGGCTTTCGGGCCAACCGCGCCCACCGTTGTCGCGCTTGCCTCTGGTGTGCTCGGTTTCGACCGGGCAGGCTGTGGGCTGCTGTCGAACACCGTCCTCCGGGGCGGCGTGACCAGGGCAGACGGTGCGATGTTAGCCACGACGTTAACGGTGCGTGAGAAGACGGGCTGGAACTGACCCGGAATTCACGTACCCTTGGTTCATGATTGCGAAGCGGTTCACTCCTGCTTTGTTATCCCTCGTTCCGGTTTCCCCTTATTGAGCGCTCCATGAAAAAGATGCCTCGCTGGCTTGCCGTGTTTGCGGCCCTGTTGCTGCCCTTTGCTGCCGTCGCGCAGCAGAAGGGGCTGGATATCGACATCATCGGCGGCAATGCCTCCGCGCTGCCGATCACCATCGTGCCGATGCCCTATCAGGGTTCGTCGGCCGCTCCGCAGACCGACGTCGCCGGCGTGGTCCGTGCCGATCTGGAGCGTTCGGGCCAGTTCCGCACGCTGCCGGAAGCGCAGATCGTCGAGAAGCCCGTGCGGGGGGGGGATATCCAGTTCGCGACCTGGCGCGCGCTGAAGCAGAACTACATCGTGGTCGGCCGCGTGCTTGATGCCGGTGCGGGTGCCTACCGCGTCGAGTACGAACTGTTCGACGTGCCCAAGGGCGAGCGCCTGCTGGGCCTGGCGATGACTGCCCGTGGCAACGCCATGCGCGACGTTGCCCACCAGATGGCCGACGCCATCTACGAAAAGATCACCGGTGTGCGCGGCGCCTTCTGGACCCGCATCGCCTACGTGACCGCCAGTGGCAAGGGCGACGCCATGCGCTACGCGCTGATGGTGGCCGATTCCGATGGCTTCAACCCGCAGACCATCGTGCGCTCGGCCGAGCCGCTGCTGTCGCCGTCGTGGAGTCCGGATGGCAGCAAGCTGGCCTACGTCAGCTTCGAGCGTGGCAATTCGGCCATCTACATCCAGAACATCGGCACCGGTGCACGCGAGCTGGTCACCAGCTTCCGCGGCATCAACAGCGCCCCGGCGTTCTCGCCGGACGGCCGCAAGCTGGCCCTGACCCTGTCGCGCTCCGGTAACCCGGAAATCTACGTGATGGACCTGGGCAGCAAGCAGCTGACCCAGCTGACCAACCACTTCGCCATTGATACCGAGCCGACCTGGGCACCGGACGGCAGCGCGGTGTACTTCACCTCCGATCGCGGCGGCCGTCCGCAGGTCTACAAGGTCGGTGCCGGTGGCGGCAGCGCCGAGCGCGTCACCTTCCAGGGCAACTACAATGCCAAGCCCTCGGTGTCCTACGATGGCAAGAAGATCGCCGTCGCCCAGGGCTCGGGCAACAGCTACAAGATCGCGATGATGGACAGCTCGCTGGGGTCGCCCCGCTGGAGCACGCTGTCCCCGGGTTCGCTGGATGAATCTCCGAGCTTTGCGCCCAACGCAAGCATGGTGCTGTACGCCGCCCGCGAAGGTGGCCGTGGTGTGTTGTATGCCGTTTCGGCCGATGCGCGGGTTCGCCAGCGCCTGGTCCTGGCCGACGGTGATGTGCGCGAACCGGCATGGTCCCCATACCGTACCCAGCGCTAAAAGAGTGTTAATATTTTCGTTGTCTTGAACCCCTCATCGGCTTAGGAGCCACAAAGGTATCGCCATGAACAAGTCCACCCGCGTTCTGCTTGTTTCCCTGCTGTCTGTGGCCGTCCTGGCCGGTTGCTCGAAGAAGGTGAAGGAAGAGCCGGCAGCCCCGGTCGACACCGGCACCTCGACCACCACCCCGACCGGTCCGTCGACCTCCGGCCTGTACGGCCCGGGCGACCTGGACACCGACGCCTGCCTGCGCCAGCGCGTTGTCTACTTCGACCTGGACAAGGAAGACGTGAAGCCGGAATTCCAGGCCATCATGGCGTGCCACGCCAAGTACCTGCGTGACCGTCCGTCCTCGCGCATCACCCTGCAGGGCCACACCGACGAGCGCGGTTCGCGCGCGTACAACCAGGCCCTGGGTGAGCGTCGTGGCAACGGCGTCAGCTCGGCCCTGCAGGCCAACGGTGGTTCGGCTTCGCAGCTGACCGTCGTGTCCTACGGTGAAGAGCGTCCGGTCTGCACCGAGTCGAACGAGTCGTGCTGGTCGCAGAACCGTCGCGTCGAAATCGTCTACACCGCGCAGTAATCCATGCGCATTGGCATCAAACTGATGCTGGTCGTTGCGGCAGCCCTTGTGGCTGCCGCACCGGCGCACGCACAGCGACAGAGCCTGGCTGACCGTGTCGGCGCGCTCGAGCAGCAGATGTACAACAACAGTGCCAACCAGGACCTGTTGAACCAGATCAATCAGCTGCGGCAGCAGGTCACCAGCCTGCAGGCCTCGATCGAGCAGTTGCAGCATGACAACGCCCAGCTCAAGCAGTCCGCCCAGGACCAGTACCTGGATCTGGACAGCCGCCTGAACCGGTTGGAAGGGGGCAACGCCGCCCCGGCCCTGCCGCCCGTTCCGGCGAGCGCGCCGAAGGCCGCACCGGCCCCGGCAAAACCCGCAGCGGCGGCCACTTCCGAGCGGCCGCCTTCCGTCCATGGTGATGCTGGCAGCCTTGCCGCCACCGGCGATGAGCGCACCTCCTACAACGTTGCCTTCGATGCGTTGAAGGCCGGCAGGTACGACGATTCGGCGCAGCTGTTCCTGAGCTTCCTGGAGTTGTACCCGAACGGCGTCTACGCGCCGAACGCGCTGTACTGGCTGGGCGAGAGCTACTACGCCACCCGCAATTTCCCGATGGCCGAGACCCAGTTCCGAGAGCTGCTCTCGCGCTATCCGACCCACGACAAGGCCGCGGGCGGCCTGCTCAAGATCGGCCTGTCGCAGTACGGCGAGGGAAAGGTCGACCAGGCCCAGCAGACGCTGGAGACCGTCGTGGCGCAGTACCCCGGCTCGGATGCCGCGCGCACCGCGCAGGACCGTCTGCAGTCCATCCGCCTGGGCAGGCAGATCCGCTGATCCGCTGGGCGGGCGTACAATAGGTGCCCTGTAGAGCCGAGCCCACGCTCGGCTGCTTTCGTTTCCGGACCAGCAAAGCCGTCCGGTTGCTGTTGTAGAGCCGAGCCATGCTCGGCTGCTTTCGTTACCGGCCACGGTAGCCCACCCGCCACGTGTCCCACCAAGAAGTACCCGCCATGACCGCCGTTACCCCGTCAAACGCCGTCGCCACCCCCAGCGACATCGTGCAGTCGCCGCTGCCGCGCCTGAAGATCACCGAGATCTTTACCTCGCTGCAAGGCGAGGCCGATACCGCCGGCTGGCCGACCGTGTTCGTGCGCCTGACCGGCTGCCCGCTGCGCTGCCAGTACTGCGACACCGCCTATGCCTTCCACGGCGGCACCTGGTGGGACATCGACGACATCGTGGCCGAGGTGCTGGCCCAAGGCGTCCGCCACGTCTGCGTGACCGGCGGCGAGCCGCTGGCGCAGAAGCGCTGCCTGGTGCTGCTGCAGAAGCTGTGCGATGCGGGCATGGATGTCTCGCTGGAAACCTCCGGCGCGCTGGATGTCAGTGCAGTGGACCCGCGCGTGTCGCGCGTGGTCGACATCAAGACGCCGGGCTCGGCCGAAGCCGTCCGCAATCGCCTGGAAAACCTGCCGCTGCTGACCGTCCGCGACCAGATCAAGTTCGTCATCTGCAACCGCGAGGACTACGACTGGGCCAAGGCCATGGTCGCCGAGCACGGCCTGGTGAAGCGTTGCACCGTGTTCTTCTCGCCGAGCAAGGGCGAGATCAGCGCGCGGCAGTTGGCCGACTGGATCGTCGAAGACCGGCTGCCGGTGCGCTTCCAGATGCAGTTGCATAAAATCCTGTGGAACGACGAGCCGGGCCGATGAGCCGGCGCAGCGTTCCCTGATGTAGCTCCGGCGCGGGACAGCGTGCTGGCTTTCCCCTCCCAACCGGAAGATTTTCCATGAAGAAGGCAGTCGTGCTTCTCTCCGGCGGCATGGATTCAGCCGCCGTCATCGCCATGGCCCAGGAACAGGGCTTTGCCGTGCATGCCCTGAGCGTGCGCTACGGCCAGCGCCATACCTCCGAACTGGATGCCGCCGCCCGCGTGGCCAAGGCCCAGGGCGTGGTCGCGCACAAGACCGTGGACGTGGACCTGCGCAGCATCGGTGGCTCGGCGCTGACCGATGACATCGACGTGCCAGAGGCCGGCGGTGCCGGCATTCCGGTCACCTACGTGCCGGCGCGCAATACCATCATGCTGTCGCTGGCCCTGGGCTGGGCCGAAGTGCTCGGCGCCAACGACATCTTCTGCGGCGTCAACGCCGTCGACTACTCCGGCTACCCGGACTGCCGCCCCGAGTTCGTGGCCGCGTTCCAGGCGCTGGCCAACCTCGCCACCAAGTCGGGTGTGGAGGGCGCGGGCATCAAGGTGCACGCGCCGCTGCAGTTCCTCAGCAAGGGCCAGATCGTCAGCGAAGGCGTGCGCCTGGGCGTGGACTTCGGCCTGACGGTGTCCTGCTACAACGCCGACGCCAACGGCGCCGCCTGCGGTCATTGCGATGCCTGCCGCCTGCGCGCGCAGGGCTTTGCCGAGGCCGGCGTGCCCGACCCCACGCTGTACGCTTGAGGTAATGGGGGTGATGCCCCCCCGTGGTGGGTGCGAACCGTTGGTTCGCACTCTCTGTCCCGGCGCTACCGGCGGCTGGAGTCTGGTAGTGCCGGCCGCTGGCCGGCAGCCTCATCAGGCAACCATCCCGACGCGTCAATAAACGCCCGCACCGCAGCCGGATCGGCATAGTCCAACTCGATCATCCGCGCGACAGCAGTCCTCTCGTCGGTCTGCCGGCGCATGTACTCCTGCGCAATGCGGTAGCCGGCGTAGTAGCCCAGGTCACTCACCCCGAATGGATTGTGCGCGCTGTTGTACAGCCAATTGTCCAGGTTGTCCCCGTGCATCTCCGTGCGGAAGCGCGCGCGGATTTCCGCTTCGTGCGCTGGCCCATAGGTGTACAGCGGCAACGCCGGGCGGCGCCCGCTGATGCGCTCTGCCACGTATTCGGCCACGCCTTCGCGTACCGCGTACTGGGCCAGGCTGCCGGTGGTCTCGCGCTGCTGGGTGTGCACGTATTCGTGCAGGTTGTTCTGCGCGTTGTTCGCACCCGGCCGGCTGTCGTAGAAGATCCGCAGGCGGTCGCGCATCTTCGCCGGCAGCTCGCTCACGTCCACGCGCTCATCGCCCAGCGCCATCTCCGCGCCGATCAGTACCTTGTCATCCAGCGTGGTGCCACCGGTGCGCAGCACGCCCACCGCATAGGTGATGGTGGCCGGGCGCAGGGCAGGGTAGAGCGCACGGAAGGCGACAAGATCGCGCTCCAGCGTGGCACTGGCCTGCTTTGCGTTGGCGGTGAGCGGCCGCACCGATGTCCAGAAGCGCGGCCACGCGTTCATGGCCTCGGCGTATTCGCGGGCGGTGTAGTTGCGCACCTGCATCAGCGCATGCAGTCCCGGGCTGCCCGGATCGATGTAGCGCTGCTGGACCAGCGCCACCCGGCGCTCGGCATCGGGTTCGGCGCGCACCGCGTCATAGGTGGCCCAGAAGCGGGCGATGTCGTCGGTGACGACCTGGGGCGGCGAAGCCAATGCTGTGTAGGGCAGCAGGGCGGCAAGCAGGCTGACGATCAGACGCATCCATGGCTCCAGAAAGGACCCCAGATGGGATGCGCCAGTGGCGCCAAAGGTTTAATCCCGCTGGTAGTGCCGGCCGCCGGCCGGCAACCCCGACACACCGGGGTTCCACGCGACCGGCCAAAATAGGGTAGAATGCCCACCCCGCCGAAAGGCCGGGGCAATGCACCGGGCCGTTAGCTCAGTCGGTAGAGCAGAAGACTTTTAATCTTTTGGTCGAAGGTTCGAATCCTTCACGGCCCACCAATTGCATCAATGATCCAGGTCATTCAAAAAGGCACCGCCAAGCGGTGCCTTTTTTGTTGCTTGTGCCAACCCCTACTTGGTCTTGGCACCCTGCGCTCGCGCCGTCTCGCGCTCCGCCGCTGCCTGTGCGGCAGAGGCCGCTGCATTGGCGGCCCGCTCGGCCGCGGCACGATCCGCATCGAACCGCGCCTGTCGTTGGACGCTGTAGGTGCGCTCCAGTTCCAGTGAGGCAAGGAAACTGTCGGGATGCTTCGCGGCGCAGGCCTGCTGCACAAGTTGCACAGCGCGATCGGACAGGCCAGGCTGAATGTTGCTGAGCAGGCAATCGGCGTACGGTACGGATGCAACGGGGCCAGCAGCCAGTGCGGCAACGATCACGAGATTCAACATGCAAACCTCCTTGCAGGCTTCGATGGGACTCGGGGTCGGTCCGGCCCCAGTATGGTCCAGTTCGTGGCACCGCGGCATCTACTCCGGCCGCACATCCCGGCACACCAGTTCCGCCAGCCCGCGGACGGCAAAGAACAGCCCTTCAACCACGCCGGCATCCAGATGCCGGTCCGGCGTGGCCATTGCCCGGCAGCGGTCGGCGGCGTGCAGCATTTCCGCCACGGTCAGCATGCCGATGGCGGCCCGTTCCACCCGCGACAGGGCAACCCCGCGCCCTGCGGAAATGCGGGTTTCAGGCCAGGGCAGGCCATCGGCGCCTTCGCCCGCGCGGATGCGTTTGAGGCAGCCCAGAAACGTGCTCAGTTCGGGTGAAGGGTTGTCGTCGTCATCGTGGGTGCTGGCGGTATCTGAAGCATAGGGCGGACGTTCAGTCATCTCGGCTTCCTCGGCTCTGGAGTGGGCGTGCCACCGCGCAGGGCGGGTGGCGGGCGA
Source organism: Stenotrophomonas sp. YJH_SMC_53 (assembly GCF_059369995.1). Lineage (NCBI taxonomy): Bacteria > Pseudomonadati > Pseudomonadota > Gammaproteobacteria > Lysobacterales > Lysobacteraceae > Stenotrophomonas > Stenotrophomonas sp. YJH_SMC_53. The sequence goes on along the minus strand of NZ_JCAFTF010000018.1, from coordinate 31,994 downwards.
TGCGTGGCTGCAAGCCGGAATGACATCACGCAGTAACCGGCGGGCCCGAAGGCCCCCACGCACCGCCCACCATGAAGGCCGACGGATCGCCCGCCGGCACGGTCCAAGGACAGTGTCGGCGGGTGAGCGCAAACAACAGCGTGAATGTCATTGCGGGCTTGCAGGCCCGGTGCCACCCGTTGTCGGTGGCGCTGCATGGTGTTTACGCACGCGCTTGGATTTCAATGAGGATTCTCCGAAGAGAAATGCAGTACCCAGGCGCGCGACGATGGTGGCGCAGGCACATCTGATGCAGCAAGCGACAGCGCGCGACGTGTTCATGCTTGCGCCCGGCCTATCACGGTGGAAGATGTCGAGAACAGCTGGTGGCGGCGACGATGCCGTGATGTATCACGCGGAAAGTTGGCGTGATTTTCGCCTGCAGTGGTGGCACGACCAGCGAGTCATGCCCTCAAATGTCGGTGTATTTGCGACGACCGAGGTGTTGGCGTCCGCGCCTGGGTGAGGTGTTGTAGAGCCGAGCCATACTCGGCTGCGGTTCGCGCCAATGCCGAGCCGAGCGTGGGCTCGGCTCTACAGTGGTCCATCCACGCATGGCGTGGATCTACGCATCCGGCAGGGGTGTTGAGCGTGCCGAAGCCGCCAATGCCTGCGGCAGGGCGGTATCCTCGGTCTCTTTCCCAGGATGGGTTTTCCCCATGCGCCTTATCGTGCTGTCGCTGTTGTTGTCCGCTGTCTCCACCACGCCACTGATGGCCGCCGAACCGGCGCCGTCCGCGCAGACAACGCCGGCTACGCCGCTGGTCATTGGCGAAACCTTCACCATCGAATCGAAGGCGCTCGGCGAGACTCGCCGCATCAACGTCTACCGCCCGCAGCCATGGGGCCTGGACCCGAAGACGCCGCTGCCGGTGCTCTACATGCCCGACGGCGGTATCGGCGAGGACTTCCTGCATGTGGCTGGGCTGGTGCAGGTGCTGACCGGTAACGGCAGCATGCGCCCGTTCCTGCTGGTCGGCATCGAGAACACCGAGCGCCGCCGCGACATGACCGGCCCCAGCAACGACCCGCAGGACCAGAAGATCGCGCCACGCATTGGTGGATCGGCGGCCTATCGCAGCTTCCTGCGCGATGAACTGATGCCGCAGGTACGCCATCGCTACCCGACCACCGACGAGCGCGCGCTGATCGGTGAATCGCTGGCCGGCCTGTTCGTGGTCGAGACGCTGCTGCAGGAGCCAACGTTGTTCAACAGCTACATCGCGCTGGACCCCAGCCTGTGGTGGAACCGTGGTGCAATGCTGGCCGGGGCGGCCAAGCAGCTGCCGGCGGTGACGCGTGCGCAGCCGCGCGTATTCCTGGCCAGCAGTGGGCAGCCAGAGCTGGCTGCGTCCGCCGCGCAGTTGGCCACGCTGCTGCAACAGGCGTCGCCGTCGCCGCTGGTGAAGTACCTGCCGTTGCCGGAGGAAACCCACGCCACGATCTATCATCCGGCCGCGTTGCAGGCGCTGCGCACGCTGTTCCCGGCGCCGCCGCCGGCCTCGCCCTGATCGCACTGGCAGCGGGTCGAGCAGCATCCAGGGTTGTTGGAGATAGAAATTAGGTCACTGCCGGATCGATCATGGCCGCGATGGCAATGGTCGGGCCGACGGAATCAAGTCTGCCCGTCGAGGTGAGCTCGGTAGTCATTCTTGGCAGTCACTCAGCAACGGCCCTCCGATGGGTGCGACCAGATAAACGGAAGTCGTCTTTGTAGTTTCATCTCTGTTCTCTCCGTTGGGTGCAAGGTGCGGCGCGCACCATTCTCTTGGCGGTTGCACTGCGATCGAGCTGGAGTGAGTGCGGTGATGATCACGCTTGATGCGTATGCTCGCAGTGAGCTGTGGAACGACACATGCTTCTAAAGTGCCGCATTTGGCCTGTTCTTACAGAAAGGGGGGATAGATGGTGCGGGCATTTGTGTGCATACCTCAGGCCGTATGTACGTGCGGAGGACTACTGCAGTCGGATAGCGACCGGCCCATCCTCAAAATCAAACCTACGCACCGCTTGGCTCAATCCACATCCATCCGACATTGCCGGGCGACACCGGGTCAATTGCGAAAGTTGACCCCTTTTTTGAGAATAATCTGAAAAGTTCAGGGGCGACCCCTCGGTCCCGCAAGCTGTGCTAGCTTCATCGCCCTCACGACATGGAACGAGGTGCAGTCAGTCGCTATGAGTTCTCTTGCGCTTATGGATAATGTTGGAACGCAGTCTCACTTCCCGCTACGCGTAACTGTATACAAGGTGCTCGCGGGAGATCTGATACATGTACAGACGCCGAATCAAGAGAGTCTCCTTATTGATTGCGGTTTTCACCATGGGAAAGCCATTTTGGAAGATGTTCTGGGGCAGAAGTGTCGTCTAGATGTCATTGTTGTCACTCATCAGCATCTCGATCACTTCGCAACCCTTGCGAGCTTTGTCTCATCGTCGGAGGTGCGGCCGCGGATCTATCATTCTGGAGTGTCGTATCCCCCTGGCTACACCCCCTCTGTTTCGCTAAGCACATGTCCTCACTACGGTGGCTTGGAAGCTCCTCTTTGGCAGCAATATTCAACCTACATACGCGGTACGGATCGTTGGACGGTGATTGATGGCCTGTGCGGTGTAAAGGTGTCGAATCTCTTGCCGTCTGAACAGTTTCAAGTGAAGTCGGATGGCGAGTACCATTCGCTCAATCGATCAGCGACACCCGTCCTTATTGAATATGCCGGACATCGCATTATGATCGGTAGCGACGCTGAAGCTGATCAACTGATAAGCGCGATCGAGCAGAATGGCGTCACTGCCGCCCTATACATCGCGAGCTCACATGGACGACCGACACACAATGACGCCTCTGCGCTGCAGGCATTGAGCCCAACCTTTATTTGTCTCACGGATTCTTTCGAAGGATCTGACTTCACTGAACACTATCGTAAGGCCGTTCCTGGCGTCGACGTCAGGAGCGTCAACATCGACGGGAGTCAGTGTTATTCGTTCTGGAGCGATGGTCGTGTGGAACGGGAGTCCGTGGGGGTGTGTGGATGACGAGTCAAGTCGCAGTGCTAGGAGTCAGTTCATTTCAGGGCGATAGCGAGCTACTGGCTCGCTCAGTACTTGAAGATGTTGTACGGATCGCGAAACATCATCGATCTACTCTGCTGACTGGCACCGGCGGAGGCGTGTCTAGTCTGCTGGCAAAAGTGGCGGCCCAGGGCGATGTCCCAGTAGTCGGCATCTCTCCTGCCACAGATGCCAGATCGCATATCGACCTCACCGGCGAAGATCCGTCTCTCTATGCAACGATGATCTATACCGGGATGGGATACAAAGGACGAAATGTTACGCTGGTTAGATCCGCAGACGTCGTCGTAGCGGTCGGAGGGCAAACTGGCACGCTCAATGAGCTAACGATCGCTTGGGATGAAGGCAAGCGTATCGCCATAGGTCAAGATGGCGACGCACTGGGCTGTGCCCCCACGATTTTCAGGGATCTGGTGCCGCGCGTTAGCAGGAAGGCGCGTAATGCCGAGCTTTTTGATGCACCAAGTGTGGCAGCCGCACTTGATGCTGCCTTGATCTCCATTGAGACCTTGCCGAGGCTTGCACCGGCTATGGAATGCTCAATTGAGGATCTGTTCCGCCAGGCTGGTGCGATCAGCGAAGGTCATTTCGCGATCAAGTCTGGTCATCACACGGTCGAGTTTTGGGAGAAGGCTCGATTGCTGGCAATGCCCGATCTCGTCGCTGAGATTGCCCGCCGTATGGCGTCGATAGTTAAAGAAACCGGCGCAGAAGTTCTAATTGGCCCTCCGATTGGCGGAGCTATCCTCGCTCATGCGGTAGGCCTACATTGCGAACTCCCCGCTCTGTTCTTCGATAAGGGGCCGGAGGGCGAGATGATGGTCTTGCGCGGGTATAGCTTGAAGAAGGGCGCAAGAGCTTTGATCGTCGACGACATCGTGTCAGTGGGAGGTACGATCGCATCAGCTGAAGAAGCCATTGAATCGCTTGGACTTCAGAGCGTGGGCTCTCTAGTGATTGTTGACCGACGTGGCGGATCACCCCAGGGATCCCTGGCGAAGCTAAGGCATCCGTTACGGGCGCTCTTGGTGAAGGACACTCCTCGCAACGAATCACCTGATGATTGTTCAGCGTGTAAGCAGGGAGTGCGATTCGAAGTGCATAAGGAACGGCTAGCCTCGGCCGACTGACGATGGAAATCCCAAGTGATGAGCGATGGATGCGTTGCGCACTACTGGCAGGTCGACGTGCGCAGGGAATTTCCTATCCAAACCCGCCCGTTGGAGCCGCATTGGTCCACGAGGAAAAATTACTCGCCGTAGGTTGGACTCAAGCTCCTGGTCACGAACACGCTGAAGCCATGTGCTTTAGGCAGCAAGCAGCGGTCCCACCCAATAGCACACTGTACGTCACCCTGGAGCCGTGCAGCCATGTAGGAAGAACGGGGCGATGCACGGACCTGGTTATAAACGCTGGGATCGCCCGGGTGGTCGTGGGCCTTGAGGATCCGAACCCGTTGGTTGCAGGAACCGGAGTTTCCCGATTGCGCGCCGCTGGGATAGATGTGGCCGTGGGCGTTCTAGCGAGCAGGCTCAGGGAAGATCTGGCGGAATACTTGTATCGGGTAGGAGAAGGTCTAACTAGTGGCTTTCTTCAGCAGTCGCGCCAACGCTGGGATGATGCAGCACAGTCCTGGGAGCAGCATAGAGCCGGAAATCGCTGGACCGAAGAGCTAATTTACAGACAAAGCCTGAGAGAGCAGCTTGGCAACGTAAGCGGACTAAGGATCCTGGACTTCGGTGCCGGGAGTGGCGAACTCTCGGAGTTCCTGCATGAGAATGGCGCGATAGTGACGTATGTCGATCATTCCGCACAAATGCGGGAAATTGCGAGACACAAGACGAATGGGGTCCTTGCGGCATATTACTTAATCGAAGATCTGGAAGGTTCGGCTCGGTCGCCACTGTTCGACGTTGTTGTCGCCAATATGGTGCTTCATGACGTTGAAGATCTTGGTGGAACGCTAGGCTGGCTCGCGAGTCGACTGGAGGTGGGAGGGCGTTTGTTCGTGACTATATTGCATCCTTGCTTCAAGCCCCCAGTGCACGGATGGGGCGCGCTGAGTGAGTCGAGCGTCCGGTACATGATCGATCGATACGGCAATATAGGTTTGAATCTTACGGCGGCTTCCGGCGGCGGCCCCTCGGGCATTCCCACGCTCAACATTCATCGCCGGTTGTCTGACTATCTGACTGCTCTCTTGGCTGTCGGTCTCGTACTCGAGTCCGTCTTCGAGCCCGATGGTCGTTGGCACCCAGATTATTTTTCGAGTCCGTTGGCATTGGCTGATGATTGGTTTAGGCGCGCTCCTGTCTTGGGATTTTTGGCTCACAAGACCTAATGCTAGCCACTGCGATCAATTTCCAAGTTCATAATGATAGAGAGCTTAGACGAAGCGAGCGAGTGCTTGGCAACCGTATTGCGGAGTACGACTCAGTCAGCATGTTCTCTATTGAATTGGTGGAGGTCTGTAAGCGCTACCTTTCTGAACGAGCGAATGAGCTAGGCGGAATTGCGCGGGCGGGAAAGCTGCACCAACTCACCCAATCCTACCTGTCAATACTGCGCCCCATCCCGTTGCCGTTTGCTGGTCGGCTTAGGAACATCGCTGACCTTCACCTGGTGCTTAGTGGTTCGGGTAGCATTCGTGAGTTGCAAGCCACCGTTTGGCGAACCATATGTTTTGTCCTTTTCCCGGATCTCATAGCAGGAGGAGCTCGGTCAAAGGCTGCCAGGGCCGCACGAAACGCCGGGCTGGACGTCGACTTTTGTCTGGAGTTGATCGAACACGCAAAATCGAAGCTACAAAGGTCGCAGCTCCTCTCTCACCGGGAGGTTCTCTGTCCGCCCGCAGACCCGATCAAGTTCTGGCAATCCGACACTAGGATCCGCCCTCCCGACCTAGGCCGATCCAGCCGGTGCTGGAGCGGACATCGCCGTACCGATTTTCTGCGCGAAGGTGGCGCGTTCAGTGGTGTCGAGATTGCACTGAGAAGCCCTCGCGGCGAAGAATATGTTCCTTGGCTGGACGGAGCTCGTCTGGTTTGTATACGGTCGAACTCGGTATTTGCTAAGGCTGCGGCAGCTTTGCAAGAGCCTGTGATAACCGGCCCCTCAAACACGGCGGCGGATATGATGAAGTTTGCCCGTATTCTCGGTGCCGATGGCGACCCTCGGCTCACGCCTGCTGCCATTGCCTACTTGCTTCCGACTGGATCACATTCGCTCTTCGAAGTTCTATTTGGATTGAAGATGGGTGCTGCTTTCCCTGATGTCCACGAGCTGGCCTATTGGCGAGGTCAGGCACTAGGTGGAGATCCCTATAACAATCATTCCGATTAAACGATAATCTGCTATGCATTCACGTTTAGCGCCAGCCTACGTGGCGGTGTTCTTGGATCATGTCGCCTTTGGTTTGGCTGCACCCACGATTCCCATTGCGTTGAATGAAATTTCAGGTGATGCATCTTCTAGTGCCGTACTAATCGGGATATCGGTATCGGTGTTCGCGCTCGCTCAACTCATTGCTTCGCCTCTTGCTGGATGGTGCTCTGATCGCCTAGGTCGCAAACGGCTGTTGGTCGTGGGGAGTGTGTTGCTCAGTAGCGGGTTTATCGTCATGGCTGCTGCGCAAACTGCTTCTTCCTTGATCATTGGTCGACTAATCTGCGGGATTGGAGCAGCAAATGCTGGGGTAGCTTCTGCTTATGTGGCGGACTGGACCGCGCCGGAAGAGCGGGCGCGCGCGTACGGCTGGTTGGGCGCGGCTTTCGGCTCTGCCTATGTTGTTGCCCCAGCTGTAGGCGGCCTCCTGGGGGATATTAGTTGGCGCCTGCCTCTTGCGGTTGGCGCGCTCGTCGCCATGCTGAATGCTTTGGCTTGCAGATTGTTTTTGACGAATCCTGCACCGTCGCTTACCGCGAGCCTCGCGGATTTGGTGGAGCCGGGGATTGCCGCTAGAGTCCAATGGCGACGATTGATGTTCATCACATTCTTGTCATCATTAGCGAACACTGTTTATCCGACAGCCCTTGCGTTACTTGTCATGAGTCGGTATCAGTGGAGTGTTAAAGACATTGGTGCGCTATTGGCTGCTGTTGGGTTTTGCACACTGATAGTGCAGGTTGCTGTCTATCAAAGGGCCGCGAGAAGGTTTAGGCCAAGTTTCATGCTAGTTGTCGGTTTAACGTGTGGCATTGTAGGATTCGTTGTTTACGCTTTGGCGCCCACATCAGGATGGTTCTACGCAGGGGTTCCAATCATGGCGTTATCTGCATTTGGCCCGCCTGCGTTGCAATCGATGCTCGCAGACGCAGCGGCCGCGCGTGACGCTGGCCGTACGCAGGGTATTTATATGGCGACTTCGGCAGCGGCTAATCTGGCTGGACCTGCGACCTTTTCCCTGTTATTAGCGGGGCAGCTTCGAGGTGGCACATCCCTCGATTACATCGCCTATCCCTTTCTGGCATCTGCACTTATTCTCGTAGTCGCTTTGATCCTTTCGCTTAAAGGATTGAACGACCGGCCGAGTTGCTGCACCAAGCCTCGCCGTCGCCGCTGGTGAAGTACCTGCCACTGCCGGAGGAAACGCACGCGACCCTCTATCACCCGGCCGCAATGCAGGCGCTGCGCACGCTGTTCCCGGCACCACCGCCGGCCTCGCCCTGACCGCACTGGCACCGGGCTGCACGCCATGCAAGGGTGCGGCAGCGGTGCCATGCGGTGCGCCGCCCGCAATGGGAGAGTGTGGATGCAGCGTGTGCGTGGATGGAGTATGGCGGCCTGCCTGGCCATGAGTGGCTGTGCGATGTCGGTGGCGCCACCGGCAACGCAGAATGAAGCGAAGGAAAGCGCGGCCACCGCTGCGCCGGGCGTGGTGCTGCCGGATACCGAAGCGCTGCGCGTGCACGATCCGGTGGGCCGCGATTACCCGATCTGGGTAGCGCTGCCGGCTGACTACGCTGCGCATCCGGAGAAACGCTACCCGGTGCTGTATGTGACCGACGCGCTGTACAGCTTCCCGCTGGTGCGCAGCGTGCGCAACATGGTGGGGCAGAAGGGCGTCAACATCGAGGATTTCATCCTGGTCGGGCTGCCGCCGCAGGAAGGCCTGACGTCCAAGCAGAGCCGCTCGCGCGATTACACGCCCAGCGATCCGATGCGCACCGATCCGCGTGACTACAGCGACGACGTCAGCTACGGCGGCGCGGCACATTACCGCGATTTCCTCGCCGAGCGCGTATTGCCGCTGATCGATGCACGCTACCGCACCGATCCGTCGCGGCGCGCCTATGCCGGTCATTCCTATGGCGGCCTGTTTGGCGCCTACGTGCTGACCACGCGCCCGGACATGTTCCACAGCTACATCCTGTCAAGCCCGTCGCTGTGGTTCGACAACCATCGGGTGCCGCGCATGCAGGCCGAGGCCAAGGCGCCCACGCAGCCGACCACGGTGGTGCTGTCGATCGGCAGCTTCGAAACGGTGAAGCCGGAGCCGCGATATTTCACCCGCAACGACATGCTGGGCCACAACGCCGAGTTCGCCGAGCAGCTGCGCGCCAGCGGGCATTCGTTGAAGGTGGAGAACATGGTGATCGACGACGAGGACCACTTCACCGTGTATCCGGACATGATCACCCGCGCGCTGCTGAAGGTGTTCCCGGGTACCGGACCGTACAGCAGCGGTTGAAGGTGGGCGCCATCCACGCATGGCGTCGATCTACTGCAAGAACCCGGTAGATCCACGCCATGTGTGGATGAACGCCTCACGCTGCCTGCGCATCCGGCCCGATCAATACGCCCACATCGGCGTGCCGGAAGCACAGGCGGATGGCGTCGAGCAGCTCGCTCATGTTGTAGGGCTTGGGCAGGAAATGAATGCCGTCGCGCAGCTGCGGCAGCACCTGGTGCTGGTCCATGCCCGACGTCACCAGGATCGGCAGCTGGGGATACAGGCCGCGGACCCGGTTGGCAGCTTCAATGCCGCTGATCGGGCCCAGGTTGACGTCGGTGAACAGTAGGTCGAAACGCTCACCTGCGGCCAGCAGGCCCAATGCTGCTTCGGCAGAGCTCACGCCCACCACGTGGCAGGCCTGGCTTTCCAGCGCAAGACGGCTCAGCTCGCGAGTTTCCTCTGCGTCCTCGATCAGCAGGACGCGGGGTTCAACGTGGCGCTTGGACAGCAACATGGCGCTACAGCTCCGGCAAGCAGCAATGAAAAGGCGCGCAAGTATGCGCAAGCCGGGGGTGATCCCGGCGTGCACGGCAGGCTAAGTGAGCGTTACAGCAGGCGCGGGCGTCGCTGGCGTACCTGCCAGGCCAGCACCGCCACCGCCAGCAGCGCGGCGCCGATACGCAGGCTGGTGGCCTGCCAGCCCAGCGCGACGGCGTCGTCGAGGTTGAACACGTTTTACGCCATGTTCATCGATACATGCAGCACCAGGCCGCACCACAGGGTGTCGCCGTCCAGATGGTCAAGCCAAGCGAAGATGAAGCCGCCCAGTGCGATGACCGCGCCGACGAACAGGGCAGTGCCGCCGCCGTCGAAGCCGCCGAAGCCCAGCCAGTGCACCCAACCGAACAGCAGCGCCTGCGGCAGCGCAAGCAGGGACCATGGGCCACGCATGAGCTTCACCAGCAGCACGAAGCCGAGGCCACGGAACAGCACTTCCTCGGCCAGTGGGAACAGCACGGCGAGCATCGTCGCATCGAGTGCGGTCAGTGCGGTGTTGGGCGTGCCCAGCACCGCCAGGCCCAGCCAGCAGGGCAGGCTGGCCAGCAGCACCCAAAACGGGCCGCGCCAGCCGTTCCCGTGCAGCCCCAGGCTGGCCATCAGGCCCACCCCACGCGGGCGCAGCAGTGCGGCCAGGAGCAGCGCCAGCAGGACGGCCAGTGCGTTGTCCAGCAGGCTGCGGCCGTAGGGCATAGGCAAGGCGGAAATCGGCGCGCCTGCGGCCGCAGCGACATCGCGCAGATTCAGGCCAACGCCGACGCCGAGCAGCACCAGCAGCAGGCGCGCGGCGTCGGGCAGGCGGGACAGGACGGTCATGCACGCACTCCCTGCGGAACCAGCGTGGAGTGTGGAAGGCGGCCGGGGACGCTGGCACGCGCCGGAAGTCTGTGTGCCATCGGTCATGTGTTACCGCACAGTCATCGGTGGGCAGGTAGAGTCGTTGCCGGACCTTCAGGAGCCATGCCCATGCTGTGCCCCGTGTGCAAGACCCAGACCCTGCAGATGGCCGAGCGCCATGGCATCGAGATCGATTACTGCCCCGGCTGCCGTGGCGTGTGGCTGGACCGTGGCGAGCTGGACAAGATCATCGAACGCGCCGGCGCTGCGCTGCCGCCGCCGGCACCTGTGCAGGCGCAGCCGGCGACCACGCCGCCGCCGGTGATGCATCGTGATACCCGCCACTTGGGCCAGCGCTACGAGGACAACCGGGGCCACGGATACAAGAAAAAGAAAAAAGGCAGCTTCCTGTCTGAGTTGTTCGATTTCTAGTTTGTAGCGTCGAGCCATGCTCGACTGGATGTTGCCGCCTATAGTCGAGCAAGCTCGACTCTACATGGAGCGCGTGATCACGTCCGCCGCAGGATGAACTCGCGGTCGCGCGTATCCCCGACGATGAAGTCGTACTCGCCGACCTTGCTGCAGCCATAACGCGCGTAGAAGCGCTGCGCGCCGAAGTTCTCCTCCCAGACGCCCACCCACAGGGTGCGGCGGTGCGGTTGGTCCAGCCAGGCCATGAACGCGTCCATCAGGCGTGCACCATGGCCGCCGTTCTGGTGTGCGGCCAGGATGTAGAACCGCTTCAGTTCGATGTCGCCTTCGCGGGCCTCGGCATGCGGCAGGGTGTTGGCACCAGCAGCCAGGTAGCCGACCACGTTGTCGCCGTCCACCAGCAGCCAGATCGCGCTGCGCGGGTCGGACAGTTCGGCGCGCTGCGGCTCGCTGCTGTAGTGCGCCTGCAGGAAATCCTGCAGCTCCTGCGCCGGATACGAGTCGCCCCAGGTTTCGTTGTAGGTGGCAATCGCGATGGCCGACAGGGCGTCGACATCGGCAAGGGTGGCGCGGCGGATCTGCAGCGACATGGCGGAGCCTGCATTGGAACGTGGCGCAGTGTAGCCGGCCCCGGCGGCTGCCGGGGCTGGCCAATGCTCACGAACCGCTGCTCAGAACCACATGCGCACGCCCGCCACCCAGCGCGTGTCGCGTGCGTGGTCGCCAGCATGATCGGCGGTGTCGCCAAACGTGCGCTCGTGGCTGATGCCGATGTACGGCGCGAAACGGCGGCTGAACTCATAACGCAGGCGCAGCCCGGCTTCGACCTTGTTCAGTCCGCGACCAATGCCGTACTCCGGCTCATCCTTGGCTGCGACGGTGGCTTCCAGCAGCGGCTGCAGGATCAGGCGGTTGGTCAGCAGCACGTCGTACTCGACCTCGGCCTTGGCCAGCACCTGGCCACCGGAACCCATGTACAGCGTCGCCGAGCTTTCGAACTTGTACGGCGCCAGGCCCTGGATGCCGATGGCCGCCCAGGTGCGCGAGTCGGCCGGCCGGAAGTCCTGGCGCACGCCGATCAGCACGTCCCACCACGGCGATACGCTGCGACCATACAGTGCTTCCAGTGACGACGATTCCGTGCTGCCGCGGCTGCGTTCGCCATCGGTGCGCAACCACAGGCGGTTGATGTTGCCACCGATCCAGCCGGTGGCCTCCCAGGCCTGGCCGGTGCTGTTCTTGCCGTCCCAGTGTTCGAGGCGATCGATCAGCAGCAGGCTGTTGATCTGTGGTGCATGCTCCATCGCACCATGCGCGATCGGAGGGAAGGCGGCAGCGCGGTCGGCATCGGTGGGAACCGGGATCGGCTCGCGCGGTTCGATCGGTGCGGGCGTGCCGTGACCCATGGCGGCGTGATCCATCGTGGAATGGTCCATCGCCGCTGGCTGCATCGCGCCATGGTCCATCTTCGAGTGGTCCATCGTGGAGTGGTCCACGCCGGCCTGACCCGCCGCACCCATGTTCATCTTCGAATGATCCATCTTCGAATGATCGACCGGTTCGGCCGGGGTCTTCGCGGTCTTCGGCGGCGGGTCCATCGTGCCCATGTCATGCCCGGCATGCGACTGCGCGAACACCGGCAATGCGGTGGCCAGGCCCAGGGCCAGCAGGCTGGGGGAAAGCAGTGAGCGGCTCATTCTTCGATCCTCACTTCGCGCATCATGCCCGCTTCCATGTGGTACAGCAGATGGCAGTGGTAGGCCCAGCGACCGAGCGCATCGGCACGCACGCGGTAGCTGCGGCGGGTGCCGGGTGGCATGTCGATGGTGTGCTTGCGCAGCTGGAATTCGCCCTGCGCGTTCTCCAGATCACTCCACACGCCGTGCAGGTGGATCGGGTGCTGCATCATGGTGTCGTTGACCAATACGATGCGCATGCGCTCGCCGTAGTTCAGTCGCAGCGGCTCGGCGCTGGCGAACGGAATGCCATCGAATGACCAGGAGAACTTCTCCATGTGGCCGGTCAGGTGCAGCTCGATCTCGCGGCTCGGCTCGCGGCCATCGGGGTCCTCGAACAGGCTGCGCATCGCGCCGTAGGTGAGTACCTGGCGACCGTTGTCGCGCAGGCCGATGCCGGGATCGTCCAGCTTCGGTTCGGTAGCCGAGCTCTGCATGTCCACCAGCGGGTTGTTGCGCTCACTGGCCGGGTGCTTCGGTGCCCTGCTGGCGGTATCGCCGTCGTGGCCCATGCTGGCGCCGCAGCCGCCTTCCATGCCCTTCATCGCGGCCATGTCATGGCCACCATGGCCACCATGGCCACCACTACCCATGTCGTGCCCCATGTCGCTCATCGTCAGCAACGGGCGTGGGTCGCGCGCGGGAATCGGTGCCTGCAGGCCATGGCGGACTGCCAGCGTTCCGGCGGCAAAGCCGGTACGGCCCATGTCCTGGCAGAAGATGGTGAACGCATCCTGCCCGGTCGGTTCCACCAGCACGTCGTAGGTTTCGGCCGGCGCGATGCGGAACTCGTCGATGCTGACCGGATGGATGTACTGGCCGTCGGCGGCGACCACGGTCATTTTCAGGCCGGGAATGCGCACGTCGAAGTAGGTCATCGAGGCGCCGTTGATGAAGCGCAGCAGCACTTTCTCGCCGCTGCGGAACAGCCCGGTCCAGTTGCCGGCCGGAGCGGTGCCATTCATCAGGTAGGTGTAGGTGTGCGCATTGATGTCCGAGATGTCGGTGGGCGTCATCCGCATCCGCCCCCACATGCCACGGTCGGACAACGCGGCCGACCAACCGTCGCGCTTCACGTCACGCAGGAAGTCGGGCAGGGTGCGCTTGTAGTAGTTGTCATGCTCGGCGAGCTTCTTCATGCGCCGGAACAGCGCGCCGGGGTCCATGTCGGTCCAGTCGGACAGCAGGATCACGTGCTCGCGGTCGTGGTGGTAGGGCGCCGGCTCGGCCGGGTCGATGATCAGCGCTCCGTAAAGGCCGGCCTGCTCCTGGAACATCGAGTGGCTGTGGTACCAGTAGGTACCCGACTGCTTCAGTTCGAAGTGGTAGTGGTAGGTCTCACCGGGGCCGATGCCGTTGAAGCTCAGCCCCGGCACACCGTCCATGTTGGCAGGCAGCAGGATGCCGTGCCAATGGATCGAGGTCGGGTGGCGTTCCAGGGTGTTGCGCACGAACAGGTCCACGGTCTGGCCTTCGCGCCAGCGCAGGATCGGTGCCGGCAGCGAGCCGTTGACGGTGATCGCCGGGCGGGTGCGGCCAGTGAAATTGGCCAGCGATTCGCCGATGGCCAGTTCGATGCGGGTGTCGCTGAGCACGGCGGGGGCGCCGGCCAGGCGTGGGGCGGCCGTGGCGGCGGCGAGCGCGCGCTGCGGCACGCCGACAGCGGCGATGCCGGCAACCACGCCACCGGCGGCCAGGCCCTGCACGAACAGGCGGCGCGACGGCATGGGCACAGCGCCCGGACCGGGGGGAATGCGGGTATTCATGGTGGTGACTCCAGACACGTAAAGACGCCGGCAGGCGGCCGGCTGCGGTGCGCAGGGCGCACGGTGCGTGTGGAATCAGCCGATGGGAGGGCGTGAGATCGGCGGCAGCGGCGGCGCCGGCCGGCCGGTGGCCGGCATCGGCTGCGGGGCCAGCGACAGTGCCGGGCCGGCCATGACCGGCAGCGGCAGCACCGCCAACAGCGGGTGCTGGGCGCAGCTGCGCACGCAGTCCTTGATCTGGCAGTGGGCGTCGTGGGCCGGGGCCTTGGCCTGCGGGGCCGGGTCGGCCTGCATGCCCGCGTGGTGGTGGCAGTCGGCAGTGCCGCCATCAACAGCCGCGGCTGCGGCGTGGGCCATCCGCCCCATTTCTTCGTGACCACGGGCCAGGGCCGCGTTCAGCCCGTTGAGCAACAGGCTGAGCATGAGCACGACGCGGAGCAGGGTTGAGGCCAGGGACATGACGCTAATCTAGCCGCAAGCGGACGCGGATGCACTTCCGGCTGAATGGCCGGTTCAAGATTGGACCTGCACCAGCGTAGAGCCGAGCCCACGCTCGGCTGCTGTTCGCGCAGAGGCAGCCGAGCGTGGGCTCGGCTCTACAGGGGCGCCCGCGCGCCGTTGGGGCCATGCCCGGCGGCCGCGCAGCGCGGCAACGCGATACCGTCAGCCCTCTTCACGGACGATCTCGACCAGGCGCGGGCCGTAGCGGCTCAGCTTGGTACCGCCGATGCCGCCGACCCGGGCCAGTTCATCCAGGCTGGTCGGGCGCTGCTCGGCGATGTTGCGCAGGGTGCTGTCGTGGAAGATCACGAACGCCGGTACGTTCTGTTCCCGGGCCAGTTCGGCGCGCAGGCCGCGCAGCGCGTTGAACAGGGCCAGGTCCTGCGGCAGCACCGACAGGCCGGTGCGCTGCGCACTGCGCTCGCGTCCGCTGGTGCTGCTGGCCGGGTCGCGGCGCATGCTGATCTGGCGGCGGCCGGTCAACACGTCGCGGCTGGCATCGGTCAGGCGCAGGCCACCGTGACCCTCGCTGTCCACTTCCAGCAGGCTGGCCGCGACCAGCTGGCGGAACACGCTGCGCCAGGTGCGTGCATCGAGGTCGCGGCCGATGGCATAAGTGCTCAGCTTGTCGTGGCCCTGCTGCCTCACCTTCTCGTTCTCGCTGCCGCGCAGGATGTCGATCAGGTGGCCGACACCGAAGCGCTGGCCGCTTCGATAGACGCAGCTCAGCGCCTTCTGTGCCGGTATGGTCGCGTCCCACGAGGCCGGTGGCGTCAGGCAGTTGTCGCAGTTGCCGCAAGGCTGGGGGTAGGTCTCGCCGAAGCCGGCCAGCAGCACCTGGCGGCGGCACTGCATCGATTCGCAGTAGCCCAGCAGATGGTCGAGCTTGGCCCGCTCCAGCTGCTTGCGCTCTTCGCCCGCCTCGGACTGCTCGATCATCTGCTTGAGCAGTACCACATCACCCAGGCCGTAGCACAGCCAGGCCTCGGCGGCTTCGCCATCGCGGCCTGCGCGTCCGGTTTCCTGATAGTAGCCCTCCATCGACTTGGGCAGGTCGGTATGCGCGACGAAGCGCACGTCCGGCTTGTCGATGCCCATGCCGAAGGCGATGGTGGCACACATCACGATGCCGTCCTCGCGCAGGAAGCGGCGCTGGTTGCCGGCGCGCACTTCCGGCGGCAGGCCGGCGTGGTAAGGCAGAGCGTTGAAGCCCTGGCCGCAGAGGAATTCAGCGGTCTCCTCGACCTTGCGCCGCGACATGCAGTAGACGATGCCGGCCTCGCCACGGTGGCCGCGCAGGAAGTCGGTCAGCTGCTTGCGGGCGTTGTCCTTCTGCACCACGGTGTAGCGGATGTTGGGACGGTCGAAGGAACTGACAAAATGGCGCGCTTCCTGCAGATCGAGGCGCTCGGCGATCTCGCGCTGGGTCGGCGGATCGGCGGTCGCGGTCAGCGCGATCCGCGGGATCTGCGGCCAACGCTCGTGCAGCACGGTCAACTGGCGATATTCGGGGCGGAAGTCATGGCCCCACTGCGACACGCAGTGTGCTTCGTCGATGGCGAACAGGGCGATCTGGCTGCGCGACAGCAGCGACAGGAAACGCCCGGTCAGCAGCCGCTCAGGGGCGACATACAGCATGTCCAGTTCGCCGGCGAGCAGCTCGCGCTCGACGCGGCCGGCGGTCTCGGCATCCAGGGTTGAATTCAGGTACTCGGCGCGCACGCCGAGCTGGCGCAGGGCTTCGACCTGGTCCTGCATCAGTGCGATCAGCGGCGAGATGACGATGCCGCAACCGTCACGCAGCAGGGCCGGGACCTGATAGCACAGCGATTTGCCGCCGCCGGTGGGCATCAGCACCAGGGCGTCGTGACCGGCAGCCACATGCTCCACGATGTCCTGCTGCGGACCACGGAAATCGTCGTAACCAAAGACGCGTTGAAGCAGGTCGTGCGCGGGACGGGAAGCCATCCGGCTAGTTTACCCCGGCGGGGGTGTCTCGGCAGGGCTGCGCCTTGGGAACGCGCCATCGCATGCGCGCTGCCGCTCCCACGCTTCGCTGCGCGAAACGCGGGCCCCACTTACCAGCTCCCAGACCCCCGCCGCTTCGCGTCCGCCCCCTGACTCAGGGGGCTCTCCCCCAGACTTGGCCCGGTGGCGGGTAGATCCACGCCATGCGTGGATGAAATCTGTCAGATATCGACAATCAAAATGGGGTCAGATCCGTTTTCCTGCGGAAAACGGATCTGACCCCAAGCAATGCCCTGGCAGATCGCGGAAATCTGTCGAAGGCGGGGTGGGTCCGGTTGAGGGGGTGTGAGCGGCATGGATGCCGCGACCAAGCCCCCATGGACGGGTTCACGGCGTCCCCCTCAACCGGACCCACCCCGCCAACCTTCAGGAAACTGGCTTTTGCTCTGGCTCTGGCTTGAAGGCTTCGGCGGGTGCAGGGCTGCAAGCCCTGCCGAACACCCCCAACCCTTACTGCAACAGCGAGCGCAGCATCCAGGCGTACTTCTCGTGGGTCTGCAGGCGCTGGGTCATCAGATCCTCGGTCGGGGCATCGTCACCCTTGGCCGCCACATCCAGCACTTCACGCGCCGTACGGCATACCGCTTCGTTGGCGACCACCAACTGGCGTACCATTTCACGCCAGTCCGCACTGTCGGTCAGGCCCGGTTCCTCGACGATCGAGGTCAGCGCAGCGAATTCCCGGTAGGAGCCCGGGGCATTGAAGCCCAGCGCGCGGATGCGCTCGGCCACGTCGTCCAGTGCCGCCCACTGCTCGGTGTACTGCGTCTCGAACATGGTGTGCAGCGAGTTGAACATCGACCCGGTCACGTTCCAGTGGAAGTTGTGCGTCTTCAGGTAGAGCGTGAACGCATCGGCCTGGAAGCGCGACAGACCGTCGGCGATCTTCTTGCGGTCGCCCTGGGTGATCCCGATATCGATGTTCGGCGCCGACGGTGCCGCCGCTGCAAGCTTCTGCTTGCCGGTCTTGGCCTTGGTCGTGCTTTTGGTCTTCGCCATGAGGTTCCTCCTTATGGAATCGTTGGCCTTCACAATAAACCGGTCGTGATGACTGGTCGCTTTCAAAGTTTTGAACGAACCGATTGATGAACTCTATCGATAAAAATCCATCGCCCCGCCTGCGCCAACAGCGCGCCGCCATCGACGGCGCCATGAGCCGCGACCGGGGCCGTTTGCTGGGAATGCTCTCGCGTTGCCAGGCCAAGCCGCAGGATGCGGCACTGGCCGCTACTTTCGAGCAGGCCTTGCAGGCGTCGGTGCAGCGCCGGCAGGTGCGGGCGCAACAGCAGCCGTCCATTACTCTGGACCCGCAGCTGCCGATTGCGCGTGAAGCCGACGCGATCATCAAACTGATCCGCGACCACCAGGTGGTGGTGATCGCCGGTGAAACCGGTTCGGGCAAGACCACCCAGCTGCCGAAACTGTGCCTGGCCGCAGGCCGTGGCCAGGCCGGCATGATCGGCTGCACCCAGCCGCGACGGATCGCCGCACGTGCGGTCGCCAGCCGCGTGGCGCAGGAACTGCAGAGCGAACTGGGCCAGCTGGTGGGCTACCAGGTACGCTTCAATGACAAGGTCAGCGACGACAGCCGCATCAAGTTCATGACCGACGGCATCCTGCTGGCGGAGATCGCCAGCGACCGCTGGTTGTCGAACTACGACACGATCATCGTCGACGAGGCACACGAACGCAGCCTCAACATCGACTTTCTGCTGGGCTACCTGAAGCAGCTGCTGCGCAAGCGCCCGGACCTGAAGCTGATCGTCACTTCGGCCACCATCGACACCGAACGCTTCGCCCAGCATTTCGACAACGCACCGGTGATCAGCGTCGAAGGCCGCACCTACCCGGTGGAAGTGCGCTACCGCGCGCTGGAAGGCGAGGGCGAAGACCAGGGCGAACGCACCGTCAACGATGCCATCGTGTCGGCTGTCGACGAGATCACCCGCCTGGACGCACGCGGCGACGTGCTGATCTTCCTGCCGGGCGAGCGCGAGATCCGCGATGCGCACCAGTCTCTGGAACGGCGCAAGTACCGCAATACCGAGGTGCTGCCGCTGTACGCGCGCCTGTCCAACCAGGACCAGGACCGGGTGTTCAACCCCGGGCCGAACCGGCGCATCGTGCTGGCCACCAACGTGGCCGAGACCTCGCTGACGGTGCCACGCATCCGCTACGTGGTCGATCCGGGCTTCGCCCGCGTCAAGCGCTACAGCCCGCGCAACAAGCTGGATCGCCTGCACATCGAGCCGATCTCGCAGGCCAGCGCCAACCAGCGCAAGGGCCGCTGCGGCCGTATCGCCGAAGGCATCTGCTACCGCCTGTACGCCGAGGCGGATTTCCAGGCGCGGCCGGAGTTCACCGATCCGGAAATCCGCCGTTCCAGCCTGGCCGGCGTGATCCTGCGCATGCTGCAGCTGGGCCTGGGCCGCATCGAGGAGTTCCCGTTCCTGGAGGCGCCGGACGAGCGTGCCGTTGCCGATGGCTGGCAGCAGCTGACCGAGCTGGGCGCGATCGATGCCGAGCGGCGCATGACCACCATCGGCAAGCAGATGGCGCGCCTGCCGGTGGACGTGAAGCTGGCGCGCATGCTGGTGGCCGCACAGGCTGCAGGCTGCCTGCGGCCGATGCTGGTGATTGCCTCGTTCCTGGGCATCCAGGACCCGCGCGAACGCCCGCCGGAAGCGCGCGGTGCCGCCGACAACGCGCATGCGCAGTTCGCCGATGGCCGCTCCGAGTTCGTCGGCGTGCTGCGCCTGTGGGATGCCTACCGGCAGGCCCACGAAGACCTGACCCAGTCCAAGCTGCGCGACTGGTGCGGACGTCATTTCCTCGGCTTCCTGCGCATGCGCGAGTGGCGCGAGCTGCATCGCCAGCTGCGCCTGCTGTGCGAGGAACTGGGCTGGAAGGAAGAAACCACCGATGCCTCGATGGCACCGCTGCTGGCTGGCAGCAGTGCGCCGGCCCCAGCGCGTGATGATGCAGCGGCGGTGAAGGCCACCCGTGGCCAGCTGCACCGCGCCGCGCGCTTGGCCCGCGAAGGCAAGGCCGAGGCCGCACCGGCCCCGGTGGCCGTGCGCGAACAGAGGGAACAGGCGCCGGCTGGCGGTGGTTTCAGCGAGCGTGTGCGCGCGGCCGCCTACCAGACCCTGCACCGTGCACTGGTGGCGGGCCTGCCGACGCAGATCGGCCACCGCACCGAGAAGGGCGATTTCCAGGCGCCGCGCCAGCGCCGCTTCCTGCCGTTCCCGGGCTCGGCGCTGTCCAAGCGCCCGCCGCCGTGGCTGCTGGTGGCCAACCTGCTGGACACGCAGAAGGTCTGGGGCATGACCCTGGCCGCGATCGAACCGGACTGGGTGATTGCCGAGCTGCCGCACCTGCTGCTGCGCAAACACTTCGACCCGCACTGGTCGCGCGCGCAGGGCCAGGTGCTGGCGTCCGAGCAGATCAGCCTGTTCGGCCTGGTGCTGGCACCGAAGAAACCGGTCCATTACGGCCGCATCGCGCCGGGCGAGGCGCATGACATCTTCGTGCGCCAGGCGCTGGTGACCGGCGAGATCAATACCCGTGCCAGTTTCGTCGCCGACAACCAGAAGGTGCTGGAGGTCGCGCGCGAGGAAGAAGCCAAGCTGCGCCGCGCCGGCATCGTTGCCGACGAAGACTGGCAGGCACGCTGGTACCTGGACCGGGTGCCGCCGCAGATCCACTCGGCGGCGGGACTGGATAGCTGGTGGAAAGGGCTGGCGCCGGAGCAGCGCAAGGCGCTGCACTGGTCGTTGGCAGACCTGTTGCCCGGTGAGGGCAGCGAACAGGAACGCTATCCGAAGTACCTGGCGCTGGGCCAGGCGCGCTTGCCGCTGCACTACCGCTTCGAACCGGGGGCCGACGACGATGGCGTGACCCTGGACGTGCCGCTGCACCTGCTCAACGCATTGGATCCGGTGCAGCTGGGCTGGCTGGCGCCGGGCTTTGTCGCCGACAAGGCCTCGGCACTGATCCGCAGCCTGCCCAAGGCGATGCGCCGCAACTACGTGCCGGCGCCGGACTTCGGTCGCGCGTTCTACGAGGCCTTCCCGCAGCCCAGCGCTGATGCCATCACTGGCGAGCTGGCGCGTTTCCTGTCACGTGCGACCGGCGCGACGGTGACCGCACTGGATTTCGAGCCGGGTTCGATCGAGCCGCACCTGCACATGAACCTGCGGCTGCGCGACGAACAGGGCAAGGTGCTTGCCACCTCGCGTGATCTGGAAGCGCTGCGCGCGAAATTCGGTGGCCGTGCTGGCGATGCCTTCGCCGCGCGTGCCGGGCGCGAGATGGCGGCTGACGGCCTGCGCACGTTCCCGGCCACGCCGATTCCGCTGCAGGTACCCGGTGAAGCCGGCGTGCCGGCCTATCCGGCGCTGCTGGACGAGGGCGACAGCGTGGCGCTGCGCATCTTCGCCGATCGCCAGCAGGCGCAGGACGCCCATCCGCTGGGCGTGCGCCGCCTGCTGGAGATCGCCCTGGCCGAGAAGGTGAAGCAGGCACGCAAGCAGTTGCCGGTCGGTGCCAAGACCGGCCTGTTGTATGCCGCGATCGAATCGCAGGAGCGGCTGCGTGGTGACCTGGTCGATGCGGCGATGAACGCGGTGCTGGCCGAGGGCCTGGAGGAAATCCGCGATGCGACGGCGTTCGAGCAGCGTCGCGAACACGCCGCCAAGGCCCTGTTTGGCGAGGCGATGTCGCGGCTGAAGCTGGCCGAGACCATTCTGGCGCTGGTGGCGGAGCTGAAGCCTATGCTGGAAGCGCCGTTGATGGGCTGGGCGCGCGGCAACCTGGACGACATGGAAGCGCAGCTGGCCGGGCTGATCCACCCCGGCTTCCTGCGCGACACGCCGGCCGACGCGCTGGCGCAGTACCCACGCTATCTGAAGGCGATGATCCTGCGCACCGAACGTGCCAAGCGTGATCCGCCGCGTGACCAGGCGCGCATGCTGGAACTGCACCCGTTCCTGGAAGCGCTGGAGGCGGGCGAGCAGCAGGGCCTGCGTGATCGCCCGCAATGGCAGGCGCTGCGCTGGGATCTGGAAGAACTGCGGGTATCGCTGTTCGCGCAGGAGCTGGGTGCACGCACCGGTATCTCGGCGAAGAAGCTGGCGCAGCGCGTGGCTGCATTGCGCCAGGCCTGAGCGCGCCACGGTCGCCCCGTCGGGCGACCGTGGCCGGCCGGGCAGGGAGCCGGCATGGCCGGAATGCCCGGGCGTTACTTGGTGCGGCGAACCTTCGGCTGCACGTTCACCCCGTCCACCTTCATATACCACGCGCCCATCACCCCTGGGCGCATGCTGACGCCCGGGGCGTCCTTGCGGCCACCGGAATAGTGCGTGGCGTCTATCTGCTCCCACTCCTGGCCGTTCTGCAGCACGTAGCGGCGGCCCTGGCCGAATCCACGGAATTCGCCCTGCAGGTTGCTTTCGATCGGTTCGCTGCTGCCGAAGTCCAGGAAGCCGCGGTTCTTCTTGATCACTTCCTGGCGGCCTTCTTCGCGCGCTGCGGCGACGGCCTGGGTGGTGGCCGCCTCGACCTTGCCCTGCAGCCAGCGGTTGAGCGTGGCCAGTTCACCGGCACTGAGCTTGTCCAGGCCGGCGGCCTTGAACTCGGAGGGCGACATCTGCTGCTGCAGGTCGCCCTCCACCACGCGCTGGGCCAGCGCAGGCGCGGACAGGGACAGCAGCACGGCGGCACAGGCCAGCAGCCGTGGACGGACGCGCGGGGCAATCGAAGGCATGGCGGGTCTCTCCTGGGTGTGTGGGCGAGTGTAGCGGCATGTCTTCATGCCGGGTGATGGTGGGTGCAGTGATTGTCCCTGAACGGCGCCGGCGCTAGTGTAGAGGCCTCTGTCTTGCCTGCTCGATGCTGTGAACCGCGCTTCCGTCCCTGGCCTGGATGCCTTGTTGAACCGTCCCTCGGCAGCGGTGCTGCCTGCTCCGCTGCGCCAGGCCCTGCGTGAGCATTGGGAAGCGCCGGATTGCGAGCACCAGATGCGTGCCACCTGGTCGGTGCTGGGCGATACCCTCGATGCGCTGGCGATGCTCTCGGCCGATGAAGGCGCAGTGGTGGCCGCATTGCTGTTCGACCTGCCGGGCCTGCGCGCCAGCCTGGACCAGCTGCCGCTGGGCAACCA
The DNA here is from genome assembly GCF_059369995.1 of Stenotrophomonas sp. YJH_SMC_53. Taxonomy (NCBI): domain Bacteria; kingdom Pseudomonadati; phylum Pseudomonadota; class Gammaproteobacteria; order Lysobacterales; family Lysobacteraceae; genus Stenotrophomonas; species Stenotrophomonas sp. YJH_SMC_53. Next base: position 9,188 of record NZ_JCAFTF010000018.1, on the reverse strand, counting down.
CAAGGCGGCGGTGATCGGCCTGCTGGATGGCCAGGATGCGGCCGACCCGGTGTGGGCGCTGCACGCCGGCCGTGAGGCGGGGCGCAACAGCGAAGGCCTGCGCCGGCTGCTGCTGGCGATCATCCGCGACCTGCGCGTGGTGCCGATCCTGCTGGCACGGCAGCTGGCGCGGATGCGCGCGGCCGACAAGCTGGACGAGGAGCAGCGCCGCGCGCTGGCCCAGCTGACCCGCGACATCCACGCGCCCCTGGCCAACCGGCTGGGCATCTGGCAGCTGAAGTGGGAGCTGGAGGACCTGGCGTTCCGCCACCTGGAACCGGAAACCTACCGCCGCATCGCCCGCGAGGTGGATGAAACCCGCATCGCCCGCGAGCGTTACGTCGAGAACGTCAAGAAGGTGCTGTCGCGCGAGCTGGTCGCCCAAGGCATCAAGGCCGAAGTCAGCGGCCGCCCGAAGCACATCTACAGCATCTGGCGGAAGATGCAGAAGAAGCGGCTGGCCTTCGACCAGCTGTATGACATCCGTGCGGTGCGCGTGATGGTCGACGACGTCGCCGCCTGTTATGCCGCGTTGGGCGTGGTGCACGCGCTGTGGGCACCGGTACCCAGCGAGTTCGATGATTACATCGCACGCCCGAAGGCCAACGACTATCGCTCGCTGCACACCGCCGTGGTCGGCCCGGAAGGGCGCACCATCGAAGTGCAGATCCGTACCCACGAGATGCACTCGCAGGCCGAGCTGGGCGTGGCCGCGCACTGGAAGTACAAGGAAGGTGGCAAGGGCGCGGAGAAGTCCTTCGACCGCAAGATCACCTGGATGCGCCAGTTGCTGGAACAGGCGCAGGACGGGCAGGGTAATGAACTGGCCGGGGCGCTTGATGCCGAGCTGACCGAGGACCGGGTCTATGCGCTGAGCCCGAAGGACGAGGTGCTGGACCTGCCGCAGGGCGCTACCCCGCTCGATTTCGCCTACCAGGTGCATACCATGGTCGGGCACCGCTGCCGCGGCGCAAAGGTCAACGGCCGCATCGTGCCGCTGACCTACCGCCTGCGCAGCGGCGACCGCGTCGAGATCCTGACCGGCAAGGAGGCCGATCCGCGCCGCGACTGGCTGATGCCGGCCAACGGCTTCCTGGCCAGCAACCGCTCGCGCGAAAAGGTGCGCAGCTGGTTCCACAAGCTGGACCGCGCGCGCAACGTGCAGGCCGGTCGCGAGCTGCTCGAGCGCGAGCTGAAGCGGCTGGGCCTGCAGCACGCGGACCTGGCCGTGGCGGCGAAGAAGTTCCATGCCGACAGCGTCGATGACCTGTACATCCAGGTGGCGCTGGGCGATACCGGCCCGAGCCAGGTCAGCCGTGCGCTGCTGGAGGCGGAGCGTGCCGCCAGCCAGCCCGCGCCCGCACCGTCCCTGCCGCGGCCAACCGCGCGCCGCGAGAACCTGGGCAAGTCCAAGTTCACCGTGCAGGGCGTGGGCAACCTGCTGGTGCAGCTGGCACGCTGCTGCCAGCCGGTGGCCGGCGAGCCGATCATCGGCTACCTGACCCGTAGCCGGGGTGTCACCGTGCATCGTGCAGACTGCGCCGCGCTGGCCCGGCTGGCGGCCAGCAGCCCGCAGCGCATCCTGCCGGTGGAGTGGGGCCAGGCCGGGGGCGGCTACGAGGTGGACGTGGTGGTCGATGCGGTCGATCGCCGCTGGCTGCTGAAGGACATCACCAACCTGATCGCCCAGGAAGACGCCTACGTGCTCGACATCCACAGTGACAACGTGCGCAACAGTGGCCGTGCCCACCTTCGGCTGCGCCTGAAGGTCAGTGACTACGGGCAGTTGTCGACGCTGCTGGGCAAGCTCGATGCGCTGCCGGGCGTGAGCGAGGCGCGTCGCCTCGGCTGAGCTTCACGCTGCCCCGGCTACCCTGCACGCATGGAACGCGAGCCCCCGCATCGCCCGCATGGCGCTGAACACCCTGCGCTGGACCGCGTCCGTCGCGAGGGGCGTTGGTGGTGGCTGCAGGCGCGCCATGCGCGCCGGATCTGGCGCTGGGCGCTGCTCGCAGCGCTGGCCGTGTTCGTGCTGCTGGTCCTGCTGCGCAAGCCGTTGGCAGACTGGTTCTGGGATGAGCCGCAGATCGAACAGCTGCTGGCCGAGGGGGATCGTGCATTGGCGGCTGGGCGCCTGAGCGATGCCGATGGCAGTGGTGCGCGCGAGCGCTACCAGGCGGCGCTGGCGCTGGACGGTGATCGCCCGCAGGCGCGCCAGGGCCTGGCCAATACCGGCGCGGCAGCGCTGCAACAGGCGCGCGATCGCCTGCAGGCGGATGACCTGGACGGCAGCGCGCAGGCTCTGGCACTGGCCCGTGAGCTGCAGGTGCCGCAGGGCGACGCCGATGCGGTTGCCCGCCAGTTGCAGGCGCGACGCAGCGCCGGAGCCGGTATTGGTGCGTTGTTGGCGCAGGCGCGTAACGCGTTCGCGGCCGGACGCCTGGATGACGGCGACAACAGTGCGTTGCCCTTGTTCCAGCGCATACTGGCCCTGCAGCCGGACAACCTGCCGGCGCTGGAAGGGCGCGAAGATGCGCTGAGCGACCTGCTGCTGCAGGCACGCACGCTGGCGGAGCGAGGGGAGTTGGCCGAGGCGGCCGCGCTCCTGCGTCGTGCCCGTCAGTTCGATGCTGGTCATGCCGATCTACCGGCGAGCGAGGAGGCCCTCGCGCGCGCCGCCGACCGGCGCCTGCGGCAGGCGCAGCGTGCGTTGCGACGGCAGCAGCTGGAAGCTGCGGCCAAGGGCTTCCAGGCGGTGCTGGTGGTGGCCGCCGATGATTCCAATGCCCAGCGCGGGCGTGAGCAGACCCTGCAGGCAGTGGTTGCACGCAGCCAGAAGTCCGCCGACGACTTCCAGTTCGATACGGCGCAACGTGATGCGGCCCTGGCGGCGGAGCTGGGGGCTTCGCAGGCAGTCCGGCAACAACTGGCGCAGCGCCTGCAGCGCGCGCAGCAGGCGCAGCGGGCCCTGCAGCAGCCCGCGGTCAGCACGGCGCAGCGCGAACGCCAGCTGCGCGACCACCTGCGGAAGATCGAACGTGCCGAGCGCGCGGGGCAGTGGATCAGCCCACCCGGGCACAGCGCGTTCGACGCGTTGCGCGAAGCCCAGTCGCTGGCTCCCCGCGATGCGCGGGTGAAGGCAGCCGCCGCACGCTTGCTGCCCGCCAGCCGACGCTGCTTTGACGACAATCTGCGGCAGAACCGCGTGCAGGCGGCAGGCGCCTGCCTGCAGGCCTGGCAGACCCTGTCACCGACCGCAGCCGGACTGCCCTCGGCGCGGCTGCGGTTGGCCCAGCGCTGGCTGGCGATCGGCAGCGAGCGGCTCGGCAACGGTGACCTGGCCTTCGCCGCGCATGCCGCCGAACAGGCGCGGTTGCTGCAGCCGGATCTGGCCGAACTGCCGGCGTTTGAAGATCGCCTGCGCCGCGCCGGTGGACGGGCGGACTAGGCGAAGAACACCCGCTGCACGGTCGCACGGGCGGCTTCGAGTGAGAAATGTTCGGCGACGTTGGCCAGGCCAGCATCGGACAACTGCTGCCACAGCTGCGGGTCCTGGTACAGGCGGACCACCGCATCGGCGAAACCGGTAGCGTCATCGGCCACCAGTACGTCCTGGCCGGGATGCAGGTGCATGCCTTCCACGGCGCAGGTGGTACCGACTACCGGTTGGCCATGGGCCATGCTCAGGTTGATCTTGCCTTTTACGCCGGCACCGAACCGCAGCGGTGCGATGGCAATGCGCGCGCCGTCCATGTAGGGCGTGATGTCTTCGACGAATCCGTGCATCTGCACGCCGGGGTGGCGTGCGGCCAGTGCCAGCAACGATTCCGGCGCCGCGGCGCCGATGCAGTGCAGGCGTACCTCCGGTAGCCGGGCGCGGATGTGGGCGAAGACCTCGCCGATGAACCACTCCATCCCGTCCAGGTTCGGCGGATGGCGGAAGCCACCGACAAACACCAGATCGTGTCGTTGCTCGTAGACGGCGCCGGCGCCGGCAACCTCGTGCAGGTTGGAAATCAGTTCCACCCGTACCCGCGGCGCATCGGCCTGCAGCTGCTCCCGTTCGGCCGCACTGACCAGCACGGTGATGTCGCACTGCTCCATCACTGCCAATTCACTGCTGCGGGTGCGTTCTGCTGCGCGCAGCAGCGCCGTATCACCGGCCACTTCGGCACCGCGGCGTTCGCGCAGGTAGTGCAGGTCGACCGTGTCGAACACGGTTCGTGCCTGCGGCGCATAGCGCTTGAGCAGGGGCAGGCACTCGTGGGCGACGTGGTGGCGCACCAGCATCGCCACGTCGAAACGCGACCCATGGCTGCGCAGCCAGCCGGCCACGCCGTCCAGGAAGGGGGCGTACCAGACTTCCACGCCCATCCGCTGCAGCGCCTCGGTCGCCGCGCCGGCATGCTCGCGCCGGGTCGGGACGAATACCACGTGGGCACCGCCCTGCAGCAGCAGGCGGATCAGATTGACCTGGCGCAGCGACCCGGAATCGCGATCGGGCTGCGGTACTTCCTCGTCCAGGATCAGCACCTGGCGCCGGCCGCGCAGCAGCAGCGCTGGCGACGGCACTGCGCCGACCGCCGGATGGCGGGCCAACTCGGTGGCCCAGCGCGCGGCGAAGATGGCCTGGTTGCGCACCTGGTAGGCCTTAACCCCGCTGCCGGTGTCGGTGCCGTTGCTGGTGCCTTCGTCGTGGATCACCCGGCTGGCCGGCTGCACCAGCACGCGCAGGCCCTGTGCACGCACGCGGAAGGCCAGGTCGGTGTCCTCGTAGTACGCCGGCCTGTAGCGGGTATCGAAGCCGTCCAGCTGCTGCCAGAGGGTACGCGGCAGCATCAGCGCCGCACCGGAGCAGTAGTCGACGTCGCGCAGGCTGGCAAAGCGCGGGTCGTCAGCGGCCTCGAAGCGGCCATAGCTCCAGCCACTGCCATCGGCGAAGATCACTCCGCCCGATTCCTGCAGGCGGCCATCGGGATACAACAGCTGGCTGCCGACCAGGCCGGCGTCGGGGACGCTGCCGAAGGTGTCCAGCAGGGCGTCGAGCCAGCCCGGCTGCGGCACCGTATCGTTGTTGAGCAGCACCACGTAGCGGCCGCGTGCGCGCGATACACCCTCGTTGCAGGCTTCGATGAAGCCGCCGTTGTGCGCACGCACCTCATAGCGCAACCCCGCCACCTGCGGCATCCACTGTGCGGTGGCGTCGCTGCTGCCGTCATCCACCACCAGGATCTCGCACGCGGCTGCGGGCGGGTGTGCCGCCAGGGCGCGGAGGCAGGCCAGGGTGTGGCCGACATGGTTGTAGACCGGGATGACGATGCTCACCTCCGGCGACTCGCTGAACGGCACCGTGAAGGGGGCGAAAGCCTGTGCTGGCGGCAGGAACAGGGGCGTGCGCGGCGCGGGAACGGCGCGCTGGGTGTGCACGCGGATGCGTTGCCAGGTGGCCCGCCACCCGCGGGTGCGCAGGCTTGCCAGGCTCCGGCGGGCCAGGCCCGACAGGCGGTTGATCAGGTATCGGATCTCGGCCAGGGACATCGCCATCCGGTTGCAACTCCAGCTTAAGCAGGGGAACCCGGGAGAATTCGCCAGCCGCAGTGGCTGGGGTAGACTCGCCAGACCCTACATTCTCGCATTCCCGTGCCCCGACGCTACGATTCCGACGACATCGACGATTTCGACGACGACCAGCAGGACAGCGGTCCGCTGTGGCGGCGCCGGCTGATCACCTGGAGCATGGCTGCGGTCGCATTGGGATTGGGTTTCCTCATTCCCTATACGCTGTACCTGAACCAGCAGGTGACCCAGCGTTTCGGCGAGCTGCGCTGGCAGATTCCGACGCGCGTGTATGCGCGCCCGCTGGTGCTCACCCCCGGCAAGGCGATGGATGCGTCCACGCTGAAGACCGAACTGGCCGCCTCCGCCTATCGTGATGACGGGCAGGGCAAGGAGCCGGCCACCTATGCGGTGAACGGCGGTCGCTTTGTGATCTCCAGTCGTGGCTACAACGACGTCGATGGCCGGGTGGCGCCGCGCCGGGTGGAGCTGTCGCTGGCCGATGGCGGCGTGGCCTCGCTGCGCGACGCCGACAGCCGCAAGGCACTGAAGGCCGCGCGGCTGGATCCGGCGCGCATCGCCACGCTGTACGGCCAGAAGCAGGAAGAACGCCGCCTGATCCGCATGGACGAGGCGCCGGACCTGCTGGTGACCGGCCTGCAGGCAGTGGAAGACAAGGACTTCAACCGCCATCACGGCATCGACCTGTCAGGCATCGCGCGCGCGGTGTGGGTGACGATCCGTTCCGGTGGCCAGAGCCGCCAGGGCGCTTCGACGCTCACCCAGCAGCTGGCCCGCAGCGGCCTGCTTGGCATCGGCAAGGAACAGACGCTCACCCGCAAGTTCAATGAGGTGCTGTACGCGCTGATCATGGAAGCGCGCTACGACAAGCGCACGATTTTCGAGGCGTATCTCAACCAGGTGTACCTGGGCCAGCGTGGCAGCCAGGCGATCCATGGCATGTCCTCCGGCGCCGAATTCTGGTTCGGGCGTGACCTGCAGTCGCTGGAGACCGAGCAGATCGCCCTGCTGATCGGCCTGGTCAAGGGGCCGTCCTTCTACGACCCGCGGCGCAACCCGGAACGCGCGCTGGATCGCCGCAACTTCGTGCTGGGCAAGCTGCACGACGCCACGCTGATCGACGATGCCGAGTACCAGCGCGCGCTGAAGGCTCCGCTGGGCGTGCCCAAGACACCGGGCCTGGTGGCTGCCAACCGCTTCCCCGCCTACGTCGACCTGGTCCGCCGGCAGCTTGCGCATGACTATCCGGAATCTGCGCTGCAGGGCGCGGGCCTGAGCGTGATGACCGGCATGTCGCCGTCCGCGCAGGCCTATGCCGAAGGCGCGGTGACCCGCACCATCAAGTCGCTGGAAAGCCAGCGTCGCCCTGAGCTGCAGGCCGGCATGGTGCTGACCGACGTGCACAACGGCGACGTGCTGGCGGTGATCGGCAGCCGTGAGGTGTCCGAGGTCGGCTTCAATCGTGCGATCGAGGCGCAGCGCCCGGTCGGTTCGCTGCTCAAGCCGTTCGTGTACCTGCTGGCCCTGGCGCAGCCTGACCGCTATTCGCTGGCCAGCTGGGTCGATGATTCGCCGGTGACGGTGCAGCTCGGCCGCGGCCGCAACTGGAGCCCCGGCAACGCCGACAACCGCAGCCACGGCACGGTGCGCCTGATCGATGCGCTGGCGCATTCGTACAACCAGGCGACGGTGCGCTTGGGCATGCAGGTCGGCCCCGAGCGCGTGACCCAGCTGATCCATGTGCTGGCCGGCATCAAGGCCGAGGCCAATCCGGCGGTGATCCTCGGCTCGACCGACCAGAGCCCGTATGCGATGGCGCAGCTGTACCAGTTCCTCGCGTCCGGTGGTGAGATCCAGCCGTTGCACGCCGTGCGTGGCGTGCTCGATCCGCAGGGCAAGCTGCTCAAGCGCTACGACAAGACCCCGGCACCGGCACAGGAAGGCGATTCGATTGCCGCCAACCTGATCAGTGTCGGCCTGCAGCAGGTCGTCGCCAGCGGTACCGCGCAGCGGCTCAATGCTGATGGCCTCGGCCGTCTGCAGCCAGCCGGCAAGACCGGCACCACCAACGATGGCCGTGACAGCTGGTATGCCGGCTACACCGGCGACCACCTGGCGGTGATCTGGATCGGCAACGATCAGAACCAGCAGGCCGGCCTGTATGGCGCCACTGGCGCGATGCGGGTCTGGTCGGGCATCTTCCAGCGCCTGCCGAGTGCGCCATTGCGGGTCAGCAACAAGGGCCTGGATTGGCAGCCGGTGGCTCCCACCGGTCTCAACAGCACCGATGAAGGCTGCCCCGGCGCGCGTCGTTTCCCGTTCGTGGTGGGCTATGCGCCTGCCTATGCGCCGTGCGCGCCGGCCGCGTCGCCCGAGGGGCAGGGCGAGGCTGAAGGCGAGGGCGGTGGCTGGCGCAGCTGGTTCGGCCTGGACCGCAAGCCGGAAGCACCCGCCGAACCTGCCGCCACCACTTCTCCCCCGAGCCGATGATGCCGATGAACATGCGTACCCTGCTGCAGCCCCTGGCCCTGACCGGCCTAAGCCTGGCCTTGGCCGCCTGCGTGAGCAGCGCGCCGCCGGTAGTCAAGCCGGTCGATACCACCACGCCGGCGCAGCGCCTGGCGGCCGTGGATGCTGCAGCGGGTCCGGACGACAAGGAACTGTCGGTGCAGCCGCTGCGTGATTCGCAGGTGGAAGACCTGAGGCTGGCCGCACAGGCGCAGCGCCAGGCCAACGACCTCGCCGGTGCCGCCAGCAGTCTGGACCATGCGCTGGAGATCGTGGCCGGTGACCCGGCCGTGCTGCAGGAGCGTGCCGAACTGGCGCTGCTGCAGGGGCAGTGGGCACAGGCGGAGACGTTCGCGCGCAAGGCCGTGGATCTGGGCTCGAAGACCGGGCCGCTGTGCCGCCGGCACTGGGCGACGATCGAGCAGTCGCGGCTGGCCCGGGGCGAGAAGGAGAATGCGGTGTCGGCGCATGCGCAGATTGAAGGCTGCACCGTGCCGGGCATCAAGCGGTACTGAGGTATTCCACTCCACCGGGCGCTGCCCCCTCTGCGGCGCGCGCACTGATGGATGCGGGTGATGGGCCGGGCGGGTGGGGCGTGCAGGACACGCCGTAAACCCATCCATGGGGGCTCGATGGCGCCATCCATGGCGCCAACGGTCCTGCACGCCCCACCCACCCGGCCCGCCATACATCGCGCGGGCCGCAGGCAAGAACAAAATCAAAAACAAAGGCGGGTCGCGCGCTGCGCGCGCTCGCAGTAATCCGTCTTCTTTTCCCGTTCCTTCCACCGCTTCCGAGCTGCCAGTAGAGCAGGCTCGACGCTACGAAGCGCGTCCCGCCGTCACCGGGAAACTGTCGAAGGCAGGGGACTGTGGGTTTGCGGGGTGTCCGCGGCATGGATGCCGCGGCCAAGCCCCCAGGGATGAAGTGACCCCCAGGAGTTGGACGCCAGATCCAACCTCCGAGGGATACATGAACAGATATGACGCGCGCTTCAAGCTGCAGGTTGCCAAAGAGGCCTGCAAGACCTCCACATCGATCAAAGCCATTGCCCGTCGCCACGG
>NZ_JCAFTF010000017.1:0-68635 GCF_059369995.1 Stenotrophomonas sp. YJH_SMC_53 | reverse complement strand
CTGCTTACATCCACGGCTTCTACAATCCAGCCCGGCTACACTCGGCGCTGGGCTACCACTCGCCTAACAACTACGCCCGGCAGCTTCGGCCTGCCGCCTGAAACGGCTTCATGGCGTCCGTTTTCAGGGGGCCAGATCAGTGAGCCGCATGGATGCGGCGACCGAGCTTACAGGGACGTACTTGCAGCGCCCCCCGCAACCTCACCCCTCCCCGCCAATTCCTCAACCCGGCAGTTGCTGCTGCCGTTGCTCCGGCTTCAAAGGCGGGTGCAGGGCCGCAGGCCCTGCAATGCAAAACCTTACTTGCCCCGCAGCCGGCTGTGCCTGAAGCCGTAGCAGAAATAGATCACGAAACCGACGAAGGTCCAGACGCCCATCAGCATCCAGTTGTGCATCGTCATCGCCGACAGCAGGGCAAGGCAACTCAGCACGCCCAGGCTGCAGATCAGCCAGGCCATCGGCATGCGGAACGGGCGCGGCAGGTCCGGCTGGGTGCGGCGCAGGATCAGCACGCCGGCACACACCGCCGCGAACGCGATCAGCGTGCCCATCGAGGTCAGCTCGCCAAGGATGTCCAGTGGGAACAGCGCCGCCAGCAGCGCGATGCCGATGCCGGTGATCACCGTGTTGATGTGCGGGGTGCGGTACTTCGGGTGGATCCTGGTGAACACCGGCGGCAGCAGGCCGTCGCGCCCCATGATCATGAAGATGCGCGGCTGGCCGATGATCATCACCAGTACCACCGAGGACAGTCCGACCAGCGCGCCGACCTCGACCACCCAGCGCAGCCAACCCAGCTGCGGATGCGCGGCCACCGCGGTCACCACCGGTTCGTCGGTGCCCAGCAGCTGGAACGGCACCAGGCCGGTCATCACCGCGGCCATCGCGATGTAGAGCACGGTGCAGACCACCAGCGACAGCATCATGCCGATCGGCATGTCGCGCTGCGGGTTCTTGGATTCCTGCGCCGCCACCGAGACCGCCTCGAAGCCGATGTAGGCGAAGAACACCATCGCCGCGCCACGCAGCACGCCTTCCATACCGTACTTGCCGGGGCCTTCGTTGGCGGGGATGAACGGCGTCCAGTTGCTGGTGTCCACGTACTTCCAGCCGACCACGATGACCAGCAGGATGAGGCCGGTCTTGAGCACGACCATCGCCATGTTCATTGCCGATGACTTGCTGATGCCGACGTAGCACAGCCAGGTCAGCAGCAGTACCAGCGCAGCGGCCGGCAGGTTGGCGATAGCACCGGTGGGACGCAGCTGTGCGTCCAGTGGTGCACTGACCAGCGCCGCTGGCAGATGGATGTCGAACTGGCTGAGCAGGCTGAGGAAGTAGCCGGTCCAGCTGACCGCCACCGCCGACGCAGAGACGCCGTATTCGAGCACCAGCATCCAGCCGATGAACCAGGCCGACAGTTCGCCGAAGGTGGCGTAGGTATAGGTATAGGCGCTGCCGGAAACCGGCACCATCGAGGCGAACTCGGCGTAGGCCAGCGCGCAGAAGGCGCAGCAGATGGCGGCCAGCACGAACGACAGCATGATCGCGGGGCCGGCGTGATTGGCGGCGGCCTGACCGGTGATGACGAAGATGCCGCCGCCGATCACGGCACCGATGCCGAGGGCGGTCAGGCCCCAAGGGCCGAGGTGGCGGCGCAGGCTCAGGCCGTTGGCGTCTTCATGGGCGGCATGCGGGTGCTTGGTGGCCCACAGTTGCTTGAACATGTCTGGTGGTCTTGTCGAAGCGCGCCGTGTCTGGCGCGCGGGGAAAACGGACGGGCCGGCACAGGGCCGGCCCGTAGGCGGATCAGGGTGACTTGGCCAGCTTGCTGTTGCGCATGCCATAGCCGAGATAGATCAGCATGCCCAGCACGGTCCAGCCGACGAACAGGTGCCAGTGCACCACGAACGCCTGCCAGAACAGGAACAGGCAGGCCGCAGCGCCAAGCGGGCAGATGATCCACACCGCCGGCACGCGGAACGGGCGGTGGATCTCCGGCTTGGTATAGCGCAGCACCAGCACGCCGATGCAGACCGTGGCGAAGGCCAACAGGGTGCCCATCGACACCAGTTCGCCCAGCACGTTCAGCGGCACCAGGCCGGCCAGTGCGGCGGCGATCACGCCGACCACGATCGTGGCCCAATAGGGGGTGCGGAAACGAGCGTGGACCTTGCCGAAGAACTTCGGCAGCAGGCCGTCGCGGGAAATGGTGTAGGCGATGCGGGTCTGGCCCATCATCATCACCAGCACCACCGAGGACAGGCCGGCGATGGCGCCGATCTCGACCAGGGTCTTCAGCCAGGACAGGGTCGGGTACGGCTCCAGCGCGGTGGCCACCGGCTTGTCGGTGCCCAGCAGGTGGTACGGCATCATGCCGGTCAGCACCGCGCAGACGATGATGTAGACGATGGTGCACACGGCCAGCGAGCCGAGCAGGCCGATCGGCATGTTGCGCTGGGGATCCTTGGTTTCGCCGGCGGCGGTGGAAACCGCGTCGAAGCCGATGTAGGCGAAGAACACGATGGTGGCCGCGCGGAAGATGCCGCTCCAGCCGAACTCACCCGGCACGCCGGTGTTTTCCGGAATGAAGGGCTGCCAGTTGGCCGGATCGATGTGGGCCGCGCCGATGCCGATGAACAGGCAGATGACGGTGACCTTGATCGCCACGATGATGGCGTTGACGAACGCCGACTGGGTCACGCCCACGTACAGCAGGCCGGACACCGCCGCCACGATCAGCACCGCCGGCAGGTTGAACAGCTTGCCGGAAGAGACGAACTCGCTGCCGGTCCAGGCGATGGGCGCGGCGCTGAGCAGGTCCGGGAAGGGCATGTGCAGCGTGGTGGTGATGAAGCTGATCAGGTAGGCCGACCAACCCACCGCGACCGACGCCGAGGCGAACAGGTACTCCAGCACCAGGCACCAGCCGATGAACCAGGCCATGCCCTCGCCGAGGGTGGCGTAGGAGTAGGAGTAGGCACTGCCGGAGACCGGCATCATCGCCGCGAACTCGGCGTAGCACAGGCCCGCCAGGGCACAGGCGAAACCGGCCAGCACAAACGACAGCATTACCGCCGGGCCGGCGTGGTTGGCCGCGGCCTGGCCGGTCAGCACGAAGATACCAGCGCCGATCACCGCACCCACGCCCAGCAGGATGAGGTGTTTAGCCGTGAGGGTCCGTTTCAACGTGGCTTCGCCGTCCAGGCTGCCTTCGATGGGTTCGCCGGCATCGACGTGCCCGGCCGGCTGGACCGGCTTGACCCTCAACAGAGCTTTCAGCATGCAGTACTTCCTAATGATCGGATGGGGTGGGCCGCCGATACGTTGCCGGCAACCTTGAATGGTGAAGGCCGTGCGAACGGCCCGCTGTACCTTAGCCAAAGCTGAAGCCAACGCACAAGCGCAATCGCAACAATGAACGGCGATAATGAGCAGTATTTTTCCGAACCGCCCCCATTCATGCGCCAGACCGCCGAAACCCTTGCCGTGCTTGATGATCGCCTGCGCGGTCTGTTGCGGGACTATGCCCGCCGCGAGCCCGCCCACGACGCACTGGCTGCCGAATTCGGCACATTGCTGGACGATCCAGAAGATCCGTTCCGTCGCGAACGGCTGGCCGGGCATTTCACCGCCAGCTGCTGGCTGGTCAGTGCCGACGGCCAGCGCCTGCTGCTCACCCATCACCGAAAGCTGCAGCGCTGGCTGCAGCTGGGCGGTCACGCCGACGGCGACCGTGATCTGGCGCAGGTGGCGCTGAAGGAAGCCGAGGAGGAGTCCGGGCTGAGCGGCCTGGTACTGGAAGACCCGGCCATCTTCGACATCGACAAGCATTGGATTCCGGAGCGCAAGGACGTGCCGGGGCACTGGCACTACGACGTGCGTTTCGTGATCCGGGCGCTGGGTGGCGAGGCCTTCGTGCTCAGCGAGGAATCGCTGGACCTGGCCTGGCGGCCGGTGACGGAAGTCGCGGCCGACCCCGAATCGGATGAATCCATGCAGCGCATGGCGCGCCGCTGGCTGGCACGTTGAAAAAAGGGGACGGAGGGGATTAAGTCGTTAATGCATAAACGACTTAATCCCCTCCGTCCCCTTTTTACCTAGTACAGGATGCGCGTCCGCAGCGTGCCCGGAATCGCGGCCAGCTCGTCGCGCACGGCGGCGGCCTGTGCCTCGCTGGCGGTGATGTCGATCACCACGTAGCCCACCTTCGGGTCGGTACGCAGGAACTGGCCGTCGATGTTGACGTTGTGGCGCGAGAAGATCTCGTTGACCCTGGACAGCACGCCCGGCACGTTCTGGTGGATGTGCAGCAGGCGCAGGCTGTCTTCGTGTTCGGGCAGGGTCACTTCCGGGAAGTTGACCGCCGACAGGGTGCTGCCGTTGTCGCTGTAGCGCACCAGCTTGGCTGCCACTTCCACGCCGATGTTGTCCTGCGCTTCCAGCGTGCTGCCGCCTACGTGCGGGGTCAGGATCACGTTGTCGTGGCGGGTCAGCGGCGACTCGAAGATATCGCCGTTGCCCTTCGGTTCGACCGGGAACACGTCCAGCGCGGCACCGCCGACGTGGCCGCTGGCCAGTGCGGCATCCAGCGCATCGATGTCGACCACGGTGCCGCGCGCGGCGTTGATCAGGTGCGCACCCTTGCGCATCTTCGCCAGCTCGGTGCTGCCGATCATCCACTGCGTGGCCGGCGTCTCCGGCACGTGCAGGGTGACGATGTCGGCGCGCGCCAGCAGGTCGTCCAGGCTGGCCGCGGCACGCGCATTGCCCAGCGCCAGCTTGGTTTCCACGTCGTGGAAGATCACCTGCATGCCCAGCGATTCGGCCAGCACGCCGACCTGGGTGCCGATGTGGCCATAACCGATGATGCCCAGCGTCTTGCCACGCACTTCATGGCTGCCGCTGGCCGACTTCGACCAGCCGCCGCGATGACATTCGGCGTTCTTCTGCGGGATGCCGCGGGTCAGCATGATCGCCTCGGCGATCACCAGCTCGGCCACGCTGCGGGTATTGGAATAGGGCGCATTGAACACCGGGATGCCGGCCAGCTCGGCCGCATCCAGGTCGACCTGGTTGGTGCCGATGCAGAAGCAGCCCACCGCGATCAGGCGCTTCGCCTCGGCCAGCACCTCGGCGCTGAGCTGGGTGCGCGAACGGATGCCGACAATATGTGCCTCGGCGATGCGCGCCTTCAATTCGTCCTCGGGCAGTGCCTTGGTGTGTGCCTCGATCTGGCTGTAGCCGGCGGCGCTGAACACCTCCACGGCGGTCTGGCTGACCCCCTCCAGCAACAGCACGCGGATATCCTGCTTCGGGAACGAGGTCTTCTTCGGCGACATGGGGCAACACGGCCAGTGGGACAGGGGCCAACCACTATGCCAGATCACGGCGCTCATGGTGCAGTGCGCAATTGGTTGCATCCGTAGCTATCTGCCTGTCTGCAGGGCTGGACGCTGGCGCGTGCCGCTGGCACGCTTGCCCGTTCTTCACGCCCCGCGCTGGACCGTCATGACCGATTCCCGCATTGCCTCGCTGCAGCAGGCCTGTCCCGGCCTGAAGCTGAAGACCGACCCGGCCGACCTGGAGCATTACGGGCGCGACTGGACCCGGCGCTGGACGCCGGCGCCGCTGGCGATCGCACTGCCGGCCACGGTCGAGGAGGTACAGGCGGTGATGCGCTGGAGTGCCGCCGAGGGCGTGGCGGTGGTGCCGTCGGGCGGCCGCACCGGCCTCTCGGGTGGCGCGGTGGCGGCCAACGGCGAGCTGGTGCTCAGCCTGGAGAGGATGAACAGGGCGCTGGACTACGACGCGGTCGATCGCACCCTGGTGGTGCAGGCCGGCATGCCGCTGGAGGCCGTGCACAACGCCGCGCTGGACCACGGCCTGATCTACCCGGTGGATTTCGCCGCGCGAGGCTCGTGCACGATCGGCGGCAACATTGCCACCAATGCCGGCGGCATCCGCGTGATCCGCTACGGCAACACCCGCGAGTGGATCGCCGGGCTGAAGGTGGTCACCGCCAGTGGCGAACTGCTCGAGCTCAACAAGGGCCTGATCAAGAACTCCAGCGGCTATGACTTCCGCCAGCTGTTGATCGGTTCGGAGGGCACGCTGGGCGTGATCGTCGAAGCCACCGTGAAGCTGACCGACCCGCCGCCGGCCAGCAACGTGATGCTTCTGGCAGTACCCAGCTTCGAAGTGCTGATGCAGGTGTTCGCCGCGTTCCGCGCGCGCCTGCAGCTGCAGGCCTTCGAGTTCTTCACCGACCGCGCGCTGGACCATGTGCTGGCGCACGGTGCGCAGGCGCCGTTCGACGAGGTGCACCCGTACTACGTGGTCACCGAGTTCGCCGCCAACGACGAAGCGCAGGAAGCGGCGGCGATGGCGGCCTTCGAGGACTGCATGGGCAACGGCTGGGTCAGCGACGGGGTGATCAGTGCCAGCGACGCCCAGGCCGCCCAGCTGTGGCGCCTGCGCGAAGGCATCACCGAATCGCTGGCGCGCTACAAACCCTACAAGAACGACGTCTCGGTACGGATCTCGGCGATGCCGGCGTTCCTGGCAGAGACCCAGGCACTGATCGGGCAAGCCTACCCGCACTTCGACGTGGTCTGGTTCGGCCACATCGGCGACGGCAACCTGCACATCAACGTGCTCAAGCCCGACGATACCAGTGACGCCGATTTCGTGGCGCAGTGCGAGCACGTCACCAAGCTGCTGGCGCAGGTGCTGGCGCGTTTCGATGGCAGCATCTCGGCCGAGCATGGCATCGGCCTGGTCAAGAAGGGCTACCTGGACAGCACCCGCGGCCCGGCCGAAATCGCGCTGATGAAGGCGGTCAAACGCGCGTTCGATCCCCAAGCGCGGCTGAATCCCGGCAAGCTGTTCGACGCCTGAGCCGGGCAAATCCTTCACGCACCCGTTACGCTCCACGCATCCTCACAACCGGCTTCGAACCGATGACCCGTAAGCTTCTGCTGCTCGCCCTGCTGTCCCTGCCGCTGGCCGGCTTCGCTTCCAGCTTCGCCGGCACCTCGGCCGGTTCGGCCACCGGCGCTTCCTCCGGCTCCTCGGGCAGCAGCTCGGGTGATGACAAGGTGGTGCTGGCCGCGCGCGACGATGCCGCTGCGTTCGTTGCCAGCGACGGCCAGATCCGTGGCGCCCGCCTGCAGGCCGCGCTGGTCCACCTGCGTGAGCAGAGCGCCACCGCACAGCTGCAGAGCGACCTGGAACTGGCCCGCGCGCTGCTGGCCCGCTGATCCGGGCTGCATGACCTCGGCGTCATCGCTTTCTGTAGCGCCGAGCCATGCGCGGCTGAATGCCTGGCGCATGCGGATCGCAACAGTAGCCGAGCATGGCTCGGCTCTACAGAGGCTTGGCCGGTGGAACGCAGCCACGCATGGCGTGGCTCTACTGCTGGTCGCCCACGTCGCGCACGCAGCTGATCGCCTGCAGCTGGACCCGGCAGGGTTGAGCCCTGCACAGCAGCAGGTGGCGACGCAGACCCTGGCCGACGTGCAGGCACTGCTGCCTGATGGCCTGCTCCGCGCATTGCCTGCACAGGTCCAGGTGCGTTGGCGCGATGACCTGCCGGCCGATGTGCACGGCCGCGCTTTCGCCGGGCGCATCGCCCTGCGTCGCGAGCTGCTGGATGATGCCGTGCCCGGCGCGCGCCGCGCACGCCGCAGCGCGCTGGTACACGAACTGACGCACGTCGCCGACCGTGGCGGTGCGAACTGGTCGCAGAGCATGCGATGGCGTGACCTCGCGGGTTGGCAGCGCAAGCCCTGGCATCTCGGCCGTGGCGACAACGACTTCCGTGACCGCAGCCCCGATGCGTATGAACTGAAGGACCCGGCCGAGTACCTGGCAGTGAACGCCGAGCATTTCGTGCTCGACAGCGAGTTCGCCTGCCGGCGCCCGGCACTGGCGCGGTGGTACCAGGCCCATTTCGGAACCCTGCCATCGCTGCCGCAGTCGCACTGCGCGACCGCGTTGCCCTTGCTGCAGGCCGAATCGGAAGAGGGGGCGGCATCGCTGCTGCAGCTCGACCCCGCGCGTGTCTACGCCGTGGATTACCTGTTCGCCGAAGGCAGCGCGCAGCCAATGAGCCGCTGGGGCCACAGCATGCTGCGATTGGTGATCTGCAGGCCCGGGCGCGCACCGGGGCCGGACTGCAGGCTGGATCTTGAACACCACCGCGTGCTGTCCTTCCGCGCGTTCGTGGGCGACGTGCAGATATCCAACTGGCGCGGCTTGACCGGCGGCTACCCGTCGCGGCTGTTCGTGCTGCCGCTGCAGCAGGTGGTGGACGAGTACACCAAGGTCGAACTGCGCGGCCTGCAGTCGCTGCCATTGCGGCTGCAGCGCGATGAGATCGCCAGCCTGCTCGAGCGCACCGCCCAGGTGCACTGGAGCTATGACGGGCGCTATTACTTCGTCAGCAACAACTGTGCGGTGGAGACCGCCAAGCTGCTGCAGGCCGGAGTGCCGCAGCTGGGCGAGGCCGGGCTGGCCCAGCTGAGTCCGCGCGGTCTCAAGCGCCGGCTGGCGCGGCTGGGCATGCTTGACGAGCGGGTACTCACGGACCGCAACGCCGCGCAGGCACAGGGCTATTACTTCGCTTCCGCGCGCGACCACTACCAGCAGTTGTTCACAGTGGCGGCGACCCAGCTGAGCCTGCCCGCCCGCGATGTGCGCGGCTGGTTGAAGCTGCCGGCGGAACAACGGGCACCGTGGCTGCTGAAGGGCGACCTGCGCGCCAGTGCCGGCCTGCTGTTGCTGGAACAGGCCGCACAGCGGCGTGCCGAGCTGCGGGCACGCGATGTGCTCAAGCGGCAGCTGCTGGCTGCTGCGGACAGCGCGGAAACCCGCAGCCTGCGCGGCCTGCTGGCGCAGAGTGGGCAGTGGTTGCGCCCAGGGACGCTGCTGCAGGACGGCGGCTATGGGTTGCCTCTGGGCGACGAGCAGGTACTGCTGTCTGCGGCCGTGACCACTGCCAGTGCGCAGGCGGTACCGGCATGGCAGGCATTGCGTGTGCAGCTTCGCCAGCAGTTGCCGGCGCGGCAGCGTGAGGAAATGGATGCGATCGACGCCAATCTGGCCGCGCTGGGGGCACACCTGCGCACGCAGGCCGCTGGTCCGGCTACTGGCGCGGCAGTTCGATGACGAAACGGCTGCCGCCGCAGCTGCCGGGCGTGCAGTAGGCATGGCCGCCATGTGCATCGGCGATGGCCTTGACCACCGCCAGGCCGAGCCCGCTGCCACCGCCCTGGCGCGAACGTGAGCCGTCGGCGCGCATGAACGGAGTGAAGATGTCGGCATGCAGTCCCGGATCAATGCCCGGGCCTTCATCCTCGATGGCCACCTGCACATGTCCCGGCGTGTCATGGACAGCGATCCGCACCTTGCCTGGGCTGGCATAGCGACGGGCGTTTTCCAGCAGCGCCAGCAGCGCCTGGCGCAGGCGCGTGGGATCACAGTGCGCGTTGTGTTCCTCGCGGCTGGTTTCCAGCTCCAGCACGAAGCCCGCAGCGCGGAACTGCGGGTCGACCAGCGTCATCACCGAATGCACCTCGGCCACCACGTCGGTGCGTGCGCGACGCACGTCCAGCCGTGCGTTGTCGGACAGGCTCAGTACGCGCAGATCTTCAATCAGGCGGGACAGCCCTTCGACCTGGGCGAGCAGGCTGCGGAACTGCGACTCGTCCGGATGGAACACGCCCTCGGCCAGTCCCTGCAGGCGGCCGCGCAGGATCGTCACCGGAGTACGCAGCTCATGTGCGATGGCCGCATGCCACATCGCGCGCTCGCTCTCCATGTGCTGCAGGCGGCGCGCCATCGCATTGAAGTCTTCAACCAGGGTCGCCACTTCGCCCGGCGAATTCTCCTCGACGCTGGCGCGGGCCCCGAGGTCACCGCTGGCGAGGGCACGCACGCTGTCCACCAGCGAATTCAACGGCGACAGGATGCGGTGGGCGAGGCGGAACGAGGCGGCGATGGCCAGCGCCAGGCCGGTCAGGATCACGCCCACCATCCATGCAAGCTCCGGCCCGGTCGGCAACCAGCTTTCCGGCTCTTCGGTACTTCCGGGGAAGAACTCGACCAGCACCGCGTACAGCAGCCACGACGACAGGATCATCATCACGATGACGCCGATCACCATCAGCGACATCGAGACGATGATGTGGCGGCTGAGCCCGGAACGGCGCAGTCGGGCCATCAGCGGTCAGCCATCAACCGGTAGCCGACGCCGCGCACACTGGCCGGAACATTGACCATGCCCACTTCGTCCAGCTTGCGGCGCAGCTTGCTGACATGGCTGTCGACAGTGCGCTCCAGCGCTTCGCTTTCCGGCAGGCATTCGTGCATCAGCTCGCTGCGGCTGAAGATGCGGGTCGGTGCCAGCGCCATGCAGTGCAGCAGCTTGAACTCGGTGAGCGTGAGCAGCACTTCGTGACTGTAGCCTTCGCCCTCCACGTGCACGGCGTGGGTGGCCGAGTCGATCAGCAGCGGGCCGACGCGCAGCGCAGTGGGCGCGTCCACGCGCGAGGCGCGCAGCGTACGCCGCAGCACCGCGCGCACGCGCGCCGCTACCTCGGCCGGGTTGAACGGCTTGACCACGTAGTCGTCGGCACCCATGCGCAGCGCGGTCAGCTTGTCGAGGTCCTGGTCCAGCGCGGTCAGCATGATCACCGGCGTCTCACCACGCTGGCGCAACTGGGTCAGCACGCTCCAGCCATCCAGGCGTGGCAGCTGTACATCGAGCAGGACCAGGTCGGGGCGGGCGCTGCGATGCAGGTCCAGTGCGCTATGGCCATCGGCCGCGCGCAGCGTGCGCAGTCCTTCGCGTTCCAGGTAGGCGCTGAGAATATCGGCGATCTCGGCCTCATCCTCGACGATCAGGACGAGGGCGGCGAGGGCGGGGGAGGCATGCATGCAGGGGCGGGGCCGTAAGGTGCTTGCCTCCATCGTATCTCCACAGTTCCTCCATCGAAACCCCATCATTGCCACGCACACTGCGCGCTTCAGAACCTATCCGCCGCCTGCGCGGCATTGTGCACAGCAATGAGAACCTTCAGGACTCCGGTCGCGTTGATCGCGGCCCTCGCCCTGGCCATGACGGCCTGCTCAACCCCCGAAGCCCCTCCCGAAGCCGCACCGCGTGTCAGCGTGATCACCGTCGGCCCACAGGTGGTGCAGCGTGACGACGAACTGCCCGGCCGCGTGGCCGCCGTGCGCACCGCGCAGATCCGTGCGCAGGTGGGCGGCATCGTGCAGCGCCGGCTGTTCGACCAGGGGGCCGAAGTGAGCGCCGGCCAGGCCCTGTTCCAGATCGACCCGGCCGCGTTCCGGGCCGACGTCGATTCGGCACTGGCTGCCTTGCAGCGCAGTGAGGCCGCGCTGGGCCGCAGCCGCGTGCAATCGCAGCGCCTGCATGCGCTGGCCGCCGCACAGGCGGTCAGCCAACAGCATCGCGACGATGCCAGCGCCGAATACGAGCAGGCCCGTGCCGCAGTGAACGAAGCGCGCGCGATCCTGTCCCGTCGCCAGCTCGATCTGCGTTACGCGACGGTCAGTGCACCCATTGCCGGCCGTATCGACCAGGCGCTGGTGACCGAAGGTGCGCTGGTCGGCGTGGCTGATGCCGAGCCGATGGCGGTGGTGCAGCAGATCGACCAGGTCTACGTTGATGTGCGCCAACCGGCGGCGCAGCTGGAGTCGCTGCAGCGCAGTGCCGCCGGTGATGGCGAGCTGCCGGTGACGATCATCGGTGCGGCCGGCAAGCCGCTGCCAGAGCGCGGGCAGCTGTTGTTCTCCGGCATCAATGTCGATGCGCGGACGGGTGACGTGATCCTGCGCATCCTGGTTGACAACCCGCAGCGGCAGCTGCTGCCGGGCATGTACGTGCGCGCGAGGGTGCCACGTGGCGCGCCCGCCAGTGCATTGACCGTGCCACAGCAGGCGGTGCTGCGCAGCGCCGGTGGCCAGGCCTATGCCTGGGTGATCGGCGCCGACGGCAAGGCGGTGATCCGCACGCTGGAAGTGGACGGTAGTGTCGATCGCCAGTGGCTGGTGCGCACGGGCTTGAAGGCCGGCGAGAAAGTGGTGGTCGAGGGTCAGGAGCGCCTGCAGGAAGGCGTGGTGGTCGATGCGCGCGACTGGCAGATGCCGGTTGCCAGCGCCGGTGCAGTACAGGCCGGCAGCAAGGGCTGAGCCTGTTCCCGGCCGGCCCCTCCAGGAAAATCCAACATGGCACGTTTCTTCATCGATCGCCCGGTGTTCGCCTGGGTGCTGGCG
Organism: Stenotrophomonas sp. YJH_SMC_53; assembly: GCF_059369995.1. Lineage (NCBI taxonomy): Bacteria > Pseudomonadati > Pseudomonadota > Gammaproteobacteria > Lysobacterales > Lysobacteraceae > Stenotrophomonas > Stenotrophomonas sp. YJH_SMC_53. The sequence goes on along the minus strand of NZ_JCAFTF010000017.1, from coordinate 56,332 downwards.
ATCTTCATCATCCTGGCCGGCGTGCTGGCGATCCCGCGGCTGGCGGTGGAGCGCTATCCAGCAGTCGCCCCGCCCAGCGTCAGCATCTATGCCAGCTACCCGGGTGCCAGCCCGCAGACGCTGAATGATGCCGTGGTTGGCCTGATCGAGCGCGAGCTGTCCAGCGTCAAGCACCTGCTGTACTTCGAGTCGTCGGTGGACACGTCCGGCGAAGCGTCGATCACTGCCACCTTCAAGCCCGGCACCAATCCGGAGCTGGCGCAGGTGGACGTGCAGAACCGGATCAAGGCGATCGAACCACGGCTGCCGCGCAGCGTGCGCCAGAACGGCCTGTTCGTGGAGGCCGCTGATTCCGGCTTCCTGATGCTGGTCGGCCTGCGTTCGCCCGATGCCAGCGTCAGCGAGGCCGCGCTGGGCGATTTCATGGCGCGCAACATCATCGAAGAGCTGCGCCGTATCGATGGCGTCGGCCGCGTGCAGTTGTTCGGTGCCGAGCAGGCGATGCGCGTGTGGCTGGACCCGACCCGGTTGACCGGCTACGGCCTGACCATGGGCGATGTGGCAGCCGCGATCGAGCAGCAGAATCTGGAGATTTCGCCAGGACGCATTGGTGATTCGCCGGGTGTTCCAGGCCAGCGCATCACCGTGCCGCTCAGTGCCGACGGCCAGTTGTCCACGCCGGAACAGTTCGCGGCGATCGTACTGCGTGCCGGCGCCGACGGTTCACGGGTGGTGCTGGGTGATGTCGCCCGCGTCGAGCTGGGCGCGCAGAGCTATGCCTGGGGCACCCGCGAGGACGGCCATCCAGCCACCGCCGCCGGCGTGCAGCTGCGGCCGGGCGCGAACGCGGTGCGTACCGCTGCGGCGGTGCGTGAGCGCATGGCTGAGCTGGCGCCCCTGCTGCCGCGCGGGGTGGAAGCGAGCATCCCGTTCGACACCGCGCCGTTCGTCAAGATCTCGATCCAGAAGGTGGTGCAGACCCTGCTGGAGGCGATGCTGCTGGTGTTCGCGGTGATGTACCTGTTCCTGCAGAACTGGCGTTACACGCTGATCCCGGCGTTGGTCGCACCGATCGCGCTGCTGGGTACGTTCGCGGTGATGCTGGCGCTGGGCTTCTCGATCAACGTGCTGACCATGTTCGGCATGGTGCTGGCCATCGGCATCATCGTCGACGACGCGATCGTGGTGGTCGAGGGCGTGGAACGGATCATGGCCGAGGAGGGCCTGCCGCCGCGCGAGGCCACCATCAAGGCGATGCGTGAACTGACAGGCGCAGTGATCGGCATCACCCTGGTGCTGACTGCGGTGTTCATCCCGATGGCGCTGGCCAGCGGTTCGGTGGGCGCGATCTACCGCCAGTTCACCGTGGCGATGGCGGTGTCGATCCTGTTCTCTGCGCTGCTGGCCCTGAGCCTGACGCCGGCGCTGTGCGCGACCCTGCTGCGCCAGGCCACCCACGGCCATCACGGTCGCGGTGGGCTGTTCGGCGCCTTCAACCGGGGTTTCGAGCGGATGACCGGGCGTTACCAGCGTGGTGTGGCGTCGGTGCTGCAGCGGAGCGGGCGGGTGATGGGCGTGTTCGCCGCGCTGGTGGCGGCGTTGCTGCTGGGCCTGCACTGGCTGCCGGGTGCATTCCTGCCGGAAGAAGACCAGGGCTATTTCATGACCTCGATCCAGCTGCCGGCCGAGGCGACGGCCGAGCGTACGCTGGCCGTTGTCGAAGCCTATGAACGGCACGTGGCCTCGCGTCCGGGCATCGGCTCCAACCAGTCGATCCTCGGCTACAGCTTTTCCGGTTCCGGCCCGAGTGCGGCGCTGACCTACACCATGCTGAAGGACTGGGGTGAGCGCGCAGGCGCAACCGCGGCCGGTGAGGTGGAGGCCGCACAGCAGGCGATGGCCACAGTTGCCGAGGGTGAGGTGATGAGCGTGATGCCGCCGGCCATCGACAGCCTGGGTCGTTCCTCCGGCTTCTCGCTGGCCCTGCAGGCGCGTACCGGGCAGGGCCAGGCCGAACTGCGCGCAGCCCTGCAGCAGCTGCTGAAGCTGGCCGAAGCCAGCCCGTTGCTGTCGGAGGTGCATGCCGATGGCCTGCCAGCCGGCACCAGCGTGCGGCTGGAGATCGACCGCGCCAAGGCCGAGGCGATGGGCGTGGGCTTCGAGCACATCAGCAGCACGCTGTCGGCGGCCATGGGCTCGCAGTACGTCAACGACTTCCCCAACAAGGGACGGCTGCAGCAGGTGATCCTGCAGGCCGATGCGCCGCACCGGATGGAGCTGGAAGACGTGCTGAAGCTGTACGTGCGCAACAGCGAGGGCGGCATGGTGGCGTTGTCCGAGCTGGTCACCCCGCACTGGACCGAGGCGCCGTTGCAGCTGCAACGCTATCTTGGTTTCCCGGCGCTGAACCTGTCCGGCGCCCCGGCCTCTGGCGTGTCGACCGGCCAGGCCATGGCGGAGATGGAGCGGTTGGCCGAAAAGCTGCCGTCCGGCTTCGCCCTGCAATGGACCAGCCAGTCGCTGCAGGAGCGTGAGTCGGGGGCGCAGGCGCCGTGGCTGCTGCTGTTGTCGATGCTGGTGGTGTTCCTGGTGCTTGCCGCGCTGTACGAGAGCTGGTCGATTCCGTTGGCGGTGCTGCTGGTGGTGCCCCTGGGCCTGCTTGGCGCGGTCGCCGCGGTGCTGTTGCGCGGCATGCCCAACGACGTGTTCTTCAAGGTCGGCATGATCACCGTGATCGGGCTGTCGGCGAAGAACGCGATCCTCATCGTCGAATTCGCGCGGCAGCTGCAGCAGCAGGGGCGCGGCCTGGTTGAAGCAGCGCTGGAGGCGGCGCGGCTGCGCCTGCGTCCGATCGTGATGACCTCGCTGGCGTTCGCGCTGGGCGTGGTGCCACTGATGCTGGCGCAGGGCGCGTCGAAGGAAACCCAGCAGGCGATTGGAACCGGTGTGTTCGGCGGCATGGTCAGTGCGACCGTGCTGGCGGTGTTCTTCGTGCCGGTCTTCTATGTAGTGGTGCAGGGCGCGCGGCAGTGGATCGCGCAGCGCCTGCGCAGGCGCCGGCCGATGCCGGGAGGAACCGTGGATGGAACGGAACATCGTTGAAGATCTGCATGAGCAGCAGTTGATGGCGCTGGAACAGCGCCTGTGCGCAGCGCTGCTGGAGAACAATCACGATGCGTTGAACGCGCTGGTATCGCCGGCCCTGTTCCTGATGGATAGCTACGGTGGCCGCATGCTCGATCTGCCGTGGCTGGGTGATTGGTTGGCCGGTGACCTGCAGGTACGAAGCCTGCAGCTGCACGCGGTGGAAACGCTGCTGTGTGGCCGTCTGGCGTTGCTGTCCAGCGACGTGCGGCTGTCGGTGTGGCGGCATGGCCGGGAGCGTGAACTGAAGCTGCGCCTGTTGCGGGTCTGGACCTGCAGTTCCGGCGGCAGTGGCGCGCAGCTGCTGTCGATGGCGGTGCTGGCCGCATGAGTGCGGTCAGGCTGTTTTCAGGCCCCGCTCACCGCGAGGTGGTAGGGTCGAGCATTCCTGTAGTGTCGACAAGGAGTCGAGCCATGCGTGTAGTTCCCAGTCTGTTGGCAGCCTCCCTGGGGTTGGTCCTGGCCGCGTGCCAGCCGGCCCAGGCACCCGCGGCGGGCAGCAATGACGCCTCGCCTGCCACGCCGAAGCCGAGCGCCAACACGGAAGGTGGCAGCGAGACCGCCTACCAGTGTGGTGATCTGAGCGTGCGCGCGACCTTCAATGGCGAGGATGCTGCCACGGTGGTGATCGGCGAGCGTAGCTTCGCCATGACCTCCGAGCGCGCGGCATCCGGCGCCAAGTACAGCGATGGCCTTGGCAACAGCTTCTGGACCAAGGGCAGCGATGATGGCCTGCTGAGCCTGAAGGGCGAGCCGGATCGCGAGTGCCATACGGTGGAAGCTGCCGAAGGCGATGGCAGCGCCGGCAATGCCGCGTTCCGTGCCACCGGCAATGAACCCGGATGGCTTGCAGTCGTCGATGGCGATATGCCGGGCCTGCAGGTGGAAGTTGACTATGGCGAGCGCCGCTTTGACGTGGCCAGGCCCACCCAGGGCGCTGATGGATGGAGCGGCAAGGCGTCCGACGGCACCGACGTCAAGCTCAGCTTCCAGCGCACTGCCTGCCAGGACGATATGAGCGGGGAGGCGTTCGAGGCGAAGGTGATGCTGACCGTCGGTACCCGCCAGTACCACGGCTGCGGCAATTTCGGCGCGAAGCAGCCGTAAGTTACCTGTAGAGCCGAGCCCACGCTCGGCTGCAGTACCTGTCCAACCCACCGCAGCCGAGCACGGGCTCGGCTCTACACAACTACTGTCAGCGATGCGCTGCTTGCTGCCTGCGGCGAACTTGCCGCAGGCAGCGATCGGCAGGCGATCGGCGCAGGGTGCTTAGTCGGCACGGCCGGCGAATTCGCCGGTGGCGGTGTTCACCAGCACGCGCTCGCCGTTGACGATGTACTCCGGCACCATGATCTCGATGCCGGTGTTGAGCTTGGCCGGCTTCGGGCGCTTGGTGGCGGTGCCACCCTTCAGTTCCGGCGGCGTCTCGATCACTTCCAGCACCACGGAGGCCGGCAGCTGGATCGCCACCGGCTGCTCGTCGATCACCTGCACGTAGATGCCGGTCAGGCCGTCGGTGATGTAACCGGCGTCATCGCCGATCACGTCCGCATCCAGGGTGTACGGGGTGTAGTCCTCGTCATCCAGGAACACGAAGGCATCGCCGTCCTTGTACGAATAGGTGGACTGGCGGCGCAGCAGTTCGACCTCGACCAGGTTGTCGTCGGCATCGAAGCTGGCGTCGAGCTTGTTGCCGCCCGGCACGCTGTACATGATGAAGCGGAAGCGGACGTTGCCGCCGCGACCCTGCGGCGAGCTGCGCTCGATGTCGCGGATCTGGTACACGCCGTTGTTGTACTCGACGACGTTGCCCTTCTTGATGTCGTTGGCTTTCATGGTGATCTAGGTCGTTGGGGGAGGGCGCCGTCCCGGCGCCCGTGGGGAATCACTTCGGAGCGAGGCGGGTAGCGCCGTCCAGGCGGATGGTCTCGCCGTTGAGGTAGGTATTGCCAAGGATGAAGCCGACCAGGCTGGCGAAGTCTTCCGGCTTGCCCAGGCGCGACGGGAACGGAATCGAGGCGGCCAGCGACTGCTGCACGGCTTCGGGCATGCCGTCCACCATCGGCGTCCAGAACACGCCGGGAGCAATCGTATTGACGCGGATGCCGAAGCGCGACAGTTCGCGCGCCATCGGCAGCGTCATCGAGACCACGCCGCCCTTGCTGGCGGCATAGGCGGCCTGGCCGATCTGGCCTTCATAGGCAGCGATGCTGGCGGTGTTGATGATGACGCCGCGCTCGCCGTCGGTGCCGGCCTCGTTGTGCTGCATGCGGTTGGCCGCGGCCTTGGCCACGTTGAAGCTGCCGACCAGGTTGACCATCACCGTGCCCTGGAAGCCGGCCAGCGGCATCGGGCCTTCTTTGCCCAGCACGCGGCCGGCGCCGAGGATGCCGGCACAGTTCATCGCCACGTTCAGGCCGCCGAGGAAATCGTGGGCCTGGTCGATGGCTGCCGAGACGGCCGCTTCATCGCTGACGTTGACGTTGAAATAGCGGGCCTTGTCGGCACCCAGCCCGGCAATGGCGGCGGCGCCCTTGGCGTCGTTGAGGTCGAACAGGGCCACCTTGCCGCCCTGGGCGACGAGGTGCTGGGCCACGGCCAGGCCGAGGCCGGAGACGCCGCCAGTGATCACGGCACGTACGGAAGACAGCTGCATTGAACGGTCCTGCAGGTTCGAGAACCGCCGATTCTAACGGAAGCCGTGACCGCCGCCGTTGTGCACTGCGCCGCCGGTGCAGGGCGGCGCAGTGCAGCGGTCAGCTGGCGGCGGCCAGCGCCTGCCCGGTGCGGCTGGCGGTGGCGCGACCGAGCAGGCCGGCCAGCCAGCGGCCGGTCTCGGCCAGTGCCGGCAGGTCCACGCCGCTGTCCAGGCCCAGGCCCTGCAGCAGATAGACCACATCCTCGCTGGCGACGTTGCCGCTGGCGCCCTTGGCATACGGGCAGCCACCGGCGCCGGAGACCGCGCTGTCGACCACGCGCACGCCTTCTTCCAGGCAGGTGGCGATGTTGGCGATGGCCTGGCCGTAGGTGTCGTGGAAGTGCACGGCCAGTGCCGTCATCGGAATCTCGGCGGCAACCGCCTGCAGCATCGCCCGAGCCTTGCGCGGGGTGCCGACGCCGATGGTGTCGCCCAGTGAGATTTCGTAACAACCCATCTGGTGCAGGGCGCGCGCCACCCGCACCACGTCGGCCAGTGGCACCTCGCCCTGGTAGGGGCAGCCGAGTACGGTGGAGACATAGCCGCGCACGCGCACGCCATCGGCGGCGGCGCGGCGCAGGATCGGCTCGAACCGGGCCAGCGATTCGTCGATGCCGGCATTGGTATTGGTACGGTTGAACGCCTCGGAGGCGGCGGTGAACACCGCCACTTCCTCCACGCCCACCGCACGGGCGCGGTCGTAGCCCTGTTCGTTCGGCACCAGTACCGGGTAGTGCACGCCCGGCCGGCGCTGGATGCCGGCATAGACCTCGGCGGCGTCGGCCAGTTGCGGGATCCACTTCGGGCTGACGAAACTGGTCGCCTCGATGCTGCGCAGGCCGGTGGCCGACAAGCGGTTGATCAGTTCGATCTTGTCGGCGGTGGACACCGACTGCTTTTCGTTCTGCAGCCCATCACGCGGGCCGACCTCGACGATGCGGACGTAATCGCTCATGCGGCTGCCCCATCGGACGGACGGTGGCAGACCGCTTCGATGTTGTTGCCGTCCGGGTCGAGCACGAAGGCGGCGTAGTAATCCGGGTGGTACCACGGGCGCAGGCCCGGGGCGCCGTTGTCGCGGCCACCGGCGGCGAGGGCGGCGGCGTGGAAGGCGTCCACCTGCGCGCGGCTGGTGCAGGCAAAGGCCACGTGCACGCCGTGACTGGTGGTGCCGCCATTGCCGAGCCAGAAGAACGGCTTGCCGTCGCTGCCGAAGCCGATGTGGTCGTGGTCACCGGTTTCTTCGGCGCTCACTTCCATCACCACGCCGATCTGCAGCGGCGCCAGTGCCTGCAGGAAGAAGGTCCTGCTGCGCGCCAGGTCGGCGCTGGTCAAACCAAGATGATCGAGCATGTTCAGGCTTCCGTGACCCAGTGGGGGGCGCGCTTGTCGAGGAAGGCGCCCAGGCCTTCCTGGCCCTCGGCGGACACCCGCAGGCGCGCGATCAGGGCGGCATTATCCCGATCCAGCGCGTCGCGGTCATGGCTGTCGCGGACCTGCCGCACCAGCTGCTTGGCGGTGGACGAGGCGATCGGGCCGGCCTTGTCGAGCAGGGCCAGCTGGCGTTCCAGGGCTTCGTCCAGGCGTTCGGGCTCGACCAGTTGGTGGACCAGGCCGATGCGCAGCGCGGTATCGGCGTCGAAGTGCTCGCCGGTGGCGAACCAGCGCCGCGCTTGGCGCGGGCCGATGGCCTCGATCACGTAGGGCGAGATCACCGCCGGCAGCAGGCCGAGGCGGCTTTCGGTCAGGCCGAAGCGGGCCGAGGTGCTGGCGATGGCGATGTCGCAGCAGGCGACCAGGCCGACGCCGCCCCCGAAGGCGGCGCCATGGATCCGGGCCAGGGTCGGCTTGGGCAGCTCGTCCAGGGTGCGCATCAGCCGCGCCAGGGCCAGCGAGTCCTCGCGGTTGTCGGCCTCGCTGGCGGCGGCCATGCCGCGCATCCACTGCATGTCGGCACCGGCCGAGAAGGAAGCGCCGTGACCGGCGACCACCACGGCCCGGACCGAATCATCGCCGCCGGCGGCTTCCAGTGCGGCAGTCAGCCGGGCGATCAGGCTGGCGTCAAAGGCGTTGTGCAGCTCCGGCCGGTTCAGCCAGAGGGTGAGGACAGCGCCACGGCGCTCGATCTGCAAAGCATCGTTCATGGGATTCCAAGGTCACTCCATACCTGTATGGATCATAGCGGGCCATTGGTCATGGGCCATGACGCGACGCGGGAATGTTAGAATCGAGAACCATTTACATCCAGCAGAGAACACGCTAGATGACGCTGTCCGAACTGCCGCTGCACACCTCGGCCGTGGTCGAGTCCGTGCAGGACCTGCATGCCAACGATGCCATTGCCCGTCGCCTGCGCGAGCTGGGTTTCGTGAATGGCGAGGAAGTACGCTTGGTGGCCAAGGGCCCGGTGGGGGGCGAGCCGCTGCTGGTGCAGGTCGGGTTCACCCGGTTCGCGCTGCGGATCAGTGAAGCCAAGCGCGTCGTGGTCGACGCTGCCAGCCAGGAACGACGTGCATGACCGCCACTGTCTCCGCCTCACCGCTGCGCATCGCGCTGGTCGGGAACCCCAACAGCGGCAAGACCGCGCTGTTCAACCAGCTGACCGGCAGCCGGCAGAAGGTCGCCAACTACACCGGCGTCACCGTAGAGCGCAAGGAAGGTCGCCTGCGCGCGCCATCCGGCCGCGAATTCGCCGTGCTCGACCTGCCGGGTGCCTACAGCCTGCATCCGGCCAGCCTGGATGAGGCGATCACCCGTGACCTGTGCCGGGGCTTCTACCCGGGCGAAGCTGCGCCGGACGTGCTGCTGTGCGTGATCGATGCCACCAACCTGCGCCTGCACCTGCGCTTCGCGCTGGAACTGCGCGAGCTGGGCAAGCCGATGGTGGTGGCGCTGAACATGGTCGATGCCGCCCAGCGGCGTGGCATCCAGGTGGATGTGGCTGCGCTGGAGCGCGAGCTGGGCGTGCCGGTGGTGGAGACCGTGGCGGTGCGCAAGCAGGGTGCCAAGGCCCTGGTCGAGCGCCTCGATGCGATGGTGCCGCACCTGGATGCACCGGTGCCGGGCCCGGAAGGTGGCATCGACTACCATGCCAAGGTGCGCGAGATCCTGTCGGTCGCCGTGCGGATGCCAGCGCGGACCGCGAAGATCGACGACGCGCTGGACCGCTGGCTGCTGCACCCGGTGTTCGGGCTGATCAGCCTTGCAGTGGTGATGTTCCTGATCTTCCAGGCGGTGTACGCCTGGGCGACGCCGTTGATGGATGGCATCGAGGCTGGCTTCGCCTGGCTCGGTGCTCTCGTTGGCAGCGTGTTGCCGGAGGGTCCGCTGGCCAGCCTGCTGACTGACGGCATCATCGCCGGCGTCGGTGGCGTGGTGGTGTTCCTGCCGCAGATCCTGATCCTGTTCTTCTTCATCCTGGTGCTGGAGGAATCCGGCTACCTGCCACGTGCGGCGTTCCTGCTCGACCGCATGATGGCCGCCGCCGGCCTGTCCGGCCGCTCGTTCATCCCGCTGCTGTCCAGCTTCGCCTGCGCGGTGCCGGGCATCATGTCCACGCGCAGCATCCAGGACCCGCGTGACCGCCTGGCCACCATCCTGGTCGCACCGCTGATGACCTGCTCGGCGCGCCTGCCGGTGTACGCCCTGCTGATCGGTGCGTTCATTCCGCAGAAGACGGTGTGGGGGGTGTTCAACCAGCAGGGCCTGGTCCTGTTCGGCCTGTACGCCGCCGGCATCCTCAGTGCGCTGGCGATGTCCTGGATCATGAAGAAGTGGCGCCGCGACAAGAGCGAGCATCCGCTGATGCTGGAGCTGCCGTCGTACCGCCTGCCACATGTGCGTGACCTGGCGGTCGGCCTGTATGAGCGCGGCATGATCTTCCTCAAGCGCGTCGGCGGCATCATCCTGGCGCTGACCATCCTGCTGTGGGTGTTGCTGTCGTTCCCGGCGGCCCCGGCCGATGCCACGATGCCGGCCATCGACTACAGCTACGCCGGCCGGATCGGCCATGCGATGGCGGTGTTCTTCGCACCGCTGGGCTTCAACTGGCAGATCTGCATCGCGCTGATTCCGGGCCTGGCCGCGCGTGAGGTGGCGGTGTCTTCGCTGGCCACCGTGTATGCGCTGTCGGCCGCCGATGACGATGCCGCCAGCCAGGCGCTGACCCCGTTGATCAGCGATGGCTGGTCGCTGGCCACGGCCCTGTCGCTGCTGGTCTGGTACATCTACGCCCCGATGTGCATCTCGACGCTGGCTACCATCAAGCGCGAGACCAACTCGTGGAAGCAGATGGGCTTTGCCGCGTTCTACCTGTTTGCCGCGGCTTACGTGGCCGCGCTGATCACCTACCAGGTGACCAGCGCGCTGGGAGGCGGCTGATGGATACCGGGCTGCTGATCCAGTACCTGATCATCGCGGTGGCCGTGCTGGTCAGCGCCTGGGTGGTGCTGAAGAAGCAGTTCCCCGGTACCGTACGCAGGCTGCGCGGCGCATTGGCGCTGGCCCTGCTGAAGCCGGGTCGCGCGGCCTGGCTGCAGGCGCTGGGGCGGAAGATCGCGCCGCCGGCCAGTGGTGGGGGGGGGGGCTGTGGGGGGTGCGACAGCTGCGGGCCGACTCCGCCGAAGCAGCGCTGACGCTGCTTTCCTGCTCTGGTGGGTGCGAACCCTGGTTCGCACACTTGCGGGCTTCATCCACGCATGGCGTGGATCTACCGGACGCAGGCCGGATTCAGACCTCTCTGCGGATGATCGCGCGGAAGTTCCCGCCCTGATTCAATCGCCGCACCGATTCGCGGTTTCCATGGGCTGTTGCGAAACCCGCCACGTCGGCCAGGGCATCGAGCAGCAGGGCCTTCAGCGCGTCGCGGTTGCCGGCCTCCAGCAGGTCATCAAGATCCTGCTGGATGAAGGTCCGGCGCAGGCCCGGCGTTTCTTCGATCCGCCAGTCGACATGGGGCGTGGGAATGCTGGAGCGGTACCGGAAAGCCGTTTCAAGATCGTCAGGCGCGAGGGGATACGCGAGCAGCTCTGGAAAGTAGAGTCCAGCATTCACATAGAAGCCCCGGCTTTCGCTGGCGCGCTGGTGATTCACGACAAGCAGGGCGTCATCCAGCAAGCGGTAGCGGGTGGTCGACGTCCCGGCATAACCGGTCTTCCTGGCGCATTTGCTGAAGACGGTCGAGGATTTCATGGGTTTTGCCCGGGCTGAGGGAAGGGCCACAGACTTGAAGGGGAGCGTTGCCGCGTCCAGTGGCAAACCCGTCACCGCAGGGGCATGCAGCATCGCAGCGATGGCGCTTGCCGGAGCGGGCGTGCTGCCGCTAGCCTGCAGGCATGAACCAGACTCCCCTGCGATTGCTCATTCACGGTGCCTCCGGGCGCATGGGCCAGGCCCTGCTGCGGCTGGCCGCCGAACATTCCGAAACCCTGCAGATCGTGGCCGCCGTGACCGGTCGCGCGCCGGCCCAGCGCGTAGTCGACGGTGTGCCGTTCTTCGCGGCCAGCGAACTGCCCGGTGCGCCGGTGTTCGACGTGGCCATTGACTTCAGCCTGCCGGAGGGCTTCGACCCGCTGCTGGCGCTGTGCGTGGATCGCGGGGCCGGGCTGGTGTCGGGTACCACCGGTATCTCCAGCACACAGCGCCAGGCGCTGGACGCCGCGGCGGCGAAGATCCCGCTGGTATGGGCCTCGAACTTCAGCCTGGGCGTGGCGGTACTGGACGAACTGGTGGAGCGCGCGGCGCAGGCGCTGGCCGGCTGGGACTGCGACATCGTCGAATCGCACCACACCCAGAAGAAGGACGCGCCATCGGGCACTGCATTGACCCTGGGCGCGGCCGCGCAGCGGGGCGGGGCGGAGCCGCACTACGCCAGCCTGCGCGCCGGCGACATCGTAGGCGAGCATTTGGTGCAGTTCACCGGGCTGGGCGAGCGCATCGAGCTGGTACACCGGGCCACCAATCGCGACATCTTCGCCCGCGGCGCCCTGTTTGCCGCCCGCCAGCTGCAGGGCCGGGCCCCGGGCAGCTACCGCGTGCGGGACCTGCTGCAGTAAGGCGGGTTGATTCCTGGGGTCGGATCCCTTTCCAGCGGAGAGGGCTCTGCCCCCATCCGAGGGCGCCTGGGGTCAGAGCCTTTCCCATTCGGGAATGGATCCGACCCCGCCTCCGGCCCGCATACCCGGCCGGATTGAAATGAATGCGCAATCGCCTGTTCATGAAGCGCGATAACCGCTGGCGTGAGCGCCCCGGCAGCGCTACAATTCGCACTCGCCGAATCACGAAAGCCGGACCGGTCCCAGACCGTACGTCCGCGCTTTTTTGCAACCGGATTTCCGTGAAGCGCAGGCGTGACTTCGGCAGCCCCCTCGGTAGCCAAAGTGAGATTCCCGTGACCCAAGCCGCAATCCTCGTCCTCGAAGACGGCACCGTATTCGAGGGCGAATCCGTAGGCGCGCCCGGCCTGTCCGTCGGTGAAGTGGTGTTCAACACCGCCATGACCGGCTATCAGGAAGTGTTGACCGACCCGTCCTACGCCCGGCAGATGGTCACGCTGACCTATCCGCATATCGGCAACACCGGCATGACCGACCAGGACGACGAAGCGTCCAAGGTGTGGTCGGCCGGCCTGATCGTGCGCGACGTTCCGCGCCGCCCCAGCAACTGGCGTAGCCAGGTGTCGCTGCAGGACTGGCTGATCCAGCGTGGGGTGGTCGCCATCGCCGGCATCGACACCCGCAAGCTGACCCGCATCCTGCGCGAGAAGGGTGCGCAGAACGGTGCGCTGATGGCCGGCGACATCGACGTGGAAAAGGCACTGGAAGCCGCCCGCAAGTTCCCGGGGCTGAAGGGCATGGATCTGGCCAAGGTCGTCACTACCGAGAAGACCTACACCTGGACCGAGGGCCAGCTGGACCTGGATGCCAACGCCTTCGTCAGCGTGCCGGCCAAGTACAAGGTCGTGGCCTACGACTTCGGCGTGAAGACCAACATCCTGCGCATGCTGGCCGAGCGCGGCTGCGAAGTGACCGTGGTGCCGGCGCAGACCCCGGCCGCCGAGGTGCTGGCACTGAAGCCGGACGGCGTGTTCCTGTCCAACGGCCCGGGTGACCCGGAACCGTGCGACTACGCCATCGAAGCGATCAAGACCTTCATCGACGTGAAGATCCCGACCTTCGGCATCTGCCTGGGCCACCAGCTGCTGGGCCTGGCCTCGGGCGCGCAGACCATGAAGATGGGCCACGGCCACCACGGTGCCAACCACCCGGTGCAGGACCTGGACAGCGGCCGGGTGATGATCACCTCGCAGAACCACGGTTTCGCGATCGATGAAGCAACCCTGCCGCCGACCCTGCGCGTGACCCACCGTTCGCTGTTCGACGGCACCAACCAGGGCGTCGCCCGCACCGACGTGCCGGCGTTCTCGTTCCAGGGCCATCCGGAAGCGTCGCCGGGCCCGCACGACGTCGGTCCGCTGTTCGACCGCTTCGTGGTGCTGATGGAGCAGGCCAAGGCGTGATCAGTACGCCGCCGGCCTGCCGGTGGCGTCGCGATGGACCGTAAACCCCGCATCGCTGCTGCCCCCGGCGCGGCGCCGCGGATCAAGATTCCTGATCGACAGCGTGCGATCACCCCCCTTGTCACGCTGTACTGACTTAGAGAAGAAAATGCCCAAGCGCACTGACCTCAAGACCATCCTCATCATCGGTGCTGGCCCGATCGTCATCGGCCAGGCCTGCGAGTTCGACTACTCCGGTGCCCAGGCCTGCAAGGCCCTGCGTGACGAGGGTTACCGCGTGGTGCTGGTCAACAGCAACCCTGCCACGATCATGACCGACCCGGAGATGGCCGACGCCGTCTACATCGAGCCGATCAACTGGCAGACGGTCGAGAAGATCATCGCCAAGGAAAAGCCCGATGCGCTGCTGCCGACCATGGGTGGCCAGACCGCGCTGAACTGCGCGCTGGACCTGGCCGACCACGGCGTGCTGGAGAAGTACAACGTCGAACTGATCGGCGCCAAGCGCGAAGCGATCCGCATGGCCGAAGACCGCGAGCTGTTCCGCGTGGCCATGGGTGAGATCGGCCTGGAGTGCCCGACTGCCGCCGTCGCCCACACCCTGGACGAAGCGCTGGAAATCCAGACCCGCGTCGGCTATCCGACCATCATCCGCCCCAGCTTCACCCTGGGCGGCAGCGGTGGCGGCATTGCCTACAACCGCGAAGAGCTGGTCGAGATCGTCAGCCGCGGCCTGGAACTGTCGCCGACCACCGAAGTGCTGGTGGAAGAGTCGGTGCTGGGCTGGAAGGAATTCGAGATGGAAGTGGTCCGCGATACTGCGGACAACTGCATCATCGTCTGCTCGATCGAAAACCTGGACCCGATGGGCGTGCACACCGGTGACTCGATCACCGTGGCCCCGGCCCAGACCCTGACCGACAAGGAATACCAGCGCCTGCGCGATGCATCCATCGCCGTGCTGCGCAAGATCGGCGTCGATACCGGTGGCTCGAACGTGCAGTTCGGCATCAACCCGAAGACCGGCCGCGTGGTCGTCATCGAGATGAACCCGCGCGTGTCGCGTTCCTCGGCGCTGGCTTCCAAGGCCACCGGCTTCCCGATCGCCAAGGTCGCCGCCAAGCTGGCCGTGGGCTACACCCTGGACGAACTGAAGAACGAAATCACCGGCGGCCTGACCCCGGCCTCGTTCGAGCCGTCCATCGACTACGTCGTCACCAAGATCCCTCGCTTCGCCTTCGAGAAGTTCCCGGCCGCCGATGCCCGCCTGACCACCCAGATGAAGTCGGTGGGCGAGGTGATGGCGATGGGCCGCACCTTCCAGGAGTCGGTGCAGAAGGCCCTGCGTGGCCTGGAAACCGGCAAGGTCGGCTTCGACCCGACCGGCCTGGACCTGGGCAACGAAGACGACCTGCAGACCCTGCGTCGCGAGCTGAAGGCGCCGGGCCCGGAGCGCCTGTTCTATGTGGCCGATGCGTTCCGCGCCGGCATGAGCGTGGAAGAGATCTACGCACTTTCGTTCATCGATCACTGGTTCCTGGACCAGATCGAGGAAATCATCGCGGCCGAAGCCGAAGTCGCTGCCGGCGGCATCGATGCGCTGGATGCCGCACGCCTGCGCAAGCTGAAGCGCGCTGGCTTCTCCGACGCGCGCCTGGCGCAGCTGACCGGCACCAACGAAGCCGCCATCCGCGCGCTGCGTCGTGCGCACAAGGTGCGCCCGGTCTACAAGCGCGTGGACTCCTGTGCCGGTGAGTTCTCCACCGGTACCGCCTACCTGTACTCGACCTACGAGGACGAGTGCGAGGCCGCGCCGAGCAACCGCGACAAGATCATGATCCTGGGCGGTGGCCCGAACCGCATCGGCCAGGGCATCGAGTTCGACTACTGCTGCGTGCACGCGGCACTGGCGCTGCGCGAGGATGGCTATGAAACCATCATGGTCAACTGCAACCCGGAAACCGTGTCGACCGACTACGACACCTCCGACCGCCTGTACTTCGAGCCGCTGACCCTGGAAGACGTGCTGGAAATCGTCGAGCTGGAACAGCCGAAGGGCGTGATCGTGCAGTACGGCGGCCAGACCCCGCTGAAGCTGGCGCGCGCGCTGGAAGCCAACGGCGTGCCGGTGATCGGCACCAGCCCGGACTCGATCGACCTGGCCGAAGACCGCGAGCGCTTCCAGCAGCTGGTGGACAAGCTGGGCCTGAAGCAGCCGCCGAACCGCATCGCCCGCAATGATCAGGAAGCCCTGCTGCTGGCCCGCGAGATCGGCTACCCGCTGGTGGTGCGCCCGAGCTACGTGCTGGGCGGCCGTGCCATGGAAATCGTCTACGGCGAAGCCGACCTGGCCCGTTACGTGCGCGACGCTGTGAAGGTGTCCAACGATTCGCCGGTGCTGCTGGACCGCTTCCTCGACAATGCTGTCGAGTGCGACGTCGACATCATCGCCGACAAGGATGGCAACGTCCTGATCGGTGGCGTGATGGAGCACATCGAAGAAGCTGGCGTGCACTCGGGCGATTCCTCGTGCTCGCTGCCGCCGTACTCGCTGTCGGCTGAAACCCAGGCCGAACTGCGCCGCCAGGTGGTGGAGCTGGCCAAGGCCCTGAACGTGGTCGGCCTGATGAACACCCAGTTCGCGATCCAGACCAGCGACGAGGGTGCCGACACCATCTACCTGCTGGAAGTGAACCCGCGTGCCTCGCGCACCGTGCCGTTCGTGTCCAAGGCCACCGGCATGGCGCTGGCGAAGATCGCCGCCCGTTGCATGGCTGGCAAGAGCCTGGCCGAGCAGGGCGCGACCAAGGAAATCGTGCCGGACTACTACTCGGTGAAGGAAGCGATCTTCCCGTTCGCCAAGTTCCAGGGCGTCGATCCGATCCTCGGGCCGGAGATGCGCTCCACCGGCGAGGTGATGGGCGTCGGCCGCACCTTCAACGCCGCCTTTGCGCGTGCGCAGGAAGCCGGTGGCATCAAGGCACCGCCGGTCGGCAAGGCCTTCGTCTCGGTCCGCGACCCGGACAAGAAGCGCGTGCTGCCGGTGGCCAAGGCGCTGCTGGCGCGTGGCTACAGCTTGGTCGCCACCCGTGGCACCGCCGCGTGGCTGCAGCAGCACGGCATGGACTGCGAGATCATCAACAAGGTGGTCGAAGGCCGTCCGCACATCGTCGACTCGATCAAGAACGGCGAGATCGTCTACATCGTCAACACGACCGAAGGTCGTTCGGCGATCAACGACTCGTTCTCGATCCGCCGCGAGGCGCTGCAGCATCGCGTCACCTACTCGACCACCATTGCCGGCGCCAAGGCGCTGGTGGATTCACTGGAATTCCGCGGCACCGGCCCCGTCTGGTCGCTGCAGGAGCTGCACAAGGAGTTGAATGCATGAGAGCCCCCATCACCATGAAGGGCGCGCAGAAGCTGCGCGACGAACTGGATCACCTGAAGTCGGTCAAGCGCCCGAAGGTCATCGCCGCCATCGCCGAAGCGCGTGAGCACGGTGACCTGAAGGAGAATGCCGAGTACCACGCCGCGCGCGAGGAACAGGGCTTCATCGAAGGCCGCATCAAGCAGCTGGAGGGCGAGCTGTCGCACGCCGAGATCATCGACGTGAGCAAGCTCAATGCCGGCTCCAAGGTGGTGTTCGGCGCCAGCGTCACGCTGGCCGACGTGGAAACCGACGAAGAGAAGAAGTACCAGATCGTCGGTGACCTGGAAGCGGACATCAAGCTGGGCCTGATCGCGATTTCCTCGCCGGTGGCGCGGGCGATGATCGGCAAGCTGGAAGGCGATTCGATTGTGATCGACGCCCCGGCCGGCCAGCGCGAGTACGAGATCGTCAGCGTCAGCTACGTGGACTGACCGCGTGGCGACGGCGACCCTGCTGTTGCCTGCACGCAGCCGCTTTGCCGCGGCTGCGCTGCCGGACGATGTGGCACGCGCGCTCGGCCGTGCCACGACGGTGCAGGTCCTGCCGGGCGAGCGCGCGCAGCTGACACGCCATTTCTCGGTTGCCGCGCCGCACTGGCCGGTGGCCGCGTTGACCCGCCAGCGCGACGTCGGCGATGCCGCCGGCGCCAGCTGGCTGCGTGCCGATCCGGCCTGCATGGTGCCGGACATGCACGGCGCGCGGATGATGGCCTACGGCGAAACACTGCGGCCGACGCTGGCCGACAGCCTCGCGTTGCTGCCGGTGCTGCAGCCATTGTTCGCCGATGCCGGCTTCGTGCTCGACGCACCCGATCCCTCGCGCTGGTACCTGCGGCTGCCGATCGACAGCGAGCTGCCGGACTTCGACAGCCCCGACGAGGTCCTCGGCGATGACCTGTTCTCGCATCTGCCCGAAGGCGAGGGCGGTCGTCGCTGGCGGGCGCTGATGACCGAGGCGCAGGTGCTGCTGCACAACCATTCCTGGAACCAGCAGCGTGCCGCACAGGGACAACAGCCGATCAATTCGCTGTGGTTCTGGGGCGGTGGCGTGATGCCGGTGTCGGTCAGCACGCCGCACGCGCAGGTGCGCAGCCGGGACGCGCTGCTGCAGGGCCTGGCCCTGGCGGCTGGTGTGGCCGTGGATGGCGAGCAGGCGGTGGATGCGCTGGTCGACCTGCGCCAGCTGCGCTCTTTGCAGCAGCTCGGCAATGATGCGATCCGGCCGCTGCTGGCCGCGCTCAAGCGTGGCGAACTGCAGCGGCTGGTACTGGACTTCGAGGACGGCCTGCAATTCCAGCTGGACCGTGGCCAGCGCTGGCAGTTCTGGAAGAAGCCGCGCCAGCTGCACGATTGAGCGGGGCTATCCACGCATGGCGTGGATCTACTGTAGAGCCGAGCCCATGCTCGGCTGGTGTCATTTCACCTCGCTGACCACCGTCGGCAGGGTCCAGTGCCCACCCGCAACGCCCCGGCACTGCCCGGTGGTGAACTCGCTGCTCTTCACGAATCGCGCGCCATCCCAAGCCCAGTCGTGGCCGGAGGAGCAGTCACCGACGCCGCGCCCACGGAAGCGACCGCTCAACGTAGCGTCGTCGCGATCGAAGTCTTCTGCATCGGACGTGACGAAGCGTGCTTTGTACGGCGGCTTGTCCTGCACTACCCAGTAGCCGCTGCTGAAGTTGTAGGCACCCACGAAGCAGCTGGTGCTTGCCAGCACATGTTGGGCGTCCAGTCGCTGGATCTCGATTTCATCTGTCCCGCCATCGCTCAGGCGGCCGCATTCATCCGGCTTGGGCAGGCTGGCGATCAGTGCCTTGCGCAGGCCCGGTGCTTTCGCCAGTGCCGCGTCCGAGGCGCGCGGTGCCACCAGCGTGCCGCGCACGATCACTGGCACCGGCAACGCCGCAGGCACGCTTGCTTCGGGCTTGTCGCCACGCCGCACCAGCGCACCGGGGGTGCCCAGCCGGCCCTGTGCCTCGTCCATCTTCAGCAGTACGGCCGCTGCACCGCGGTCGGAGATCGGCCAGGCCTTGCCCTTGCCGTCGATGATCTCGATGCGTGCCTGACGCGGCAGTGCGGCGGCCAGTGCATCGGTCTGTGCCTGCTGCAACAACACTTTGTCCCCGTCGCCGGTGTCGCGCACCGCGCCCAGGTCCTTGCCGTTCAGGCGCAGGCGCAGTGCCCCGGTCGGCGTCGGGCTTTCGCCATCCTCGCCATTGCGCAGCCGCGCGATCACCTTCGCACCCGGGCCGCCGGCGCGCTCAAGCATCAGGCTGAGCAGGTTGCCGGGTTCTTCCGGACTGTAGCCGGCGGCGCGGCAGGTGCGGGTGTTGTCACAGGCCAGCGACCAGTCGTTGTGTTCGAATTCGACCCCGGGCCTGGGCTCAGGCGTCGCGGAGTGGGCAGCCGGGGCCACGGTGAGTGCCATCAGCGCGGTCAGCAGGGTGCGGGTCATGGATGGAAGTCCGTTCCAGGGCAGGCAAGCATGGAAGATGCGGTCGTGAATTCCAAATGCTGCTGGCCGAAGAGCCAAGTTGCCTCGTCAGCAGCGGCAGCCGACCGGGGGAGCGGTGCACGTTATGATGTGCGGGTCTCTCGTAACCGGCGATGCCGATGTCCCTTGCCGCCGATGCTGCGCAGCCGCCCTCTGATACACCGCTGATCCGCCGCCGCGACGTGGTCGTGCCCGGCAGCTGGCCAGAGGGCACGCTGCCATTGCTGGCCCGACTCTATGCCAGCCGTGGTGCGGGAACGCCAGAGCTGGCGCTGCCGAAACTGGGAAGCCTACACGCGCCCGAGCTGCTGACCGGTATCGATGATGCAGTGGGCCTGCTGATCGAAGCCATCGCCAACGACAAGCGCATCCTGGTGGTCGGCGATTTCGATTGCGATGGCGCCACCGCCTGTGCGGTCGGCGTGCGTGGCCTGCGCATGCTCGGCGCGCAACACGTCTTCCACGCGGTGCCGAACCGCATGGTGCATGGCTATGGCCTGTCACCGTCGCTGGTGGAAGAGTTGGCCGCGCTGCAGCCGGACCTGCTGGTCACGGTCGACCACGGTATTGCCTGCCATGCCGGTGTCACCGCGGCCAAGGCGCGCGGCTGGCAGGTGCTGGTCACCGACCACCATCTGCCGGGGCCGCAGCTGCCGCCGGCCGACGTGATCGTCGATCCAAACCTGGATGGCGATGCCTTCCCCAGCAAATCGCTGGCCGGTGTTGGTGTGATCTTCTATGTGCTGATGGCGCTGCGCCGGCATATGCGCGAGGCCGGCGTCTTCGCAGATGGCAAGGGGCCGGACCTGACCACGCTGCTGGATCTGGTGGCGGTGGGCACCGTTGCGGACCTGGTAGCGCTGGACCCGAACAACCGTGCGCTGGTCAGCGCGGGCCTGCGCCGTCTGCGCGCGGGGCAGGGCTGTGTTGGCCTGCGTGCGCTGATCGAAGCCAGCGGCCGTGATGCCGCGCGGCTCACTGCCACCGACATCGGCTTCGCACTCGGCCCGCGCCTGAACGCGGCGGGCCGGCTGGAAGACATGGCGCTGGGCATCGCGCTGCTGCTCACCGAAGATCCGCGCCAGGCGCGCGAGATCGCGCAGACGCTGGAGCAGATCAACGCGGAACGCCGCGCCGTGCAGCAGTCGATGACCGACGATGCCGAGCAGGCCCTGACCCGCGTGGTGCTGGACATGGCCGGGCAACGGCCGGTGGCCGCCTGCCTGTTTGATGCCGACTGGCATCCCGGTGTGGTCGGCCTGGTCGCTTCGAAGATGAAGGATCGCCTGCATCGTCCGGTGATCGCCTTCGCTCCGGCCGAACCGGGCGCCGACACGCTGCGTGGCTCGGCGCGCTCGATTCCCGGGCTGCACATCCGTGACACCCTGGCGCTGGTCGATGCGCGCCATCCGGGCCTGATCGACCGCTTCGGCGGTCACGCCATGGCGGCCGGCCTCAGCCTGCGGCTTGACCACGTTGATGACTTCAAGGCCGCCTTCGTCGCCGTGGTGCTGGAAATGCTCGACCCGGCGGCACTGCAGCAGCAGGTGCTCAGCGACGGCGAACTGGCCGCGGACGAGCTCGATCATCGCCACGCCGATGCGCTGCGGTTGGCCGGCCCATGGGGCCAGGGCTTCCCCGAACCCCTGTTCGACGGCCACTTCGAAGTGGCCAACTGGCGCGTGCTGAAGGAGCGCCACCTGAAGCTGGAACTGCGCCTGCCGGGCGTGCCTGGCACGATCAACGCGATCCACTTCGGCGGCTGGCACGGCAATGCCCCTGGCCGCCACGTGCATCTGGCCTACCGGCTGGCCTGCGACGACTATCGCGGCGGCAGCGCCATCCAGCTGATCGTCGAACACTGCCTGCCCGCCTGAGAAAAAGGGGACGGAGGGGATTAAGTCGCAACTGGCAAACAGGGCATAAGCGACTTAATCCCCTCCGTCCCCTTTTTGGGTCTCCCAACCCCGTTACGGCTGCTGGTGCGTTCAAGGGTCCACGATCCCACTGGAGTCCGGTCATGGTCTTCGCCCGTTGCTGCATTGTGTTGTTGCTGGCCCTTGCGGCCTGGCCCGCTGGCGCGCAGTCGCCGCCGATCTCCCGGCCGCAGGCCGCCACGCCGCTGCTGATCGCACCGGCGGCTGAGCAGGCGGTCCAACTGCGACACGCCCGCATCGAGGGCGAGGTCCAGGCGGGCATCGCCCAGACCCGGATCATCCTGGAATTCCACAACCCGAACCGGCGCGTGCTGGAGGGTGAGCTGCAGTTCCCCTTGGCCGATGGCCAGCAGATCAGCGGCTTCGCGCTGGATATCAACGGCGAGATGCGTGACGCGGTGCCGGTGCCGAAGGACCGCGGCCGCCAGGTGTTCGAGGAGATTGCCCGCCGCGGCGTTGACCCGGGCCTGCTGGAACAGACCGCCGGCAACCAGTTCCGCCTGCGTATCTATCCGCTGCCGGCCGGCGGCAGCCGGCGCGTGCAGCTGGTGATTCGCGAGCCGTTGGCCTTCGCCGGCCAAGGCTGGCAGTGGACGCTGCCGCTGCAGTTTGCCGCCGGTGCAGCCTCGGTTGAACTGAAACTGCAGGCACCTGGCACGACCACCGCAGGTACGGCGCCATTCCGCATCAGCGCGGGCCAGCTGCAGTGGCAGGGCAAGGGGGCGCAGCTGCCGAAGCAGCTGCAGTGGGATCTGCCGGCGACCCGCCAGGCACGGGTGCAGGTGGCGCCCTGGCAGGATGGCCACTATCTGCTGGCGCAGCTGCCGGTGGCGGCCAGCAGCACGCCGCGCAAACTGCCGAGCGAAATCGGCCTGCTGTGGGATGGCTCCGGTTCGGCGGGCCAGCGCGATCACACACGTGAGTTCGCCCTGCTGGATCGCTATTTCGCTGCGCTGCGCGACGGCACCGTGGCCTTGACCGTGCTGCGCGATCGCGCCGAGCCGGTGCGTCGCTTCCGCATCCGCGCCGGCAACTGGAGTGAACTGCGCGCAGCCCTGCAGGCCGTACGCCCGGACGGTGCCAGCGCGCTGGCACAGTGGCAGCCGCAGCCGGGCGTGAAGGAGTATCTGCTGGTCAGCGATGGCCTGCTGACCTATGGGCCGGAACAGCTGCCGGCGATGGCGGCGGATCAGCGCCTGTTTGCGGTCAGCAGTGCCGGTGCGCGCACCGATGCCGTGCGACTGCGTGGTTGGAGTGAAGCGCATGGCGGCCGCTTCGTCGCGCTGGGCAAGGATGTCGATGCGGCCGCGCGTGAGCTGCTGTCGTCGCCGTTGGATGTGCAGGTCGATGCAGGGCGTGGCGTGCAGGACGTGGTCATCGACCGTCGCAGTGAAGCTCAGGGTTGGCTGTGGCTGCATGCGCGACTGGCAGCTGACGGCGTGCCGATGCGGGTGCGCGTGGGTGGCGGCGAATGGCAGGCGCTGCCGGCCATGCAGAAAGGCGATGACGGCGAACTGCTGGCCGGCCTGTGGGCGCAGGCGCGCCTGCAGCAACTGGCCGTTGACCGCCGCGGCAACCGCGAGGCCATGCAGCGCCTGTCGCAGCAGTTTGGCCTGGTCGGGCCGGACACCTCATTGATCGTGCTGGAGACGCTGGAGGATTACCTGCGCTATGCCATCCGTCCGTCCGGCAAGCTGCGCGCGGACTACGATGCGCGGTTCGCACGGCAGGTGACTGACCGCGCCGCTGCTGATCGCGAGCGCTTGGACCAGGTGGCTGCGCGCTGGAAGGAGCGCCAGCAGTGGTGGAGCCGCAGCTGGCCGAAGGGTGCGCCGCCGCGGGCCAAGGAAGCAGCGCTGGACGTTGCTTCGGCCGACTATCCTGCCGAGTCAGCGCCGATGGCGATGCTCGTCGCACCGGCGCCCGCGGCACCGCCCGCGCCTGCACCGATGGCCGCGGCGGCAGAACAGCGCATGCAGGCCAGCAGCGCACGCGCGCGTCGTCCGGCGCCCGCGTCGGAGAATGCACTGGATGCGATTGTGGTCACCGGCGGCACGGTCGATGCCGCTGCGGCCGCCAACGATGGCCAGCTCGGCATCCAGCTGGCGGCCTGGCAGCCGGACTCGGCCATCGCCCGGCGCCTGCGCCAGGGCCCGCCGTCGCAGCTCTATGACCGCTATCTGGCCGAGCGCGATGCCCACGCCGACAGCAGCGCCTTCTTCCTCGATGTGGCCGACCTGCTGCTGGAGCAGGGCCAGCGCGAG
Organism: Stenotrophomonas sp. YJH_SMC_53; assembly: GCF_059369995.1. Taxonomy (NCBI): domain Bacteria; kingdom Pseudomonadati; phylum Pseudomonadota; class Gammaproteobacteria; order Lysobacterales; family Lysobacteraceae; genus Stenotrophomonas; species Stenotrophomonas sp. YJH_SMC_53. The sequence continues at coordinate 32,847 of NZ_JCAFTF010000017.1, read as the reverse complement.
CTGGCACTGCGGGTGCTGTCGAACCTGGCCGAAATGGATCTGGATAACCGCCACCTGCCGCGCGTGCTCGGTTACCGACTGATGCAGGCCGATGCTCCCGCACTGGCGGTGCCGGTGTTCGAGCAGGTGCTGGCGATGGGCCAGGAAGAACCGCAGAGCTTCCGCGACCTGGGCCTGGCGCTGGCAGCGGCCGGCAAGCCACAGCAGGCACTGGCGCCGCTGTACCAGGTGGTGGTGCGGCCGTGGGACAGCCGCTTCGATGGCATCGCCCTGATCGCGCTGGATGAGCTGACCAACCTGGTGGCCGGCAGCACGCCCCGGCTGGATACCACCGGCATCGACCCGCGCCTGTTGCAGGCGATGCCGCTGGACCTGCGCGTGGTGCTGTCGTGGGACGCCGACAACAGCGACATGGACCTGTGGGTAACCGACCCGAACGGCGAGCGCGCCTACTACGGCAACCGGCTGACCTACCAGGGCGGGCAGATGTCGCAGGACTTCACCGGCGGTTATGGTCCCGAGCAGTTCTCGCTACGCAATGCCAAGCCGGGCAAGTACAAGGTGGAGGCGAACTACTTCGGCAGCCGCCAGCAGCTGGTGACCGGGGCGACGACACTGATGCTGCGCCTGACCACCCATTGGGGCACGGCAAAGCAGAAGGATCAGATGGTGACGATGCGACTGAAGGACCGCGCCGAGACCGTGCTGGTGGGCGAATTCGAGGTTAAATAGTCAACTGCCCCAAGTGGCCGTCCGAGGGTGGGCCAAGGAAGACCCTCGTCGACGCCGCTCTGGGGCAAGGAGGCCCTGTGCGGGGTCGGCTGCAGCCCAGCCGGCTCCCTGCGCCAAGGCGGGTACCGCCTGCCTGAATGCAGCGCCGGCGCATCACGCTCGAGCCTCCCCGGCGCAGGCCCAGGCCCTCATTCCGGGGATCCCCGGCCTGCGGTATCATTACCAGTCATCTTTTGAATGCATAACCGCCGACATGATCGAACTGAATCCTGTCCGCCAGCGCATCACCGATCTGACCGATCGCGTGCTGTCGCTTCGGGGGTATCTTTGACTACGACGCCAAGAAAGAGCGTCTTGAAGAAGTAACGCGGGAGCTGGAAAGCCCCGACGTCTGGAACAACGCCGAGTACGCCCAGAACCTGGGCCGCGAGCGTTCCAGCCTGGAAAAGACCGTGGGCGGCATCGCGTCGGTGCTGGATGGCCTGACCGACGCGACTGAACTGCTGGAGCTGGCCGAGTCCGAGCAGGACGAGGACACCGCACTTGCCGTGGTCGCCGACCTGGACAAGCACCAGGCGCACGTCGAGAAGCTGGAATTCCAGCGCATGTTCTCCGGCGAAATGGACAATGCGGCGGCGTTCGTCGACATCCAGGCCGGTGCCGGTGGTACCGAAGCCCAGGACTGGGCCGAGATCCTGCTGCGCATGTACCTGCGCTGGTGCGAATCGCGCGGCTGGAAGACCGAGCTGATGGAAGTCTCCGGTGGCGACGTCGCCGGCATCAAGTCGGCCACGCTGCGCGTGGAAGGCGACTATGCCTATGGCTGGCTGAAGACCGAGACCGGCGTGCACCGCCTGGTGCGCAAGTCGCCGTTCGACTCGGACAACCGCCGCCACACCAGCTTCACCTCGGTGTTCGTGTCGCCGGAAATCGATGACAACATCGACATCACCATCAACCCGGCCGACCTGCGTACCGACGTGTACCGCTCGTCCGGTGCCGGTGGCCAGCACGTGAACAAGACCGAGTCGGCGGTGCGTATCACCCACATCCCGACCAACATCGTTGTGGCGTGCCAGACCGGCCGCAGCCAGCACCAGAACCGTGACAACGCGATGAAGATGCTGGCCGCCAAGCTGTATGAACTGGAGATCCAGAAGCGCAACGCCGAGAAGGACGCGGTGGAAGCCACCAAGTCCGACATCGGCTGGGGCAGCCAGATCCGCAACTACGTGCTGGACCAGAGCCGCATCAAGGACCTGCGTACCGGCATCGAGCGTTCGGATACGCAGAAGGTGCTGGACGGCGACCTGGACGAGTTCGTCGAGGCCAGCCTGAAGGCCGGTTTGGCCGTGGGCTCCAAGCGCGCCGATGCCTGATCGACGCGCCTGCGCGGATTTCGTCACCCTCGTGCGCAACGCCGAGGGTGGCTGATCACGCTTCCGGTAGAGCCGAGCCCATGCTCGGCTGCTGTTGGCGCAGTAGCAGATGCGTCGAGCATGGCTCGACCCTACAACGGGTACGGCGGTAGCGATGATGCGCAGCGAAAGTGAACGCAAGGAACTCGGTAGCTTCCTGAAGGCCTGCCGCGCCCGTGTCGACCCCGCCACGCTCGGCCTCCCGGCCGGGCGCCGGCGCACCCCGGGCCTGAAGCGCGAGGAAGTGGCGCTGGCCATCGGGGTCAGTGTCAGCTGGTACACCTGGATCGAGCAGGGCCGCGAAGTGCGTGCCTCGCCCGAAGTGCTCGAGCGCCTGGCCAAGGTGCTGCGCATGAGCGAGGACGAACGCGCCTATGCATTCGCGCTGTCCGGCTATGGCGTACCGCTGGAATCGCCGGACGAGAGCGTGACCGACGGCCTGCGCCAGCTGGTCGAAGCGATGCAGCCGATCCCGGCCTATGTGCGCAACACCCGGTTCGATATCCTGGCCTGGAACCCGGCCATCGCCGATCTGTTCGTGGACTACAGCCAGCTGGCGCCGCATGAGCGCAACACGCTGCGGCTGATGTTCCTGTACCCGCCGTACCGCACGCTGATCCTCAATTGGGAAGAAATGACCCGCGGCCTGCTGGCCGGCTTCCGCGCGGCGATGGCGCAGGCGCCGGACAAGGCGCCGTTCCTGGCGCTGGTGGAGGACATCGCCGCGCACAGCGAAGAGTTCCGCCAGTGGTGGCCGGAGCACGACGTGCGGCGGTTCGATGAAGGTGCGAAGAAGCTCAACCATCCCACGCGCGGGTTGCTGGACCTGCAGTACGTGGCGCTGGTGCCGGAGAGCCGGCACGACCTTTCCCTGGTGACCTACCTGCCGCGGAAGTAGGGGGTATTCGGCAGGGCTTGCAGCCCTGCACCCGCAGAGGCCGAAGCGACAGCAACTGCAACAGCAACAGCAACAGCAACAGCAACAGCAACAGCAACAGCAACAGCGGGCATTCCGTGGGATGGCGGGGCGGTGTCGGAGTGCGGGGATGCCGTAAACCCGTCCCTGGGGGCTTGGCAGCCGCTTGCTCGTGTGCGCTTTCCTGCGCACACGGCAAGACCGGGGTTGGGCGTCCTGCCCAACCCGCCCGAGGCATGCCTCGGGCCCATGCGGCTGACACCCCGCACTCCGACACCGCCCCACCTTTGACAGGTTCACGTGGCTGTAGGTAGGTGTCGACCTTGGTCGACACATCTGTCAGATATCGAAATAAATTCCGGGGTCAGATCCGTTTTCCTACGGAAAACGGATCTGACCCCAAGAGTATTTCCGACAGATCGCGGAAAACTGTCGAAGGCGGGGTGGGTCCGGTTGCGGGGGCGTGAGCGCCATGGATGGCGCGACCGAGGCTACATGGGTGAGGGCGCTTTGCTTGCGAAGCACTGCTTCGCAAGCGCCCGAACGCCCAGCCGCCGGCGGCTGGGCCGGACCCCGGAGGGGGATTCACGCCGTCCCCCGCAACCGGACCCACCCCGCCATCCCACGGAATGCAGGCCTTTGACCTTGACGTTGCCCTGGCCTCTGCGGGTGCAGGGCGCAGCCCTGCCGATAACCCCATTCAGACAGGTAAGTGCAGGTCACAGGATAAGCAGACGCCTTGTTGCCTCCGCCAATCGGGTCCACATTCCTGTGCAGAAGACGGGCCGCTGCCCGTTGCCGAGACAACAGGAGACCTGCATGTCCGCTGCCCCCACCACCGCCATTTCCCGCGATCCGGCCACCGGCCTGCAGATCGCCAGCCATCCCTTCGCCACCGATGCCGAGCTGGATGCGATCCTTGATCGCGGCCAGGCTGGCTTCGCTGCCTGGAGCGCCAGCAGCCTCGAACAACGAGCGCAGGTGTTGCGCGCGATGGCGGGCGTACTGCGCCGTGACCGCGAGAAGCTGGCTGCGCTGGCCACCGCCGAGATGGGCAAGGTGCAGGCCGAATCGCTGGCCGAGATCGAGAAGTGCGCCGTGCTGTGCGACTGGTACGCCGACCACGGCGCGCAGTTCCTGCGCGACGAACCGACCCAGGTGCCCGACGACAAGGCTTACGTGTCCTACCTGCCGCTGGGCGTGGTGCTGGGCATCATGCCGTGGAACTTCCCGTACTGGCAGGTGATGCGTGCGGCAGTGCCGATCCTGATGGGCGGCAACGGCTTCCTGCTGAAGCCGGCCGAGAACATCGTCGGTACCGCGCAGCTGCTCGACGCGGCCTGGCGCGATGCCGGGCTGCCGGAAGGCACCTTCATCGCCGCCAACATCAGCCGCGAGGGCACCAGCCGCGCGATCGCCGATGATCGCATCGCCGCAGTGACCCTGACCGGCAGCGTGGCCGCAGGCCGCAGCATCGCCGCCCAGGCCGGGCAGGCGCTGAAGAAGGTGGTGCTGGAGCTGGGGGGCTCGGATCCATTCATCGTGCTGGCCGACGCCGATCTGGACGCCGCCGTTGATGCGGCGGTGGCCTCGCGCTTCCAGAACACCGGGCAGGTCTGCATCGCCGGAAAGCGGATCATCGTTGAAGACGCGGTGTACGACCGCTTCGTCGCGCAGTTCTGCCAGAAGGTGCAGGCACTGACCATCGGCGATGGCCGCGAAGCGGGCAACCGGATCGGACCGATGGCGCGCCAGGACCTGCTGGAGCAGCTGGATGCGCAGGTGCGCGCCTCGGTGGACGCAGGCGCGAAGCTGCTCGTCGGTGGCCATCAGCTCGATCGCCCGGGCGCGTTCTATGCGCCCACCGTGCTGGCGGACGTGGAGCCGGGCATGCAGGCCTTCGATACCGAGACCTTCGGGCCGGTGGCCTCGATCAGCCGCGCCCGCGATGCCGACCATGCGGTGGAACTGGCCAACCAGAGCGAATTCGGCCTCAGCGGCAATCTGTGGACCGGCGACCGCGCCCGTGCCATGCAGCTGGCGCGCCGGCTGCAGACCGGCGGCGTGTTCGTCAACGGCTTCTCCGCTTCGGACCCCCGCGTGCCGATCGGCGGCGTGAAGAAGAGCGGTTTCGGCCGCGAGCTCTCGCACTTCGGCATCCGTGAATTCGTCAATGCGCAGACAGTGTGGTTCGACAAGCATTGACGCGCGGCTCTCATCCTTCCTGCAACGATCCACCATCAGTCCAGCACAAAGGACGGCATCCGATGTCCAAGGGTTCAGATCTGCTTGTCGCCGCGCTTGAGAACGAAGGCGTCGAGCGCATTTTCGGTATTCCCGGCGAGGAAAACCTCGACGTGGTCGAGTCGCTGCGCCATTCCAGCATCGAGCTGGTCATCACCCGCCACGAACAGGCAGCGGTGTTCATGGCGGCCACCTATGGCCGCCTGACCGGCAAGCCCGGCGTGTGCCTGGCCACGCTCGGCCCGGGCGCGCTCAATTTCACCACCGGCGCCGCCTATGCGCTGCTCGGTGCGTGGCCGGTGATCATGATCACTGGCCAGAAGGGCATCGTCGCCAGCAAGCAGGCGCGCTTCCAGATCGTCGACATCGTCGGCACGATGAAGCCGCTGACCAAGCAGGCGCGGCAGATCGTCTCGGCGCGCACGATCCCGACCATCGTCCGCGAGGCGTTCCGTGTCGCCCAGGAGGAGCGCCCGGGCCCGGTGCTGCTGGAGCTGCCCGAAGACATCGCGGCCGATGAGGTCGAGGGCGTGGCGCTGATTCCGCCGCATGCGGTGGACCGTCCCATTGCCAGCCCGGAGGCGCTGGATCGGGCGGCTGAGATCATCCGCAATGCCAAGCGGCCGTTGTTGATGATCGCTTCGGCGGCGTCGCGACCGCAGTCCAGTGAAGCGCTGTCGGCCTTTGTGTTGCGCGCCGGCATCCCGTTCTTCACCACGCAGATGGGCAAGGGCGCGGTGGCCGGAGGTTCGGGCCTGTACATGGGCACCGCCGCGCTGACCGAGCGTGACTACGTGCACATGGCGATCGACCAGGCTGACGTGATCGTGACCATCGGCCACGAGGTGACCGAAAAGCCGCCGTTCGTGATGCGCCCGGGTGGCCCGACCGTGATCCATATCGGCTACTCGCAGGCGGCGGTGGAACAGGTGTACTTCCCGCAGGTAGAGGTGATCGGCGACATCGGCCGTTCGCTCACCCAACTGGCCGACCGCATCGAAGGCGCGGTGCCGAACGCCGATGCTTTGCTGCCGCTGCGCGCGACCATCCTCGAGCATCTGGCCGACCGCGCCGAAGAGGCCGGGTTCACACCGCAGCGGCTGGTGCACGACGTGCGCCAGGTGATGCCGCCGGACGGCATCGTGGCGCTGGACAACGGCATGTACAAGATCTGGTTCGCCCGCAACTACCGTACCCAGGTCGCCAACACATTGCTGCTGGACAACGCGCTGGCGACCATGGGCGCGGGCCTGCCATCGGCGATCATGGCCTCGATCCTGTATCCACAGCGGCGGGTGCTGGCGGTGTGTGGTGATGGTGGTTTCATGATGAACAGCCAAGAGCTGGAGACAGCGCGCCGGCTGGGGCTCAACCTGGTGGTGCTGATCCTCAATGACGGCGCCTACGGCATGATCCGCTGGAAGCAAGCGGTGGATGGCTTCACCGACTACGGCATGACCTTCAGCAACCCCGACTTCGTCAAGTACGCCGAGGCCTACGGCTGCAGGGGGCATGAGGTGACCGCCATCGAGCAGGTCATCCCGACGCTGGAGGCGGCCTTCAACGACGGCGGGGTGCACCTGGTGTCGGTACCGATCGATTACTCGGAAAACCAGCGGGTGCTGGTGGACGAGCTGCGCCAGGCGTTCCCCGGGAACGCGTAGGCGCCGATCCGCTGATGGGGTCAGATCCCTTTGCTGCGCAAAGGGATCTGACCCCTCTCCAGGCCGGGGCAGGGCGGTTTTGGTATGCTGGGCAACCGGCTGTGCCGGGCGCAGCATCCCCCCTCACTACACGATTCCCGCAGATCCATGAGCGAAGCTACCGATACCCCCCCCGTCGACGAGAACAAGTTGATCGCCGAGCGCCGTGAGAAACTCAAAGCGCTGCGTGGGCAGGGCATCGCGTACCCGAACGATTTCCGTCGTGAGGATTTCGCCGGCCGCCTGCAGGACGAATTCGCCGATGCCGAACAGTGGACCGCCGAGGCGCTGGAAGGCAACGGACGCCAGGTGAAGATGGCCGGCCGCCTGATGGCCAAGCGCATCATGGGCAAGGCGAGCTTCGCGCAGATCCAGGACGAGTCCGGCCGCATCCAGCTGTTCCTGCAGGGGGCCGTGCTGGGCGATGCCTACACCGCGTTCAAGGGCTGGGACGTGGGCGACATCATCGCCGTAGAAGGTGGCCTGACCCGCACCAAGACCGGCGAGCTGTCGGTCAAGGCCGAGTCGATCCGCCTGCTGACCAAGTCGCTGCGTCCGTTGCCGGACAAGTGGCATGGCCTGGCCGACGTCGAGCAGCGTTACCGCCAGCGTTACGTCGACCTGATCGTCACCCCGGAGTCGCGCGCGGTCTTCATCAAGCGCTCGAAGATCATCCGCGCCATGCGTGCGTGGCTGGACAATCGCGACTTCCTGGAAGTCGAGACGCCGATGATGCATTACATCCCCGGCGGCGCGGCGGCCAAGCCGTTCACCACCCACCACAACGCGCTGGACCTGGACCTGTACCTGCGCGTGGCGCCGGAGCTGTACCTCAAGCGCCTGACCGTGGGCGGCCTGGAGCGCGTGTACGAGATCAACCGCAACTTCCGCAATGAAGGCGTCAGCACCCGCCACAATCCAGAATTCACCATGATGGAGCTGTATGAGGCCTATGCCACGTACAACGAGATCATGGACCTGACCGAAGGCGTGATCCGAGACGTGGCCAGGACAGTCAACGGCAGCACCGAGGTCGAGTGGGACGGGGCGAAGATCGACCTGGGCCCGGCGTTCCGCCGCTGGCGCATGGACGAAGCCGTGCGCCACCACAACCCGGAAATCTCGGTTGCCGACTGCACCGACCGTGACGCGCTGCTGCGCCATTGCGAGCGCTTGAACATCCGCGTCAAGCCGTCCTACGGCTGGGGCAAGCTGCTGCTTGAGATCTTCGAGGCCACCGTCGAGCACACCCTGATCCAGCCGACCTTCATCACCGACCATCCGGTGGAAGTCTCGCCGCTGGCCCGTGCCAACGACAATGATCCGGGCTACACCGACCGCTTCGAGCTGTTCGTCAACGGCAAGGAGCTGGCCAATGGCTTCTCCGAGTTGAACGACCCGGAAGACCAGGCCCAGCGCTTCCAGGCCCAGGTGGCCGCGAAGGAAGGTGGCGACGACGAGGCCATGCACTACGACGCCGACTACATCCGTGCGCTGGAGTACGGCATGGCCCCGACCGGCGGCCTGGGTATCGGCGTCGATCGTCTGGTGATGCTGCTGACCGGCAGCAGCTCGATCCGCGATGTGCTGCTGTTCCCGTACATGCGTCCGGAGCAGTAAGTCACCTTTTTGACTCCCGATTGTGCGCGCCGTCCCGAAACGAGATGGCGCGATTGACGCGTCCCGCACTCGGCGTATCGTAATTGCACTACCTTGACGCCTGCTATGGCTTGATCGGCGTTAGGGAAGGGCACGGTGTGGGGAGTCCGCTTCACATTGTGATGACGATCATGAATCGGGATGCACGACACGGGAGTCAGGCCGATGCAGGGTGCGAGCGTTCGCAGCGGCAGAGTATCCTCGCCTGCTGATGATCCAGCGTGGTCGAAAAACCAGGCAGAGTACGCGTTGAATATCGTCATCGTTGATGACCAGACTTCCGCCCGGACGATGCTGCGTCACGTCATCGAAGACATCGCGCCGGAACTGAGCGTGTATGACTTCGGCGATCCGCTGACCGCATTGGCCTGGTGTGAAGCCCATCCGGTCGACCTGCTGCTGCTCGATTACCGCATGCCGGAGATGGACGGGCTGGAATTCGCTCGCCGTTTCCGTCGGCTGCCCAAGCACCGCGACATTCCGGTGATCCTGATCACCGTGGTCGGTGACGAGCCGATCCGGCAGGCGGCACTGGAAGCAGGGGTCATCGACTTCCTGGTCAAGCCGATCCGCCCGCGCGAACTGCGTGCGCGCTGCTACAACCTGCTGCAGCTGCGCCAACAGACCGAGAACGTGAAGCAACGGGCGCTGTCGCTGGAGCAGCGCCTGCTGGCCAGCATGCATGAGGTCGAAGAGCGGGAGCGCGAAACGCTGTCGCGGCTGGCGCGGGCGATCGAGTTCCGTGATGCAGGCACCAGTGCCTATCTGGAGCGCATGGCGCGCGTGGCCGGCCTGATCGCCGACCAGCTCGGGCTGCCCGAGGAGGACGTGCGCCTGATCGAAATGGCTGCGCCGCTGCATGACATGGGCAAGATTGCCATTCCCGATGCGGTGCTGCTCAAGCAGGGCAAGCTCAACGAGGAGGAGCTGGCGATCATGCGCCGGCACCCGCGGATTGGCCATGAACTGCTGAGCGGCAGCCAGAATCGTTTCATCCAGGTTGGCGCCTTGATCGCACTGCGTCATCATGAGCGCTACGATGGCAGCGGCTATCCCGATGGGCTGGTCGGCGATGCGATTCCGCTGGAAGCGCGCATCGTGGCTGTCGCCGATGTCTTCGACGCCCTGATTTCGCCCCGTCCGTACAAGGAAGCATGGACCATGGAAGCCACCCTGGCTTATCTCTACGCCCAGCGTGGCCGGCTGTTCGATCCCCGATGCGTGGACGCGCTGCTGCGCGGCCGCGAACAGCTGGACCAGATCTGCGCCGAGCATTCGATGGCGTCCGCGCGCCCGGGGCTGGGCGCGTGAAACGGCTGTTGTCGCAGCTGCGGCTGCGCCTGTCCCAGCGCCAGGACAGCGAACACGGCCAGCAGATCGTCCGTATTGTCCTGATCAGCCTGATCCTGGCCTACGTGTTGTTGCCGGCGCCGCGCCACGATCTGCCGCACACGCAGTACGTGGGCGTGCTGGCGATCGTATTGACCGGCCTGAGCCTGTCGCTGCTGCTGTTCGGCTGGCTGCTGTGGCGGCCGGCGCGTTCTGATCCCCGCCGCGTGCTGGGCATGCTTGCCGACTATGGCCTGATCGCTGCCGGCATGGTGCAGATGGGGGAGCCCCTGGCCTGGGTCTACATCGTGGTGATGTGGGTGACGGTCGGCAACGGCATGCGCTTCGGCAACCACTACCTGTACGTGGCGGTGGCGATGGCGATGGTGAGCTTCGGTTGCACGGTGCTGCTGACGCCTTACTGGCAACAGAATTTCCGTCTGGCCATCGGCCTCTGGCTCGGCCTGGCCGCGGTGCCGCTGTACTTCTCGACACTGCTGCGGCAGCTGACCGAAGCGATGGCCGAGGCGCGCCGTGCCAGCGAGGCCAAGAGCCGTTTCCTGGCCAACATGAGCCACGAGTTCCGCACGCCGTTGAACGGCCTCAACGGCATGACCGAAGTGCTGGCGACCACGCGCCTGGACGATGAGCAGCGCGAGTGCCTCAACACCATCCAGGCGTCGTCGCGCAGCCTGCTGGCGCTGGTGGAGGAAGTGCTGGACATCTCGGCCATCGAGGCCGGCAAACTGCGCGTGGTGGCCGAAGACTTCGCCGTGGCCGACGTGATCCAGGCGATCGGGCTGATCCTGTTGCCGCAGGCCAAGGCCAAGCGCCTGGATTACCGGGTGAAGGTCGCCGATGGTGTGCCGCCCCGCGTGCGCGGAGACGTCGGGCACCTGCGGCAGATCCTGCTGAACCTGGCCGGCAACGCGGTCAAGTTCACCGATCACGGCCGGGTCGAAATCCGTGTCAGCGTGGTGCAGGCCGATACCAGTGGCGCGGTGCGGCTGCGCTTCGACATCCTCGACACCGGCATCGGTGTAGCCCCGGCCATGCGTGCGCGGCTGTTCGATGCCTTTGAGCAGGCTGACGTCAGCATGGCGCGTCGCCACGAGGGCACCGGGCTGGGCACGACCATCGCCAAGGGCCTGGTCGAAGCAATGGACGGCGATATTGGTTATCTGGAAAACCCGCCGCGCGGCAGCCATTTCTGGGTCGAGCTGCCGTTCGCGCCGCCGCAACCGCAGGTGCCGGGTGCGGTACCGAGCCTGACCGGTGACGACGACGCGGGGCGGGGTGGCAACGTGATCGCATTTGCCGACCCGTTCCTGCGCCATCGCGCCCGCGTGCGCAGCATGCAGATCCTGGTGGCCGACGACCACGAGGCCAACCGCATGGTCCTGCAGCGCCTGCTGCAGAAGGCCGGGCATCGCGTGCTGTGCGTGGACGGCGGTGAGGCAGTGCTGGATGCGCTGGCCGACAGTGAATTCGATGCGGTCATCGTCGACCTGCACATGCCGGGCATGAGTGGGCTGGACATGCTGAAGGAGTTGCGGGTGATGCAGGCCGGCGGCGGTCCGCGCACGCCGGTGCTGGTGCTCAGCGCCGATGTCACGCCCGAGGCGATCCAGCGCTGCACCCAGGCCGGGGCGCATGCTTTCCTGGCCAAGCCCGTGGTGGCGGTGCGCCTGCTCGATACCCTGGCCGAGATCGCCAGCAACGCCCAGCTGAAGACCATGGCCGCACCGGTGGTGCGACCGATGGCGCTGCAGGATGGGGTGCTCGACAGCAGCGTGCTGGACGAGCTGGCCTCGCTGGGGATGGGCGAGGGCTTCGAACGTGAGTTCATCCGCCAGTGCCTGGAGGACGTGGCGAGCTGCATGGGCAAGGCCGAGCAGGCCGGCGAGGCCACGCAGTGGGATGTGTTCCGCGAACAATCCCATGCGATCAAGGGTGTGGCCAGCAACCTTGGCCTGATGCGCGCGTCGAACCGTGCCGGCGAGCTGATGCGGATGGCCGACTGGCAGCTCAAGACCGAATGGCGCCAGCGCCTGGGCATCCTGCAGGAAGCGATCAAGGAAGGCCGGCGTGCACTGGAGGCGCGGGCCGAACGCCGGCTGCGCGGCGCTGCTGACGATGGCGAGGCGCGCTGAATCACGGCAAGGCCCATAAAAAAAGCCCGGTGGCCAACCGGGCTTGAACCCATCCTGGGGGAGGGATGAATCAGGCCGCGTCGAGACTGGCGCGACGGGTCTGGGCCTTGATCAGGCGATCCATGGTGCGCAGAGAGCGGTCGCCGAGGGCCAGGGCGGAATCGACCCATACCTTGGTGATCTCCAACAGTTCGTCATAGCTGACAGGCTGGGCAATGCTGCGTGCGGCGTTCATTGCCAGGTAGGACTGCGGGGTGCGCTGCTGCTGGCGGATCAGTTCCTCGACGGCCGCCCGGCCTTCGCCCTTCTTCACCAGCACGTCGACCACGCCCATCGCATGCATTTCCTCGGCGCTGTAGACCCGGCCGTCGAGGATGATCTTCTCGGCCAGGTGTGGTGACACCCGGCGGCACAGGAAGGAGTAGGCGCCCATACCCGGGAACAGGCCGAACAGAACTTCGGGCAGGCCGAGGCCGCTGCCTTCCTCGGCGACGATGGTGTGGCAGGCCAGGGCCATTTCCAGGCCACCGCCCAGGGCGTCGCCCTGGATCAGGGCGATCGAACGGACATCGCCGCCGAACCCGGTATGCAGGTGGTGCACGCCCTCAACGCAGCGCTGGGCGTAGTTCAACAGGAGGTCGCGGTTGCCTTCGCGGATCAGGCGGGTGAACAGGTCCAGGTCACCGCCCAGGTTGTAGGCGACGGCATCGGAGGCCAGCACGAAATGCCGCAGGGTGCCGCTGTGGCGCTCGGCAGGGCTGCGGGTGATGGCCGCCATGTAGCTCCACATCTCGTCGAGCATGTCCTTGCGGCAGCAGGGACGGATGCCGGTGGCGGCATCGGCATGCATGAACAGCCAGTGGGCAGTGCCGTCGGCACTGTCTTCGGTACGGATGGTGGCGAACGGTGAGCCGCTTGAAGGCAGCTTTTCGATGGTACTCATGGAAGGGTCCTCGGCATGCGGCCCGCAGTGTCAGGTGGGTGGCCGGCGGGCCGAACGGTCCACACACGCGGCGATGCTACACCGCCTCAGGGGCGTCGCATGCGAAAGGGCCCGGGACGTTTCCGCCCCGGGCCCTGCATCGTTCAAATTGCCGAAAACCCTTACTGGGCGGGCGTATCGCGGAGTTCGCGACGGAGGATCTTGCCGACATTGGTCTTCGGCAGCTCCTTTCGGAATTCGACGATTTTGGGGTGCTTGTAGCCGGTCAGGTTGGCCCGGGCATGCTCCTTGACCATTTCGGCGGTCAGGTTCGGATCCTTCTTCACGATGACCACCTTCACCACCTCGCCGGACTTGTCGTCCGGCACGCCGACCGCGGCCACTTCCAGCACGCCCGGCATCATCGCGATCACGTCCTCGACTTCATTCGGATACACGTTGAAGCCGGACACCAGGATCATGTCCTTCTTGCGGTCGACGATGTAGAAGAAGCCGTGTTCGTCCATCTTCGCCATGTCGCCGGTATGCAGCCAGCCGTCGGCATCGATCGCCTTGGCGGTTTCCTCCGGGCGCTGCCAGTAGCCCTTCATCACCTGCGGGCCCTTGATGCAGAGCTCGCCGACCTCGCCCAGCGGCAGGATGGCGCTGTTGTCGTCCTTGATGCAGGCATCGGTGGACGGGATCGGCAAGCCGATCGAGCCGTTGTATTCCGTCAGGGTGAGCGGGTTGATGCAGGCTGCCGGCGAGGTCTCGGTCAGGCCATACGCCTCGACCAGGGTCACCCCGGTGACCTTCTTCCAGCGCTCGGCCACGGCGCGTTGCACCGCCATGCCGCCGCCCAGGGTGACCTTCAGCGAGGAAAAGTCGACCGTGTCGAAGCCGGGGGTGTTGAGCAGGCCATTGAACAGCGTGTTGACGCCGGTGATGGCGGTGAAGCGCACCGACTTGAGCTCCTTGACGAAGCCCTTCATGTCACGCGGATTGGTGATCAGGTGGTTGCAGCCACCGAACTTCATGAAGACCAGCCCGTTCGCGGTCAGTGCGAAGATGTGGTACAGCGGCAGGGCGGTGATGATCCACTCCTTGCCCATCTCGATGCCCGACGCACTGATCCAGGCCGAGGCCTGCTGCATGTTGGCGATCAGGTTGCGGTTGGTCAGCATCGCGCCCTTGGCCACGCCGGTGGTGCCGCCGGTGTACTGCAGGAACGCAATGTCGTCGTGGTCGATCTCGACCTTGGGCAGGCTGTGGCGGCTGCCGATCTTGAGCGCCTGGCGGAAGCGCACCGCGCCCTTGAGATGGTAGTTGGGCACCATCTTCTTGATGTACTTCAGCACGAAGTTGACGATCACGCCCTTGGCGCCAAGCAGGTCGCCCAGGCCGGTGGTGACCACGTGCTTGACCGGCGTATCGGCGATGACCTGCTCGACGGTATCGCCGAAGTTGTCGACCACCACCAGTGCGGTCACGCCGGCATCGACCAGCTGGTGCTTGAGCTCGCGCGCGGTGTACAACGGATTGACATTGACCACGGTCAGGCCGGCGCGCAGCACGCCGAAGGTGGCCACCGGGTACTGCAGGCAGTTGGGCATCATCAGGGCGACGCGGTCACCCTTCTTGAGCTTGAGCTCTCCCAGCAGGTAGGCCGCGAACTGATTGACCAGCGCGTCGGTCTCGCCATAGGTGAGGACCTTGCCGAAGCTGGAGTAGGCGGGACGGTCGCGGAATTTCGCGACGGAAGCGTCGAAGACCGAAGCTACCGAATGGAACTCGTTGACGTCGATCTCGGCGGGAACGCCTTTCGGATAGCTCTGCAGCCAGGGACGATCCAGACTCATATTCCCCCTCCAGGAATCGTGATGTATTAGGTTCCGGCCCTGAGCGTATCGACAACGGCCGGTCATTGCAGCATACCCCGCCGTAGGGAAAACGCGAAGAGGGGTTCGCGGAGGCTGCAACGGTAGGTGCCGACCTTGGTCGGCACAGGATGGCGAGGGATCGCTGTAAGGCGTGCCCACCAAGGTGGGCACCTACCGGTTCGGGGTGGGGGTCTGCCGAAGGGCCGCTTGCGTCAGCCCTGCTTGCGTACCGGTGCGCCGTTGGCCTTGTAGTACGGCGCAGTGCTGCGGGCCAGCGGGGTGCGGCCACGGATCACATCGGCAAGCTTCTCGGCCATCATGATGGTCGGCGCATTGAGGTTGCCGGTCACCACCTGCGGCATGATCGAGGCATCGACGATGCGCAGGCCTTCCAGGCCGTGCACGCGACCCTGGCCATCGACCACCGCCATCGGGTCGTCGGCATGGCCCATCTTGTTCGAGCACGACGGGTGGTACGCGGTTTCGGCATGCTCGCGCACGAATGCATCGATCTGCGCGTCGGTCTGCAGTGCACTGCCCGGCGAGATCTCGCGGCCGCTGTACGGGGCCAGCGCCGGCTGCGCGAAGATCTCGCGGGTGATGCGGATCGCCGCGCGGAATTCGCGCCAGTCCTGCTCGTGCGACATGTAGTTGAACAGGATGCTCGGATGTTCGCGCGGGTCCTTCGAGCGCACATGGATGCGGCCACGGCTGGGCGAGCGCATCGAGCCGACGTGCATCTGGAAGCTGTGCGCCTTGATCGGGTTGGAGCCGTTGTAGTTGATCGCCACCGGCAGGAAGTGGTACTGCAGGTTCGGCCAGTCGAACTCGGCGTCGCTGCGGATGAAGCCACCGGCCTCGAACTGGTTGCTGGCGCCGATGCCGGTGCCCAGGAACAGCCACTCGGCACCGATCGCCGGCTGGTTGTACAGCTTCAGCGCCGGCGCCAGCGACACCGGCTTCTTGCATTCGTACTGCAGGTACATCTCAAGGTGATCCTGCAGGTTGGCGCCGACGCCGGGCAGGTGGTGCACCAGGTCGATGTCCAGGCTGCGCAGCAGGTCGGCCGGGCCGACACCCGAGCGCTGCAGGATCTGCGGCGAGGCGATGGCGCCGCCGCACAGCAGCACTTCGCGGCGGGCGGTGGCGCGCTGCGGCTGGTCGTTGTGCAGCCACTGCACGCCCACCGCGCGCTTGCCCGAGAACAGGATGCGGTCGGTCAGCGCGTGGGTGACGATGGTCAGGTTCGGGCGTGGCTTGGCCAGGTCCAGGTAGCCGCGGGCGGTGCTGGAACGACGGCCGTTCGGGGTCACCGTGCGGTCCATCGGGCCGAAGCCTTCCTGCTGGTAGCCGTTGAGGTCGTCGGTGCGCGGGTAGCCGGCCTGCACGCCGGCTTCGACCATCGCAGCGAACAGTTCGTTGTTGCCGGCCTTCGGCGTGGTCACCCGCAGCGGGCCATCACCACCGTGGTAGTCGTTGGGGCCGATGTCGCGGGTTTCGGCCTTGCGGAAGTAGGGCAGGCAGTCCAGATAGGTCCAGTCTTCCAGGCCCGGCATGCTGGCCCAGTTGTCGTAGTCCATCGCGTTGCCGCGGATGTAGCACATGCCGTTGATCAGCGACGAGCCACCCAGGCCCTTGCCGCGGCCGCAGTCCATGCGGCGGTTGTTCATGAAGGGCTCCGGATCGGTCTTGTACGCCCAGTTGTAGCGCTTGCCCTGCAGCGGGAAGGCCAGTGCAGCCGGCATCTGGGTACGGAAGTCGAGCCGGTAGTCCGGGCCACCGGCTTCCAGCAGCAGCACGCTGACATCGGCATCTTCGGTGAGGCGGGTGGCCAGCACGTTGCCGGCTGAACCGGCGCCGATGATGATGTAGTCGTACTCGTTATGGGTGCTCATGGGTGTCTCCTGCAGACCGGGGCGCGCTGCATGCAGGCGTCCCGGCGGAATGTCGGATCGGCGCGGTGGCCGGACGATGGGGCGTGCTCGGGGCGCGCCGGTCAGAACACGCTGGCGTAGTCGCCCAGCTCGACCTGCACCGACTTGATGCGGGTGTAGTGGCCGAGGGTGGAGATACCGTTCTCGCGGCCGACGCCGGATTCCTTGTAGCCACCGACCGGCATTTCGGCCGGCGATTCACCCCAGGTGTTGATCCAGCAGATGCCGGCTTCCAGGCGATGGATGATGCGGTGGGCGCGGCTGATGTCCTTGCTGACCACGCCGGCAGCGAGGCCGAAGGTGGTGTCGTTGGCACGACGCACCACTTCGTCTTCGTCGTCATAGGCGAGGATGCTCATCACCGGCCCGAAGATCTCTTCCTTGACGATGGTCATGTCATCGCGGCAGTCGGAGAACACGGTCGGCAGCACGTAGGCGCCCTGGGCCAGCGCACCTTCGGTGGCACGGCCGCCACCCGTCAGCAGGCGGGCACCTTCGGCCTTGCCGCTCTCGATGTAGCGCAGCACGTTTTCCATGTGCGGGAAGCTGGTCAACGGGCCGAAGTTGGTGTCGGCGGCCATCGGGTCGCCGATGCGGATGCGCTTGACGCGCTCGACGACGGCCACCTCGAATGCGGCCAGCATGCTGCGCGGCACGAACACGCGGGTGCCGTTGGTGCAGACCTGGCCGGAGCTGAAGAAGTTGGCCATCACCGCAATGTCGGCGGCGCGGTCCAGATCGGCGTCATCGCAGATCACCAGCGGTGACTTGCCGCCCAGCTCCATGGTCACTTCCTTCAGCGACGAGGACGCCGCGCTGGCCATGACCTTCTTGCCGGTGGCGACGCCACCGGTGAAGGAGATCTTCTCGATCACCGGGTGCTCGGTCAGCCACTGGCCGATCTCGCGGCCCGGGCCCTGCACGACGTTGAACACGCCGGCCGGCACGCCGGCTTCGGTGTAGATTTCGGCCAGCCGGATCGCGGTCAGCGGCGTCACTTCCGACGGCTTGAACACCATCGCGTTGCCGGCAGCCAGCGCCGGCGCCGACTTCCACATGGCGATCTGGATCGGGTAGTTCCATGCGCCGATGCCGGCGACCACGCCCAGCGGCTCGCGACGGGTGTAGAAGAAGCTCGATTCGCGCAGCGGCAACTGGATGCCTTCGATGGCGGTGGCCAGTCCCGCGTAGTACTCGACCACGTCGGCACCGGTGACGATGTCCACGGTGGTGGTCTCGGCCAGCGCCTTGCCGGTGTCCAGGGTTTCCAGGTGGGCCAGTTCGTCGTTGCGCTCGCGCAGGAGCTCGACGGCGCGGCGCAGGATGCGCGAGCGCTCCATGGCGGTCATCGCGGCCCACACCTTCTGGCCTTCGGCTGCGCTCTGCACGGCACGCTCGACGTCGGCCTGGCTGGCGACCTGCACCTCGGCGATCACCTCGCCGGTGGCCGGGTTGACGGTCTTGAAGGTCTTGCCGCTGGTGGCA
This sequence comes from Stenotrophomonas sp. YJH_SMC_53, assembly GCF_059369995.1. NCBI lineage: Bacteria > Pseudomonadati > Pseudomonadota > Gammaproteobacteria > Lysobacterales > Lysobacteraceae > Stenotrophomonas > Stenotrophomonas sp. YJH_SMC_53. The sequence continues at coordinate 14,472 of NZ_JCAFTF010000017.1, read as the reverse complement.
TCGACGCGCTGGCCGTGGATGTAGAGCTGTTGGACGGGCAGGGTGGTCATGGGGCGTACTCCTTGGAAGGGGGCGGGTGCTGGAGCGCTTATAGCGCGACAGCCTGCAACTGGAAGTCGATGTAGCCGTAAGCGATGCGCCGGGACTTCTCGGCGTTGAACTGGCCGCCGACCAGGCTGCCGCGCAGCCACAGGCCATCGATCATCGCGGCCAGGCCGCGGGCAGCCAGGCGGGCCTGCGGGTGGGGCAGCAGGCGGTTGAACTGGTGGCACAGGTTGGAGAACAGGCGCTGGTCGTTGGCGCGCTGCAGCCGGGCCAGTTCCGGCTGGTGCATGCTGGCGGCCCAGAAGGTGAGCCAGACGCGCATCGCGGTGCCGTTGATCTGGCTGTCGTCGAAGTTGCCATCGACGATGGCGCGCAGCTGCTCGCGCGGATCGTCGCCGGCGTCTGCGCGGTAGCGGGCGACGGCGTCCTTCAGTTCGCGCAGGATCTGCCGCATTGCAGCATTGAGCAGGCCGTCCTTGTCGCCGAAGTAGTGGGCGACGATGCCGCTGGACAACCCCGCCTTCTTCGCGATGGTGGCGACAGTGGCATCGGCCATGCCGATCTCGTCGATGGTCTGGAAAGTGGCCCGGATCAGCTGTTCGCGCCGTACCGGTTCCACGCCTTTCTTCGGCATTGTCTCTCCACGGTTTGCGACCCGAAGGATCGGGCTGCCCGCCATTATGCTTTTTATTGATTGAACGTTCAATCAATAAACCCTAGGATGCGCTCGCGCCCCACGCCATGGGCCCGGTTTACCGGTCCGGCCCCGCCCATGTGCTCCCTCGGACTTGATGAGACGACCCCATGTCTTCCCTGGCTCATCCCAAGCGTTCGCCCCTGCGCTTGAACCGTTTTGTCTTCCTCAGCTCCTCGGTGTCGATCGGCATCCTCGGGCTGCTCACCGTTCTCTATCCCGAAGGCAGCGAGCACTGGCTGCAATGGGCGCAGGCCGAAGTGTCGGCCGCGTTCGGCTGGTGGTACATGCTGCTGATCGTGCTGTGCCTGGGCTTCGTGCTGTGGCTGGCGTTCTCGCCGTACGGCCGCATCCGCCTGGGCCACAACGAGGAATCACCGGCCTTCGGCTATGTCGCCTGGGTTTCGATGCTGTTCTCGGCCGGCATCGGCATCGCGCTGCTGTACTACGGCGCCTACGAGCCGCTGGATCATTTCCTCAATCCACCCGGGCAACCCGGCGGCACCGTGGCCGCCGGCCGTGAAGCGATGGTGCTGACCTTCCTGCACTGGGGCCTGCATGGCTGGGCGCTGTATGCGCTGGTCGGCGTGGCACTGGGCTATTTCGCCTATCGCCGGGACCTGCCGCTGGCGCTGCGCTCTGCGTTGTACCCGGTCTTCGGTGAGCGCATCCACGGCCGCATCGGCGACATGGTCGATGGCTTCGGCATCCTGGCCACGCTGATCTCGATGGTGACCAACCTCGGCATCGGCGCGCTGGTGGTGCAGTCCGGCCTGGTCTACCTGTTCCACATCCCGGATACGCCGCAGGTGCTGGTGGTGATCGTGCTGGTGATGATGGTCGTGGCCACCATCGGCGTGGTGGCCGGCGTGGAAAAGGGCATTGCCTGGCTGTCCAACCTCAACGTGCGCCTGCTGTGTGGCCTGCTGCTGTTCGTGCTGGTCACCGGCCCGACCCTGCACCTGTTCGATGGCCTGATCCAGAACACCGGCGATTACCTCGGCGCGTTCGTGCGCAAGAGCTTCGACATGTACCTCAACGACCCCAAGGGCCGTGAGTGGATGGGTTCGTGGACGCTGTTCTACTGGGCGTGGTGGATCGCCTGGGCGCCGTTCGTCGGCCTTTTCGTGGCGCGCATCTCGCGTGGCCGCACCATCCGCGAAGTGATCATGGGCGTGCTGCTGATCCCGCTCGGCTTCACCCTGGCCTGGCTGTCGATCTTCGGCAATACCGCCATCGACCTGGTGCTCAACCACGGCCAGGCGATCCTGGGGGACGTAGCCCAGCATGATGCAGCGATGACCTTGTTCAAGCTGCTGGAATACCTGCCTGCGGCGCCGTACGTGGCCGGTGCTGCGGTGGTGATCGGCTTCGTGCTGTTCCTGACCCCGGTCGACTCGGGCACGCTGATGATCGCCAACCTGTGCACCCGTCGCGTTGACGATGGCGTGGAAGATGGCCATGACGCGCCGATCTGGCTGCGCGTGTTCTGGGCCGCCGGCATCACCGTGGCCAGCGTCGGCCTGCTGCTGGCCGGCAACTTCAGCGCGATGCAGACGGCGGTGGTGCTGTGCGGCCTGCCGTTCTCGTTCACCCTGGCGTTCTACATGTGGGGCCTGTTGAAGGCCCTGCGCACCGACCCGGACGCGCCGCGCCGCTGAGCGCTTCTTTAGAGCCGAGCCCATGCTCGGCTGCTGTTGGCGCAGAACCCGCCGAGCGCAGGCTCGGCTCTACAGGGGGCATCGCAAACGCAAAGGGCCGGATCCGCAAGGATCCGGCCCTTTCCTCAATCGGGCGCAGCCGCGCCGTTACTTGCTGGCCAGCTGGCGCAGCACGTACTGCAGCAGGCCGCCATGACGGAAGTACTCGACTTCCTTCGGGGTCAGCAGCATCACCGACACCTCGAAGGTCTTCTTCGTGCCATCGGCCTTGGTGGCGGTAACCGTGGCGCGCTTGCTTGCACCGTCCTGCAGGCCGGTGATGTCGATCACTTCCGAGCCGTCCAGGCCCAGCGTCTGTGCGTTCTCGCCGTTGCGGAACTGCAGCGGCAGCACGCCCATGCCGACCAGGTTGGAGCGGTGGATGCGCTCGAAGCTCTCGGCGATGACCGCCTTCACCCCCAGCAGCAGGGTGCCCTTGGCCGCCCAGTCACGCGACGAGCCGGTGCCGTATTCCTTGCCGGCCAGCACCACCAGCGGCACCTTGTCGGCCTTGTACTTCATGGCCGCGTCGTAGATCGCCAGCTTTTCCGGCTGGCCACCACCGGCCGGGTAGTACAGGGTGTTGCCGCCTTCCTCGCCACCGAACATCAGGTTCTTGATGCGGATGTTGGCGAAGGTGCCGCGGACCATCACGTCATCGTTGCCGCGACGGCTGCCGTAGCTGTTGAAGTCGGCCGGCTGCACGCCGCGCTCCTGCAGGAAGCGGCCTGCCGGCGAGTCCTTCTTGATGTTGCCGGCCGGGGAAATGTGGTCGGTGGTGATCGAGTCGCCGAACAGGCCCATCACGCGTGCGCCGTGCACGTCGTCGATGCTGCCGGTCTGCATGGTCATGCCATCGAAGTAGGGCGGGTTCTTGATGTAGGTGGAGGCGTCGCTCCACTCGTACAGGTTGCCGTCCGGCGAGGCGATGGTGTTCCAGCGGGTGTCACCCTTGAACACATCGGCGTAGTTCTGCTTGAACATCTCCGGGCCAATGGTGGCGGCGATGACATCGCCGATTTCCTTGTTGCTTGGCCAGATGTCGCGCAGGAACACCGGCTGGCCATCGCTGCCGGTACCCAGCGGCTGGGTGGTCAGGTCGATGTCGGTGGTGCCGGCGATGGCATAGGCCACCACCAGCGGCGGGCTGGCCAGGTAGTTCATCTTCACTTCGGGGTGCACGCGGCCCTCGAAGTTGCGGTTGCCCGACAGCACCGAGGTCACCACCAGATCGCCAGCGGCGATGCCGGCGCTGACTTCGGTCGGCAGCGGGCCGGAGTTGCCGATGCAGGTGGTGCAGCCATAGCCGACCACGTAGAAGCCGATCTTCTCCAGCTCCTTCAGCACACCGGCCTTTTCAAGGTAATCGGTAACCACGCGCGAGCCCGGGCCGAGCGAGGTCTTCACCCACGGCTGGCGGTTCAGGCCCTTGGCGGCTGCGTTGCGGGCCAGCAGGCCGGCACCGATCATCACCGCCGGGTTGGAGGTGTTGGTGCACGAGGTGATGGCGGCGATGACCACTGCGCCATCCTTCAGCCGCACCTTGCGGCCTTCGATCTCGATGTCGGCAAAGCCCTTGGCCAGCTGCTCGTTGCCGACCGCGGCGCCGCCGCCTTCGTTGACGAAGGTGGCAACGTCCTCGCTGCGCTTGTCACGGTTGGCAGTCATGCCGACCAGCGCTTCGCGGTAGTTCTTCTGCACGTCTTCCAGCAGCACGCGGTCCTGCGGGCGCTTCGGGCCGGCGAGCGACGGCTTCACCGTGCCCATGTCCAGTTCCAGCGTGCTGCTGTACTGGGCGTGCGGGCTGCCGGGTTCGTGCCACAGGCCCTGCGCCTTGGCGTAGGCCTCAACCAGGCTGATCTGCTCTTCGCTGCGGCCCGACAGGCGCAGGTAGTTCAGCGATTCCGCGTCGATCGGGAAGATGCCGCAGGTGGCGCCGTACTCCGGGGCCATGTTGCCGATGGTGGCGCGGTCGGCCAGCGGCAGGTGCTGCAGGCCGTCACCGTAGAACTCGACGAACTTGCCCACCACGCCCAGCTTGCGCAGCATCTGGGTGACGGTCAGCACCAGGTCGGTGGCGGTGGCGCCCTCGGGCAGCTTGCCGGTCAGCTTGAAGCCGACCACCTGCGGGATCAGCATCGACGACGGCTGGCCGAGCATGGCGGCCTCCGCTTCGATGCCGCCCACGCCCCAGCCCAGCACGCCGATGCCATTGATCATGGTGGTGTGGCTGTCGGTGCCAAACACCGTATCCGGGTAGGCCACTGCCTTGCCGTCCTTGTCCGCGGTCATCACCACGCGGGCAAGGTTTTCCAGGTTCACCTGGTGGACGATACCGGTGTTGGGTGGCACCACCTTGAAGTTGTCGAAGGCCTTCTGGCCCCAGCGCAGGAAGCCATAGCGTTCCTGGTTGCGCTGGAACTCGATCTTGCCGTTGAGGTCCAGCGCGTCGGGCTTGCCGAACACATCGACCTGCACCGAGTGGTCGATGACCAGTTCGGAGGGAATCTGCGGGTTGATCTGCTCCGGCTTGCCGCCGAGCTTGACCACCGCATCGCGCATCGCGGCCAGGTCGACCACGCAGGGCACGCCGGTGAAGTCCTGCAGGACCACGCGCGCCGGCATGAACGCGATCTCGGTATCCGGCTCGGCCGCCGGGTTCCAGCGGGCCACGGCTTCGATGTGATCCTTGCCGACGGTGATGCCGCCGTCCTCGTGCCGGAGCAGGTTCTCCAGCAGGATCTTCATCGAGTAGGGCAGGTGGGAGATATCGAAGCGCTGGCCCAGCGTGGGCAGGCTGAAGTAGTCGTAGGTCTTGCCACCGACATTCAGCTGGCTGCGGGTGGAGAACGAATCGCTCATGCGGGGTAACTCCTTCTTGCGGATGGCTTGCTCTGGCCCGCACATGAGCGGGCCTGCTTGCGGTCGCCGCGGGCCTGGCGGCCCCGGTGGTCCCAGTATGAACCCCAGACTGAATGGATTCATCCGGGCCGGGTTCCGGCCTGCGGCATCGGTTCCAGACTACAGGGGAAGGTGTATGGCGTATGTCACGTTTGTGGCCGATCCTTTGCGAGGCAAGGGCTGGCGGTGCGCCGGTCCTGTTCAGGGTGGAAGTATGCCCGGGGAAGTATGTATAATTTGTGCATACTCTGGAGGGCCTACTGATGGAAGCCACCGTTGCAGAACGCGGACAGATCACCCTGCCCAAGGCGGTGCGTGATGCCCTCGGCCTGACCAAGGGCACGCTGCTGAAGGTCGAGCTGGACGGCAGCCGCATCATCCTGCGCAAGAGTGTTGACGATGCCATTTCACGGGCGCGCGGCAAGTTCGCGCTGGACGGCTTCGAGTCATCCGACGCGGCCGTGCGCGCGGTGCGTGACGAGGAGTAAGCCGTGATGATCGCCGTCGATTCGCCGGTGCTGGTCGAGCTGCTCAGCAATGGCCCGCAGGCCGATGCCGTGGAAGCCATCCTCCGGCAGAGCCTGGTCGGTGGCCGCGTGGTGGTCTGTGGCGCAACCCTCGCCGAAGTGTGCGCATCGCTGCGCGGCGGCGCCGAGGTGCTCGAAGCGCTGGAAGAAATGGGCGTGCATTTCAACCCGATGGAAGCCAAGTCGGCGCTGCGCGCCGGCGAGATGCATCGCCGCCACCGCCAGCGCAGCGGCAGCCGCCGCAGCCTGGATGAATTCATGGTCGGCGCCCACGCACTGCTGCAGTGCGACGGCCTGATCACCTGGAACGACACGTTTTACCGCGACTACTTCAAGGGCCTGAAGCTGATCGTGCCGCACGCCTGAGCCCACTTTTGATTTTTCAACCTACGCATTACCCGGGAGTTGTCATGTTGGAAGCCTACCGCCACCACGTCGCCGAGCGCGCTGCGCTTGGCATCCCGCCGCTGCCGCTGAGCGCGCAGCAGACGGCCGATGTCATCGAACTGCTGAAGAACCCGCCGCAGGGCGAGGCCGAGTTCCTGCTCGACCTGCTGACCCACCGCGTGCCGGCCGGCGTCGATGACGCGGCCAAGGTCAAGGCCTCGTACCTGGCGGCGATCGCGCTGGGCAGCGAGCAGAACCCGCTGATCAGCCGCGAGCGCGCCACCGAACTGCTGGGCACCATGCTCGGCGGCTACAACGTTGCACCGCTGGTGCAGCTGCTGGACGACGCCAGCGTCGGCACCATCGCCGCCAACGGCCTGAAGAAGACCCTGCTGGTGTTCGATGCGTTCCATGACGTGCAGGAGAAGGCCAAGGCCGGCAACGCCAACGCCCAGGCCGTGCTGCAGAGCTGGGCCGATGCCGAGTGGTTCACCAGCAACCCGGAAGTGCCGCAGAGCCTGACCGTCACCGTGTTCAAGGTGCCGGGCGAAACCAACACCGATGACCTGTCGCCAGCACCGGACGCGACCACCCGCCCGGACATTCCGATGCACGCGCTGGCGATGCTGAAGAACAAGCGCGACGACGCGCCGTTCACCCCGGAAGAAGACGGCAAGCGCGGCCCGATCCAGCAGATCCTGTCGCTGAAGGACAAGGGCCACCTGGTCGCCTACGTCGGCGACGTGGTCGGCACCGGCTCCTCGCGCAAGTCGGCCACCAACAGCGTGCTGTGGTGGACCGGCGATGACATTCCGTACATCCCGAACAAGCGCGCTGGCGGCGTGTGCCTGGGCGGCAAGATCGCCCCGATCTTCTACAACACCATGGAAGATGCCGGTGCGCTGCCGATCGAGCTGGACGTGTCGAAGATGGAGCACGGCGATGTCATCGAGCTGCGTCCGTACGAAGGCAAGGCGCTGAAGAACGGCGAAGTGATCGCCGAGTTCCAGGTCAAGTCCGACGTGCTGTTCGACGAAGTGCGTGCCGGTGGCCGCATCCCGCTGATCATCGGCCGTGGCCTGACCGGCAAGGCGCGCGAAGCGCTGGGCCTGGCCCCGACCGACCTGTTCCGCCTGCCGGTGCAGCCGGCCGATACCGGCAAGGGCTTCTCGCTGGCGCAGAAGATGGTTGGCCGCGCCTGTGGCCTGCCGGAAGGCCAGGGCATGCGCCCGGGCACCTACTGCGAACCGAAGATGACCTCGGTCGGCTCGCAGGACACCACCGGCCCGATGACCCGTGACGAGCTGAAGGACCTGGCCTGCCTGGGCTTCTCGGCCGACCTGGTGATGCAGTCGTTCTGCCACACCGCCGCTTACCCCAAGCCGGTGGACGTCAAGACCCACCACACCCTGCCGGAGTTCATCTCCACCCGTGGCGGCGTTTCCCTGCGCCCGGGCGACGGCGTGATCCACAGCTGGCTCAACCGCATGCTGCTGCCGGACACGGTCGGCACCGGCGGTGACTCGCACACCCGTTTCCCGGTGGGTATTTCGTTCCCGGCCGGCTCGGGCCTGGTCGCCTTCGCCGCTGCCACCGGCGTGATGCCGCTGGACATGCCGGAGTCGGTGCTGGTGCGCTTCAAGGGCAAGATGCAGCCGGGCGTGACCCTGCGTGACCTGGTCAACGCGATCCCGTTGTACGCGATCAAGTCGGGCCTGCTGACCGTGGCCAAGGCGGGCAAGAAGAACATCTTCTCCGGCCGTATCCTGGAGATCGAAGGCCTGCCGGAGCTGAAGGTCGAACAGGCGTTCGAACTGTCCGACGCCTCGGCCGAGCGTTCGGCGGCAGGTTGCTCGGTGCGCCTGAACAAGGAGCCGATCATCGAGTACCTGACCAGCAACATCACCCTGCTGAAGTGGATGATTGCCGAGGGTTACCAGGATCCGCGCTCGCTGCAGCGCCGTATCGAGAAGATGGAAGCGTGGCTGGCCAACCCGCAGCTGCTGGAGCCGGATGCGGACGCCGAGTACGCCGCCGTCATCGAAATCGACCTTGCCGACATCCACGAGCCGATCGTGGCCTGCCCGAACGACCCGGACGACGTGAAGACCCTGTCCGAAGTGGCCGGTGCCAAGATCGACGAAGTGTTCATCGGTTCGTGCATGACCAACATCGGTCACTTCCGCGCCGCTGCCAAGCTGCTGGAAGGCAAGCGTGACCTGCCGACCCGCCTGTGGGTGGCCCCGCCGACCAAGATGGACGCCTCGGAGCTGACCAAGGAAGGCGTGTACGGCACCTTCGGCGCTACCGGCGCACGCATGGAAATGCCGGGCTGCTCGCTGTGCATGGGCAACCAGGCGCAGATCCGCGAAGGCTCCACCGCGATGTCGACCTCGACCCGCAACTTCCCGAACCGTCTGGGCCGCAACACCAACGTGTACCTGGGTTCGGCGGAACTGGCGGCGATCTGCTCGCGCCTGGGCCGCATCCCGACCAAGGAGGAGTACATGGCGGACATCGGCGTGATCAACGCCAATGGTGCGGAGATCTACCGCTACATGAACTTCGACCAGATCGAGGAATACCAGGACGTGGCCAGCACGGTCGCTGCCTGATGCGGTAACGGAAAACCCCCGGCTCGCGCCGGGGGTTTTTTGTGAGCGGACGACGCATGGTAGTGCCGGCCGTTGGCCGGCATCCCGTTGAAATGAAAAACCCCCGGTGAAAGCCGGGTTTTTCATTGTGCCCGGCCAGGTGGCCTAGCCCATCCGCCTCGCGGTGAGGGCCTGCTCGTGGGCGAGGTCCTGCTGGGCGTCCTGTTGTGCCTGCGAAATCTGCTCGGCCTTGGCGAGCGACTGTTCTACGGGCGTATTGACGGCCTCACTGATTGGAACCGACGCCCGCAGGTGTGCTGGATTGTCGAGCGCTCCCTGCACAACGAACATGCGAGAGGCTGGGCCATCGCTGGGTGAATTGCCCAGTACAACGTGATCGACGCGTTCCAGGCCGCTGCCCTTGGCCGACGCAAGCAGGCCGGCCGCCACGCGCTCACTGGTTTCATCGAAGCTGCGCCCGTGCCTGGCATCCACGGCGGATACACCCTCGCGAATCTGCCGGTAGAGCGCATGGTCTGGATGGCCTTCCTTCCTGGGATCCAGGCCTGCCCTGTCCAAGGTTGATTCAATGCTCTCCTGCAAAGGGGTCCTGGGAGAGAAAGCGGGATTGCTGAGAGAGGGCGAGCCCTTGTCGGTTGCATCCTGGATCAGTTTATCGCCAGGCCTGAGCGCATTGCGGGCCCGCTGCTCGGCTTCAGCTTCGTGGCGGGCGTATGCACCGGCTTCCTCGACACCGCGCAGGAAATTGATACCGTCGCGCAGCAGACCGGGCCCGCCGCCGACAAGCACGGTCGCACCCGCACGTAGTTGATGAACATCACTGCGGTAGTCGGCAATCCGGCGCAGGTCCTCAGGATCCGTAACGCGCGCCTGTGGATTGTCCAGTACAGATTGCACCGGGCCCTTATCGGTCATGCGATCAAGGAAATGAACCACTCGATGGGAGTCGCCCAACTGGACCGCCACCGCGGCGGACATGACATGGCCGCTCTTCATCCCGGGTGTTCCGATCGAGGCGATGCGCTGGCCGTGCTCGGCGTTGCGCAGGATCTCCAGTTCCCTGGGCAACGCATACATCTCGACCTTGCCGTAATGGGGACCGCCGGCACTGACCAGGTCGCCTGCCAAGACGTGGTTGGTGAAGGGCGCCGCGCTGGCTGGCTGGCCTTCAGGAAGGCGATATGCCAGCCCGGCGGCACCGTAGGGATTGAACGCGTCGCCGGGGAGGTTGTAGTGGTGTGCAGTGATCTGTGCGAGCGCGCCGCCGAGGGAGTGGCCGGTGACGTGTACTGGCCCGGCTCCCCTTTCTTCGGCCAGCCTGAGGGCTTGCTTTGTCAGCGCCAGCGCGTCAGTCAGTTGCGCGTTGACTCTGGCGGTGACCATCGCGGCGTCGATGCCGCCATCAAGCATGGGCTGACGATCAAACTCGGTACCGCGATGGGCGACGATGACTTCCTTTGTATTGATGTTGAGGTAGACAATGCCCTGATATCCGCTCCCAGAGTCACGACAAGCGAGGACCTCATACTTTGTTCCGCCGACGGTGATGTCGGAACTGACGGGCGGAAGCGGGTCCTTATAGACATTGTCCGAAAGCGCCGCGCTTTCTCTAGGATTCATTGCGATGCTCCTTCAATCCGTGTGGAGACTTCGATTGGAAAGTACTCCTCGCGCTTCTCTGGGGGCATCTTTTCGTACCAACTTGAAGGCTCGGTTGGCGTCCGCTCTGTCGACTGTCCTGTGGTCAAGGGCGGCAATGCGCGCTTTACGTAAGCAGTGAAGGTTCTCCCGCCCTCAATTTCCTTGAACAGTGCTGCGACGGACGCTCGAATTGGGCGACCATCAATGATGAAGGCGAATGAAGCTTCCACGAGCACGGGTGTCCAAGTGCACGGGCCACGACCGTAATAGTCGGCAACTTCCATACCGTCGTTGAAAACAGCACTGCTGAATTCAGTTGCACTGAGGCGCTGTGCCTGAACCTCAACCTTGTGCTGGTTCGGCTCGTACTGCACCCCCTCCCAATTGTTGACCGGAGGCAGACAGAGTGGGTCTATCTCATACGTGACGAAGACCGAAGGAACGGGAACATCCACGGGTGCATCGTGGACCCGAATCACAATCGGCAGCGCATCCCTTGGCGCAGGATTCTCGCGATAGACCGGGAACGAGCGTTCCTTGTTGCAGCCTGCGACAACCAGTGTGATCAAGGCGATCAACGCAACATGAGCAAGGCTGGGGACGGATTTCAGCATGAGCGGTCCATGTCGCTGCAGGATTGTCCTTGATCCTTGGAACATGCGGTCTCATCGCGAACGACGGCGCCACATCCGGGCAAATGCGACAGGTTGCGCAGTGGGTATTGTCCGTTACCCGGACTTCCCACCCTGTGTACCCGAGCAGCGCGGCCTTGCGGGGTAACGTTCATCGGCGTTCCATTGCGGTGCGATACCTGACTATACGACCCGCTCCAGCCGCGCTCCAAGTCGGTGTCCTGCGGGCCTCCCGTTTGGCGCGCATGGCTTGCGGCAGGATCAAACCTCGATCAGCGCCGTTGAAACATCAATGGTCGAAAGTGCTGGCGGCGGATCGGCAATGGAGCCTGACGTCTCTTGGAGGTGTCCAGCAGGGAGCGGAGCCGAGCGTGGGCTCGGCTCTACAGGGGCCTGTCAGCTGCGGGCGAGGGCGAGCAACCGCTCGGCGATCCGCTCCAGTGGCACCTGTTCCTCGGCAGCGCCCAGCTTGAACGCGGCACCGGGCATGCCCCAGACCACGCTGGTCGCTTCGTCCTGCACCAGCGTTGGGGCGCCGGCCTGGCGCATTTCCAGCAGGCCGCGCGCGCCGTCGTCACCCATGCCGGTGAGGATGGCACCGATGGCATTGCCACCGGCGCTCTGCGCGACCGAGCGGAACAGCACGTCCACCGCGGGCTTGTGCCGGTTCACTGCCGGGCCGTCGTCGACACGGCAGCGCCAACGCGCACCGTCGCGGATGATGCGCAGGTGCTTGCCGCCGGGCGGCAGGTAGGCGTGGCCAGGCAGCACGGCTTCGCCGTCGCTGGCCTCGCGGACGGCCATGGCCGAGTGGCGGTCCAGGCGCTCGGCAAAGGCGCTGCTGAAGCTGGCCGGCAGGTGCTGGGTCATCACCACCGCGGGTGCATCGGCAGGCATGCCTTCCAGCACCACGCGCAGCGCTTCGGTGCCGCCGGCTGACGAGCCGATCGCGATCAGGCGGTCGGTGGTACGGAACTGCGGCGAGGCAGCACGCGTCGCCGGCGCTGCGTCCAGCGTGAGCTTGGGGGCGCTGGCACGCACCAGCGGACGCACGCGCGAGCGCGCCGCCATCTTGACCTTGGCGATGATCTCCTCGGCATAGCCCTGCAGGCCGCGGGCCACGTCCAGCTTGGGCTTGGAGACGAAATCCACGGCGCCCAGCGCCAGTGCCTGCAGGGTGGTGTCGGCGCCTCGCTCAGTCAGCGAAGAAATCATCACCACCGGCAGCGGATGCAGGCGCATCAGGTTTTCCAGGAACGCCAGCCCGTCCATGCGCGGCATTTCCACGTCCAGGGTGATCACGTCCGGGAGCAGGCGCTTGATCTTCTCGCGCGCCAACAGCGGGTCAGCCGCGGTGCCGACCACGTCGATGGCCGGGTCGCTGGACAGGATTTCCGTGAGCATCTGCCGCACGACGGCGGAGTCGTCGACGATCAGGACCCGGCAGGGGGCGTTGCCGGTGAAGGTCATTCGAACAGCTCCACGCCACCGGTGACCGGCGCCTTGGACAGGCGCGCACGCACCGCCGATTCGGCGGCGGCCACCTCGGCCTCATGCGCATGCGGCAGGCGCTGCACCACCACGCGGCCGGTATCGGCGAAGAACCAGATCTTGCGCGGATGGATGCCGCACAGGTCCTCGGCAATGATCGGAATGTGCTCGGCCTGAAGGTACTGGCGGACAAACTCGGCGTTGCGGGTGCCAACCGGGTTGCTGGTGAAGCCCTTCAGCACGTTGGCGCCACCGAACACCTTGGCCTCGATGCGCTTGCGGTGGGCACCACGCTTGAGCATGTCGTTGATCAGCAGTTCCATCGCGTAGCTGCCGTAGCGCGCGGGCGCGCCGTCACCGGCGTTGCCCTCGGGCAGCAGGAAGTGGTTCATGCCGCCGATCTTCAGCACCGGGTCGCGCAGGCAGGCGGCTACGCACGAGCCCAGCGTGGTGGTCAGCGCGGTGGTGTCATCGACCACCAGGTACTGGGTGGGCAGCAGCTTGGCGGCGATGGTCTGGAAACGCGCATCCTGGTAGCGCATCACATCGTCGGTACGCAGCGAAGCATTCATGCGCCGGCCTTCGCCGCACGGCGGTACAGGGTGCGGCCGCAGGGCTGGATCAGGTCGGCGGCGTGCAGATAGTTCTCCGAATGGCCGGTGTAGAGCAGACCGTCATCGGCCAGGTGCTGCACCAGGCGGCCGAGGATCGCGCGCTGGGTCGGCTTGTCAAAGTAGATCATCACGTTGCGGCAGAACAGTGCGTCGAACGGGCCACCGACGTCGTAGCGCGGGGCGAGCAGGTTCAACGGGCGGAATTCGATCAGTTCGCGCAGCGCAGGCAGCACGCGGCACTGGCCCTCGTTGGGGCCGCTGCCACGCTGGAAGTAGCGGCGGCGCAGGTCCGGATCGAGGCTGGCGACGCGATCGATGTTGTAGACGCCACGGCCGGCGGTGGCCAGCACCTGGGTGTCGACGTCAGTGGCGATGATGCGTACCGGCGGCTTCAGGGTGCCAAAGGCCTCGCACGCGGTGATCGCCATCGAATAGGGCTCTTCGCCGGTGGACGCCGCGCACGACCACAGCAGCAACGGCGTGCGGCTGGAGCGCTGCTGCAGTTCTTCGCGCAGCTTGTCGAAGTGGTGCGGTTCGCGGAAGAACGAGGTCAGATTGGTGGTCAGGGCGTTGGTGAACGCCTGCCACTCGTCACCATCTTCCTGCTCCAGATGGTCCAGGTACTGCTGGAAGCTGCGCATGCCCAGCGTGCGCAGGCGGCGTGACAGGCGGCCATACACCATGTCGCGCTTTGCCGGCGCAAGCGCAATGCCCACGCGCTGGTAGATCAGGTCGCAGACGCGGCGGAAATCACGGTCGGCGAACTCGAATTCGCGTGGGCCGGTAACGATGGGAGTAGGACTTTGCACGGGGGACGTGTCCATCGGCGGGGGCAGCGGCCGAAGCCGCTACGGGTGGGTCTCAGAATTCCTGCCAGTCGCTGTCGCTGGCGACGAAGGTGCCGGCGTTGCTGCTACGACGTGGCGATATCGGTGCAGGTGCTGCCGCGCGGCTTGGCTGCGGAGGTGCCACGGTGGTGACTCTCGCCGGCTCGACCCGCGCGGCAACGGCCTGCATCGCGGCCGAGACCTGGTTGTCGAGCCGGAAGATCGCCACGGCATCTGCAAGCTGTGCGGCCTGGTCTTCCATCGCACGTGCGGCAGCGGTGGCTTCCTCCACCAGCGCGGCATTCTGCTGGGTGGTTTCGTCCATCTGCACCACGGTCTGGTTGACCTGCTCGATGCCCGCGCTCTGTTCCTGCGAGGCGGCGGAGATCTCGGCCATG
>NZ_JCAFTF010000016.1:0-79346 GCF_059369995.1 Stenotrophomonas sp. YJH_SMC_53 | reverse complement strand
GGCGGGGTGGGTCCGGTTGCGGGGGCGTGAGCCGCATGGGCCCGAGGCATGCCTCGGGCGGGTTGGGCAGGACGCCCAACCCCGGTCTTGCCGTGTGCGCAGGATTGCGCACACGAGCAAGCGGCGACCGAGCTTACATGGACGTACTTGCAGCACCCCCCGCAACCGGACCCACCCCGCCATCCCACGGATACCCAGCTGTTGCTGTTGCTGCTGATGTTGCCGGCCAGCGGCCGGCCCTACCGCGGGTGCAGGGCGCAGCCCTGCATCGACCACCTCACTTCTTCAGGAAGTTGTCCACCAGCAGGTGCTTCACGTCGTCGAAGCGACCGTTCAACACTGCCTTGGCCGCATACAGCGCCGTGCCGGCGACCTGCTTGGCCTCGATCTGCGGTGGCATCACCAGCTCGGCGCGGCTGGTGTGCACATCCAGCAATGCCGGGCCGCGCTGCGACAGGAAATCCTGCACCGCTTCCTCCAGATCCTCGCTGCGGGTGACCGTGCGGCCATGGAAGCCGATCACTTCGGCCAGGCGGCCGAAGTCCGGGTTCTTCAGGTCGGTGTAGTTATCCAGAAGGCCTTCCACCTTCTGCTCCAGCTCGACGAAGTTCAGCGAGCCGTTGTTGAACACCACTACCTTGATCGGCAGATTCTCCTGTACCGCGGTCAACAGGTCGCCCAGCAGCATTGCCAGGCCACCATCGCCGGACAGTGAAATCACCTGCCGGCCGGGGAAGGCCTTCTGCAGTCCCAGCGCCTGCGGCATCGCGTTGGCCATCGTGCCGTGCAGCAGGCTGGTCAACGTGCGGCGGCTGCCGTTCACGCGGATATGGCGCAGCACCCACACCATCGGCGAGCCGCCGTCGGCGGTGAACAGTGCATCCTCGGTAGCGTGCTTCGAGAGCAGCGCGGTCAGGTGCTGCGGATGGATCAATTCGCCTTCGCCCGGCTGCTCTTCCTGTTCGCGCTTCTTCAGCGCCTTGTCGCGATGCTCGATGCACTCGTCCAGGAAACTGCTGTCCTCGCGCGGTGGCAGCATCGGCAGCAATGCATCCAGCGTCGGTGCGATATCGCCGACCACGCCGAGGTTCACCGGGTGGCGGCGGCCAAGGTGGCTGCCATCGCGGTCGACCTGGATGATGGTGGCCTTGTCCGGGTAGAACTGGCCCCAGGCGAAGTCGGCGCCGAGCAGCAGCAGCGTGTCGCACTCCATCAGCGTGTGGAAGCCGGACTCGATGCCGAAGATGCCGGTCATGCCCATGTTGTACGGGTTGTCCGGCTCGACGAAATCCTTCGCGCGCGAGGTATGCGCGATCGGGGCCTGCAAGCGCCGGGCCAGCTCCAGCAGCTGCGCGTGCGCACCCTGGCAACCGGCACCGGCGTAGATGCCGATGCGCTTGCCCTGCCCCAGCAGCTCGGCGATGCGCTGCAGCTCGGCGTCGGAGGGGCGCAGTACCGGCTGGGTGTAATGCACCGAGAACGGCACGTCGTGCTTCACCTCGGCCTGGCTGATATCGGCCGGCAGGATCACCACCGCCACGCCACGGCGGCTGATCGCGGCCTGGCAGGCCAGGGCCACCACGCGTCGCGCCTGCTCCGGGCTGTGCACCTGCTCGCAGAACACCGTGCAGCTGCCATAGACCGCCTTGAAATCCACTTCCTGCGGGAATTCCATGCCCAGCTCGCTGGTCACCACCTGGCTGGCGATCAGCACCATCGGCGCACGGTTGCGGTTGCTCTCGAACACGCCGTTGATGAAGTGCAGGCCACCGGGACCACAGGAACCCGCGCAGGCGGTCAACTCGCCGCTCACCAGCGAATCGGCGCCGGCAGCGAACGCTGCCACTTCTTCATGGCGCACGTGCACCCAGGCGATCTCGCTGCCATGCATCGCATCGGTCACATGGTTGAGCGTATCGCCCACGATGCCGTAGCAACGGCGGACACCGGCCTGCTGCAGGGCGTCCACCACGATTTCGGCCACGCGCTTGCTCATCGGATACATCCTCGAACGGGGGAACCCCCGAGGCTAGACCCGATGAAGTGATGCCTCCGCAAAAAAAGGGGACGGAGGGAATTAAGTCGCTTGTGCCACAAACGACTTAATTCCCTCCGTCCCCTTTTAGTCGTTGACGTTGATCCAGCCCAGCACGTCGCCGTGATTCGGGCTGCGATAGCGCAGCTTCACCCAGCCGTTCTGTTCATCCTGCAATTCCACGCGATCGCCCTGCACCAGGTAACGCTTGGTGCTGGACGCACCAGGCCGATCGAACAGGAACAGCCGCGCGGGTACCACGGTGGCCTGCTGGCCGCGCAACGGTCCATCCGGCGGTGCGCCCAGGCCATCGGCAATGGCACTTTCCAGCACACGGCCGGCGGGATCATAGGTGCGCCAGACGGCCAGCGGACCCTGCTCGTCGGTCTGCTCCCACTGCAGCGCGGCGTTTACCGTATCGCCCAGCATCAGCACGCTCTCGGCGCGGTACAGATAGAGTGTCGCGCCTGCAAAGCGATACTGGTCGGTGTACCACATCGGGCCGCTGCGGCAGCTGCTGGTCAGGGTGCGGCTCAGGTGGTCGACCATCAGGCCCATCAGCTCGCCGCAGCTCTCCCTGCCGTGGGTTGCAGCCCGCAGCGCGCGGAACCCGGCACTGGCGGGATCGAACCGGTACACCGCCACCGCTTCGTTGACCATGCCGACCGGGGCGCGTGCGACCAGTTCCGGGTAACCATCGGAATCGACATCTTCGAGCGACCATCGCGAAGTGCCGTCGGCATCCGCCGCGCCGGCCAGCGTCTGCCGCTTGCCCGACGGTGACAGCTGCACGGCAATGCTGCCGTCCTGCAGGGGATCGGCCTGTGCCTGCACGTGCGCGGCCACCTGGAAGCGCAAGGTTTCGCCGTCGTCCCCACCGGCGCGCGCCGTCGGTGCCAGCGTGCCGGCCAACACCAGGCCCAGCAGGCATTCCCTGTAGTTCATCATTGCTCCCTGCGGCACCGCGGCGGCACCTTCAACTCAGAACGATACCTCGACCGGCTGCCGCGACCACAGCACCGACTGATGCCTGGTCTGCTGCTTCCACGCCAAGCGGATCGCTTCGATATCGGCGCGGCGCTGCGGGGTGTCCTCATGCAGCACCACCAGCACCTTGGTGCGCAGGCGGTTGGGCGCGGCATCGCCGCGGAACAGCCACTGGCCATAGGCATCGAACACGGTCAGGCCATCCGGGAAGCGCGGGGTCACTTCCTTGTCCAGGAAGGTTCGCCACTGCGCGTCGCTGATGGTGTCGGCCTGCGGGCGGTTGCCGGCGCCCTGCTCCTCGCCTACGCCGAAGTACAGCTCGCTGCGCACCCAGCCGTGCGCGGAAGACGGGCGCGCGGCGTCGCCCTTCAGTTCGGCGGTAGTGGCCGTGGCATAGGCGCTGGGCGCCTGCGATGAGAGGCTGGCGCAGCCGCTGGTGGCCAACAGCACGGCGAAGACGAGGCCAAGGTGTTTCATCGGTACAGCTCCGGGGAAGGGGGACAAGGCGAGCCGGCAGCGTACAGCGCCACCGGCCCGGCGTGCTGATGCCAACCGGGCATCAGCTCATGCCGGACCGGCAGGGGCTTGCATCCGCACCGGTCATCACGCGAAGATAATATATCGCTTCATCCGGATGGATGTAAGTGAAACTATCTCCCCTTCCCCCGTCGTCGTTGTTGCTGGAGCCCCCATGTCCGCCCGCCTGCTCGCGTCGCCGCTCGGCCTCGCCATCGCCCTCGCGCTTTCCTCCGCCGCCGCCCCGGCCCTGGCCCAGGACGCCACCAACCTGGATACGGTGATCGTTACCGGCACCCGTGCCGCCGACCGCACCGTGCTCGAATCCACCTCGCCGGTGGATGTGCTCACCGCCGAGGACATCCGCAAGGCGGGCGTGGTCAACGGTGAGCTGGGCAGCGCGCTGCAGGCGCTGCTGCCGTCGTTCAACTTCCCGCGCCAGTCCAACTCCGGTGGCGCCGACCATGTGCGCGCCGCGCAGTTGCGTGGCCTGTCGCCGGACCAGGTGCTGGTGCTGGTCAACGGCAAGCGCCGCCACCACACCGCGCTGGTCAACACCGACAGCAAGATCGGCAAGGGCACCACCCCGGTCGATTTCAATTCGATTCCGGTCAGCGCGATCAAGCGCATTGAAGTGCTGCGCGATGGCGCCGGGGCGCTGTACGGCTCGGACGCCGTGGCCGGCGTGATCAACGTGATTCTCGACAACGGCGGTGACGGCGGCGAGATCGAGGCGAGCTACGGTGCCAACCACACCGACCTCAAGCCGATCGGCCGCACCCTCACCGATGGCCAGACCGGCAACCTCAGCGCCAAGGTCGGCACCTCGCTGGGCGAAGACGGCGGCTTCCTGCGCGTCGGCCTGGAATACAAGCACCGCAACGGTACCAACCGCGCCGGCTTCGACCAGATTCCGCCGTGGGACCAGACTCCGGACAACCTGGTGCTGCAGGGCAAGCGCAACTATGTGCTGGGCGATGGCAAGAGCAAGGACATCAACCTGTGGCTGAACACCGAGATTCCGGTCGGCCAGACCTCGACGTTCTACGCGTTCGGCACCTTCAACCAGCGCGACACCGAAGGCGCGAACTACTTCCGCTATCCCGATGGCGATGCCAACTGGAAGCAGGTCTATCCGAACGGCTACCGGCCGATCTCCGAAGGTGAGAACCGCGACGTGCAGGCCGTGGCCGGCGTGCGCGGGCAGTGGAGTGAATGGAGCTACGACGGCAGCCTGGACTACGGCCAGAACGACTTCACCTATCGCCTGCGTGATTCGCTCAACGCGTCGCTGGGCCCGACCAGCCCGACCCGCTTCAAGACCGCCGATTACCAGTACGCACAGACGGTGGGCAATCTCGATCTGAGCCGCGTGTTCACCCAGAGCGACAGCATCAGCCACACGCTGGGCCTGGGCGTGGAAGCACGCCATGAGCGCTACCAGACCCGCCCCGGCGACCCGGCCAGCTATGCGGCCGGCCCGTACACCGACCGCCCGACCGGTTCACAGGCCGGTGGTGGCCTGACCCCGCAGGATGCGGCGCGCCTGTCGCGCGATGTGGCCAGTGCCTATGCCAGCCTGTCCAGCCAGTTCGGCGAGAAGTTCTCCACCGACCTGGCCGCGCGCTACGAGCACAACGACGACTTCGGCGGCGAACTGACCGGCAAGCTCGGCCTGCGCTATGAGTTCACCCCGGCGTTCGCGTTGCGTGGCGCCATCTCCAACAACTTCCGCGCGCCGTCGCTGGCACAGATCGGCTACGAGTCCACCTCCACCGGCTACAACGCAGGTGGCCAGCTGGTGCAGGGCCGCCTGCTGTCAGTCAACAATCCGATCGCACGCGGCCTGGGGGCGCAGAACCTGAAACCAGAGAAATCGCTGAACACCTCGCTCGGTTTCACCAGCCGCATCGGCGAGCATTTCGACCTTTCGCTGGACTTCTTCCAGATCGACATCGATGACCGCATTGCACTGTCGGAGAGCATCACCGGTGATGCACTGACCGACTACGTGGCCGCCAACTACGGCGTCAGCGGCCTGCAGAGCGCCAGCTTCTTCGTCAACGCCGCCGACACCCGCACCCGTGGCGCCGAGCTGGTGAGCAACTGGCGCCAGTCGCTGGGCGATGGCCAGCTGCTGCTGACCGGCACCTATGCGTATACCAAGACCACGCTGAAGAACGTGCTGGCCACCCCGGCCCAGCTGCGCGCGCTGAATCCGGACTACGTGCTGTTCGGCATCGAAGAGACCAACACGCTGACCGACGCCACGCCGCGCACGCGTGGTAGTTTCTCGGCCGCATGGAGCAACGACCACTGGTCGCTGAGCACCCGCGTGAACCGCTATGGCAGCGCCACCCGCGTGTTCAACTTCGGTGACGGCTACATCCCGCGCCAGACCTACCAGGCCGAGTGGCAGCTGGATGCGGAAGTCGAATACCGCATCACCCCGCAGTGGAGCGTGGCTCTCGGCGGGCAGAACCTGACCGACAACTATCCGGATCGATCCAACAGCGATATCCACTACTTCGGCAACCTGCCGTACGACGTGCTGTCGCCGATCGGCAGCAACGGTGCGTACTACTACGGCCGCGTCCGCTATACGTTCTGATTGCATTGGACCAATCACTCCCGGTGGGTGCGGACCGTTGGTCCGCACTGCCTGGGTGCCATGCAAGCCTCCCCTTCGTGCCGACCGTTGGTCGGCACTACCTGGGGTCAATGCAGGCTGACCCTTTGTGCCAACCAATGGTTGGCACCCACCGGAAGTGATCGCTCTCGGTGGGTGTGGACCGTTGGTCCGCACTGTCTGGGGTCAATGCAGGCTGACCCTTTGTGCCGACCAACGGTCGGCACCCACCGAAGCAAGGCCGTAGCCTGCCCTCGACCCCACGTACACGCCCACGCTGGCAAGCTGGGCGTCATGGCTGAACCGCTCCCTCTGCGTCCGCCGCCGCCATTGCTGGATGACGCCTGCGCGTTGTTCCTTGATGTCGACGGCACCCTGATCGAATTCGCTGCACGCCCGGATGCCGTGCAGCTGCTGCCGGATGTGCGCGAAGCCATCGGCCGCATCAGCGACCGCCTGGAAGGTGCCGTGGCACTGGTCAGTGGTCGCCCGCTCGAACAGCTGGATCAACTGTTCGCTCCGCTGCAACTGCCTGCTGCGGGCCTGCATGGCCATGAACTGCGTGGGCAGGATGGTCGCGTACTGCGCGACGAACACGATGACGACACCGCCGAATGGCTGCACGCACTGCACCAGCAGGCGATGCGCTTCGCCCACGGCCATCCCGGCGTGCTGGTGGAAGACAAGGGTGTCGGCCTGGCCCTGCACTGGCGCGGCGCGCCGCATGCAGCCAGGGACGTCCGCGCCTTCGCCGACCGCCACGTGCGGGGCCGTGCCAGCTACCGCCTGCAACCCGGCGACCATGTAGTCGAATTCGTGCCCGTCGGCACGGACAAGGGCCGTGCGGTGCTTCGGATGATGCAGTACCTGCCCTTCCGCGGTCGCCTGCCGGTGTTCCTCGGCGATGACCTGACCGATGAGTTCGGTTTCGATGCCGCCAACGGCCAGCATGGCTGGAGCGTGCTGGTGGGCGAACGTGAACCCAGCGCGGCGGTGTTCGCGCTGCCCGACATACGCAGCGTGCACGCCTGGCTGCGTGAGAATGCCTATTGACCCGGCCACCCCCCACGGCCGCAACCGAGATGTACCGCGTGATGACCCAACCCGATCTTGATCTGGGCGTGGTCGGCAACGGCAGCTTCGGCGCCCTGGTCGACAAACGTGCCCGCGTTGTCTGGAGCTGCCTGCCCACCTTCGACGGCGACCCTACCTTCTGTGCGCTGCTCGGCCCCAACCAGCAGACCGGTGGCGACTTCGCCATCGAGCTGGAAGACTTCGCCAGCAGCGAGCAGGAATACCTGACCAACACGGCGATCCTGCGCACCGTGCTGCGCGACATGCACGGCGGCGAACTGGAAATCCTCGACTTCGCCCCACGCTGGCGCCAGAACGACCGTTTCTACCGCCCGGTCAGCCTGATCCGCCAGGTGCGTCCGCTGGCTGGCAGCCCGCGCATCACCGTACGCGCACGCCCGCTGGCGGACTGGGGCGCGCGCGTTCCGGAATCCACCTGGGGCAGCAACCATGTGCGCTGGGTGCTGCCCGAACACGTGCTGCGGCTGACCACCGACGTGCCGGTGCGCTTCGTGCGCGATGGCCTGCCGTTCGTGCTCAACCATCCCATCCACCTGATCCTGGGCGTGGATGAATCGCTCAACCGTTCGATCAGCGGCTATGTGCAGGAGGCCTTCCAGCGTACCCGCGATTACTGGCGCGAATGGGTGCGCTACCTGTCCATTCCCCTGGAATGGCAGGACGCGGTGATCCGCAGTGCGATCACGCTGAAGCTGTGCCAGTACGAGGACAGCGGCGCGATCATCGCGGCGATGACCACCTCCATTCCTGAAGCCCCCGGCAGCGTGCGCAACTGGGACTACCGCTACTGCTGGCTGCGTGATGCGGCGTTCGTGGTGCGGGCGCTGAACCGCCTCGGCGCCACGCGCACGATGGAACAGTTCCTCGGCTACATCTTCAATCTGGCCACCACCGACGGCACGCTGCAGCCGCTGTACGGCATCGGCTTCGAAGCCAAGCTGGACGAAGATGAGGTCCCCAGCCTGTCCGGCTACCGCGGCATGGGCCCGGTACGGCGGGGCAATCTGGCCTGGGTGCAGCGCCAGCACGATGTCTACGGCAGCGTCGTGCTGGCGTCCACGCAGCTGTTCTTCGACCGGCGCCTGCAGGACCCGGGTGATGCGCACACCTTCGCCCGCCTCGAACCCCTCGGCGAGCAGGCCTTCGCCCTGCACGACGTACCCGATGCCGGCCTGTGGGAGTTCCGCGGCCGCACCGAGGTACACACCTACACCAGCGCGATGTGCTGGGCCGCCTGCGACCGCCTGTGCAAGATCGCCGTGCGGCTGAAGCGCGATGACCGCGCCCACTACTGGCGCACACGTGCCGACACCATCCACGCGCGTATCATGGCCGAATCGTGGAGCGAAGAGCTGGGCCACTTCACCGATACCTTCGGTGGCCATCGCCTGGACGCCTCGCTGCTGCTGCTGGCCGACATCGGCTTCATCGACGCGATGGACGCCCGCTTCATCGCCACCGTCGAAGCCATCGGCCGTGACCTCAAGCACGGCAATTCGCTGTACCGCTATGTCGCTCCGGATGACTTCGGTGAGCCGGAAACCAGCTTCACCATCTGCACGTTCTGGTACATCGACGCACTGGCCGCCATCGGGCGCCTGGACGAGGCGCGCGAGATGTTCGAGCTGCTGCTGAAGCAGCGCAATCACCTGGGCCTGCTGTCGGAGGATCTGGCCTTCGACACCGGCGAGGCCTGGGGTAACTTCCCGCAGACCTATTCGCATGTCGGCCTGATCACCGCCGCGATGCGCCTGTCGCGGTCCTGGCAGGAGGCATCGTGAGTCGTCTGGTTGTGGTATCAAATCGTGTGGCCGTGCCCGGCGAGAACCGCGCAGGCGGCCTGGCGGTCGGCCTGCTGGCCGCCCTGAAGGAGCGCGGCGGCCTGTGGTTCGGCTGGAGCGGCAAGACCGTAAAGGAAGGCAGCGGCACGCTGCACCGGCAGAAGGATGGTGACATCGACTACGTCACCATGGACCTGAGCAAGCGCGAGGTCGATGGCTACTACAATGGTTTCGCCAACCGCACGCTGTGGCCATTGCTGCACTTCCGGCTGGACCTGGTCGACTACGACCGCGGCACCCGCGAGACCTACCACAAGGTCAATGCGCTGTTCGCCGACAAGCTCGCGCCATTGCTGCGCGAGGACGACATCGTCTGGATCCACGACTACCACCTGATCCCGCTCGGCGCACTGCTGCGCGAGCGCGGCATCGGCTGCCGCATCGGCTTCTTCCTGCACATTCCGATGCCGTCGGCCGACCTGCTGCAGGCCATGCCCGACCACCTGCGGTTGTTCTCCGCGCTGTACGCCTACGACCTGGTCGGCTTCCAGACCCAGCGCGATGCCGATCGCTTCCAGACGTACCTGCGCCTGTTCGGTGGTGGCCGCGTGCTCGACAACGGTGAGCTGGAAGCACCCGGTGGGCGCCGATTCCGCGCGGCGGCTTTCCCGATCGGCATCGACACCGACCTGATCGCGCGTCAGGCCGGCACCGCCGCGACCAAGGCCGCAGTGAAGAACCTGCGCAGCAGCCTGCGGGACCGCCAGCTGGCGATCGGCGTGGATCGCCTGGATTACTCCAAGGGCCTGCCCGAACGCTTCCTCGGCTTCGAACGCTACCTGCAGCGTCACCCCGACCAGCGCGGCTCGCTCACCTACCTGCAGATTGCGCCGGTCTCGCGCGGCGATGTCACCGAGTACCGGCAGCTGCGCAGCCAACTGGAACAGATCGCCGGCCACATCAACGGTGGCCACGCCGAGCCGGACTGGACGCCACTGCGCTACGTCAACCAGAACTTCACCCATGCCACGCTCACCGGCTTCTACCGAGCGGCGGCGGTCGGCCTGGTCACGCCGCTGCGCGATGGCATGAACCTGGTGGCCAAGGAATACGTGGCCTCGCAGGACCCGGAGGATCCCGGCGTGCTGGTGCTGTCACTGCTGGCCGGCGCCGCCGACGAACTGAAGCAGGCACTGCTGGTGAACCCGCACGACCTCGACGGCGTGGCCGACGCGATCGCCACCGCAGCGACGATGTCACTGACCAGGCGCAAGGAACGCTGGCACGCGATGATGGAACATCTGCGCACCTACGACATCAACCACTGGCGCCGCAGCTACCTCGACGCGCTGGAAGGCTGAAGAAAAAAGGGGACGGAGGGGATTAAGTCGTTTATGCACAAACGACTTAATCCCCTCCGTCCCCTTTTTCGTCAATCCAGGAACCGCGCGGCCTGTTCCGGTGCGGGTAGATGGCAGGTGTCATGCCGACCGAACCAGCGGTAGCGGTTGCGTGCCAGCGCGCGATACGCCGCATCACGCCAGCGGCGCGGCACGAGCCGCAGCACGCCGGCCAGGCGCCAGGCGCCGCCCAGCCCCGCAAGTACGCGCAGGATCGCATCGGTATCGGTCCAGGCCCCCTGTGCGTCCAGCAGCAGGAACGACATCGGGTCCTGCGGATCCAGCCCGTGCGCGCGCAGCATCGCGCTGCCCTTCTGCCCCTGCATCGCTGCAAAGCGGTAGCGCCCCCTGCGGTCGAAACGCAGCAGGAACCGAACCCAGCGATTGCACAGTGCGCACACGCCATCGAACACGACCACCGCGCTGCCAGCCTCGGCGGCAGCGTCACTGCGGTTCGAGCCAACCTTCATAGCGGATCAGGGCTCCGGCCCAGGGCAGCGTCACATCGACCAGGAAAGTGTAGCGCTCGCCCTGCCAGGCTTCACGGCAGCGCACACCGCCGAACCAACGCGTCGGCAGCGGCAGCAGCCCGAACGCCCAGACCCGACGCACCGACCAGTCGATACCACCGTCGCGGGCCTGCAGCGCGAACTCGAAGCGCACCGCGCCCAGCTGCTCGCGCAGATGCCCGTCGTGCGCCCACAGCCGCGACACCATTGGCCAGCGGCCGAACCGCCGCGCCCACTGCTCGCCCTGCCGGTAGCGGTTGAACGCCACCTCGGTGGGCAGCGCGTCACCGTCCTGTGGCAACCGCGCCAACGCAGCCAGCAGCGGCACCAGCCAGTGCCGCCCCCTCACGATGCAGGCCTGCCCTGCGTAGCGGCACGGCAACGGCGCGGCATGCAGCGCCTGCACCGGTCCTGCCAGGGTGGCAAAGGCCGGCCCCAGCACACGCGCGAACAGCGGCGCAGTCAGGGCGCGATCCAGGCCAGGGTCGCCATGCGCCCGGTGCGACGATCGCGCCGATGCGAATACAGGTCCGGGTCGGCCATCGTCGACACCGTGCCACCATACACCTGTGCCGGGTCCATCCCCGCAGACTGCAGGCGCTGCCGCGCCAGCGCGAACAGGTCCACCTTCCAGTGTCCGGGACGGGTCGCGACGAACGCCCCCTCAGCAGCGGGATCATGGCCGACGAAGGCGTGATAGACCTCCTCGCCGATCTCATAGTCGGACGGCCCGGCGGCCGGGCCCAACCAGGCCCGCAGCTGCGCCGGCGACGTCTGCATGGCGGCCACCGTGGCCTCCAGCATGCCGTCGGCCAGCCCCCGCCAGCCGGCATGGGCCGCGCCCACCTCGCTGCCGTCTGCGGCGGCGAACACCACCGGCAGGCAGTCGGCGGTCAGGATCGCCAGCACCACGCCCGGCACCGAGGTTACCGCCGCGTCGGCCACCGGCTCGCTCGCGCCGGGCGCCGGCGGTGCATCGAAGCGCAGCACGGTGCTGCTGTGCACCTGGCGCAGCCAGTGCGGTGCCGACGGCAGCGCCAGCCCCTGCTGCAGCAGCTGGCGGTTGTGCTCAACGTTGGCTGGGGTATCACCATCGGCCGCGTGCCGGTTGCCCAGGTTGAACTGCGCGAACGGCGCCGGCGAGATGCCCGCACCGTGCCGGCGCGTGGTCAGCGCATGGACGCCTGCGGGCGCCGGCCAGTCGGCCTGCAGCAACGGCAGCGCGGCCGCCATCACCAGTGGTCCCGCTCGCGGGCGGCGAAGGCTTCGCTGTCTTCGCGCAGCACCTTCATCAGGTGCAGCATGTCGTCCGGCACCGGCGCAGTGTTGCGCACCGGTTCACCGGTGATCGGGTGCATGAACTCCAGGGTCTCGGCGTGCAGGGCCTGGCGCTTGAAGCCGCGCAGCGCGGCCACCAGCTCGTCGCTGGCGCCCTTGGGCAGCTTCAGCGCGCCGCCATACAGCGGGTCGCCGATGATCGGATGGCGCACGTGCGCCATGTGCACGCGGATCTGGTGGGTACGGCCGGTTTCCAGGCGGCACTCCAGCGCGGTGTGTGCCCGGAAGCGCTCGCGCAGGCGGTAGTGGGTCACCGCCTCCTTGCCGTCCTCACGCACCGCCATCTTCAGGCGGTCGCGCGGGTGGCGGTCGATCGGGGCATCGGCTGTACCACCGGCCACCAACGCGCCCATCACGATGGCCAGGTACTGACGGTGCACGTCACGTGCCGCCAGCTGCTCGACCAGCGCGGTCTGCGCTTCCAGGGTCTTGGCCACCACCATCACGCCGCTGGTGTCCTTGTCCAGGCGGTGCACGATGCCGGCGCGCGGCAGCACCGCCACCGACGGATCGCGGAACAGCAGCGCGTTGACCAGGGTGCCGCTGTGGTTGCCGGCCCCCGGATGGACCACCAGGCCGACCGGCTTGTTGATCACCAGCAGGTGCTCGTCCTCGAACAGCACGTCCAGCGGGATGTCCTCCGGCTGGGCATCGGTCTGGGTTTCCAGCACCGCGTTGAGGGTCACCACCTCGCCGCCGCGCAGCGGATCGCGCGGGCGCACCTGGGCACCGTCCAGCAGGACCTCCCCGGCCTTGATCCACTCGGTCAACCGCGAGCGCGAGTATTCGGGGAACAGTTCGGCCACGACCGCGTCGAAACGGCGGCCGGCGGCGGTGTCGGGGACGATGGCCTGGCGGGCCGATTCAGAGGGTTGTTCAGACATGGCAGGGGCATTCTTTGAAATTTTGGGGTCCCGGCGGCCGGTTTCAGTCGCTGGACAGGACACTAGGCTATCATCGACCCTTCGTATTCCAGCCGCGTCCCGCCTCGACCCCATGATCCGACGCTCCGCCATGCTCTCCGCGCCCGTCCGCCTCACCGCCCTGCTGCTGGTGCTGGTCATCGCCGCAACCGGCTGCCATCGCGGCGCCAAGAAGGGTGATCGCCCCGATGAAGGCGTGCCGGTCGAACAGCTGTACGAGAAAAGCCACAAGCTGATGCAGGGCGGCAACTGGAGCGGCGCCGAAGCCAGCTTCCGCCGTCTGGTGGCCCAGTATCCGTACGGTCCGTACACCGAGCAGGCGATGATCGAAACCGCCTACGCCCAGTACAAGGCCGGCAAGCACGATGACGCGGTGTCCAGCATCGACCGCTTCATCCGCACCTACCCGACCCACCGCAATATTGCCTATCTGTACTACCTGCGCGGCCTGGCCAACTCCAACCGCAGTACGGTTTTCCTGCGCCGCGTATGGTCGCTGGATGCCAGCCGCCGCGACCTGTCCACGCCGCACCAGGCGTACTCGGACTTCAACATCGTGGTGGATCGTTACCCGAACAGCCGCTACGCCGCCGATGCGCGCCAGCGCATGCTGGAGCTGCGTGACGTGTTCGCCCAGCACGAGCTGGACAACGCGCTGTACTACATGCGCCGCGGCGCCTGGGTGTCAGCCGTGGGCCGCGCCAACTACCTGCTGGAAACCTACCCGCAGAGCGCCTTCCAGTACGACGCCGTGGCCGTGCTGGCCGATTCCTACACCCACCTGGGCAACAAGACCCTGGCCGACGACGCCCGCCGCGTCCTGCAGCTGAACCAGCCGGACCACCCGTGGCTGGAAGGCAAGTGGCCGAAGTACCCGTGGATGATCCGCAAGCTGAACCCGTTCGCCGGCGAGAAGTCCGCCAGCACCGGCCAGCGCAACGCGCGACTGGAAAAGAAGTAAGCGAGGGCCCCGAAAGGGGCCTTTTCTTTGTCGGTAGATCCACGCCATGCGTGGATGGTTCGTGCGCCAATGGACCACGACACTAGGAATGCTACGAATACCCGGCGGATGCGACGCCGGTCGCAGCCTGCCCGGGCACGATCATCCACACTGCAGCGCCACGGCCACACCGGCCATCACGGAGCGCCCCATGGCCCGTCTGCCCTGCTGCAGTATCCGCCCTCTGTCCTGCCTCCTCGCCATCGCGCTGCTGGCGCTGACCTCGGCGCCGCCGGCCGCCGCACAGGACGCAGCGGGCGATCTGCTGTCCGCAGCCCCCTATCGCGCCACCTGGGTGCCGTCCCAGGCCGCCCAGGCCTACAAACTGCACTACCGCACCCCTGACCACCGCGGGCAGCTGGCCGAAGGCACCGGCCTGCTGTACCTGCCCGCCGGCACGCCGCCCATCGGCGGTTGGCCGGTGGTGTCGTGGGCGCATGGCACCCAGGGCATTGCAGATCGTTGTGCGCCCTCGGTCTCCGGCCCCTACCAACCCGAACGCGACGGGCACTTTCTCGATCGGTTCCTGGCACAGGGCTATGCAGTGGTCGCCGCGGATTACCAGGGCCTCGGAAGCTCAGGCGACCATGCCTATCTGCATGTGCGCACTGCCGCGCGCAACGCCATCGACATGATCAAGGCCAGCCGCCAGTACCTCGGCAACGGGACGCTGTCGCCGCGCTGGGTCTCGGTCGGCCATTCGCAGGGCGGTGCCGCCGCGCTCACGGCGGGCCACATCGCCCCCACCTATGGCGGACCGTCGCTGCAGTACCGCGGCAGCTTCACCACCGGCACGCCCACCGCAGTCGAACTGACCGCGCTGGTGATGAAGCCGGACAACCGCACCGCCAATCCGGGCGCGCTCAACGCGTATCACGCGTATCTGCTCGATGGCCTGCTGCAGGTCGCGCCGCAGATCGACCGCGTCCTCAGCGATGAAGGCCGCGCGCGGGTGGCGGTGGCACGCGAGCAGTGCCTGGGCGAACTGGCCACCACGCTGGACGGCGCCGACACCGGCAGCATGTTCACTGCGCCGCTGGCCAGCGTGCCGGGCATCTGGGCGGTGCTGTACGACTATCTCGGCGTACCGCGCCGCGGCTTCAGCCAACCGCTGATGTTGGGCCATGGCAGCCAGGACCGCGATGTGCCCTACCTGACCACCCTGCTGTACGCCGCTGGCCTGGCCCTGCGAGGCGAGCCGGTCGCGTTCCGGCGCTACCCCGTCGACCACCGGGGCACGCTGGACGCAGCGGCGGTCGATAGCGTGGGGTTCGTACGTGCGCGACTGGGGGACGATCCCTTCAACGACGCTGCGGAAACCGCCGGCCTCGAACAGTTGCTCGACGGAGTCCGGTAGATCCACGCCAAGCGTGGATGATCTTCGACCATCGTGCGGACCAAGCTCCGCACCCACCGGGGAGGGGCCAACGGGTTGCCGGCCAGCGGCCGGCACGACCCGCCAAGCGCTGCCTCAGCCCTTGTAGCCGTTGCTGATCGGGTAGCGCCGCTCGCGGCCGAACGCGCGGCGCGAGACCTTCGGCCCCGGCGCGGCCTGGTGCCGCTTCCACTCGCTGATGCGCACCAGGCGCAGCACGCGGTCGACCACGGCTGCGTCGTAGCCGGCGGCCACGATCTCGCCGCGCGACTGCTCCTGGTCGATGTAGCGGTAGAGGATGCCGTCCAGCACGTCATAGGCCGGCAACGAATCCTGGTCCAGCTGGTTCTCGCGCAGCTCGGCCGACGGCGGGCGGCTGATCACCGCCGGCGGGATCACCGGTGCGCCGCCCACGGTATTGCGCCACTTGGACAGGCCGAACACTTCGGTCTTGTACAGGTCCTTCAGTGGCGCATAGCCACCGCACATGTCGCCGTAGATGGTGGCGTAGCCGACCGCGTACTCGCTCTTGTTGCCGGTGGTCAGCAGCAGGCCACCGAACTTGTTGGCCAGCGCCATCAGGATCACGCCGCGGCTGCGCGACTGCAGGTTCTCTTCGGTCACGTCCGGCGCGGTGCCTTCGAACATCGGCGCCAGCGATTCCATCAGGCCCTTGAACGCCGGCTCGATCGACACAGCCTCAAGCTTCACCCCCAGCGCCCGGCACTGCTCGGCGGCCAGGTCGTTGGACAGGCCGGCGGTGTAGCGTGAGGGCAGGCGCACGGCGGTCACGTTCTCCGCGCCCATCGCATCCACGGCCAATGCCAGCACCAGGGCCGAGTCGATGCCACCGGACAGGCCCAGCCACACCTTCCTGAAGCCGTTCTTGCGGCAATAGTCCTGGATGCCACGGGTCACCGCGCGCCAGGCCAGCGCGTCCATGCTCTCGTCGCCGTCGTCCATCCACACATGCGGCATGAAGCGGCGGGTCTCACCGTCATACTCCACCACCAGCCACTGGTCGACGAAGGCAGCAGCGGCCGGGTGCACCGTGCCATCACCATCCGCCACCACCGAAGCACCGTCGAACACCAGCGCATCCTGGCCGCCCACCACGTTGAGGTAAGCGATGGCCGCCCCGCTCTCGCGGGTACGCGCGGCCAGCACGGCGTCGCGCTGCGCGTGCTTGCCACGCTCGTAGGGCGAAGCATTCGGCACCACCACCAGCTGCGCACCCGCGCGCATGGTGTCGGCCAGCGGCTCGGCGAACCACAGGTCCTCGCAGATCAGCAGGCCGACCGGAATGCCATTGACCTCGAACACGCAGCTGCCACCATCCGGATCGACGTCGAAGTAGCGGCGCTCGTCGAAGACCGCGTAGTTGGGCAGTTCGCGCTTGCGGTAGGTCTGCTCGACCAGGCCGTCACGCAGTACGCTGGCAGCGTTGTAGACCACCGCGCCAGCCGCCTGCGGCCAGCCGACCACGGCGGTGATGCCACGGCAGGCGGTGGCGATACGGGTCATCGCCTGCTCGCACTCGTACAGGAAACCCGGGCGCAGCAGCAGGTCCTCCGGCGGGTACCCGCTCACCGCCAGCTCGGGGAACATCACCAGCTCGGCGCCGTACTCATCGCGCGCCTGGCCGATCATCTCGATGATGCGCTCGGTGTTGCCGGCGACGTCGCCGACCGGGAAGTCGAACTGCGCCATCGCGATGCGGATCGAAGCCATGGGAATCCAGCCTGTGGTTGCAATGCTTCCATTGTAACGCCGCGCCATGCGCTCGCCGGGCGCACGCACTGCATGGACAGCCCTGGCTCAGTAGATCCACGCCATGCGTGGATGGGGTTGCCAGGATGGCCAGGGCACCAGACGCAGAAAGGCCGCCCGGAGGCGGCCCTTCTGTTTCAGGCAGCCGGCCAGCGGCCGGCTCTACAGCATCGTCTGCGCGAGGCAGTCGATCTTATTTCACCAGCTTGGCGATGGCGGCGCCCAGGTCGCCCGGCGAGCGGACGGTGACCACGCCAGCAGCTTCCATCGCGGCGAACTTGCCTTCCGCGGTGCCCTTGCCGCCCGAGGCGATCGCGCCCGCGTGGCCCATGCGCTTGCCGGCCGGAGCCGACGCACCGGCGATGAAACCGACGACCGGCTTCTTCACGTGGTTCTTGATGTACTCGGCGCCGGCTTCTTCAGCGTCACCGCCGATCTCGCCGACCATGATGATGCCTTCGGTCTGCGGGTCTTCGTTGAACAGCTTCAGGCAGTCGACGAAGTTCAGGCCGTTGATCGGGTCACCGCCGATGCCGATGCAGGTGGACTGGCCCAGGCCGACTTCGGTGGTCTGCTTGACCGCTTCATAGGTCAGGGTGCCCGAACGCGACACGATGCCGATCTTGCCCGGCTTGTGGATGTGGCCCGGCATGATGCCGATCTTGCACTCGCCCGGCGTGATGACGCCCGGGCAGTTCGGCCCGATCAGCACGGTGTCCGGGTAGGAACGGGTCAGCACGTTCTTCACGCGCAGCATGTCCAGCACCGGGATGCCTTCGGTGATGCAGACGATCACCTTGATGCCGGCAGCCGCAGCTTCCAGGATCGCGTCGGCCGCGAACGGCGGCGGCACGTAGATGACCGAAGCGTTGGCGCCGGTGCTCTGCACGGCGTCGGCAACGGTGTTGAAGACCGGCAGGTCGATGTGGGTGGTGCCACCCTTGCCCGGGGTCACGCCGCCAACAACCTGGGTGCCGTACTCGATCATCTGAGTGGCGTGGAAGGTGCCCTGCTGGCCGGTGAAGCCCTGCACGATCACCTTGGTGTTCTTGTTAATCAAAACAGACATGGGAATTTCCTTCGGTGTCGTGGATCAGGCGGCGTTCTTGACCGCTTCAACGACCTTCTTGGCGCCGTCGTTGATGTTGTCAGCCGGGATGATGGCCATGCCGCTGTCACGCAGCAGCTGCTTGCCCTCTTCCACGTTGGTGCCTTCCAGGCGCACCACGACCGGAACCTTGACGCCCACTTCCTTCACGGCGGCGATGATGCCTTCGGCAATCATGTCGCAGCGGACGATGCCGCCGAAGATGTTGACGAAGATGCCTTCAACCTTGTCCGAGGACAGGATCAGCTTGAACGCTTCGATGACGCGCTGCTTGTTCGCACCGCCGCCCACGTCCAGGAAGTTCGCCGGCTCGCCGCCGTTGAGCTTGATGACGTCCATGGTGGCCATGGCCAGGCCGGCACCGTTCACCATGCAGCCGATGTTGCCGTCCATGGTGACGTAGTTGATGTCCAGCTCCGAAGCGGTCACTTCGGTTTCATCTTCCTGGGACTTGTCGCGCATCGCGACCAGTTCCTTGTGGCGGAAGTTGGCGTTGTCGTCGCTGTTGAACTTGCCGTCCAGCGCGTACAGGTTGCCATCGTCCAGGATCGCCAGCGGGTTGATCTCAACCAGCGCCAGGTCCTTCTCGTTGAAGATGCGGTACAGGTTCACCATGATGTTGGCGAACTGGCCGGCCTGCTTGGCGGTCAGGCCCATCTTGAAGCCGATGTCACGGCCGTGGTAACCCTGCACGCCCTCGACGAAGTCCACGTTCAGGGTGTGGATCTTGTCCGGGGTCTCGGCCGCGACCTGCTCGATTTCCATGCCGCCTTCGGAAGAGGCGATGTAGCTGATGGTGCGGGTGCCGCGATCCACCAGGACCGACAGGTACAGCTCCTTGACGATCTCACCGGCGGTGGTCACCAGCACCAGGTTGATCGGCAGCTCGACGCCGGCGGTCTGGTAGGTGGCCATCTTGGTGCCGAGCATCTTCGCCGCTGCGGCCTTCACGTCGTCGACGGTCTTGCAGAACTTGACGCCGCCAGCCTTGCCGCGGCCGCCAGCGTGGATCTGCGCCTTGACCATCCAGGGGCCCTGGCCCAGCGACTGGGCGACTTCAACCGCCTCGTCCGGGGTCGCCGCGACCTTGCCGGCCGGGACCGGGATGCCGTATTCGGCAAGCAGTTGTTTTGCCTGGTATTCGTGGAAATTCATGCGTCACCGTGGGAATAGGAACGACCGCACGCAATTCCTCAGGGCCCCCTGGAAGAGGCACCGGCACGGACCGCGGCGGGCCCTCTATTGTGGCCGAGCCGGCGCCGGGGCGCAAAGAAGTCTGTACAAAACGCCAGACCCGGCCAGATTTCCGCCGTCATTCAGGCAGTTGCGCCCGGGGGCCGGCTGGGCAGCGGTATCCACCCCAGGCCAAATGCGCGATCCGGGCCGCAGCGGCGGGCCCCTGCCGGGGGCCCTATACTGGTCAGCCAGGGTGTGTAGCGTCGGGGGTGCTCGACGGTTTTCCACCGCAGGCCACATCGAAGCGACGTACCGCCCGGCCTCAGGGGACGCCGGGCAGGCCCGCCGCAGATTCCAGACCCAGGCAGCCAGAAGGGGAGTTCCGGCGTGTCACCCAGTGCTTCATTGATCGACCGCATCGAATCGATTCCGCGGCGTGAGCTGTATTTCTTCGCGCTGTACCGGGTGCTGATCGCTTCGGTCATCGCCGCCCTGCTCTACAGCCCGCTGTCGGCCATGGTCGGCGAAGCCCACCACCCGCGGCTGGCCGACACCGTCGCCGCCATCTACCTGGGGCTGTCGCTGCTGGCGCTGGTGATCGGCCGCAACGAACGCTGGCTGCGCCCGATCGTGGTCAGCGGCGTGCTGGTGGACATCGTCGCCGCCACCCTGTTGTCGCATGCCCTGCCCGGTGCCAGCGCCGGCATCTCGATGTCGCTGCTGTTCAACATCGCCGCTGCCGCCACCCTGCTGCCGCTCAGCCTGGGGCTGGGCCTGGCACTGGCCGCCAGCCTCGCCACCGGCGTGGAATACACCTGGAAGCTGCTGGAAGGCGGCGATCCCACCCGTACCCTGGCCGAACTGGCCATGTTCGCCACCAGCTACCTGGCGCTGGCCTTCATCAGTTACCAGGTCGGCAGCCGCGCGCGCCGCAACCAGCAGCTGGCCAACCAGCGCGGCGACGAAGTAGCCAACCTGTTCCAGATCAACGAGCTGATCATCCGCCGCATGCGCACCGGCGTGCTGGTGGTCGACGCCGACAACCGTGTCACCCTGGCCAACGAGGCCGCCTCGATGCTGCTCGGTGACAGCGACGGCAGCGGCGAAAGCGGCCGCCTGGACCTGGCCAGCGCCGCCCCGGAACTGGCCCGTCGCCTGCAGCGCTGGCGCAACGGCTGGGCGCAGGACGAACTGCCGCTGCAGCTCAACCCCGACCAGCCCGAAGTGCAGCCCCGCTTTGCGCGCCTGCTGGCCGGCAGCGAGCTGGCCCTGGTATTCCTGGACGACTCCAGCGTGGTCTCGCGCCGTGCCGAGTCGCTCACCCTGTCAGCAATGGGACGCTTCTCGGCCAGCCTCGCCCACGAGATCCGCAACCCGCTGGCCGCGATCAACTACGCGGTGCAGCTGCTGGAGGAAGGCACCGGCTTCAACGAAAGCGACCGCCGCCTGCTGCAGATCATCCGCCAGCAGTGCCAGCGCACCAACGGCATCGTCGAAAGCGTGCTGGGCCTGGCCCGGCGCGAGCGCGCCACGCCCGAAAACGTCGACCTGGCCGCCTTCGTGCGCCGCTTCGTGCTGGAGTACAAGCAGGGGCAGACGCTGGAGACCGACAGCATCGAGCCGATCATCAACGACACCTCGGTGCTGGCCCAGGTCGACAGCAAGCACCTCTACCAGGTGCTGACCGTGCTGGTGCACAACGCGCTCAAATATGGCCGCATTGGCCAGCAGCCGGCGCGGGTGCGCCTGCGCGTGGCGCAGCACGAGCGCAGTGCGGTCATCGACGTGATGGATCGCGGCCCCGGTATTCCCGAGAGTGTCGCCGCACAGTTGTTCCGGCCGTTCTTCACCACGTCCGAGCATGGCACCGGGCTGGGCCTGTATATCGCCCGCGAGCTGTGCCGAGCCAACCAGGCGCGGCTGGACTACATCCCGGTTCCCGCTGGAGGCTCCTGCTTCCGCCTGGTGCTGCCCGGCCCGCATACGCTGTTGCCCACCTGATCTCGATTCTGTGCGTCAAACATTTGTCGCTTCCAGCCCCCTCGTTTATCTTTCACGCCCATGAACGAAACCCGCAGCGCCCTCGTCGTCGACGACGAACGCGACATCCGCGAACTGCTGGTACTGACGCTCGGCCGCATGGGGCTGCGCATCAGTACCGCAGCCAACCTTGCCGAAGCGCGCGAACTGCTGGCCAGCAATCCGTACGACCTGTGCATCACCGACATGCGCCTGCCGGACGGCAACGGTATCGAGCTGGTCAGCGAGATCGCCCAGCACTACCCGCGCACGCCGGTGGCGATGATCACTGCCTTTGGCAGCATGGACCTGGCCGTGGAAGCGCTGAAGGCCGGCGCCTTCGATTTCGTCAGCAAGCCGGTGGACATCGCCGTGTTGCGTGGCCTGGTCAAGCACGCGCTGGAACTCAACAACACCGAGCGCCCCGTGCCCGGCCCTGCCGCCGAACAGGGCGCACGCCTGCTTGGCGACTCGCCGGCCATGGACCTGCTGCGTACCACCATCGGCAAGGTCGCGCGCAGCCAGGCGCCGGTCTACATCCTCGGTGAATCCGGCGTGGGCAAGGAGCTGGTCGCACGCACCATCCATGCCCAGGGTGCCCGCGCGGCCGGCCCGTTCGTGCCGGTCAACTGCGGCGCCATTCCCGGCGAGCTGATGGAGAGCGAATTCTTCGGCCACCGCAAGGGCAGCTTCAGCGGCGCCCACGCCGACAAGCCCGGGCTGTTCCAGGCCGCGCATGGCGGCACCCTGTTCCTGGACGAAGTGGCCGAGCTGCCACTGCAGATGCAGGTGAAGCTGCTGCGCGCGATCCAGGAAAAGTCGGTGCGTGCGGTCGGCGCCGCCAACGAGGAGCCGGTGGACGTGCGCATCCTCTCGGCCACCCACAAGGACCTGGCCGAGCTGGTCGAGGACGGCCGTTTCCGCCACGACCTCTACTACCGCATCAACGTGATTGAGCTGAGGGTGCCGCCGCTGCGCGAGCGTCGCCAGGACCTGCCGGAACTGGCCGCGTCGGTGCTGGCACGGCTGGCCCGCAGCCATGGCCGCCCGACGCCGTTGCTGGCGCCATCGGCACTGGAAGCACTGGCCCAGTACGCCTTCCCCGGCAACGTGCGTGAACTGGAGAACATCCTGGAGCGTGCACTGGCACTGGCCGAAGAAGACCGCATCGGCGCCGACGACCTGCGCCTGCCGCAACATGCCCCGCGCACGCCCGGCAGCGCAGCACATGCCGAAGCCGTGGCTGACCTGCAGCCCGGCAACGCCGCCCTGCCCTCGTACATCGAACAGCTCGAGCGCAGCGCCATCCAGCGCGCGCTGGAAGAAAACCGCTGGAACAAGACCCGCACCGCCGCGCAGCTGGGCATCACGTTCCGTGCGCTGCGCTACAAGCTGAAGAAGTTGGGCATGGAGTAAGGGCAGGGCCCGACGCGGGCCCGCCAACCTGGTAGTGCCGGCCGCTGGCCGGCAAACTCATGCATCGCGGCATCCACGCATGGCGTGGATCTACTGTAGAGCCGAGCCCATGCTCGGCTGCTCTCCGGGCTACCTCAATCCTTGGTAACGCGGTTGATCTCGGCCAGGCTGGTGATGCCCGCAGCGGCCTTTTTCAACGCCGACTGGCGCAGATCGTTCACCCCGATCTGCTGCGCGGCCTCGGCAATCTGCAACGCATTGCCACCGGCCAGCACGATCGTGGCGATCTCGTCGGTCATCGGCATCACCTGGTAGATACCGGTACGGCCCTTGTAGCCCTCGGTGCACTCATCACAGCCGACCGCTTCGTACAGCTCGATACCCGCGTCCAGCTGCGCCTGGGTGAAGCCTTCGGCCAGCAGCGCATGCTCGGGCAGATTGGCCGGGCGCTTGCAGTTGTTGCACAGCCGCCGCGCCAGGCGCTGGGCGATCACCAGCGTCACCGAGCTGGTGATGTTGTACGGCGCGATGCCCATGTTCATCAGGCGCGCGATGGTCTGGGGTGCATCGTTGGTATGCAGCGTGGACAGCACCATGTGGCCGGTCTGCGCCGCCTTGATCGCGATCTCGGCCGTTTCCAGGTCGCGGATTTCGCCGACCATGATGATGTCCGGATCCTGTCGCAGGAACGAGCGCAGTGCCGCGGCAAAGGTCATGCCGCGCTTGTTGTTCTGCTGCACCTGGTTGACACCGGGCAGGCGGATTTCCACCGGGTCTTCGGCGGTGGAGATGTTGCGCGTCTCGTCGTTGAGGATGCCCAGCGCGGTGTACAGCGACACGGTCTTACCCGAACCGGTCGGGCCGGTCACCAGCACCATGCCGTACGGCTTGTGGATGGCTTCCAGGAACAGTTTCTGCTGGTCCGGCTCGTAACCCAGCTTGTCGATGCCCAGCTTGGCCGCGCTGCCGTCCAGGATACGCAGCACCACCTTCTCGCCGAACAGGGTCGGCAGGGTGCTCACGCGGAAGTCGATCTGCTTGGTCTTGGACAGGTTGAGCTTGATGCGTCCGTCCTGCGGCACGCGCTTCTCGGCGATGTCCAGCTGCGCCATCACCTTCAGGCGCGCGGCAATGCGCTGGTTCAACTTCACCGGCGCGCGCGCGACCATCTTCAGCAGGCCATCGATGCGCAGGCGCACGCGGTAGTCGTCTTCATAGGGCTCGAAGTGGATGTCCGAGGCGCCCTTGCGGATCGCGTCCACCAGCACCTTGTTGACGAACTTCACCACCGGGGTGTCATCACCCTTGGCATCGATGCCGGAGTCGCCGCCCCCGGAAATGTCCTCGTCACCGCCGGACACATCCAGGTTGCCAATGCCATCGTCGTCACCGCCCAGCGCGTCGCCCAGCGTGTCATGGCTGGCATGCCACTGCTCGAGCGTGCGGCGGATCTGGTCCTCATCCACCAGGATCGGCTCCACCACCAGATTGGTGTGGAACTTGATCTCGTCCAGCGAATGGGTCGGGTTGCTGGTGCCCACGAACAGCTTGCCGCCGCGCTTGAACAGTGGCAGCACGTTGTGCTTGCGCAGCAGCTCCTCGCTGACCAGGCTCATCGCGTTCTGGCTGGCGTCGAACGTGGACACGTCGAACAGCGGCATGCCGAACTCGACCGCATTGGCGGCCGCCAACTGTGCCGCCCCGACCACCTTGTTCTGCGCGAACCAGGTCGGCAGCGGCTGGCGGGCCGCAGCGGCCTTGGCCATGGCGTCGCGGGCGGAAGCCTCGTCCAGCGCACCATCCTGGACCAGGCGACGGGCCAGGCCGGTGATGCCGACGAGATTGGCGGTGGTTACGGCGTTCATATGGATCCTTGGCTCATCATGGGTCAGGCAGTGCGGCGCGCCTTCCAGGGGCACCGCACAGGGCAGCAGAACCTGCCGCGACCCGCTGGCCGACGACGACGCCAATCCTTCAGCATGACTGCCTCGCCCGGCACTCCCAGCCCGGCAGGCACGATCCTGACTCCCCCGGGGATGATAGCCCCGTCAACGGCCCGCCAACATCCCATTGGCAGGCCGAAGTGTGATCAACAGCCGGTTGGGCGATAGCGCGCTTCGAAGGCGCTGCCGTCGCAGGTCCAGGTGCCGTCGGCTGCGCGGCGGAGGATGAGATCTTTGCCGTTGATGGCAGGGCCACCAATGACGGTACAGCCTATGCTGGCCACGCCACTGGCCGCCAGCTCTGCCGAGACTTCCGAACAACGCGGAGAAGGCCTCAAACCCACATAAGTTGCGTCGATCAACGAACTGTCCCGACTATCCTGCACTGTCGTTTCAATTGTCGTCTTGCCCGGACGGATGTCGGCGAAAGCTGCCGACAACTGCGCCCTCGCGACATAGTCCTGATAGATCGGCAATGCAATTGCCGCGAGGATCGCAATGATCGCGACGACGATCATCAGCTCAATCAAAGAAAACCCACGCTCCCGGCTCATATGGAACACTCCCCAATGGTTCCAGACCTGCTTCAGCGAATCTGACTGCCCAAGCAGTCAGGCCCCAAAAAAGAGGCCCCGACGAGCGGGGCCTCTGATCAACCAATGCAGTTCACATTAGCCGGTGACGCAGCCGCTCGGGATGTACTTCTTGTCCGCTGCGGTGATATCGGTCTTGCAGGCCCAGGTGCCGTCGGCAGCACGTTCCACGCGGATCTTCTTGCCGATGATCTTGGTGTTGCCCTTCAGGGTGCACTCGATCGAGCCGGTCTCGGTCAGAGCGGTGATCGGGGTGATGGTGCAGCGATCGGAGTCCTTCAGACCCAGCTCGGCAATATTGGCGACAGTGGTCTTGCCTTCGTTCAAGGCAACTTCGTACTGGGTCTTGCCGGGGGTGATTTCAGCCAGGCCAGCAGTGACCTGCGACTTGGCCACATAGTCCTGGTACATCGGCAGGGCAATGGCGGCCAGGATGGCGATGATCGCAACGACGATCATCAGTTCGATAAGGGTGAAGCCCTTCTGGTTCTTCATTTGGTACATCCCCAAGATAGTGGTGGTTGATTTCAGAGCACAGGATCGGTCTGGCCAGCGGCCAGCTGAGCGGGTCCTGCCCCCTGCGGGTGGATCAACGCAGGTTGCGTGCC
Source organism: Stenotrophomonas sp. YJH_SMC_53 (assembly GCF_059369995.1). Lineage (NCBI taxonomy): Bacteria > Pseudomonadati > Pseudomonadota > Gammaproteobacteria > Lysobacterales > Lysobacteraceae > Stenotrophomonas > Stenotrophomonas sp. YJH_SMC_53. Next base: position 53,125 of record NZ_JCAFTF010000016.1, on the reverse strand, counting down.
AACCCCGGCACGCCTCCCCCTGGATTTCCCCGCGCCCATGATGGCAGCTATTTCACGGATGGGAACCCCCCGGATGCGAATCTGCGATGGACGCGGCAATGTGACGCAGTGCGTCACCTTTGGTCGGCACCCGGCACGAATTCGCATCATCGCCCCCCTGGCAACTGCCCAGACGGGCATGAACCCGCTACCATCGACGGCTAGACGCCCGCCTGGGGATGGCGGGTCTTGGGGAGCCTATATGTCTGTCAGTCGCAGTGCGATCAAGAAGGAGCCCGTGGCGCGCAGCACCACGGAACTGCAGCCGTTTGTCTGGGTGGGGACCGACAAGCGCGGCGTGAAGATGAAAGGGGAGCAGGCCGCGAAGAATGCGAACCTGCTGCGGGCTGAGTTGCGCCGCCAAGGCATTACGCCAGGCACGGTCAAACTCAAGCCCAAACCGTTGTTCGGCGGCTCCGGCAGCCGAATCTCGCCGAAGGACATCGCGTTCTTCAGCCGGCAGATGGCCACCATGATGAAGTCCGGTGTGCCTATCGTGAGTTCGCTGGAAATCATCGCCAGCGGGCACAAGAACCCGCGCATGAAGAAGATGGTGGACGGCCTGCGAACCGATATCGAGGGCGGATCATCCCTGTACGAGGCTGTCAGCAAGCACCCGGTACAGTTCGACGAGCTCTACCGCAATCTGGTCAAGGCCGGCGAAGGTGCCGGCGTGCTGGAGACAGTGCTGGACACTGTCGCCAACTATAAAGAGAACATCGAAGCCCTGAAGGGCAAGATCAAGAAGGCGATGTTCTATCCGGCCATGGTGCTGGCGGTCGCACTTCTGGTGAGCGGCATCCTGCTGGTCTGGGTGGTGCCGCAGTTCGAGGACGTGTTCAAGGGCTTCGGCGCGGACCTGCCCGCCTTCACCCAGATGATCGTCAATCTGTCCCGCTTCATGGTCTCGTGGTGGTGGCTGATCCTGCTGGTCATCATCGGTTCGATCGTCGGCTTCATCGCGGCCTACAAGCGATCACCCAAGATGCAGCACGGCATGGACCGACTGGTGCTCAAGATGCCGGTCATCGGTCAGATCATGCACAACAGCTCGATCGCGCGCTTTGCCCGTACCACCGCCGTCACCTTCAAGGCCGGCGTGCCCTTGGTGGAAGCCCTGGGCATCGTGGCCGGCGCCACCGGCAATACGGTTTACGAGCATGCCGTATTGCGCATGCGCGATGACGTTTCGGTCGGTTACCCGGTCAACATGGCCATGAAGCAGACCGCCCTGTTCCCGCACATGGTCATCCAGATGACCGGCATCGGCGAAGAGGCCGGTGCCCTGGACGCCATGCTGTTCAAGGTGGCCGAGTACTATGAGCAGGAGGTCAACAATGCCGTTGACGCCCTGAGCAGCCTGCTGGAGCCGATCATCATGGTGATCATTGGTACCATCGTCGGCGGCATGGTCATCGGCATGTACCTGCCGATCTTCAAGCTCGCTTCCGTCGTCGGATAATCACTACATGGCATTTCTCGACCAGCATCCCGGCCTCGGCTACCCCGCCGCGGCCGCCCTGGGGCTGCTGCTGGGCAGTTTCCTCAACGTCGTCATCCTGCGCCTGCCCAAGCGGCTGGAGTGGCAGTGGAAGCGCGATGCGCGGGAGGTCCTGGAGGAACCGGACTTCTACGAGCCCCCACCACCGGGGATCGTGGTCGAGCCCTCGCACTGCCCGCACTGCAAGCACAAGCTGAGCTGGTACGAGAACATCCCGCTGTTCAGCTGGATCATCCAAGGCGGCAAATGCCGCCACTGCAAGGCGCCGATCTCGCTGCAGTACCCGCTGGTCGAGGCCCTGACCTCGGTGCTGGTGCTGGCCTGCGTCTGGCAGTTCGGCTTCGGCTGGCAGGGCTTTGGCGCCATCGTGCTGACCTGCTTCCTGATCGCTTTGTCCGGCATCGACCTGCGCACCCAGCTGCTGCCCGACCAGTTGACCCTACCCCTGATGTGGCTGGGCCTGATAGGCAACATCGACAACCTGTACATGCCGGCCAAGCCTGCATTGGTCGGCGCGGCGGTGGGCTATCTGTCGCTGTGGATGGTCTGGTGGCTGTTCAAGCAGCTGACCGGCAAGGAAGGCATGGGCCACGGCGATTTCAAGCTGCTGGCCGCCCTCGGCGCCTGGTGCGGGCTGAAGGGCATCCTGCCGATCATCCTGCTGTCGTCGGTGCTGGGCGCCATCATCGGCTCGATCTGGCTGTACACCCGGGGCCGTGACCGCGCCACGCCGATTCCGTTCGGCCCCTACCTGGCCATTGCGGGTTGGCTGTACTTCATGTGGGGCGCGCCCGTGGTCGAGCAGTACCTGGTGTTGAGCGGACTGCGCTGAGGGGAATCCCCATGAGCCGGTATGTGGTGGGCCTGACCGGTGGCATTGCCGCCGGCAAGAGCGAGGTGACCCGGCGCTTCGAGGCGCTGGGCATCGTGGTGGCCGACGCCGATCTGGCCGCCCGCGCGGTGGTTGCTGCCGGCAGCCCTGCCCTGGGCCGCATCGCCGAGCGCTTCGGCGCCGACATGCTGCAGGGGGATGGCAGCCTGGACCGGGCGCGCCTGCGTGCCCACGTATTTGCCGACCCGGCCGAACGGACCGCGCTGGAAGCGATCACCCATCCGGCCATCCGCCTTCTGATGCAACAGCAGTGCGAGCAGGCCACCAGCCCCTACGCGATTGCCGCCATTCCGCTACTGACCGAGGTCGGTGGGCGGACCGCCTACCCGTGGCTGGACCGGGTGCTGCTGGTGGATGCACCCGAAGCCGTGCAGCACGCCCGGCTGATGCAGCGCGACGGCATCGACGCCGCACTGGCCGACAAGATGATCGCCGCCCAAGCCAGCCGCACGCAGCGGTTGGCACTGGCCGATGATGTGGTGGTCAACGATGGCCATCCGGAGGACCTGCAGGTGCAGGTGGAAGCGCTGCATGAGCGGTATCTGGGGTTGGCTGGGGGCTGAGGCCTGGCTGCCGGCCAGCGGCCGGCACTACCGAAGCGCATCGCCCCATGGCGTGGATCCACTGTAGAGCCGAGCCTATGCTCGGCTTGATGATCGCAGCCGAACTGCCTTGCCTCTGCTTCAACTCAATCTAATCGAACAACATCACTGCGGCGTGGGCCTCGATCACGACTATCCCATTCCGCAGGTATAACCAGCAGACCCCTCGCTTTTCGTCGACGATGCAGCTCGCAACATTTCCAAGACGTTCGCTCCACTCCATTGTGGTTTCATCAAACCTCACGGTGCACGACTTGACGCCCTCGAAGCAGACAGACACGGGAATGCGCTCAGGCACCTCTGGCAAGCAGATCACATCTGTATCCGTCAGCACCAACAGCTGAGCTGAAAACTGCTTGCTGCCTACGGAATAGCTCAATCCCGTCAAGACAGCGAAACTCAGCCGCCCGGCAGCAACTCCATCGAGTCGTGTTCCAGAGGCCGCGGAAACGCTGGGTCGTGGAGAATGTCCAGACAGCGCAGGGAGCTCCGACCTAAGTGGACTGCCCCCCGCCTCCAGCATGCCTCCGGCCAGATAAAGCCGAAGCACGCCAGCGCAGTCTTCCCCATCCAAAAGGCCATCCTGAATGTTCCCGGGCCAAGCGTTGTCCGACAGCTCTTGACTGTCAAACAGCAGGAAGAACGATTGAAGGTTACGGCAACCAATGTCAGCCAAGGCCCCTTCCTGGAGGTCGCCACATACGCCAACAGTCCGTACCCGGCAGGATCTATCCAAGATCGACACCTGCACTGACTCGAGAGACGAGTCATGAAGTCCCGCCGCCTCCAATGGATTTCGAACCACCAACTCAGCCTCCAATAAGCCACCGGAAAATGCGCTCAACACTATCAGTGCGCCATCGGCTGCGGCTGCTTTTGAACCTAGGGTCCACTCAAACCTGTCGAATCCATCGCTTCGACGGATCAACCGCTCATTCAGATGAGCCTCGTCGCCTTCCCTGCACCCCAATCATTCGTTCAGTCACTTCGATCCGCTGGCGGCAGTATGGGCTGATGTGCTCCTGGATCAGGTCGTAGCTGCAAACCAATCAAGTGCAGTCGGTGAACATAAGACAATTGTTCGAACGCAGCCAGATTGGCTCACCGGGGTGACCGCTTCAACAAGGGACTCCTTCGTGCCCCTCCATCCGGCGGGTCATTGCAGCCCAGACCTACATCCCCAATCAATCAGGAAATCACCGGCCGCCACGAATAAGCAGAGCCACATCTTGATCAAAGAAGACGCTTTGGGCGATGTACTTCCTGACATCACCCGCCATTACCTGATCAGGATCCAGAAAGGAAAGCTCAACCAACTTCATCAGCAAATCCTTACTTGGCGACTGCCTCAACCACCAATGGAAGACACTGTTCCTATCGTGTTCGGAGGCGCTCTCCATCCCAGGCTGATATGAAGCCATGAGCGGATCGATCAACTCCGCTGGCAACAAGTCGTACTCCCGCCACTTGGCCGGGAATTCCATCATTTCCAGATACGCACTTTTATCCACAAATCACCCCCAATAGGGCGGACCAACACACTCGATAAGCTCCTCACACAACGCTGGACACGATCGACATGCACCCGCAAGGAACGTGCACCAACCGTTTGCATGGGGATCGTCTCAATCATGCACTGCCCGCACGCAAGGGAAGCCGCATATCAAGCAAAGCATGCAAATCCAAGCCCCCTGCTCTATGACTCAGGAACTCCTGATCGCCCGCGCTCGATCAAAGTGAAGTCGTGCTCAGCATCTGGACAGTGCAGCAGATCGAATCCAGGCGCTCGCAACAATGCACCTCGGCCGAGGTGCCGCCATTCTTCCGCAGAGAAGCCAACTGCATAAGCCTCATCATCGATCACGCCAACCACGATCCCGCGCGTTCCGCCCCCAAGATCAACGGTGTCGCCAAGCAGTACCTTTTCCCCATCCGGGTAGTTCATAGGAAGCACCCAGGGAAGTCCATGAATGTCGACGAGATCAGAGCGGGCTTCGAGCTCAAGCATGCCTTCGGATAGCGCCACACGGGGTGGTCGATTCGGATTTCCAACTGTCGGCCACCAACAGGACCGCGCTAGGCATACGGATCGAAATCCAATGAGACTCCACCAGACGCCATCCGTCTGATCACGTCACACGAAAGGTTGAAACCCGGCCACACCCCGCGCTGACTCGATAGGCGTACTCCCACCTGTAGCGCCCACAGCTTTGCCTCTCCCTTCACCTTCTCAAGGCCGCACTGCAACGCTTCATGAACTCCCCCTTGGATGTCACCAGTTCTGTATTGCTGGCGCTCGACTCTGGAAAGGATGACTTCTTCACCACTTACAGGAGAGTCACCCACGAGGACGACAACCAGCTCAGGTCGCGTAGATGGAGCAATTTCCCCCTCCAATTCCAATCCATCTGCGCCGCCGTCTCCAGTCAACTCGGGATCAAAATTCAATGAGGCAGATATAGATGCCATCTTTTCAAGGGTTGCGGAAGAGAGATTTAGACACGCCCTATCCCCCTCGCCTGCCCGAACTCGCACGATGATCTCAGGAGCCTGATGGGTCGACTCAGCCAGGGTTGCCGCACCGCGACATTCAATGACTTTCCTGATCAGAACGTCCGCAGCACCCAGCTCATTCACTTCGCGCGACAGCTGCGCCATCAAGTCACAGCTCGCACAGCCAGTTACCGAAGCCGTCAATTTCACTTCAATCTCAGGATGCATCACTTCCACCGATGATTGGCAACTTCCACGAATAGAGCAGCGGATTATACGAACACCAGAATGATGCAATCGAAGCTTCGCTGCGGACCGAGCCGCTTGCAATGCGCGAAAGCCCTTTCGCGCATGACTTGGATTTCCTGAGACATTCCATTCACTCATCTCTATCGACGTCGGCGTCCCTTCTTCCGCCTACGCCTTTCCGCGAGTCCTTTTCCGTGCCAAACCACAACGGAAACAAAAATGAACATCACTCCCGCAACAATCCAGGAAAAGCCCATCAATTTGTTATAGACCGACTGGCCGAACAAACGGATCAAGGCGCTATACAGACCACAGTTCGCTCGGCAAGGCCCTGTCCCAATCAATGCATCGTCCATGACTGCAACGCCATAGACGACCATCAATAGACCCACAAGAAAGCCGAATATCCGCAGGACCACCACTTATCTGCGCCCCTTCCAATTGATTAACGTGTCGCGCACTACCTCAATGATATCGGCAGACTCGACCTCGGGCCTTGATAGAAGTGGCGGATACGGATTTGTATAGTAGACGCTCGCACAAGAGCAGCCGCGCGCATGAACCTGCGCCACAGTTGGATCAGACGGAAATCCGCCCACCATTACGTCGCCACTGGTACAGCGGTCCTGAGATGCCCTGCAAATTTCAACGGCACAATACTGGGTGTAGTCATGCTCACTCACAAGACTTGCCGCGTTCTCCAATGACCCCACGTCCTCAGGCGAAAGCCCCCGTGAATAGATGGGCGAGGAGAGTGAGTTCGATTGAACCGCTCTTACTTGCGCACGAAGCGCCTGCCTTCTCTGTGCTGAGTTCCCGCCCCCATGTCTATTCATGTTCGGCGGGGCTCCGCCTCTCAGCCCCAGTGGGTCCACTAGTGACATCGGATCTCCTTCGACATAGGAAAACGTTGACAACCCACCCCATAGTCCAATGGGATCACTCTGCAGATATCGTCCCGTTTCAGAATCATAGTCGCGGCGGTAGTTGTAGAAGAGTCCATTTGCATCCGTGGTCTGTTGCCCAGGAAAGCGCAGCGCCAGTTCGAACGCCACACCATCGCCATCCGGATCAGCACTCGGAATCTGGTTGCCGAACACCTCGCTCTTGTTGCTCCACTCCCAGACCGCCACATCACGCGCCGGGTCGATCACCACGCGCGGCGTGCCCAGATGATCCGGCTGGACGTAGGCTAGGTCCGGCACGCCGGTAGCCGGCATGCTGATCAGCGCCACCGGATAGTTTTCCAGCCAGATGGCTTGCTGCTGTGCCTGGCCCGTGGCCGAATAGTTGCCCAGCCACTTCCCCGCTTCGTCATACAGGGTGATCTGAGCAGCGCCACCGGCTGGGGTGCGCAGCACGCGCTCACCGCGATGGTTATAACCGTAGCTTTCCAGTACGGCATCGTCCTGCTTCACCGCATTCATGCGGTTGGCATCGTTGTAGGTGAACATCTTGCTGCCGATGCTGGTGGTGTTACCCGCTGCGTCATGGCTACGTGCCTCGCCATCCACCGCGGTCAACCGGTGGCTGGTTGCTGGATAGGTGTAGCTGGCGGTGCCTGCCGAGGTGGTCAGCGCGGTCCGATTACCGGTGGCGTCATAGGCATAGGTTTCAATCGGCGTGCCGGTTGCACCATCCCGGGTCTGAGTCAGGCGGCCCAGCGCATCGTATCCATATCGCGCCAGCGTGGTCGTCCCGGTGCCGTCCTTGACTTCAACAATATTCCCATCCGCGTCGTAGCCGAATCCGATGGACAAGCCTCCGGGCGCCGCGTCATACACACGGGTCGGACGGTAATCGGCATCCAACTCCCGAAGCAGATGGCGGCCGTTACCGTACGCCCAACCCGTCATCGGGCCAAACGGTGCGTACGTGATGTTGGTAACGACCACCTTCCGAGCCTGCCCTGGAAGCGTCAGTCCTACCTCACTGGCACGGCCCAGACTGTCGTAGGCATAGTCGGTGATACTGCCATCCGGATAGGTCAACCGCTCCAGCCTCCCCGCCTTGGTGTAGGAGTAGCGCAGAGTCAAACCAACCCCATCGACCGTCTGTACCTTGCGTACCAACTGACCGAAACGGTCATAGCAGTATGCCGTACTGCCACCCGCATGCAGCACCTGACCCACGCGCCCCTCGCCGAAGCGCTCACCAGCCGGGCAAACCGCAGGGGCAGCATCATAGGCGTAGACCACATCAAGATTCGGGTCCGCATAAGTGATGCTCTTGAGGCGATTGATCACATCGTAGCTGTAGGACGCTTTCACACCACGCGCATCAGTGCGCGTGGTGCGGTTGCCCATGGCATCCACCGTAAAGGCATCAGTGCCAGTATCCGGGCTGAGCTGGCCTTGAGGAGTGCCAAATCCATCGTATACGTACCGTGTCGCAAGCCCCTTGGGATCGACGACCTGCTCTACCTGCCCGTTGGCGGAATAGGCATAGCGGACTTCGGCATTGATCCCACCCGCGTCTTGAATCTGCACTTTGGGGCGATCTGCACCATCGTAGGTACTCATTGAGATGACACCCAGCGGACTCTCGGTCTCCAGCACGTTGCCATTGGCATCATGACGGAAGAGGAAAGGCTGTCCGTCAGCACCCGCCTGTCGGGTCATCTGGCTATGGGTGTCGAACTGACGATCCCCGAACCGCTTCAACGCACCACTACTGTCCCGGACCTCTTCGCGGATACGGTTGCCTGCAGCATCCAAGGTATACGAAACACGATTGCCAGCGGCATCCTCGATGGCCACCAGTCGATCGGCCGTGTCATAGACCATGCGAACCCACACACCATCTGGCCCGGTGACACGAGTCCGCTTGCCAGTAGAGCTGTACTCGTAAAGGCTGATGCGATCATTGGCCGGCACATCGCCCTTGAGCGTCTCCGTCAGAACGCGCCCCATCGAATCGAACAACCGCTCGACTACGGAACCATCGATGCCACGGATCTGAACCGGGTTACCGAGCGCGTCATACTCCAGCAACTCGGTGCGCTGACCCAACGCATTGACGATTGCCCGCAGGTCGCCCTTGCGATGGGAACATGCGCCCCCTGCGTCACAGCCCGGATCATTTGCGCCGAAGTACTCAAACTGCGTGACATTGCCCGCCGGATCCTTGATCGAGCGCTGAAGGCCCACGAGGGGGCATAGCATTGCATTGGCGGCCACATCTGCATCCGTGCAATACGCACGTGCCGTCTGCCGGACATTGCCAGGCGCAACGGGTAGGGAGCCACACACGTAATCCGTGCTCTGCGTTGCATCGTACTGGCATGAATAGAGAGCACGCCCCGCTGTATCCAGCACTTCTCTATCAAGCGAAACGAGCTGTTCATCGCCAGCGTTCTTCTGGCTCACACGTTGTTCAATCACCCTGTTGCCCGAATCACGGACCGTCCGCGTCACCCGCCCCAATGATTCCTCTGTCGTCGTCAGCACCTGCGAAACCGGGCCGCTGCTGGAGTCGGCGTAGGCGTACGAAGTGCGATTCCCCAGCGCGTCCTGCGTATAGGAGGGGCGGCCATATGGCGTGAAACCGAACGACTTGCTCCCCTTGGAATCTGTGGTTTGGGTGATCTGCCGGAACTTCTCACCGCCAATGAAGTTCTGACGTACCTCACCCAAGCTGTTCACGGTCGTCGCCGAGCCATCATTGTTGTAGCTGATGGTGATGGCATCCACAGACTGCCCCGCCGACCAGAGATGGCTCCCCGTGACCTTGGCCTTCTCGTTGTACGAGAACGTTGCGTAACGCGCGCCGCCTTCGACGATGCCAGTCAACAGGTTACGCCCCGCCGCCGGGGCGAGCCCAGGCTCCGCGTACAGATATTGTCGAGAGGTGCCATCGGGCCTCACGACCCTTGTGAGGTTATCGAAGTCATCGTAGGTGTATGAAGCCGCTGAGCCGTCGGGGAGCGTAATTGAGATCAGCCTGCCACGTTCGTAGGCGAAGACCAGCGACCGGCCCAACCCATCAACGGCTCGATGCAGCCTGCCATTCACATCGTAGCTGAGCGACACTCCGTTCTTTGGATCCGGGTCGCCGATCGCAATCAAACGCCCCTGCGCGGTGAAGCGCCGCGTTGAACCTGACTCCTCAACGAGCTCGAATTCACCGCCAGGGAGCTTCTTGAGCGTTTCCGCAGAAGCGCGCTCACCACGTCCGGATGAGTAGGCTTCCAGATAGCCTCGCTCCGTGAAGCGTCCCTCCCCATAGGAGGACGTGAATGAACCCATATAGGAATGCGACCAGTTGGTACCCACATCTGGCGAAATTTGAATCTGCCCCAGCGAGTGATAGGAGCGAACGAAGTCCTTCCCGGCAAACTGGAAGTCCACCTCAAATCGCGCCTTATCACCCGTTGCAGGAAAACAGGGATTGCAGTTGCCTGGAGTCGACTCAGTCTGAGTGACGTTGTAGATGTAGATGGATTCATGTGCATCAACGGCCCGGCATACATTTGGCCAATCAATGAGCGTTGAATTCGGATTGTACTGAGGATGCCCACCATCGATGACCCGATAGCCAACTGGACAGTCAAAGTACTGAAATCTCCCGATACTGTTCTTCCTCTGATCAGGCACTCCAGTACCCCAGCCAGGACAGTAGACCTCATAGTGCAGTTCACGCGGGCTGGCGAGAGAGTAAAAAACTGCAGTCCCGTAGCCGTAGTGGGACGTTATGCTCGAGTACGGTTGCAGGTGTTCGCCTGACACTCCACGACTGACATGCGTACACTCCGGGAACAGTGACTGCATATATGCCATATAGCCACTGACCATCTCGTCTTCACTCTTGCAGTGGCTTTTTCCATGCCCTGCGGCGGCAGCTTGGCAGTAGCCCAGCTCTGGGCCGTCATTGCCCAGACCATAGCCAGGCTCGTACCAAACTTCAGGCTGCCGATCAGGTGCTTGGTAGAGAATTCTAAGCACATCACCAGTGGCGGGAGACCAACTGTCCCGAATGGTCCTTTCTTTGCGAAGTGCACTTCCGTACCGCGACTTCGACCGCATCAGAGACTCCGCTGCACCAATGTTGTCGAAGCAGCTCCCCTGATAACAGTATCTGGTTTCGGAAGGCGGCGTCTGCGCAAATGCGGCCCCGACAAACAGCATTACGCCAAAGCAGACGAAACTGCACAACGAAAAATAGAATCTGAACATATGCTCCAATCCCTGGACTAAAAAGGCCTACAGAAATACTGAATTCGTGCGATTGAGCTGGCCGCAGTGCAACTTGCGTCCCAACTGCTACCTCGGCCCCAGATGCCGACGGCCTTTCTGGACGTAGCAAGAGCGTAACGCGTCCGGAGGCCGTTCCCCCAACTTATACGTACCAGATCTCAACCGCCCAGCCCAGCCGCGCGCAGCGCTTGGCACTGGCCGATGATCTGGTGGTCAACGATGGACATCCCGAGGACCTGCAGGCGCAGGTGGAACAGCTGCATGAGCGCTATCTCGGGTTGGCTGGGAGCTGAGGCCGGGTTGCCGGCCAGCGGCCGGCACTACCGAACAGCATCCACGCATGGCGTGGATCTACCCGGCGCCAGCGCGGAACTGCTGCAGAGCCAAGCCCATGCTCGGCTGCGATCATCAAGCCGAGCATGGGCTCGGCTCTACAAAGCGTTCTGCATCCACGCATTGCGTGGACCTACTCCAGCTGCAGGCGGGCATAGCGGGCCAGTTCTCGTGCGCCAAGCAGCAATCCATCTACGACATCCGGGCTGAGCTGCTGTTGGGCACCGCCCTGTTCGCGGGCCGCCTCGGCGGCGTGCAGCACCTGCATGAGTGCATTCAAGCCGGCCAGGGTGCGGCTGAGGCCGGCCATGGTGGCCGCCTGTGCCGGGCTGAGGCCCTGTGCTTCCAATCGCCGCCCGTCGGCTGCATCGCGACCGTCCATGCGGGCCAGCAACGCAGGCAGCAGATCCTTGGGATCATCGAGCAGGACTTCGATGCGCTCGGCGACGTCGGCCGGCAGCAGGTCGGCGGCTTCGCCGATCAGGGCGTGCAGCTGGGGGAACAAGGGGCGTGCGGACATGGTGAATCTCCTCGCAGACGGCAGGCCACCCGCTGATGCAAGGTGGCGGACGGTGCGGGTTGGCGTACCGGAGACCCAACAACTCAAGCGCGAGGAAAAAGACTCCAGCGGATTCTGATGAATCCCCACGCACCATCCGCCGAAACAAGGCAGCCGATGCATTTTCCGTGATGAGCCGCAGCACACCCGGAGCGCTTGAGTTGAAGGTTTTTTTCAGGACGCCAATCCCGGCCAGGGCACCTGCCCCGGCCGACCCATCTGGCCATCACGTAGCGCTGTGATCTGTAAGGAAATTCTCAAGCCGCAGTTGAGGGTACGAATGCGTGCATGCGGACACGCACGTGGCGTGGCGGCGATCACGGTGATGTCGTGTTGGGCTTCTGGCCCATCACGACTGCAAAGCTAATTTGATGGCACAAGCGACACAGGGCGCAACACGAACCCGGTGTAGAGCCGAGCCAATGCTCGGCTCCGGGAAGCCACCGCAGCCGAGCGCGGGCTCGGCTCTACAAACGTGGAGCACCCACCAGAGTAAAGCCCCTTACAACGGCTTCGGCGAGAACGTCAGGGTGGCGATCACGCCGCGCTCGCCACCGGGGCGCACGCTCACCTGCCAGCCATACAGATCGCACAGGCGGCTGACGATCGACAGGCCGATGCCGCCGCCCTGCGAATGGCCGGCATGCGTGCCGCGATAGCCGCGCTGGAACAGCTTGGCGGCATCCTCTTCGCTCAGCCCCGGTCCGCTGTCGGTCACCGACACTGAATTGCTGCCGACAAAGACGCGCACTTCGCCATCCTGCGAGTACTTCACCGCGTTGCCGATCAGGTTGCCCAGCGCCACCGACAACGCGGCTTCCGGCGCATCGATCACCAGGTTGCGCTCGCCTTCCAGTGCCAGTTCCAAGGGCTTGCCGCCCAGCTGTGCACGGTGGGCGTCCAGCAGCTGTTCGGCTACGCGGGCGACGTTACTGGTGCCCTGCCCGCGTTCGTTGCGCGACAGCAGCAGCAGTGCGCCGATCAGGTCGCTGCACTGCTGTTCGGCGCGCTGGATGCGCTGCAGACGCTGCAGCACCTTCTCATCCAGGCCGGGCCGGGTCAGCAGCAGCTCGGTGGCGCCACGGATCACCGCCAGCGGCGTGCGCAGCTCGTGGCTGACGTCGGCATTGAACTCACGGTCGCGCTGCACCACTTCGGTCAGCCGCGACGAATAATCATCCAGCGCCTGCGCCAGCTGCCCCACTTCGTCATCGGGGAAACGTGGCGCCAGCGGCTCGGGCTCGCTCGTGCCGCCGCGATAGGCACGCAGCCGCGCGGCCAGGTCCGAAACCGGCTTCATCACCTTCGAGGCCGACCACCAGCCCAGCACCAGCGACAACAGGCTGAACACCAGCACCGACAGTACCAGCGCGCGGTTGAGCTGCTGCCCGCCGCGCACGCTGTCGGTCATGTCGTAGGCCAGAAATGCCCAGGCGTCGGGCGTCTTGCGCACGGCCAGCTTGTACGAATAGCGCTGGCCGCGCTCATCCACGCCGCCCATGTTGTACAGGCCATCCTTGAACTCGTACCAGTCTGGCTCTTCCTCGCGCAGCGCCTCGAACTTGTCAGGCTTGATCAGGCGCGCACGCATCTGCTGCACGGGCAGGTCGGGGTTGCGATCCGGGCTCTCGTAGAACCGCCGCACGTACTCGTTGATGTTGCGGTTCATCACGTCTTCCACCAGCTGGTTTTCCACGCGCATGCGGGCCCAGTTGGTGGCGAACGCGAACAGTGTCGTCAGGCAGAAGCCCAACAACACGAACGAGACGATGATGCGGCTGCGCAGGCGCCGCCGATACGGCGAACGCCGGCGCTCCCCCTTGGTTGCCACGGAATCAGGCTTCCGGGGTAGCGATGCGGTATCCGATGCCATGGCGGGTCTGGATCAGCGGCACTTCAAACGGCTTGTCGACCACCGCACGCAGGCCGTGGATGTGGACACGCAGCGAATCCGAATCGGGCAGCTCTTCGCCCCAGACGCGGGTCTCCAGTTCCTGGCGGGTAACCACGGCCGGCGCGGCCTCCATCAGGGCCTGCAGAATCTTCAGCGCGGTCGGGTTGAGCTGCAGCAGCTTGCCCTGGCGACGCACTTCCAGCGTGTCCAGGTTGTATTCCAGATCGCCGGTTTCCAGCACGCGGGTCTGCACGCCCTTGCCGCGGCGCGACAAAGCGTTCAAGCGCACTTCCACTTCCTGCAGCGCGAACGGCTTGATCAGGTAGTCGTCGGCGCCGGAATCGAAACCGGCCAGCTTGTTGTCCAGCGAGTCGCGGGCGGTCAGCATCAGCACCGGGGTCTGCTTGCGCGCTTCGTTGCGCAGCTTGCGGCAGACTTCAATGCCGTCCATGCCCGGCAGGTTCAGGTCCAGAACGATGGCGTCGAACTCGTGGACCACCGCCAGGTGCAGGCCGGTCACGCCGTCGGCGGCGAAGTCCACGGTGTGGCCACGATCCTCAAGGTAGTCGCCAAGGTTGGCGGCGATGTCGCTGTTGTCTTCGATTACGAGAATGCGCACTGGGACCTCTGGTTCTTGAAGGGTCGTCGGGGGGCCAGGCCCACCTGCTCAGGATGCCCCTGTGCGGGTGGACGCGACGTCTACCTGCTGAACGATACAGGTTCCATTCTTAACATTTCGTACCGGAGGGAGGACACCGGCAAACGCCCCCGGGGCGAGCGCTCAGCGGCTGATGCGCTGCTGGTCGGTCAGCGCCCGGCGGCTCTCTTCCTGGGCTTTGCGACGCTGGGCCACGGTCAGGCAGACGCTGGTCGGCATGTTGCTGCCGGTCAGGCGCTCGCGGCGGCAGATCATGCGGCTGTCGGCCTGGGCGCGGGTCATGATGGTGTTGACGATCTCCTGCTCGTTGAACAGGTCGTTGCGCTCCTGCGGGGCCAGCTCATCCACCTTCTCGCGGCCATTCATCTTGATCCGGATCCGGTTCAGCGCCTGCTGCACGCGGCTCTTGTCCTCCAGCCCGATCTCGCTGTAGTCCTCGCTGCCCATGGCCGTTTCAACGCGGCGGATCTGTTCGGATACCGGGGTGAAGGAATCCATCTGCACGGTGTCCTTCTGCGCCTTGGCCTGCACGGTGGCCACCAGGCCGAGCGACAGCATCAGGGCGAGCGTAGTGATGCGGTACATGACGAGCTCCATGTTCGTCCATGAATAGGGTCTCGACTTTACGGTTCCGCCGATGCGTCCACAAGGGACGCACGGCAGGGTGACCGATGGCGGCCTGCGACCGGTCCAACCACGGTTACGGCTTGTAGTTGTTGAAACGCTGGTTGTCGTTGAGGGCCTTGCGGCTGTCTTCCTGCGCCTTGCGGCGCTGGGCCACGGTCAGGCAGACGCTCTGCGGCATGTTGCTGCCGGTGGTGCGCTCGCGGCGGCAGACCATGCGGCTGTCGGCATGGGCGCGGGTCATGATCGTGTTGATCACTTCCTGGTCGTTGAAGATCTCGGTGCGGTCCTGCGGGCTCAACTGCTCTACCCGTTCGTGGTCGCCCATCTTGATCTTGATACGGCCCAGCGCCTGCTGCACACGGCTTTTGTCTTCCAGCCCGATCTCGCTGTAGTCCTCGGTGTTGATCGCCGTCTCAACGTTGCGGATCTGTTCGGCCACCGGTGCGTTGGCGTCGAACTTCACCTGCCCTTTCTCGGGCTTGGCGTGCGCGGTGGTGGCCAGTGCCAGGCCCAGCATCAGGGCGAAGGGGGTCATGCGCTGCATTGTTACCTCCAGGTTCTTCCATGAGTGGAACACCGACCCTGCGGTGCCACCGATACGCCGTTACGGCACCCCGGTGGACCGAAAGGCGGTGCGGTCAACGCCCGGCGGGCGGTGGGCTGAGCGTGTTGTAGCTGCGCTGGTCGTTGATCAGCGCCTTGCCTTTCTCTTCGATCCGGCGCCGTTCGGCCACGGTCAGGCAGCGGCTCCTGGGCATGTTGCTGCCGGTGGTGCGTTCGTACCTGCAGATCTGCCGGCTGTCGTCATGGCCACGCGCCATCAGGGTGTTGATGCGTTCCTGCTCGTTGAAGACCTCGGCCTGCAACTGCGGCGGCAGCTCCTGCACGGTCTGGCGTTCGCCCATGTGCTGGCGGATACGCGACAGCGCCTGCTGCACCTGGCCGCGATCCTCGGCAGACAGTTCGGCATAGTCGGGGGCAGCCAGCGCGGTTTCCACCTGGCGCATCTGCTCGGCGACCGACCCCTGCCGGTCCATCTGTACAGCGACTTTCTCCGGCTTGGCGGCAACAGCGCCAGACAGGCCCAGCAGCAACGCGATCGTCATGATGCGGTACATCGCCAACCTCCCGATCCATCCCGGAACGAAGGGCCAACTCTACGACCGTCACGCGGCCTCCACAAGAGACCTTGGGCACAGAGCCGACAGGCATAAAAAAGGCCCAGGCGGTGCACCCGCCTGGGCCTGAAGTCGTATCCCGATACCGATCCTGCTGAGAGGCAGAGCTGCGGTTCGCTGAAGCCTACGCCGGGGCCGATTAAAGCCTCGTTAAAGCCCCGGATCATTTACCCATGAGAATCACAACCCCATGAATAATCAAGGCTTTTTGATCTTCTCTACGTGTTCGATGATGCGTGTGGCCACGTCCACACCGCAGGCCGCTTCGATGCCCTCCAGCCCCGGCGTGGAGTTGACCTCCAGCACCAGCGGGCCGCGCGCGGAGCGGATCAGGTCCACGCCGCACACCGACAGGCCCAGCGCCTTGGCCGAACGCACCGCCACCTGCTGCTCGGCGCGACTGGCCTTGGCCGCCACGGCGGTGCCGCCAGCGTGCAGGTTGGAGCGGAAGTCACCCTCCGGTGCCTGCCGCTGCATCGACGCCACCACCTGGTCGCCCACCACGAAGCAGCGCAGGTCGGCGCCCTTGGCCTCGCCGATGAATTCCTGCATCAGGAAGTTGGCGTACAGGCCGCGCAGCGCTTCGACAATGCCGCGCGAGGCACTGGCCTTTTCGGTCAGGATCACGCCGCGACCCTGGGTGCCTTCATTGAGCTTCACCACATGCGGCGGCGGGCCGAGCATGGACAGCAGATCGACGGTGTCATCGGGGTTGTCGCCGAACACGGTAACCGGCATGTCGATGCCCTTGGCCGCCAGCAGCTGGTGCGCGCGCAGCTTGTCGCGCGAACGCAGGATGGCATCGGACGGATTGGGCGTGCGTGCGCCCATCAGTTCGAACTGGCGCAGCACGGCGGTGCCGTAGCGGGTGATCGAGGCACCGATGCGCGGAATGACCATGTCCACGCCGGTCATCGGCCGGCCCTTGTAGTGCATGGAAAAGCCATCGGCGGCGATGCGCATGTAACAGCGCAACGGGTCGAGGATGCGCACGGTATGGCCGCGCGCGCGCGCCGCCTCGACCAGCCGACGGGTGGAATACAGGGAGCTGTTGCGGGACAGGATGGCGAGCTTCATCGCGGAGGGATCGGTCGGCAGGCGCGCAGCATAGCGCGGGCGTGTGGCGGGCGGATGATGCCCGTCGTCGACGATCTCGAGCGTTGTGGATGAAGCTTCAGCTGTCCCGATCAGCACTGAGCTGGAAGCCACGGGCCGCTTCGCCCAGCGCCGCCACGCAGGCCATCTGCAGGGCAGAATTGCTGAACGCCTGCTGGTAGATCTGCTCGAGCAGTTCCGCGGCCTTGGGACCACCGGCACGCCCCAGCGCGCGCACGGCTTCAAGCTGCTTGTTCGAGCCGACGCCGGCGGAAAGAAAGATCCGATGGATGCGCTCGACGACGTCGTTCCGGCAATTCATGGAAGGCAGCTCCTTGTCAGTATCCGCTCACGCTAGTCGGTCAGTGCCGGCCTGCCCATGGGAAAAGTTTGAAGCGTTACGCGCCATCTCGGCAGCACCGCTTCCGCTTCGGCTGCCAGGGAGCGGGGATGTTCTGGTCAGGAAAAGCCCGTAGTACCTGCACACAGTCACCATCAGGGACACCTGCTGGGCGCCGAGGCCCGGGGCCGGCGCGCTCGCGGCGTAGTAAGGCACCCGCGGGAATGGCTGACGTAGCGCTGCAGGCCGAACGCCCGCGCCACATGCGCCGCCATCGAATCCCGGCTGGACTCAGACGCTTGATCAGCGGGCGCTTTGGCAATGTTCGGGCACCGCAGGCCCGAACAGTCTGTCCGCACCTCGGTTGGAGATATCCACCGCATGCCGGGCCCTCTCACGCATATCCGACTGGTACTGCGCCAGCGCACTCGGAATGGAGAGCGCGCCACTATCGGCTTTCAGCATCAGCTCGGCCAGAGCGGCCGCGTCGGCGAGTGCAGTGTTTGCACCCAACCCACCTGCTGGCGTCATCGCGTGGACAGCATCGCCCAGCAGCGTTGCCGGCCCAACGGGCCATGGCACGTCAGGACGTCCACTGCGGATCGGGAGCATCGCGGTGTCCGCGACCTTGCTCTGCTGCAGGATTTCCCGAAGATCGGGGTGCCAATCATCGGTCGCAGCCACTATCGCCTTGCGGATGTGATCCGGATCCGACCGATGATCCGACGCGACCCCGAAGCGGTGAGCTGGCCCGATCAGGCACCAATAGAGGTAGTCAGGTGTCGGCGTGACGCTGCAGCCGAGGTGAGCGCACGCATGCTCCAGGAAGTGCCGGTCAAACTGCATCTGATCGAAGATGGCGGCGAATCCGTCTGCAAAGACGATAGTGGTTCCTTCGAGACGTGAAGGGTTGCCGCCCAACCGGTCCAGATCTACTTTCCCGTAAATGCAGACTGCGCCGGTATCCACCGGCTGCGCATCCGGCGCCAGCTGGGAGCGGACCCGAGAATTGACACCGTCCGCACCTACCAGCACGTCACATGTCGACGCAGGACCACCGGACCGGAAACGCACTTCGGCCCTGCCATCGCTGGTCAATGCGTAGCGATCGAATGCGCGGTCGAAATGGACACGGTCTTCGATCCCGCACATCAGGATCTCGCGCAGAGTGCGTCGATTGACGCTTACGTCCCCGCCCCCCTGTGCACCATCGTCCTTGCTGTCGGTCGAGCGCCAGCTATCGGGCTTGCGGCCCGGGGCAGGCAACAAACCTGGCGTGAGAAAGCGGCCTGATGTCGCCGTTGTCGAAACGGTTCCGCGGAAGAGATCGTACAGTTCTGGGGGGAGCGTTCGCGCCAGGGCCCGTTGACCTTCGGCGTCGATCCGGATGCGATAGCCCTGTGGCCGCGAGTTGAGCGTCCTGTCCGCCTCGAACACGTCGAATGCAACCCCGCCGCGCTTCAGCGCCTGCGCCAGCGCCAAGCCACCCAGCCCGGCGCCGATGATGCTCACATGGATTCTGCTCACGGATTCTCCTGATAGTGGCCCCTCGGTTGCAGCTCGATGCCAGAGCCACGAGGTGATGGCTGAAGGGTTGCACGCGCGCCGCATAGCCAAGTAACGTCATTCGGACCACATATAGTGAAATGCGGCCAGCATGAGCAATGACGCTACACGCGGCACGGAAGACTTCAGTGAGATGCCTGACGGCCCGCTTCTTGTTGGTCTCAGGGGAGACGACAGCCCGGCGCATGAGTTCCGGCTGGGGACGCGCGAATACGACTGGCACCAGCATGTGCGTGGCCAGTTGTTCTGTGTTGAAACCGGGTTGATCCAGGTCAATACACCGCGGGGCTCCTGGCTTCTTCCTCCCTATCGCGCAGGGTGGATACCACCCGGTGTGCGTCATGAGGTTCGCGTGAGTGGCGCGCTGAGTGGCTGGACATTGCTGATGGCGCCCTCGTTCTGCAGCAACCTCCCTGCAACACCCTGCGTTGTCGCAATCAGTGACGTGCTGCGGGCACTGGCGCAGAGGACCACGGAATGGGACAAGCGCGCTTCGTTGACGCCTGAGCAGGAGCGCATCGCCACAGTCATACAAGACGAAATCCGTCGGGCTCCGCACGAGTCCTTGCATGTGCCGATGCCCAGGGACCCCCGCCTTCTTCGCGTGGCCCGCGCTGTCCTGCGGGATCCGGGAAATTCCCGTACCCTCGAGGCGTGGGCATCGTCCGGGGCAATGTCATCGCGCACCCTGCGCCGCTTGACGCTTGCTGAGACCGGATTGAGTTTCGGCCAGTGGCGGCAACAGGTGAAGCTGATGCACGGTCTGGAGATGCTAGCGCGGGGCGTCCCGGTGGCGGAGATTTCGGATGTTCTTGGCTATTCTTCGCCGAGCAACTTCATTGCGATGTTCCGCAGAGCCTTTGGCGATTCTCCGGCGCGCTACTTCTCCAGCAGAAATCAGCATGGCGCCTTCCGCTGACGGTATACGACCCACTGCATAAACGGGTCGTGCCCGGCATGCAATGGGACCATGCGCTTCAGGAAGAGTGCTGACGTCAGTACCGACGTCACGGCTGCCGACGCTCCAAGGCGTGGCGTGATTGGAGCGGGCGATGGGAATCGAACCCACGTCAGTAGCTTGGGAAGCTACAGCTCTACCATTGAGCTACGCCCGCAGCGCGGATGAAAGTCTATGCGGAGGGACCGGTACAGCGCAATGGTGGCCACCGTATCCGCGAGGGGGCAGAGCCCTTTCCTCGCGGAAAGGGCTCCGACCCCGGCGATTGCTGCTTAGAACGTGCCGCTGAAGTTGGCGAACAGGGTGGCGTCCTGCGCACGCTTCTGGCCGGTCGACGCGCTCAGGCCGAAGTTGCTCTGCAGCCCGAACAGTTCGGTGCGGGCACCCAGCACGACGGTGGCGTAGTTCTTGTCGAACTTCAGGCCCGGCACGCGGTAGCTGCCCAGTTCCGGCAGGGTCTGCAGCCAGGCGCTGGCCTGATTGGTGTCCTCGAACTCGTGGTCGTAGGTCACCTGCGCGTACGGCTTGAGGGTGCCGCCATCGAAGCGGGCCTGCCAGCCGATGCGGCCGACGGTCGAATCGACGTTCTGGCGCTCATAGCCCAGTGCGGTTGCCAGCGTGCCGGCCGCGGCGCTTTCGGTGTAACCGTCGATCTTCACCTTCTGCCAGATCACCGAAGCGATCGGGCCGTGACGGAAGCCGCCTTCGGTGCCGAACTCGTAACCGGCGTTCAGGGCGGCGGTCAGGTTGCTGCCGTCCGGCGAACCACCATGCTCACGGGTGGCCGGGCCCAGCTGGACCTTGCGGTTCACGTCATAGGACAGCCAGGTGTAGCTGACCTGACCGTTCACCCAGATGCGGTCGCCGTACCAGCCAGCGAACAGACCGGCCGAGGTGTCCTTCTGGGTGAAGTCGCCGCGGTTGTTGCCGAAGTCGGCGTTGAGGCGACCGAAACCGGCGAAGCCGCCGAACACCATGCCGTCGCGTGCCCAGTCGATACCGAACAGGCCGGCCGGGGCCAGCCCGTCGTACAGGTCGGCGTGGTCGTAGCGCTGCAGGTCACCCCGCACGCCTCCCCACCAGGACAGGCCGTCAGCCGGACGGCCGCCCAGGTGCATGCTGACCTGGTCGGCGCGCGAGCGGCCGATGGTCTGCGCCGAGTGACTCAGCACCTGCTGCAGGCGCGGCGCTTCCAGCACCGACACGGCGTACTGGCCCAGCAGCTGATGGCCGGCGGTGGTCGGGTGCACGCCATCGGCGAACAGGTAGGTGTTGGCCGCATCCGGGCTGACGTAGCTGGTCGGGTTGCAGGTCAGGATGCTCTGCGTCGAGTTGGCCGGGTCGATCTTGCAGGCGGTGCTGGTGACGTTGGTGAAACCGTACATGCCCGGGTTGGCGGTCACTTCACGCAGGATGCTGAAGGTATCGAGCGGAATGAACTCGATGCCCGCCTGCTTCAGGCCACCGTACAGGGCCTTGTTGTAGCCGGCCGACAGTGCGGTGGCGGCGGCGGCATTGGGGCCGCGGAACTGTGGGGTGATGCCCACATCCGGCAGGTTCGGTACCAGCACGTACTGGGCGCCGGCCTGCTTCAGCGCACCCACCAGCGCGATCTGGTCGGTGACCGCTGCGCCGATGATGCCCTGCACCTGGGCCTGCGACGCGCCACCTGCCGCCGCGCGGGTGGCCGCGAACAGATCATTGGCGCCTCCCCATACGGTGTACAGGGCGTTGCCGTCAGCCTTGCCACCGTTCGCGGCAAGGTAGCGGGTTGCTTGCGACTTCAGCGACGGAATCACGCCCAGGCCACCGGCCTCGTCCACCGACACGCGGGCACCGCCGACTGCATAGTTGTCACCGCTCTGGCCGTTGCCGTTGGCGGCGCCATTGAGGCCATAGTAGTTGGCGACCTGCTGCGACCACACCCAACCCGGGTTGGTGGTGAACTGGCCGGTCACCGGACGCACATCGGCCGGCAGCAGCGGGCGGAAATAGCCGGCATCGGTCAGGCTGTCGCCGAAGAACACGGCCTTGGAATACGGGGATTCGCCTGCCATGGCCGGAACCGCGGCCAGCGCGATCGCGGCCGCCATCAGGGAGCGGATCGGGCGTTTGCTGAGCAGCATGTAAGAAACTCCTGTGGGGATATCGTTGAGGACCCGGCGGACGTACGCCGGCGCACGGTGAATGGTTTCACTGCGCCGCGTTTTGCTCACGCTGCGCCGCCGCATGGATTGTCGCCCGGCAGCGTCGGACAACGCTGTGCCGGGGCTGGCGGCCGAGGCAATTTGCAAGGGTTCCGATCCGCGCAGGCCGTAGGCGACAATGCGGCGATGAACATCCAGCTCAACGGCGAACCCCGTACCCTGCCCGCCTCGGCGACCCTCCACGATCTGCTGCAGGCCGAGCAGTTGCTGCAACGCCGGGTCGCGGTCGAGGTCAACGGCGAAATCGTCAGCCGCAGCCGCCATGGCGAGCACGTCCTGGCCGAGGGCGACGTGGTGGAGATCGTGCACGCGCTGGGTGGGGGCTGAGGCTGCGCGGGTGTTCAGGGGTCAGATCCCTTTGCCACCGGCAAAGGGATCTGACCCCACGCTCGACCCCGCCCTCTACGTGACCCCATCTTCAGGCGGATAAGCGATAATCGCGCCATGAACGTTCATGTCTCCCCCGATTCGCTGGTGATCGCCGGCAAGACCTATGGCTCGCGGCTGCTGACCGGCACCGGCAAGTTCAAGGACCTGGAAGAAACCCGCCTGGCGACCGAGGCCGCTGGTGCCCAGATCGTCACCGTGGCCATCCGCCGCACCAACATCGGGCAGAACCCGGGCGAGCCGAACCTGCTGGACGTGCTGCCGCCGGAGCGCTTCACCATCCTGCCCAACACCGCCGGCTGCTACACCGCCGAGGACGCGGTGCGTACGTGCCGCCTGGCCCGTGAACTGCTGGACGGCCACAACCTGACGAAGCTGGAAGTGCTCGGCGACCAGAAGACCCTGTACCCGGACGTGATGCAGACCCTGAAGGCCGCCGAGCAGCTGGTCAAGGACGGTTTCGAGGTGATGGTCTATACCTCCGACGACCCGATCCTGGCCAAGCGCCTGGAAGAGATCGGCTGCGCTGCGGTGATGCCGCTGGCCGCGCCGATCGGTTCGGGCCTGGGCATCCAGAACAAGTACAACCTGCTGCAGATCATCGAAGACGCCAAGGTGCCGATCATCGTTGATGCCGGCGTGGGTACCGCGTCGGACGCGGCGATCGCGATGGAGCTGGGCTGCGACGGCGTGCTGATGAACACCGCCATTGCCGGTGCGCGCAGCCCGGTGCTGATGGCCAGCGCGATGCGCAAGGCGGTCGAGGCCGGCCGCGAGGCCTTCCTGGCCGGGCGCATCCCGCGCAAGCGCTACGCCAGCGCCTCCTCGCCGGTGGACGGGCTGATCGGCTGATGACCAATCCTTTTGACAGCGCCGGTTCCAAGGCCCCGCCCAAGCCCTTCACCGTGAGCGAGGGCCGACGCGAGGTGCGCAGCTTCGTATTGCGCCAAGGCCGCTTCACTCCCGCCCAGCAGCGCGCGTTCGACGAACGCTGGCCGCGCTTCGGCATCGATTACAACGGCCAGCCGCGCGACCTGGACGCCACCTTCGGCCGCCCGGCACACAAGGTGCTGGAAATCGGCTTCGGCAACGGTGCCGCGCTGCGCTTCGCGGCCCAGCACGACCCATCGCGCGACTACATCGGCATCGAGGTGCACGCCCCGGGCGTGGGCCGGCTGCTGAACGCGCTGGCCGAGGACAATGCCGACCACGTGCGCCTGTACCACCACGACGCGGTGGAAGTGCTGCAGAACGAGATCGCCGACGGCGCACTCGATGAAGTGCGCATCTACTTCCCGGACCCGTGGCACAAGAAGCGCCACAACAAGCGCCGCCTGCTGCAGCCGGCATTCGCCGAACTGCTGGTGCGCAAGCTGCGCCCGGGGGGCCGCCTGCACTGCGCGACCGACTGGGAAGACTACGCCGAGCAGATGTGGGACGTGCTCGACGCAACCGCCGGGCTGGTCAACCGCGCCGGCCCGCGGGGCAGCGTGCCGCGCCCGGACTGGCGCCCGCAGACGCACTTCGAGACCCGCGGCCAGAAGCTGGGCCACGGCGTCTGGGACCTGCTGTACGACCGCACCTGACGATCGCCTGAGGACGCCGCGCCCCACATGGATACCGCGCTGACGCTGACCAACGACATGAAGCTCGTGCTCGGGCTGGTCGGCTTCACGATGGCGATGTTCCTGTTCGAGCGCATCCGCGCCGACGTAGTCGCGCTGGTGGTGCTGGTGGTGCTCGGTGTCACCGGGCTGATCGCGCCGGAGGAGATCTTCGGCGGTTTCTCCGGTAACGCGGTGATGAGCATCATCGCCACCACCATCCTCGGTGCGGGCCTGGACCGCACCGGGGCGCTGAACCGGCTGGCGGCCTGGCTGCTGCGGCGCGGCCACGGTGTCGAGCAACGGCTGCTGATGATGACCACCGCCATCGCCGGCCTGAACTCCTCCTTCATGCAGAACCCGTCGGTGATGGCGTTGTATCTGCCGGTTGCCTCACGACTGGCAGCGCGCACCGGGCTGACGATGCAGCGCCTGCTGCTGCCGATCTCGGCGGCGATCGTGATGGGCGGTGCGCTGACCATGGTCGGCAATTCGCCGCTGATCCTGCTGAACGATCTGCTGGCCTCGGCCAACAACAACCTTCCCTCCGGCCTGGCCACCATCGAGCCGCTGCGCATGTTCGCGCCGCTGCCGATCGGTGTGGCGTTGCTGATCGCTTCGTTGCTGTACTTCCGCTACTACGGCGACCGCAAGCTGATCGAAGAGGAAAGCCTGGTCAATGACGGGGTCACCCCGGCGCGCACCGAGAGCTACTTCGCCAAGACCTATGGCATCGAAGGCGATGTGTTCGAGCTGGTGGTGACCGCCGAGAGCCCGCTGGTGGGCATGACCCTGGGCGAGGCCGAGACCCTGCACGATGCGCCGCTGCTGCTGGCCCTGAAGACCGGCAACGACACCCGCCTGGCACCGCCGGCGGAGATGCGCATCTGGGTCGGCAGCGTGCTCGGTGCGATGGGACCGCGCCAGCAGATCAGCGACTTCGCGCAGAACCAGTTCCTGCGCATGTCCTCGCGCCTGAAGCACCTGGGTGACCTGTTCAACCCCAGCCGCGCCGGCATTTCCGAGGCAGTGGTGCCACCGACCTCGAACGTGATCGGCAAGAGTGCGGCCGATCTGCGACTTCGCAAGGAGCGCGGCATCAGCCTGCTGGCGATCAACCGCGACAAGCAGGTGATCCGCGAGGACGTGCGCGACGTGCAGCTGCGCGCCGGCGACATGCTGGTGTTCCACAGCATCTGGACCGACCTGGCGCAGGCCGCGCGCAGCCGCGACTTCGTGGTGGTGACCGACTATCCGACCGGCGAGCAGCGCCCGCACAAGTTCAAGATTGCGATGGCGATCTTCGCGCTGACCATCCTGATCGCGCTGACCAGCAAGCTGCCGGTGGCGCTGACGCTGATGACCGGCGTGGCCGGCATGCTGCTGACCGGCGTGCTGCGCATGGACGAGGCGTATGCCTCGATCAACTGGAAGACGGTGTTCATGATGGCCGGGCTGATTCCGCTCGGCTGGGCGATGGACTCCAGCGGTGCGGCCGCGTGGGTGGCCGGCCATACCATCGACAAGCTGCCGACCGGCATTCCGGTGTGGGTGCTGGAGGTGGCGCTGGCGCTGCTGACCACGGCGTTCTCGCTGGTGATCAGCCATGTGGGTGCGACCATCGTGATGGTGCCGATCGCGGTGAACCTGGCACTGGCGGCGGGGGGCAACCCGACCGCGTTCGCGCTGATCGTGGCGCTGTCGGCGTCCAACAACCTGATGACGGCCTCCAACCCGGTGATCTCGATGATCACTGGCCCGGCCAACTACACCCCGCGCGAGATGTGGCGGGTCGGCGGCCCGCTGTCGCTGATCTATACCTGCGTGGTGGTGCTGATGATCAACCTGATGTTCTGAGGTTGGGGGCTGTTTGCAGGGCTGCGCCCTGCACCTGCAGAAGCCAAAGCAACGGCAACAGCGTGCATTCCGTGGGATGGCGGGGTGGGTCCGGTTGCGGGGGACGCCGTGAACCCGTCCATGGGGGCTTGGCCGCGGCATCCATGCCGCGGACACCCCCGCAACCGGACCCACCCCGCCTTCGACAGATTTCTGCCATCTGCCGGAACGGCATTCTGTGCTGCTGGTGGGTGTCGACCTTGGTCGACACGGTGGATCCACGCCATGCGTGGATGCCTTTGTAGAGTCGAGCCGTGCTCGACTGCTTCCGGCCTCAGGCCAGGTAGACCAGCCCGTCGCGTACGTCCACCGGCACCGTACGCAGGCGGTCACCCTTGCACGGGCCGGCGATGCAGTCGCCGCTGTCCAGCGTGAACGAGGCGCCATGCGCGGCGCATACCAGGTGGCCCTCACGGCTCTTCAGGAACTGGCCTGGGGCCCAGTCCAGGCGGCGGCCAGCGTGCGGGCAGATGTTCAGGAACGCGCGCACCTGCGCGCCGTCGCGGTACAGCACCAGCGATTCGGCATCGCCATCGACCACCGCTTCGACCTCGGCAAACGCGCCATCGGCAATGGCATCAAGGGCGATCAGGGCAGCAACGATAGTCATGGCGAAGGCTCGGACGGTAAACCGGAATTGTCGCATGCCTGCTCAGGTGACTGGCTGCGACATGAACACAAGTCATTGATCCGTAATAAGCACAGGCTATATTTAACGAGTTTTTCACTCAATGACAGTGGCGCGTCCCGATACTCTGTTTTCGCTGATCCCAGCCTATCGAGCCGCCATGTTCAATCGCGCATCCGCCTTCAACCAGTTCCGCACCCTGTTCGCGCCGCGTAAGCCGCGTCATCCGCTGGTGCGCGTCGCCGTGGGCCTGCTTGGCCTGGCGATCCTGGCGGCGATGGTGTTCATCGGTGTGTTCGTTGGCGCGGCGATGATCCTGGTCGGCCTGGCGTGGAAGCTGCTGGCTTCGCGCAAGCCGGGCGTTGTGCGTCCGGTTGACCCGACCGTGGTTGAAGGCGAGTACCGCGTGGTGCGCAAGCCGGTGTTGCCGGCCTCGCGCTGATCCAGGCCTTCCGCGCCCGCTGACGGCGGGCGCCATGCGTTCTAGACTGCGGGCACGCCCTTCCTGGATGCCCGCATGTCCGATGTCTCCGATGTGATCCCTGCCGTAGCCCTGCCGCGTGTACCGGTAGCCGGTGGCGGCAGCTTCCCCGTGCACCGCATCTACTGCGTCGGCCGCAATTTCGCCGACCACGCCCGCGAAATGGGCGCGGCGGTGCCGGCGGCCGATGACCGCGGCCGCCCGATGTTCTTCAGCAAGCCGGCCGATGCGATCGTGGTCGGCCACGACGATGCCATCCCCTACCCGCCGGCGACCGCCAACCTGCACCACGAAGTGGAACTGGTGGTGGCGATCGGGCGCGATGCGCCCACCGGCGAGCTGGCCGTGGCCGACGCCGATGCGCTGGTCTATGGCTACGCCGTCGGCCTGGACCTGACCCGCCGCGACCTGCAGGCCGCAGCCAAGGACAAGGGCCACCCATGGGACGCAGCCAAGGGCTTCGACGCCTCCGCGCCGATCAGCGAAATCGTCCACGCCGAGGAAGTCGGCGACCTGGCCGCGCTGAACCTGTCGCTGGAGGTCAACGGCGAAGTGCGCCAGCAGGCACTGCTCGACCAGATGATCTGGAACGTGCCGGAGATCCTGCATGAGCTGTCCAAGCTGTGGCAGCTGCGTGCCGGCGACCTGGTGTTCATGGGCACCCCATCCGGGGTGGCTGCGTTGAAGCCCGGCGACCGCTTCAGTGCCCGCCTTGAAAACGTGGCCGAGCGCCACGGCGTGATCGCCGGCTGACATCACCTGCGCTACCCTGCGCGCTGTCCACTTCCCCACCGGAGAAAAACAACAATGGGAATGCTCACCGAGTTCAAGGAATTCGCCATGCGCGGCAACGTCATCGACCTCGCCGTCGGTGTGGTGATCGGCGCAGCCTTCGGCAAGATCGTGACGGCGCTGGTCGAGAAGATCATCATGCCGCCGCTGGGCTACCTGATCGGGCGCGTGGATTTCTCCAGCCTGGCCTGGACGTTGTCGCCAGCCCGGCTCGGACCGGATGGCAAGGAGATCCCGGCGGTGGTGGTTGGCTACGGCGACTTCATCAACACCGTCATCCAGTTCGTGATCGTGGCTTTCGCGATCTTCATCGTGGTCAAGGCGATCAACCGACTGTCGCGGAAGAAGGAAGCTGCCCCGGCGGCGCCGGCCGAAGAAGTGGTGCTGCTGCGCGAGATCCGCGACAGCCTGAAGAAATAAGGTGTCGGGCGCCTATGGGCGCCCCTCCCACCTGTAGAGCCGAGCCCACGCTCGGCTGATCTGCAAAAGGCAGCCGAGCATTGGCTCGGCTCTACAGAAGCAGGCGAAAGCCCCGCCCTGGCGGGGCTTTCGCTTTGCCGGTCATGGCGGAAAACAGCGTTCGCGCCAGCCATGACCTCCCGCCCATGCGCCGGGCTGAACGACTGTTAAGCTCCAAGGCTTAGGTCCCTTCCCGGAGTTGTCCATGCGTCGCCGCCTCCTTGCCATCGCATCCTCCCTCGCCCTGCTGGCCGGCCCAGCCTTCGCGGCGCCGCGCACCACCACCCTGCCCCCGGCGTCGCTGGCCACCGCCGCGCAGCTGCGCGACCAGGCATTGGCCGATGACACCGGCTGGAAGGTCGTCGAATCGCTGACCACCGAGATCGGCCCGCGCATCGCCGGCAGCGAGGCCGACGCCCGCGCCGTGGCCTGGGCCGAAGCCAAGTTCAAGGCGCTCGGTTTCGACAAGGTCTGGAAAGAGCCGGTGACCTTCCCGAAGTGGGAGCGCCGCAGCGAACATGCTGCTGTGACCGGCAGGAACCCGCAGCCGCTGCAGATCACGGCACTGGGCGGCAGCCCGGGCGGCACCGTGGAAGCTGAAGTGGTGCGCTTCGCCGACCTGGCCGCGCTGCAGGCGGCACCGGCCGGTTCGCTGAAGGGCAAGATCGCCTTCGTCGACTACCAGATGCTGCCGTTCCGCGATGGCCGCGACTACGGCCGCGGCGGTGCGATCCGCAGCAAGGGGCCGTCCGAAGCGATCCGCAAGGGCGCGGTCGGCTTCCTGATGCGCTCGGCCGGTACCGACTCGCACCGCGTGCCGCACACCGGCATCACCCGCTTCGACGATGGCCTCACCCCGGTGCCGTCGGCGGCGCTGTCGGTGCCCGATGCCGACCAGCTGGCCCGCCTGCTGGCCCGTGGCAGCACCACGGTGAAGGTGGCACTGGATTGCGGTTGGGACGGCACCGCCACCTCCTACAATGTGATCGGCGAGATCACCGGCCGCAGCCTGCCGAAGGAAGTGGTGGTGATCGGTGGTCACCTGGATTCGTGGGACCTGGGCACCGGCGCGGTGGATGACGGCGCGGGCGTGGGCATCACCATGGCCGCAGGCCACCTGATCGGCCAGCTAAAGCAGGCGCCGAAGCGCACCATCCGCGTGATCGCCTTCGCCAACGAAGAACAGGGCCTGTACGGCGGCAAGGCCTATGCCGAGGCACACGCCAAGGACGTGGCCCTGCACCAGCTGGCCGCCGAGAGCGACTTCGGTGCCGGCCGCATCTATGCCTT
Organism: Stenotrophomonas sp. YJH_SMC_53; assembly: GCF_059369995.1. Lineage (NCBI taxonomy): Bacteria > Pseudomonadati > Pseudomonadota > Gammaproteobacteria > Lysobacterales > Lysobacteraceae > Stenotrophomonas > Stenotrophomonas sp. YJH_SMC_53. Next base: position 23,202 of record NZ_JCAFTF010000016.1, on the reverse strand, counting down.
CAACACCGGTTCGCCGAACCCGGAAGGCTCGCGCGAGGCAACAAAGCAGATTGCCGAAGTGATGAAGCCGCTGGGCATCGAGTACCAGGCCGACAAGGGTGGCCCGGGCCCAGACGTCGGCCCGCTGGCCGCCAAGGGCGGTGCGTGGGCGTGGCTGGCGCAGGATGGCTCGGACTACTTCCACCTGCACCACACCGCCGACGACACGCTGGACAAGATCGACCCGAAGGCACTGGCGCAGAACGTGGCCGCGTACACCGTGTTCGCGTACCTGGCGGCGGAAGCCGACGGCAGCTTCGGCAGCGAGGCCAAGGCGACCACGCCGCCGAACGAATGATGCGGTGACACAGGGGGGTCAGAGCCCTCGCCCTTGGCGAGGGCTCTGACCCCTGATCGTATTAGCTCTCCCAGACCCGGGTGTTACTTACCCCGATCGCCTGCGGCCTGAACAGCGGATCACGCTGCTTGCGCTTCTGCGCTTCGTAATCGCGCAGTGCGGCCAGGGCAGGCCCTTGCAGCAGCAGGATGGCGATGATGTTCAACCAGCTCATCAGGCCGACGCCGATGTCGCCGAGCGACCAGGCCACCGTTGCACTGTTCACCGCCGAGTACCCGGTCGCCGCCAGGAACAGCAGCTGGAAACTGCCCATCACCCACGGCGTCGGCCGATCGCGGCACAGATAGCTGACATTGGTCTCGGCCATGTAGTACAGCGCCAGGATGGTGGTGAACGCGAACGGCAGCATCGCCAGCGCTACGAACGAACGGCCGAAGCCCGGCAGCGCGGATTCCACCGCATGCTGCACGAAGCGTGGCCCGGCTTCGACGCCCGGCAGATTGCCCAGCAGCAGGCGCGCCTCATCCGGAATGCCGTTCACCGCCGGGTTGTAGACGTTGTACAGGCCGGTGGACAGGATCAGGAAGGCGGTCGCACTGCACACCACCATCGTGTCGATGTAGACCGAGAACGACTGCACCAGGCCCTGCTTGACCGGATGCGAAACCTCCGCGGCGGCGGCCGGGTGCGCGCCACTGCCCATGCCGGCCTCGTTGGACAGCACGCCACGGCGTACGCCCCACTGGATGGCAGTACCGATCATTGCGCCGAACGCCGCATCCACGCCGAATGCACTGCGCAGCACCAGCATGATCACCTCCGGCACCTTGTCCGCGTTGAGCACCATCACCAGCGCCGCGACCAGCAGATAGGCCACCGCCATCAGCGGCACCATCCATTCGGCCACGCGCGCGATGCGCCGCACACCGCCAATGAGGATGACACCCAGCACCACCAGCAGAACCGCGGTGGTGGTCATCGTCGGCACGTCCCAGGCTTCGTTCACTGCGCTGGTGATCGCATTGGACTGGGTGCCGGCCAGCATCGCGCCCGCCAGCACCGCCACCAGTGCGAACAGCACGGCATACCAGCGTTGGCCGAGGCCATTTTCGATGTAGTACGCCGGGCCGCCCCGGTACTGCCCCTTGCCGTCGCGGTCCTTGTAGATCTGCGCGAGCGTGGATTCGATGAAGGCACTGGATGCGCCGAGGAAGGCAACGATCCACATCCAGAAGATCGCACCGGGGCCACCGAAGGCGATGGCCATGGCGACGCCCGCGATGTTGCCGACACCCACGCGGCTGGACAGCGAAAGGGACAACGCCTGGAACGGTGAGACGCCGGCATCGGAACGCTCATGCCGGAACATCAGGCGCAGCATGTCCGGCAATGCACGCAGCTGGATGAAGCGTGTGCGCACGCTGAAGTACAGGCCGGTAAGCAGGCACAGCACCACCAGGTAGGGGCTCCAGACGACGCCCAGAATCGTGTTGACGATCGATTCGATGTTCATCGGCGGCCCCTCAGAAGAACATGCCCAGGGCAACCTGGGGGCTGACGATACGACTGGTGTTGCGGCCCGCCACGCTGAACTCCACGCCGGCGATCAGGCCCAGCGCCGGGCTGAAGTGGTACTCCACGGCCGGCGCCAGGGTGAGGCTGCGGCTGGCCGGGCGATGTTCGTCGATACGCTCGAAGGCACCGCTGGCGTTGCGCGCGAATCCACTCAGGCGCTGTCCGGTCTCACGGCTGGCGGCTACTTCCATCACACCTACCCAGCGCGAGTTGAAGCTGTACTCGGCACCCACCGACAGGCCCAGCACCGAGCCGCGGGAGATGTGCCCCTGGAAGCTGTCATCGGTGCCGTAGACGCTGGCCCCGGAAATCGCCGTGCGCGACGGCGCCGGCCCGGCGCTGAGCTGGGCACGCCAGCGCAGCGGACGCTCGTTGCCCAGCCACATCACCTGCTGCATGCCCAACGCGGCGGTGGTGCGCTGCACGCCGTCGCCCTGCGCATCGAGGGGATTGCCGGTGATGCGGTCGTGGCTGCCGGTGCTGAAGCGCTGCACCAGCGCGACCGAGATGGCCGGGCGCGTGCCATCGGCGTTGGGCGCCTGCAGCAGGTACTGCAGGCGCGCGGTGGTATCGCCAGCACGGAAACCGCTGCTGCGTGCGCTGCCCTGTTCGGCACGCGATGCACTGAGATTGACCTGGCCCATCACCCGGTCGCTGAAGCCGTAGATGATCGGCACCACCGTGGCCCATGCACCGCTGTGCTGCCCACTGCGGCGGCGATGGCCGCCATCGTCGTAGTGATCGCGACTGTCGACCCGCACCAGATAGGGTTCGATGTACCAGTTGCCCTGTGGCAGTCCGGCCGGGTTGGGGGTGATCAACGGGCCGGTGAAGTTGACACCGTCAAGACTGCGTTCGTCAGCCGCTGCGTGGGCACTGGCAAGGACGTTGGCCAGCACCAGCAATGCGACGAGGGTACGGCGAGGATGATGCATGACAGCCACTCCTGGACAGCATGGGATGGAATTCCACCCTGCGTCGCCAGAAGCGGCTGACCAATAAGGAAACTTTCAAAACGTCATGCGTGCTTGACGCAATTGCCGGCCCCGGAAGGGGTCAGAGCCCTCGCCTGCGGCAAGGGATCCGACCCCGAACGTGGCGAGCCGCTGGGGTCGGATCAGCCGCGGCGACTGGCCCATTGCGCCAGCAGTACCGCCGTGGCCGAGGCTACGTTCAGGCTCTCCACTGCGCCGCTGCCGGGAATCGAGACCTGCAGGTCGCACGCCCCCGCCAGGCTGCGGTCCATGCCCTCGCCTTCGGCACCCATCACATACACCAGGCGGGCCGGCAGCGAGCTGCGGAACACGTCATCACCGCCCTCGACCAGGGTCGCGGCCAGGCCGAAACCGGCTGCGCGCAATTGCGCCATTGCCTGATCGGTCTCCGGCAGCTGCACCAGCGGCACCGCTTCGGCACCGCCTTCGGCAACGCGCGCGGCGGCGCCGGACAGGGCCAGCGTGCTGCCGGCCGGCAACAGCAGCGCCTTGGCACCGAAGTGCGCGGCCGAGCGCAGGATCGCGCCGAGGTTGTGCGGGTTGCCCACACCATCCAGCCACAGCGCCAGCGCCGGGCCATCACCGACCTGCTGCAGCCACTGCGCCAGCGGCAGTGCCGGTGTGCGCAGCATGTCAGCCACCACCCCTTCGTGATGGGTGGTGCCGGCGAGCTTGTTCAGATCGCCATCCTCGACCACGCGGTAGCCCACGCGGTTGGCAACGCACCACTTCAACAGCGGCTGCAGGCGCGGGATGCGTGCTTCCAGCAGGTACAGCTTGCGCAGCGCCTGCGGCCGCGCTTCGAACGCAGCCAGCACGGCATTCAGGCCGTACAGACGCAGCTCATCGCTGCCACCGCGCCCACCACCGCCCGTGGCCGGCACCTCCGGGCGCGGCAACGGCGTTGCGCGCGGCGGACGGGCGGACGGGCGGCGGTTGTTCCAAGGGTTTTTCACTTACACACTCTCCTGCTTGCGCTGGCGCCAGAAATCGGCGTTCTTGATGCCCAGGGCATCAGGGTCGAACACCGGATCCAGGCCCAGCTTCTTCTGTCGTTCGTAGTCACGCAGGGCCAGCATCGCCGGCTTCTGGATGATGAGGATGGCGATGATGTTCAGCCAGGCCATCAGGCCGACGCCGATGTCGCCCAGCGCCCAGGCCAAGGTGGCATTGTGGAACGCGCCGAACACCACCATGCCGATGATGCCCAGGCGCAGCAGCAGCACGGTCAGCGGCCGCTTCCTGTTGTGGTTCACATAGCTGAGGTTGGTCTCGGCCATGTAGTAGTACGCCATGATGGTGGTGAAGGCGAAGAAGAAGATGGCCACCGATACGAACGCCGAACCCCAGCCCGGCAGCACCGCTTCCACGCCGGCCTGGGCGTAACCGGCGCCTTCCGGAATGCCGGCCAGGCCCTGGAAGATCGGCGCGGCGCCCTCCACCGGCGAGTACACGTTGTAGGTACCGCTGGCCAGGATCAGGAACGCGGTGGCGGTGCACACCATCATGGTGTCGAAGTAGATGGCGAAGGCCTGCACATAGCCCTGCTTGGCCGGGTGCGAGACTTCCGAGGCGGCCGCTGCATGCGGGCCCGAACCCTGGCCGGCTTCGTTGGCGTAGATGCCGCGCTTGATGCCCCACTCCACGGCCAGGCCCATCATGGCGCCGAATGCGGCATGCGTGCCGAAGGCACTCTTGAAGATGATGCCGAACATTTCCGGCACGCGGTCGTAGTTGATGACCATGATGATGATGGCCATCAGGATGAAACCGGCAGCCATGAACGGCACCACCACTTCGGCGAAGTTGGCGATGCGTTTGACGCCACCGAAGATCACCACGCCCAGCAGCAGCGCGACCACGATGCCGATGCCCAGCTTCAGCGCCTGCACCGATTCCATGCCGAAGGCCTGGCCGTCGAGCGGCCCGCACAGCGCGGTGCCACGGCAGGCGTTGATGATGCTGTCGGCGATGGCATTGGCCTGCACGCCCGGCATCAGGAAACCTGCGGCGATGATCGTGGCGATGGCGAAGGCCAGCGCATACCACTTCAGGCCCATCGCCTTCTCGATGTAGTACGCCGGGCCACCGCGGTAGCGGCCTTCGGCGTCCTTGGTCTTGTAGATCTGCGCCAGGGTGCATTCCACGTACGAGGTGGACGCGCCGAGGAAGCCCATCACCCACATCCAGAAGATCGCCCCGGGGCCGCCGAAGGCGATGGCGGTGGCCACGCCGGCGATGTTGCCGATGCCCATGCGGCCGGCCATCGACATGGCCAGCGCCTGGAACGAGGACACACCGGCGTCGGATTTCTCCCCCCTGACGGTGAGGCGGCACATCTCGAAGAAGCCACGGATCTGCATGAAGCGCGTGCGCAGGCTGAAGAACAGGCCGGCGCCCAGGCACACGAAGATCAGTGCCTTGCTCCAGATGATGCTGTTGATGAAGTGTACGGTTGCTTCCACGCGCGCTCTCTCCAGTCGGCGGGTTGTAAGGACGTCCCGTCGGCTGGAGGGGACCGGTCGATTCTCCCTGATCGAAGGCCGCTGCGGTAGCGCCAGAAGACAAGGGATCGGATCCCTTGCGCGCCGCGCGAGGGCTCCGACCCCGGTTCGCCCTTATGGCGGGTTGGGGTCAGAGCCCTTTTCTGGCGAAAAGGGATCTGACCCCGAGGGCTCACGGCAGCTGCGTGCGCACCCGGGCGAAACGGCGCAGGTCGTGCAGCACGCCGCGCTTGTAGACCGCACAGCGCTCCACGCCCTCTTCCTGGAAGCCGTTCTTCTCCAGCACCCGGGCCGAGCCGAGGTTGAAGTCGACCACGGTGGCCTGCAGCCTGAACAGGCGCAGCTCATCCATCACCCACGGGGCAAACAGGCCGACCACGCGGGTCATCAGGCCCTGCCCCCAATAGGCCCGGCCCAGCCAGTAACCCAGCTCGGCGGTATGCCCACGCTCGGCCAGGCCCTGTTGGGCACCGACGCTGCCGCAGGCCTGGCCGTCGATCTCGATGGCCAGGTTCAGGGTGCCGGGAGCCAGCACGCGGCCGGCGAGGAAAGCCTCGCCATCCCCGCGCGTGTACGGGTAAGGAAAGCGGTCGCGCAGGCCGCGCGATACCTCGGCATCGTTGGCGTGGCGCAGCAGGGAGTCCAGGTCATCCGGGCGCCAGGGGCGCAGCTGGAAGCCGTCGCCTTGCAGGTCTGGGGTCAGAGCCCTTTCCCTTTGGGAAAGGGATCCGACCCCGCCGGCGTACCGGTCAGGCATGCCCGCCCACCGACGGCGATTCCGCTTCCTGCTTCTCCAGCTCGCGCTTCACCGCTTCCGGCGAACGGGTGTACGGCGCCAGCCGCGCGTAGAACGCCGGCACCACGAACAGCGACAGGAAGGTCGAGAGGGTCACACCGAAGATGATCACGATGCCGATCGTGCCACGGCTGGCCGAACCAGGACCACCGGCGACCACCAGCGGGATCGCGCCGACCACGGTGGCGATCGAGGTCATCAGGATCGGGCGCAGGCGCACCATCGCCGACTCGATGATCGCCTCGCGCACGCTGCGCCCATCGTCGCGCAGCTGGTTGGCGAATTCGACGATGAGGATGCCGTTCTTCGCGGCAAGGCCGACCAGCATCACGATGCCGATCTGGCTGAACAGGTTCACGGTACCGCCACTCACCCACAACCCGACCAGCGCGCCGAGTACGCCCAGCGGCACGGTCAGCATGATGGTGAGCGGATGGATGAAGCTCTCGAACTGCGCCGCCAGCACCAGGTACACCACCAGCAGCGCCATCGCGAAGGTCAGCAGCACCGCGCCGCCGGCGCTCTGGTACTCGCGTGATTCGCCCTTCCAGTTCACCTGCGCGTACTGCGGCAGCTCCTCCTGGGCTACGTTCTGTGCCCACGCAATGGCCTCGCCCAGCGGATAACCGGGCGCCAGGCCGGCACTGATGGTGATCGAGCGCAGTCGGTTGAAGCGGTTCAGGGTGCCGGCCTCGGCCACTTCACTCAGCGTGACCAGGTTGGACAGCGGCACCAGCTCGCCGGAGTTGGCGCGCACGCGGATCGCGGCCAGGTCGGCCGGGCTGGCACGACCATCGCGACCGGCCTGCACCAGCACGTCGTACTCCTCGCCGTTGTCGACGAAGGTGGTGACGCGACGCGAGCCCATCATGGTTTCCAGCGCCGAACCGATCGCGGTGACCGGCACGCCGAGATCGGCCGCACGCTGGCGGTCAATGTTCACCCGCATCTGCGGCCGGGTTTCCTTGTAATCGGAATCGGGGCCGACCAGGCCGGGATTGTCGGCCATGCGCAGCAGGATGCGGTCGCGCCACTGCGCGATCTCGGCATATTCCGGGCCGCCCAGCACGATCTGGAACGGTTGGCCGCCGCTGCGCACCAGGCCACCACCCACCTGCGTGCGTACGCGCACGCCGCGGATGGTATCCAGTTCCTTCTGCAGTTCGTTGGCGACTTCGGGCGTACCCTCGCTGCGCTGGCGCCACGGCTGCAGGAAGATGCTGACGCGGCCGGTATGCATTTCCTCGCTGGCGCCCCAGCCGCCCGGCACGCGGGGGTTGGCACGCACGATCGGCTTGTCCGGGCCGACATGCGGTGCCAGCAGCGCTTCCACCTGCTGCACCTGCTGCACGGTGTAGTCGTAGCCGGCGCCTTCCGGGCCGTCGATCATGATCTGGAACGAACCACGGTCTTCGGCTGGCGCCAGTTCCGAGGGCAGCAGCTTGAGCAGGCCCCAGCTGGCGGCCAGCGCAGCCACCATCACCAGCAGGTAGATCCAGGTGCGGTCGACATGGTGATCGAGCACTCGCCCATAGGCACCCGCAAGGCGTTCCAGGTTGCGGTTGATGAAGCCGTGCAGGCCTCGCGGGGCCTGCCCGGTATGCGGCTTGAGCAGCTTGGAAGCCATCATCGGCGTCAGTGTGAGCGCAACGAACGCGGACAACGCCACGGCAGCGGCCAGCGCCACGGCCAGTTCGCGGAACAGTCGCCCGGTGTTGCCCTCCAGGAAGCCGACCGGCAGGAACACCGCCACCAGCACGGCAGTGGTGGCGATCACCGCGAAGGCGACCTGCGCGGTGCCGCGCTTGGAGGCCACCAGCGGTGGTTCGCCCAGGTCGATGCGGCGCTGCACGTTTTCCACCACCACGATCGCATCGTCCACCACCAGGCCGATGCACAGCACCAGCGCCAGCAGGGTCAGCAGGTTGATCGAGAAGTCGAACGCATACAGCGCGATGAACGCCGCCACCAGGCAGACCGGCACCGTCACCGCCGGAATCAACGCGGCGCGGAAGCTGCCGAGGAACAGCCAGATCACCGCCAGCACCAGGATCATCGCTTCCACCAGGGTGGCGTAGACGCGGTCCACTGCAGCTTCGATGAAGGTGGTGTTGTCGAAGGCGACGAAGATCTGCGTGCCCTTGGGCAGGGTCAGCGCCACCCGCTCGGCCTCAGCGCGCGCAGTGCGTGCCACGTCCAGCGAGTTGGCGGTGGAGGTCTTGACGATGCCCAGGCCGATGCCGGGCTCGCCGTTGCTGCGGTAGTACGCGCGGCGTTCGGCCGAGGCCAGCTCGATCTTCGCCACGTCGCCCATGCGCACCACGTAGCCGTCGCGGCCCTTGCCCAGCGGGATGGTCGCGAAATCCTCGGGCTTGATGTAGTTGCGTTCCACGCGCAGGGTGAAATCGCGGTCGGTCGACTCGATGCGGCCGGCCGGCAGCTCCACGTTCTCGTTGCGCAGTGCGGTTTCCACGTCGCCGGTGGTCAGCCCGCGCGCGGCCAGCTGGTCACGGTCCAGCCAGATCCGCATCGCATAGCGCTGGCGGCCGCCGATGCGGACCTGGGCCACGCCATCGAGGCTGGAGAAACGATCGACCACGTAGCGGTCGGCGTAGTCGCTCAACTCCAGCGTGTCCATGGTCGAGGACACCATGTTGAACCAGATGATCGGGTCGGCATCGCTCTCGACCTTGGCAATCTCTGGTGGCCGCGCCTCTTCCGGCATGCGGTCGGCGACGCGGCTGACCGCATCGCGCACGTCGTTGGCCGCCGCTTCGATATCACGGTTGGAGGTGAACTCGATGCTGACCTGCGAGCGGCCGTTGGTGCTGCGCGCGTTGATCGTATCGATGCCTTCGATGCCGGCCAGCGCATCTTCCAGCACCTGGGTGATGCGGCTTTCGATGACCGCCGCCGACGCGCCGGTGTAGTCCACCGACACCGAAACGATCGGAGGGTCGATGGCGGGCAGTTCGCGCAGGGTCAGGCGGGTGAAGGACATCACGCCCAGCACCAGCAGCAACAGGCTCATCACCACGGCGAACACCGGCCGCTGGATGGAGATGTCGGACAGCTTCATCCGCCGCGGCCCTCGGTCGCGACCGGCGCCGGCGCGTCAGCCGGTTTGGCGCCAGAGGCCGGTGCGGCGTCCTTCGCAGCGACCTTCAGGCCCGGGCGCAGCTTGCCGGTGCCATCGACCACGATGCGCTGGCCTGCTTCCAGGCCCTGCCGGATCTCGACCACGCCGGCACGGCGCGCGCCGGTGACCACGTCCACCCGCTCGACGCTGTCGTCGGCCTTGATGCGGTACACGAAGGTATCGCGGCCGACCTGTACCACGGCGATTTCCGGGACCACCAGCGCCGGGCGCTCGGGGCGGAACAGGCGCACGTCCAGCAGCATGCCCGGGCGCAATGCGTGGTCGCCATTGGCGAAATCGGCGCGCACGGTCACCGCACGGGTGGCCGGATCGATGCGCGCATCGATGGTGCTGACCACGCCCTCGAAGGTGCGACCCGGCCAGGCCACGCTGGTGGCACTGACCTTGTCACCAACGCCCAGCGCAGCCAGCTCCACTTCCGGCACCTGGAAATCGACATGCATGTGCTCGATGTCGTCGAGCGTGGCGATGACCGTGGTCGGGGTCAGCAGCGATCCCGGACTGACCTGGCGGATGCCAAGCACACCGGCAAAGGGCGCACGCACGCGGCGGTCGCCAATGTCTGCCTGCATCTGCATCACGCGCGCCTCGGCGGCGTCGCGGATCGACTTCTGCGTATCCAGCGTGGCGCTGGACACCAGCCGCTGGGCGGCCAGTTCGCGCTGGCGCTTGTACAGCTGATCAGCTTCATGGAAGGTGGCCTGCGCCTGCACCAGTGCGGCTTCCTGGGCCTGCCCGCGCAGCGTCACGATCGGCGCACCGGCGGCAATGTGCTGGCCACTCTCGAAGTGCACTTTCTCGACGATCTCGCTGACTTTGGCAGTGACGCTGATCGACTCGCGCGCCTTGGCCGTGCCCAGTGCCTGCAGGGTGTCGTTCCACTGCGTGGGCTGCACGACCTGCGCGGTGACCGGCACCGCTTCGCCCTGCCGACGTGCGGCGGCCTCCTGTTTGCCTGCGCACCCGGCCAGCACGGCCAGGCTGAGGCCAAGGGCCAGGGTCGAAGCGATACGAGCCAACATGAACGGTCCTGATTGATCCACGGCCGCCGAGTGTAGGCAAGTGCCCATAAAAGCGGTATGTGCCAAGCGTTTACCGGCGTGGAACCTAGGCTGCGATAGCGCCTTGAACCCGTTCCGTGCAAGGCTGCCATGGGCAGTGTCGGCGTGTGTCGGGGTGTATCCAGTGGTGCACCACCGCGGCCGTCATCGTAGAGTCGAACCTGCCCGACCGAGGGCGTCGGGCGGGGACGGATCCTGGCGGGGATCCGGCCCCGTTTTTTTATGCCCGGCGGATCAATACCGGTAGTTCAACTTCATCCACACGCTACGCCCCGGCTCGTTGATCCGCACCGGGTCGGCCGGGAAGCCGAAGTCGGCGCTGCCGGCCAGGTTCAGGTGCTCGCTGTAGGCGCGGTCGAACAGGTTGTCGACGCCGGCGCTGAGCTGCAACTGCGAACTGAAACGGTACGCGGCATTGAGCGCGAAGGTGGCAAACCCGGCGCTCGGCCCGAGGTCCTGCGCGACCACGTTGCCCTGTCCATCTGCGACACGATGCTGATGGGTCACCGCGCGCAGCAATGCGCCTGCACTCCAGCGCTGGCCCTCCCAGTTCGCGCTCAGGCGTGCTTCCAACGGCGGCATCTGCGGCAGCGGACGCTGCTGGTCGCGGTTCTCTCCCCAGGCATAGGCCAGCGTGCCGCCCAGCTTCCACTGCTCGGTCAGGCTCACTTCCAACCCGGCCTCGGCACCGGCAATGCGCGCCTCGACGTTGCTGGCCTGGCTCATGCCCATCATGCCGCTGCCGTGGTAGGTGAACAGGATGTAGTCCTGGAACTGCCCGGCATAGGCCGAGACCCAGGCCTGCACGCGCGGTCCCTTGTACTGCAGGCCCACGTCGAGCTGCGTGGTGCGCTCGGGCTGGATGCCGGCAAACGCGTTCACTGCACCGGCCGGTCCGTGGTCGGGCGAGAACAGCTCCCAGTAGTCGGGCATGCGTTCACTGTGGCCGAGGCCGGCGTACCAGGTCAGGCCGTCGGCCAGGTCCTGCTCGTAGCGCAGGAAGCCACTGCCGAGCCACGCCTTGCGCTTTTGCTCGGCCGTTGGGTTGGGCCGGCTGCCCATCATTCCACGGATCGACTGCCGCTCATCACGCACGCTGGCACGATCGATGCGCAGGCCGCTGATCCAGCGCTGATCGGTGCCGGCCCCGAGGGTCAACTCGGTGAAAACGCCATAGCGGCGGAAGCTGGCATCGGTCTGCCACGCCGCCTGGCTATAGGTGCCCCGGCCCATGCCCATTCGCCCACGATGGCGGCTGTCCTCGCCATCCACACCCGCCACCAGTTGCACGTCCTGCCAGCGCCACTCGGAACTGACCCGGCCGCCCTGGGTGCGTCGGTCCACGTTCGATGCCATCGGCATCGGCATCATGCTGTGCGAATTCGGCGTTCGCAGCGTGTAGTTGTCCATCACGTGGTCGGCCTCGTTGTAGTACACGTTGGCCTGCACTGTGTCCCACGCACCCGGCAGATTGCGCTTCTCGAAGCGCGCGGCGTAGCTGGTGCGTTCGAACGCGGCACCGTCCATGCCGCGCCCCGCGTAGCGTGCGATCGCATCGCCGGCACCGGCAGAAATTTCCAGCAGCGTGTCGGCATCCGGCGTCCAGCCGATCGCCACGTCACCGTTCCACTTGCGCCACTTCGACGGCACCACATCGCCGTTGCCGTCCTTGTAGTCATCGGCTTCGGAACGGTTGCCGCTGGCGCGCACATAGCCGGTCGGGTTGCCCAGGGTCAGGTCCAGCACCTGGTCGTTGCGGTTGCGCGAACCGACCAGCGTACTGGCATCGGCACGCAGGCCCGGTTCCTCGAAGCGCGGTGTATCGCGTTCGAAGCGCACGGTGCCGGCCGAGGCACCTGCCCCCCAGCGCACGCTCTGCGGGCCCTTGATGATGGTCAGGCGGTCGAAGCTCTCCGGTGCGATGTAGGACAGCGGGTTGTCCATGCGCGAGGGGCAGGCACCGATCAGGTTGCCGTCATTGCTGAGGATGTTCAGGCGCGAACCCAACATGCCGCGCAGCACCGGGTCACCGTTGGTGCCGCCGTTGCGGATGGCGGAGAAGCCAGGAACGGTCTTCAGGTAATCGGCGCCGTCACTGGCCGGGACCGGCTGCCGCGGCAGGCGTGGATCGGTCACCCAGTGCAGTGGCGACGAAGGCGCGGCGGCGGTGACCACCAGCGTATCGAGAGTGCGCGCCTCTTCGGCGGGCGCGGCATGGGCCAGCGTTGCAGCTGCGGCCAGGCCAAGGGCAACCGGCAGGCGCACGCAGGCGCCTGCGGGGCGGGAAGTCATTTTCATCGGAACAGCTCCAAGGTACGCACGCGCGCACGGCGCCCGGTCAGGCGTCGTGCGGCAGATTCGACAGGAAAATCAGCGGACGATGGAGGCGCGCGGTGGCCCACGCGCGGCGTGTGCCGGCCAGCGCAGTGCCGGCAGTACCTGCTGCGACCACGGGAATACCAGCCGCGGCCGCCACAGCAGTGGCAACAGCACCACCAGTACAGCCAGCCACGGCAGCAGGCGCATGGCCAGCACGCAGTATTCGCAGGCTTCGCCATGCATGGCATGGGGATCGGCCGGTGGGGTCGGACTCCGTTGCCCGTGCAGAGGGCTCTGACCCACTGCGGCAGCGTCGTGGTGCATGTGCGCGTGGTCCATGCCTGCCATCGCCGCGTGGTCCATCGGCGGCGCCTGCAGCGCGCGGCTGACCAGTGGCGCAAGCACCATCAGCAGCGTCGCCAGGACGGCGAGCTGCAGCAGGAGGCGCTGCGGGCGGGACAGGCGGGTCACCCCGCTAGTGTAGAGGCGGGTCCAGGGGTGCCCGTGCGACGAACCGTCGCAGGAGGGGGTTTATCGGCAGGGCTTGCAGCCCTGCACCTGCAGAGGCCACGGCAAGAGCCGAAGCAACAGCAAAAGCAAAAGCGGTTTCCTGTGGGTAGGCGGGGTGGGTCCGGTTGCGGGGGACGCCGTAAATACGTCCATGTAGCCTCGGTCGCGCCATCCATGGCGCTCACGCCCCCGCAACCGGACCCACCCCGCCTTCGACAGTTTTCTGCGGTCTGTTGGAACGGCTCTTGGGGTCAGATCCGTTTTCCGCAGGAAAAACGGATCTGACCCCAGATGCATTTCGATATCTGACAGATTTCATCTACGCATGGCGTGGATCTACCGTGTCGACCAAGGTCGACACCTACCAACAGCCATCGGAATCTGTCAGAGGCGGGGCGGTATGGGCAGGCAGGACCGTTGGCGCCATGGATGGCGCCATCGAGCCCCCAGGGATGGGTTTACGGCGTGTCCTGCCTGCCCACACCGCCCCGCCGCCCCACGGAAGCCAGCAGTTGCTGTTGCTTCGGCTTTTGCCTTTGATTCGGCAGGTGCAGGGCTGCACGCCCTGCTCGACCCACCTCACACCGTGATGGTCTGGGTCAGCGACTCCCAGGTCGGTGGCACCGGCCACGCTGCGGCCTGGTTGCCATCCAGCACCCGCCGCAGGTCGCGCGGATCAATCTGTGGGGCCAGCACGTGCACGAGCTCCAGCGCGTAATCACGCAGCACGCGGTCGCGCGGCAACACCGCCCAGGCGATGCACTCGCTGATCGGATCCGGCGCCGGCCACGACCTCAGGTCTTCGTCATTGGAACTGACCGCCATCTCGGCCAGCAGGCCTACGCCCAGGCCCGTGCGCACGTAGGTCTTGATCAGGTCGGCATCGAGCGCGGTCAGCGCCAGGTCGGGCACCAGCCCATTGGCGGCGAAGGCGCGTTGCAGGGAAGAGTTCGGTCGGGTCGAGGATTCGTAGCTGATCAACGGCTGGCGGGCCAGCGCGGCCAGGTCCGGTGCACGGCCGGCGCGGTCCAACGGGTGGCCCTTGGGTACCACCACCAGGCGCCGCCAGCGGAACAGCGGCACTGCGATGCCGTCGGTTGGCTCACCGCCTGCGGTGCTGATGATGGCGATATCGGCGTCACCCTGGTTCAAGCGGTCCAGCGCGTCGGTTTCACCGGCCTGCTGCAGGTGCACGCTGACCTGCGGATAGGCCTGCTTGATCGCCGCCACCGCCGGCGGCAACACGAAGCGCGCCTGGGTGTGCGTGGTGGTCAGGATCAGCTGGCCCTGGCTTTCGCGCCGCTGGTTTGCCGCATACGTACGGATGTTGTTGGCTTCGGCCAGCACTGCGCGGGCACGCGCGATGACTTCGGTTCCGGCCGGGGTAACCGACTCCAGGCTGCGCCCCTTGCGCACGAACAGCAGGAAGCCGAGCTCGTCCTCCAGCTGCTTGAGCTGCTTGGACAGGCCGGGCTGGGTGGCGTGCACGCGCGAGGCGGCCAGCGTGATGTTCAGCTCGGCGTCGGCGATGGCTACCAGGTAGCGCAGCTGGGTCAGCGTCATGGGCAGGCAGGCGGCATGGGGCGGAAGTCCACTCTAGGGTCAATTGCCGTCACCAGCTTATAACCAAAGGTTGTTTAAGAAAGGTATCTGGTCATTTCCGGGCGTCATATGCCGGCGCTACGGTCAGCCGGCAGCCGCTGGCCTGAACGGCCAGCCCTCCCCCCTTCGCCCGCCGTGACCCGTCGCGGCCCCGTTTCCGGAGCGCTCCCATGGCCCTGTACGACTCCATCCTCGATACCGTCGGCAACACCCCCATCGTCAGGCTGCAGCGCCTGGCGCCGCCACAGGTCAGCGTCTACGCCAAGGTCGAGTCGTTCAACCCGGGCGGCTCGGTGAAGGACCGCCTGGCGCTGGCGATCATCCTCGATGCCGAAGCACGCGGCCTGCTCAAGCCGGGCGACACGATCGTGGAGGCCACCTCGGGCAACACCGGCGTGGCACTGGCGATGGTCGCCGCCGCGCGCGGCTACAAGTTCGTGGCCACCATGGTCGAAACCTTCTCGGTCGAGCGCCGCAAGCTGATGCGTGCCTACGGCGCCAAGGTGATCCTGACCCCGGCCGCCGAGCGCGGCAGCGGCATGGTGCGCAGGGCGGCTGAGCTGGCCGAGCAGCACGGCTGGTTCCTGGCCAGCCAGTTCGCCAACCCGGCCAACCCGGCGTATCACCGCAACACCACCGCTGCCGAGATCCTGCGCGACTTCGCCGGCAAGCGGCTGGACTACTTCGTCAGCGGCTGGGGCACCGGCGGCACGCTCACTGGCGTAGGCGAAGTGCTGAAGGTGGCACGCCCGCAGACCCGCATCATCGCCACCGAACCGGCCGGCGCCGCCCTGCTCAAGGGGGATGACTGGAAGCCGCACAAGATCCAGGGCTGGACCCCGGACTTCGTGCCGGACGTGCTCAACCGCGACGTGGTGGATGAACTGGTCTCGGTCGAAGACGATCGTGCGATCACCACCGCGCGTCGCCTGGCCGCCGAGGAAGGCATCTTCGTCGGCATCTCCGCCGGCGCCACCGTGGCCAGCGCGCTGGACATCGCTGCCCGCGCTGAACCGGGCTCGGTGATCCTTGCGATGCTGCCGGACACCGGTGAACGTTACTTCTCCACGCCGCTGTTCGCCGATGTGAACGAAGGATCCGACGACGACTGGCTGGCCGGCCTACCGTGATGCGATCCGCCGGGCATGGCCCGGCGCTACCGACGTCCGACTGCAGGTAGCGCCGGGCCGTGCCCGGCGTGCGCCCTGCTTCAGCCTGCGTGAAGGCGTCGCCCGCCATCGTGCGCGAAGGCCGTTGGATCGCAGCGCGTGAGACGGTCATGACGCAGCATCGATGCCCTGTCCCCTACCGTGGGAACAGCCGGCGCAGATGCTGCGCGGATCACCTCACAGGCAGGAGACGGACGCATGAAGATCGAGGTTTGGCAGGGCGACATCACGACCCTGGCGGTGGATGCGATCGTCAACGCGGCCAATGAAACGCTGCTCGGTGGCGGCGGTGTCGACGGCGCGATCCATCGTGCGGCCGGCCCCGCCTTGCGGGCAGAGTGCGAGCGGTTGCCGGAGCTGCGCCCGGGCGTGCGTTGCCCGACGGGTGAAGTGCGCGCCACCGGTGCCCATGCGTTGCCGGCGCGCCATGTACTGCACACGGTAGGCCCGGTCTGGCACGACGGCCAGCGCGATGAACCGGCGTTGCTGGCCAACTGCTACTGGAAGTCACTGCAGCTGGCCGAATCACTGGGCGTGCAGTCCATCGCCTTCCCGGCGATCAGCTGCGGCGTGTATGGCTATCCGTTGTACCAGGCCGCGCAGATCGCTGTCACCGAAACACTGGCCTGGCAGCGCAGCCATGCGCAACCGATGCGCATCGTGCTGGTGGCGTTCAATACCGCGACGGCCAAGGCCTACCAGCAGGCGTTGAGCGCCGCCGGGCAAAGCGCGGACAGCGAACCGCGCGGGTCGCTGCTGCCGCCGCTGGGGGATGCGGGCTTTGCCGCCGCGCACTGAACCGTGGTGCTTCAGGTAAAAGAAAAGGCCGGGCATTGCCCGGCCTTTTCCGTTGCAGCGTAGTGCTCTTCCACGCACGGCGTGGATCACACTCAGCGACTGGAGGCTTCCACCGCGGCGGCATCATCGGCCACGGCGGCTGCGTCGGCCGCGGCACGTGCCGCCGAGGCTGCGGCCCCGTCGGCGCTCGCGCCATCCACCTGCACGCGCACTTCCACCATGCCTGCGCCATTGTTCAGGCTGGACACATCGACGGTGTAGTGACCGGCCGGCAGGGTGTCTTCCAGGCGTGAATTGGTACCGTTGCCGCCGTCGTCGTCGGTCAGCTCGACATCGCCGCCAACCACGCGCAGCAGGGTATCGACCTGGCTGGAGATCGCATCCAGGCGCACATCGGCCGGGCGGTCCAGGGACAGCAGGAAGCGGCGGCGGCCATCGTTGTCGAGCATCGTGTACACGCTCCCCGACTTCGGCAGTGCCGTGCCATCGCGCTCGACCAGATTGCCGGGCAGCTCGATGCGGGTGGCCGACAGGGTGAACATGCCGCTGACGCCGTCGCCCAGGCCACGCGCGGTCAGGGTGTACTTGCCCGGCTTCAGCGACAGGGTCAGGCGCGAGTTGGTGCTGTCACCGCCGTCGTCATTCTCGGCATCCACGCCCTGGCCCGACAGCTTCAGCACTGGATCGAAGACATCCGACACCAGGCGGATCTCGTACAGGCCGGCCTTGTCCACCTGCAGGGTGTAATCCTGGGAACCACCGGCCAGCATGTCGACGATCTCGCCGCTGCCCGCCAGCGGCTTGCCGTCGTACGGCACCAGCTTCTCGGCACGCAGGCGGTACGGACCATAGTCGGTCGAGCCGTTGGCGTTGACCGCCACCTGGTAGATGCCGCCACCGTTGGCACGGAAGGCCAGCGAGACGTCGCCTTCGCGCTCGTAGCCGGTGTTGCTGCTGGCCACCAGGCTGCCGTTGTTGAACACGGCAATCGAGCCGCTCAGCGAACCGGTCAGCTTCAGACCGACCAGTTGCTTGTCTTCCAGCTTGATCTGGTAGAGCTGGTGGTGGCTGCCGTCGTTGTAGTTGATGCCGCTGCGCGAGGTGATCTCGCCGGATACCGGCTTGTCGAAATCGAGCGACGCGGCCTTGCCCGCATCCGCGCCGCCGCCGATGCGGTTGCAACCGCCGGCGACCAGGACCGTGGCGACGGCCAGTGTGATTGCTGCCAAACGCATGTTGTTTCTCCTTGGCCTTCCATGTGGTTCCCACGCACCGGCCAGGCGCATGGGGGCGGAAAAGATACCCGCAAAAGCAAACGCCGGCGTGATGCCGGCGCTGCCTTGTTCATCCAGCGATGGGACGGATCAACCGTTCCACTTGCCCAGCGCCGCCAGGCCGTTGTCCCTGGCGCGCTCGTACACGGTCTTCTGGGCAGCAGCATAGTTGCCCTTCATGTCCTTGGCCCACAGCTTCAACGCGGCCTGCTGCATGGCGCGGCCGTAGGAGAAGCTCAGCGGCCACGGCAGGTTGCCCAGCTGGTTCATCGCGTTCAGGTGCTCGGTGGACTGCTCGTCGCTCTGGCCACCGGACAGGAACACGACGCCCGGCAGGATCGCCGGCACGGTGCTCTTCAGGCACATCACGGTCGACTCGGCCACTTCCTCGACATCGGCCTGCTCATCGCAGCCCTTGCCGGAGATGACCATCGACGCCTTCAGGATGGTGCCTTCCAGCAGCACGTTCTGCTGATACAGGGCGTCGAACAGCGAACGCAGGGTGGCTTCCGTGACTTCGTAGCAGGTCTCGATGTCATGATCGCCGTCCATGATCACTTCCGGCTCGACCATCGGCACCAGGCCGCATTCCTGGCACAGCGCTGCATAGCGGGCCAGCGCATGGGCGTTGGATTCGATGCAGGTACCCGACGGGATGCTCTCGCCGATGTTGATGACTGCACGCCACTTGGCGAAGCGCGCGCCCAGCTTGTAGTACTCCTGCAGGCGCTCACGCAGGCCATCGAGGCCTTCGGTCACCAGCTCGCCCGGGCAGCCGGCCAGCGGGTGCGCACCCTTGTCCACCTTGATGCCCGGAATCATGCCGTGGTCGGCCATGTACTTGGCGAACGGCACGCCGTCCTTGGTCGACTGGCGGATGGTTTCGTCAAACAGGATGGCGCCGGAAATGTGCTCGTTGAGCTTCGGCGTGGTCAGCAGCAGCTCGCGGTAGGCGCGACGGTTCTCCTCGGTGTTCTCGATACCGACGCCGGCGAAACGCTTGGCGATGGTAGCGGTGGATTCGTCGATCGCGATGATGCCCTTGCCCGGGGCGACCATGGCCTGGGCGGTTTCAGCCAGCTGTTCGATGCTCATGTATTTCCTGTGGCGGGTGCGGGAAAAACACAAGTATAGCCCCGCGGCCCGTTGCCTCGGTGTCGAGGTCAGGATGGAAACGATTCCAATGTCCGCACAGGACAACGGATGTCCTGCTGGGTTGGGGTCAGAGCCGCTGCGCGGATCTGACCCCGGGTCGGATCCGCGCAGCGGCTCCGACCCGATGTGGCCAGCGCTTATAGGTCGCCCAGGCCGATGGCGCGGCCGTCCTCACCCACTTCCAGCAGGCGCAGGGTATTGGTGGCACCGTGGGTTTCCATGTGCTCGCCACTGGTGAACACGACGCGATCACCAGCCTGCAGCAGTTCCGATTCCACCAGCAGGCGGATGCTGCCGCGCGCGGCTTCACGCGGGGTCAGGCCGCGGCTGTCGAAGTTGATCGGGAACACATCGCGCATCAGCGCCATCTGCCGGCGCGCACCGTCATGGCGGGTCACCGCGAACACCGGCGCCTTGGCCCGGAAACGCGACAGGTAACGTGCGGTGCCACCGGATTCGGTCATCGCCACGATCGCGCGCACGCCCACATGCTGCGACAGGAACATGGTGGCCATGGCAATCGCCTGGTCGGCACGTTCCAGGTTGCGCGGCGACGCGTTGAAGTCGGTCTCGGTCTGGAACTGGCGCTCGGCCCCCAGGCAGATGCGTGCCATCGCCTCCACGGCCTTGACCGGGTAGGCGCCAGCGGCAGTTTCCGCCGACAGCATCACTGCGTCGGTGCCGTCGATGACCGAGTTGGCCACGTCCAGTACTTCGGCGCGGGTCGGGATCGGGCTTTCCACCATCGACTGCAGCATCTGCGTGGCGGTGATCACCACCTTGTTCTGCGCCAGCGAGGCCTTGATGATCTTCTTCTGCAGGCCCGGCAGCTCGGCATCGCCGATTTCCACGCCCAGGTCGCCACGGGCGACCATCACCACGTCGCTGGCCTCGACGATTTCTTCCAGGTTCTCGATTGCCTCGGTGCGCTCGATCTTCGACACCAGCGCGGCATCACAGCCGTGCGAACGGGCGATGTCGCGCGCATCGTTCATGTCCTGCGCATTGCGGCAGAACGACACGGCGATGAAGTCCACGCCGATCTTGGCAACGATGCCGATCAGCTCCTTGTCGCGCTCGGTCAGCGCACCCAGCGAGAGGCCGCCGCCCTGCTTGTTCAGGCCCTTGCGGTCGGACAACACACCATCGTTGAGCACGGTGTTGACGATACGGTCGCCCTGTACTTCCACCACCTGCAACTGCATCAGGCCGTCGTCGAGCAGCAGCACATCACCCGGGCCGACGTCCTGCGGCAGGCCGAGGTAGCTCACGCCCACCTCGCTGGCAGTGCCCGGGCCGGCGTTCTCGCTGGCGATCAGGTCGAAGCGGTCGCCCGCCTTCAGCTGCACCTTGCCTTCGGCGAAGCGCTCGATGCGGATCTTCGGGCCCGGCAGGTCGGCCAGGATGCCCACTTCCACACCCACGCGGGCCGCAGCGGCACGCACTTCGGCGGCACGCTTGGCCTGGCCGGACGGATCGCCATGGCTGAAGTTCAGGCGCACCACGTTGACGCCGGCGCGGAACAGATCCTCCAGCACGCCCGGCGGGTCAGTGGCCGGACCGAGGGTGGCAAGGATCTTGGTGCGACGCTGACGCTCGAACATGGTGGATGGGCCTCTCCCGATAAAGAACGGAAATTAGCACATCCTTCACGCCGCATGTATACGGTTACAGCCTTGTGCCGCCTGACTTCGCGGGTCATGGAACGGACATCATCCGGACATACGCTGGCGCAGGGGGGCGGTTCTGTGGAGCCGAGCATGGGCTCGGCTCCACAGGAAGCTACGCCAGCAGCGCTTCCAGCTGCGCCGGCTCACGTGCCAGCTGGCTGGCACCGGCTTCGGTCAATTCCGCCTCTCCGCCAAAGCCCCACAGCACGCCGACACTACGCAGGCCGTGGTGGCGCGCGCCTTCGATGTCCATGCGCCGGTCGCCGATCATCCAGCACTGTGCAGGCTGCACCTGCAGCCGGCGCAGTGCCTCGCCGACCAGTTCCGGCTTGTGGCTGCGCGAGCCATCCAGGGTTGAACCGACGATCTCCTCGAACAGCCCACCGAACGGCAGGTGGGCGAGGATGCGGCGCGCGTGCGGCTCGTTCTTGGCGGTGACCACCGCCAGCCGGTGTCCACGGCCATGCAGCGTGCGCAGCGTGCCTTCCACCTGCGGGTACACCGTGTGCTCGCGCCAGCCTTCGACGTCGAAGCGCTCCCGGTAGTAGCCCACGGCCTGTTCCACCCGCGCCGGTTCGACGAACAACGGCGCGAAGGTGGTGCGCAGCGAAGGACCGATCCAGCCCAGCAGGGTTTCCTGCGGCGGCACCGGATGGTCCATCTTCTGCAGCGCATAGGCGATGCAGGCGGTGATGCCCACCTGCGAATCGATCAGCGTGCCGTCAAGATCGAAGAACAGCACATCCTTGCCGCGCTCGGCGCTCATGCGCCGCGCGCGTCGAGTGCGGCGACAGCCGGCAGGGTCTTGCCTTCCAGGAATTCCAGGAACGCACCACCACCAGTGGAGATGTAGCTGACGTCGCCGGCGATATCGAACTTGTCGACTGCGGCCAGGGTGTCGCCACCGCCGGCGATGGAGAACGCCTTCGAGCTGGCGATCGCGCGGGCCAGCGCTTCGGTACCCTTGCTGAAGGACTCGAACTCGAACACGCCGACCGGGCCGTTCCAGACCACGGTGCCGGCCTTCTCGATCAGCTGCGCGTACTGCGCGGCGGTCTGCGGGCCGATGTCCAAGATCAGGTCGTCTTCGGCAACGGCATCGACCGCCTTCACTTCCGCGGCAGCGTCGGGCAGGAACTGCTTGGCGGTGACCACGTCAACCGGCAGCGGAATGTCGGCGCCGCGTGCCTTGGCATCGGCCACGATCTTCTTCGCGGTATCCAGCAGGTCCGGCTCGTACAGGGACTTGCCGACGTTGTAGCCAGCTGCGGCGATGAAGGTGTTGGCGATGCCGCCACCGACGATCAGCTGGTCGACCTTGCCAACCAGATTGGCCAGCAACTCCAGCTTGGTGCTGACCTTGCTGCCGGCGACGATGGCCAGCAGCGGCTTGGCCGGTGCATCCAGCGCCTGCGCCAGCGCGTCCAGCTCGGCCATCAGCAGCGGGCCACCGGCCGCGACCGGTGCGAAGCGGATGACACCATGGGTGGAGGCCTGCGCACGGTGCGCGGTACCGAAGGCATCCATCACGAACACGTCGCACAGGGCGGCGTACTTCTTCGACAGGGCCTCGTCATCCTTGCCCTCGCCGACGTTCATGCGGCAGTTTTCCAGCAGCACCAGCTGGCCCGGCTGCACGTCGACGCCGTCGACCCAGTCGCGCACCAGCGGAACGTCGCGGCCCAGCAGTTCGGACAGGCGCTGGGCGACCGGTGCCAGCGAATCGGCCTCGCTCCACACGCCTTCCTTCGGGCGCCCCAGGTGCGAGGTGACCATCACCGCCGCGCCCTGCTCCAGCGCGCGCTTGAGCGTCGGCAACGAAGCGGTGATGCGCTGTTCGGAGGTGATGCGGCCATTCTCGATCGGCACGTTCAGATCCTGGCGGATCAGCACGCGCTTGCCGGAGAGGTCGAGGTCGGTCATGCGGACAATGGACATGGGCAACTCTTTGGCTCGGGGACGGGATGCCGGTCTGCGGCAGACGGCCATTGTATCGGGTGGCGATGCCTGCGGCAGGCAGAGGCATACGGCAACAGCGAACTGCAACAGCCAAAGCGCTGGCGCTTCTTGGTGCTGAGGGTGAGCCGGGGTGCTGTGGGGTGGCAGGGGACGCCGTAAACCCGTCCATGGGGGCTTGGTCGCCGCATCCATGCGGCTCACTGATCTGGCCCCCCGTCAGCGGACGCCAAGAAGCGATACTTTGATCGCACCTGGAGGTCCCTTATGTCCCGTATCACCCGTCGTAGCTACACCGATGAGTTCAAGCACCAAGCCGTG
>NZ_JCAFTF010000015.1:0-100343 GCF_059369995.1 Stenotrophomonas sp. YJH_SMC_53 | reverse complement strand
GCACTACCGAATCCTGATTTCATCCAATGAAAAGCCCCCGGTTCGGCCGTCCCGCGATCTGTAGGGGGGCGTAGTTAGGGGGCTGGATGAATCGATTGTGTTGTTGTGGGCAGGAGCGCGCAAGCGGCATAAGCGACGTGCGCGGTAGCGCCGGGCCATGCCCGGCGGTCACGCCTCAGACGATCGCGATCCCTGCCTTGCCCAGCGCTTCGCGCACCATCGCGTCGTTGGCTTCGGTCACCGGCCGGGTCAGCTCCCACAGGAACTTCACCCGGAAGCCGGACTTCACCGCATCCTGCGCGCTCCACAGCACGCAGTAGTCGCGGGCCAGGCCGCACACATGCACTTCGCGGATGCGGCGCTCATGCAGCCAGCCGGCCAGGCCGGTGGCCGGGCGCTCGCCATCAGGGCCGTGGTTCTCGCGGAAGGCGCTGTACGAATCCACCTGTTGGCGCGTGCCCTTGCGCAGGATCAGGTCGGCCACGGTCCAGTCCACATCCGGGTGCAGGTCGGCACCCGCGCTGCCCTGCACGCAGTGGTCCGGCCACAGGGTCTGCGGCTGCGCGTGCAGCAGGATGGTTTCGAACGGTCGCTTGCCGGGGTGCTGGCTGGCGAACGAGGCGTGGTCGGCCGGGTGCCAGTCCTGGGTCGCCACCACGGTGCGGTAGCGGCGCTGCGCCAACAGATCGCCAATCGGTGTTACCAGCGCATCGCCCTGGTCGCAGGCCAGCGCACCGCCGGGCATGAAGTCCGGCTGCAGGTCGATCACCAGCAGAGCGACATCGGCGGGCAGGGCGGTCATGGCAGTTCCGGTACAACAGAAGGGGCGACCAGCGTGGCCGCCCCATGCCTGCACGTCAATCGCCCTGCGGCGCCTCAGCGTCCTGCCCGTAGTACAGCAGGCCGATCCTGATCCGCTCGCGGCCGTTCTCACGGCGATGGCGGTTGGCATCGCGCAGCGAGTACACGCAGCCGCAGTACTCCTGCTGGTAGAACTGCTCGCGCTTGCTGATCTCGATCATGCGGCTGGCACCGCCGCCCTTGCGCCAGTTGTAGTCCCAGTACTGCAGGCCTTCATAGCGCGACGCCGCGCGGATGCCGCAGTCGTTGATCTGCGCCATGTTCTTCCAGCGCGAGATGCCCAGCGACGAACTGATGGTGTCGTAGCCGTGCTCGTGCGCGTACAGCGCGGTGCGTTCGAAACGCATGTCGAAGCACATCGTGCAGCGGATGCCGCGCTCGGGCTCGTTCTCCATGCCACGCGCACGACTGAACCAGTTGTCGGTGTCGTAGTCGCAGTCGATGAACGGAATGCCGTGCTGCTCGGCGAAGCGGATGTTCTCCTGCTTGCGCAGCTCGTACTCCTTCACCGGATGGATGTTGGGGTTGTAGAAGAAGATCGCGTAGTCGATCCCGGAAGCGGTGATCGCCTCCATCACTTCGCCCGAGCACGGCGCGCAGCACGAATGCAGCAGCAGGCGCTTGCCATCGGCGGGCAGGGTCAGGGTGGGGCGTTGGAACTCGGTCATCGTGGCGTGCGTCAGGGCGTGGGAGCGGTCTGGCCGGTTACCGTGAACAGGACGCGCGCGGCCACGCCGCCTGTACGTGCAGGCTGGCGATGGCCCCGGCACCCTCCCCGCGGAGAGTCCAGGTCGAATCAGGGGACGGTCGTGTCCCCCGGCCGGGGCCGGTATTCGGGCTGATGGACACGGGCCGCAGCCCACCTACTCCCTGCCGCTTCCCAGGCGCGAGCCCAGTGCTGTTGGCAGGATTCGTTTCCATTCACCGCTGCGGGGCAGCTCCGGAATGGGCGCACGAAGCGCCTTCACCGGATTCCCGTTTAACTCCCTGCCGCCATCCAGCCACGGCAGGGATACCTTCGGCGTGCCCACGGTGGACGCGTTGCCGGCGTGGGTCAAGGGGCACCGGGGTCGGAGCCCTTTGCGCTGCAACGGGATCCGACCCCGGTCGGGATGCGCCTCAACGCCCCGCCGCAGCCCGCGCGCGGATCTCATCCAAGCGCTGGTCGTGCAGCAGGCGCCCGTTCTCCCACACGGTCACCATCGCATCCTCGAAGCCGTCCGGCAGCGTCTCATCGCCATCACACGGCAACGCCACCGTGTGCAGGCTGCCGTCATCCAGGCGCCGCAGCAGGCGCATGCGGCCACGCTTGCTGGTCTTGCCGGCATCGGTGACCGGGTCCTTGTAGACGTCGATCCACTCACCCTCGACCCGTGCTGCCGAGCACTTCAGCGCGAACTTCTGGGTGTCGCGGTCCAGCCGCTGCAACAGCGCGCCGCCCATGCCGAAGGCCACGTTGTCGGCGGCGAAGCCGTCTTCGGTGATGCGCTGCAGGATGGCGCGGATCGTATCCGGGTTGATGCCATCGCCCTGGATCACCCGCACGTGGTTGAGTACGCGGTAGCCCTTGCCGTTGAGGGTGTGGCCGAATGCTTCATCCAGCCGGCGCAGGCTTTCGGCCACCACGTCCACCGGGTCACCCGAGTCGGGGCGGATGACCAGGGTGGCGCCCGAAGCGATCACTTCATCACGCAGCGTCGTGCCCCAGTGTTCACTGATCGCGCGGTAGATGTCATAGCTGTCCGACACCACTGCCACGATCGCGCCCGGCTTGCCGAACTGGCGCAGCATGTTGCGGTAGGCGTCCACTTCGCGCTCGCGGCCCCAGCTGGTGATGGTGCTGTGCTCGGCGGCGGGAATCGAATAACCGGCCATCGGCGCGTGATAGTGCGCGCGGGCCAGGCACAGGGCCGAGACGGTGTCGGTGCCGAGGAAGTTGACCAGGTGTGCGGCACCACCGAGCGCAGCCGATTCCAGGCTCGATACACCGCGCGCGCCGAAGTCGTGCAGCTTGAAGGGCAGCTGCCCCTGCGGATCGTCGCTGGTCTGCTGCAGGAACGCAGCAATGGTCTGCCGTGCATGCCAGCTGATGGTGGCCACGGTGACCGGGTACCACACGCGCAGCAGCAGCGTTTCCAGGTACGACGGCACCCAGAATGCAGCCGGGTCGGTCGACTCGATCGTCATCAGTGCCTGGTGGGTGGGTACCACGCTGCCCTCGGGCACGGCACGGATGCGCACTGGCAGGTTGCCCCCGAGCCGGTCGACGATATCGCGCCAGCCGGCTTCGTTGAACGGCTCGCCATGGGCGGCGAATACCGCAGCAGCGTCGTCGATGTCAGCGTGGGTGACCGGCCGTGCCAGCGCGTCCTTGAGGATCGCCTGCAGGCCGAAGAACACCGTGCGATCGTGCAGGCCGCCACGTGATTCGACGTAGAAGAACGTGGCATCGGTACCCGGCGGGTACTGCAGCCAATGGCTGGCCTTGTAGCTGTCGGTGTTGAGGAGAAGATTATCGAGGTAGTGCATGACGGAAGCTCCTTCGCGTCGAGTGACACCAGCGGTCTATCCGCCAGTGGGGAGAGCCGGGCAGGTCAGCCGCGGCCGAGGAAATACTCCAGGATGTGCAGGTGGTCCTCGAACAGCTGCGGGCCCATGTCCAACGCCTCACTCACCGGTATCCAGCGCGCCTTGTCGGCGTCGTCGCCACCGCGCACCGGCGGCAGGTCACCGGCCGGGAATTCGAAGTGGAACCCGTGGGTGATGGTGCGGCCGCGCTGGCTGCGGTCGGGGTGGTCGAATACCTGCTGGCCCTTCAGCGAACCCTTCAGCACCGGCAGCGGAATCTTCAGACGGGTTTCCTCGCGCAGTTCGCGCAGGCAACTGTCCAGCAGGCTCTGCTCCTGGCCAACGAAACCGCCGGGCAGCGCCCACAGGCCCTTGCCGGGCTCCGAACGGCGCCGTACCAGCAGCACGTGGCCCGAATGCACTACCACCGCATCGGTGGTGACGAAGGTGGGCGCGTAGGGCGCATCCTTCCAGGCGGCCTTGTACTGTTCGATGAAGCGGTACTCGGCCACCAGCTGGGCATACGCAGGCGCGCTTTTGCGGAACGCTTCGAGCATGTCGTACACCGGCGCCGGCACATTGCCACGCAGCATCAGCAGCGCGCCGTGGAAGTCGACGTCGCCGGCTTCGAACAGGTAGCGCCGCAGCTCGGTGGCCGACAGGGTGGCGGTGTGCTGCACGTCCACCAGCGGCCATTGCGGGAACTCCCTCAGGTAGTAGCTGGAGGCATCCTTGTCCATGCCGATCAGGCCGACCTTGGCATCGGCGGCGGCGCCGTCGTTGCGCAGGGCTTCGGCCACCTGGCGCTGCACGTTGGCGATCCACTGCGCTTCGTTGTACAGGTGGTCGCGCAGCGGGCGGATCAGCAGGCGGTCGGTGTGGCCATCGAGGGCTGCCTGGATCATCACGGCGCGTTCGGCCACGGTCCAGGGATTGCGGAGGCTGCGGGGGGTATCGGCAGAGCCGACCAGGAAGATCAGCTTGCGGGCCCGGCTCAGGGCCAGGTGGGCAACGGCGGCGTGGCCGTTGTGGAAGGGCTCGAATCGCCCGATGAAGACGAGATAGTCGAATTCCATGAGAATCCCTCATGTCGTTGTGGCAGCCGCGGGTCTGTCCCTTGGCTTGCTGCAGATGCTACGCCGATGGTGGGGCCGGTCAAGCCTGCAGGCCTGCCATCTGCTGAACGCCGCAGATTCCCGCCCGGACTGCGGTGGTGTTCTCAGGCCCTGAGAAGCCGCTGCGCCATACTGGCATTCACGCGGCGGACGGCATGCTCGGGGGCAAGACGGTGGCGGACAAGTACTGCGATCTGGTCATGAAAGGCGGCATCACCAGCGGCATCGTGTACCCCAATGCGGTACTGGCGCTGGCACGCGAGTATCGGTTCAAGAGCATCGGCGGCACCTCCGCTGGCGCCATCGCTGCGGCGGTAGCGGCTGCGGCGGCATGCGGTGATCGCCGCATGCAGGCCGGCGAGCACCTGCCCGGTGATGCCGGTTATGGCGGGCTGTCGGCGGTGTCGGCGCAGTTGTCGCGGCGCGGGTTCATCTACAGCCTGTTCCAACCGGCGCGGGGCGCGCGCGCGGCCTATCGGCTGCTGGTGGTGCTGACCGGCAATGCCGGCCTGCCGCACAAGCTGCTGTGCCTGGCGGTGGCGGTATTCGAGATCGCGCCGCTGGAAGTGCTGGTGTCGCTGGCGCTGCTGGTCGGCCTGGGCTGGTGGGGCGGTGGCTGGAGCGGCGTGGCCGCAACGCTGCTGCCGTCGCTGCTGTGCGCCTACGGTGCAGGCGTGGCCGGAGCCGCGTTGCGCGTTGCGCGTGTGGCCCGGCGCAACCTGCTGGGCCTGTGCAGTGGCCTCGGCCGCGATGCACGTAAACCGGCATTGACCGAGTGGCTGCATGAATGCCTGCAGCAGTTGTCCGGCAAGCCGCTGGATGCACCGCTGACCTTTGCCGACCTGCACGAGGCGCCGCGCTATGCCGGCGAGCCGGACAGCCCGCATGCGATCAGCCTGCAGATGATCACCACCTGCGTGTCGCACAATGAACCACGCACACTGCCGCTGGGCGGCGCGCAGTTCTGGTTCCTGCGCGAGGAGTTCGAGCAGTTGTTCCCCGCCAGCGTGGTGCAGTGGCTGGTGACGCAGGCCGGCCCGCCGCTGGAGGTGGAAGGGCGCCGGTACTACCACCTGCCGCAGGGCCCGAAGCTGCCGGTGCTGGTGGCCACGCGCATGAGCCTGAGTTTCCCGTTGCTGATCAGCGCGGTGCCGCTGCATGAGCCCTCGCGCCGCGAGCGCCGCTGCGAACCCACTGCACCGGCCGCCGACCAGGAACACAACGTGGCCGACAGCATGGAAGGGCTGACCAGCGCTGGGCAGACCTGCGGCCCGGTGATCACCGCGTTCCGCATCTGCTGGTTCTCCGATGGCGGCATCAGCAGCAACTTCCCGATCCATCTGTTCGATGCCGCGTTGCCGCGCTGGCCGACCTTCGCCATCAACCTGGTCTACCCGCAGCATGCCGAAGACGTGGGCCACGGTAGTGATGGCCGCCAGGCGCTGGAACATGCCGTGTTCCTGCCCACCGAGAACCGCCACGGCTGGCAGCGGACCTACCAGTCGATCGCCAGACCGTTGGCGGCGGCCGAGCTGGGTCGCTTCCTGTTCGCGGTGGTGGCGACCATGCAGAACTGGCGCGACCTGCTGCAGGCGCGCGCGCCGGGTTACCGTGACCGCATCGTGCACGTCAGCCTGCAGGGCGACGAAGGCGGCATGAACCTGGACATGCCGCAGGAGGTGCTGACCCGCATCGCCGACAAGGGCAGCCTGGCGGGTGCGCGCTTCTGTTCGTTCTCGTTCGGGAACCACTACTGGATCCGCTGGCGAAACCTGGCCTCGGCCTACCAGCGCTACACGCTGGAAGTGGCGCGTACCGACGACCCGGCGCAGCAGGTGCTGGCCTACCGCGCGGCGTACTCGATGGTTGCCCGTGGCGAGCCGGCACCGCCGTCGTACAAGCTGGGCTCGGAAGACAAGCGTCGCGGCTCGCAGCAGCTGTGGGCGCAGATGGTCGAGCAGGGCCGCACCTGGGAAGACCTTGGCCCGGACCTGACCGACGGCGCACCGCGCCCGCTGCCGCAGATGAAGGTGACGCCGATCTACTGACCCGGTAGTAGAACCACGCCATGCGTGGATGAACGTCCATCGAAATCGAATATTTCGAACATTCATCGAAGAGCATCCACGCATGGCGTGGATCTACCGTGTCGACCAAGGTCGACACCTACCAGAGCAATACGTCGTTCCGACAGATGGAAGGAAACTGTCGAAGGCGGGGTGGTGTCGGATTGCGGGGTGTCCGCGGCATGGATGCCGCGGCCAAGCCCCCAGGGACGGGTTCACGGCGTCCCCGCAATCCGACACCGCCCCGCAATCCCACGGAATGCCAGCTTTTGCTGTTGCTGTTGCTTCGGCTTCGGCAGGTGCAGGGCGCAGCCCTGCCGAACCAACCCTATCGCCCCGGTAACTGCGCGAACGCACGCTGCATGCAGTCCTCGCGTGGGCACACCCGGCAACCCGGTCCGATCGAAACCGAGTTCCCTGGGCTCTGCACATCCAGCCCCAGCGAATACACCAGGCGTTCGGCATGCTGTAGATCGCAGCCCAGCGCCACCGCGAAGGTCTTGCGCGGCTGGCCATGGCCCACCGGGCCACTGCTGACCTGCCGCGCCAGCCAGAAATGGCGGCGCCCGTCGGGCATGCGCGCGGTCTGGGTAAGGATGCGCCCGGGCTGGTTGAACGCCTCGTAGACGATCCACAGCGGGCACGAGCCGCCCACCTGCGAGAAATGGAAGTCGGTGGCCGAATGGCGCTTGGACACATTGCCGGCACGGTCTACGCGGATGAAGAAGAACGGCAGGCCGGGCGCACTGCGCCGTGCCAGCGTGCTCAGCCGGTGGCAGACCGCCTCGAAGCCGACGCCGAACTGGTGCGCCAGCAGTTCGATGTCATAGCTGCTGGCCTCGGCCGCACGCAGGAAGCGCATGTAGGGCATGACCAGCGCGCCGGCGAAGTAGTTTGAAAGACCCACCCGTGCCTGCGCGATGCGTGCGTCATCGGTGAAGCCGGCACGCGCCACCACCGCATCGATCTGCGGCAGGTAGCCGTGCAGGCCCAGTTCGGCGGCCATCTGGAACGCCTGCTGGCCCGGCTCCAGGTAGTCCGGCAGCCACAGCCGCCGCGTACCCGCATCGTACTGGCGCTTCTCGCGCCCGGCCTGCAGTGCGGCCACTTCCACCAGCACGCCGTGACGGTCGGCCAGCAGCTGGCGCAAGCGCGGCGCCACATGCCCGGGCGAGAGTCCCCACTCGGCGAACAGGCGCTCGGCCAGTTCGTCCAGCTCGGGAATGTGGTTGTGCATGCGGTTGAAGAACTCGCGCACCTGGTCGCCGGCCGGCAGGGTGCCGCCGGCGCCGGGCTCGCCCAGCTGGAATTCCAGCGCGGCGGCATGCTCGCGCAGTGCCAGGTGGCGGCGGTGCAGGTCCAGCAGCGCACGGCTGACCTGCGGCAGGTTGCCCGCCAGGGCGCGCAGTTCGGTGGCACTGACTTCGGCCAGGCCCAGGTCGCGCAGGGTCTCGCCCAGCGCTTCCTGCAGCGCGGCGGGCTCATCTTCGTCGAACAGCGCGGAAACATCGCCCAATACCTCGCCCAGCTTCTTCTGCACCGCTGGTGTGAGGGGGCGCTTGTTGCGCTCGATCTGGTTCAGGTAGCTGGCCGACAGCCCCAGCGCCCGCGCCAGGTCAACCTGGCTGTAGCCGCGCTGTTCGCGCAGGCGCAGCACGCGCAGGCCGAGTTGCCGCTGGGGAGCTGGGGTATTCACAAAATTAACAGGAATCGTGGGGTGTGTTGGCCAGATTAAGCGGATTCAGCCCGGAAATCGAGGTGCGTGCTGTGAATAATGCCAAGCATCTTTCGCACCCTGTGGGATTGTCGTCATGACTGTTGAAGCGCCCCGTATCCGCATGCTGATCGATGGCCAGTTCGTTGAATCGGCCACCTCCCACTGGCAGGACGTGATCAATCCGGCCACCCAGGACGTGCTGGCCAAGGTGCCCTTCGCCACCACCGGTGAAGTGGACGCCGCCGTCGCAGCCGCCAAGGAAGCCTTCAAGACCTGGCGCAAGACCCCGATCGGCACCCGTGCGCGCATCTTCCTGAAGTACCAGCAGCTGATCCGCGAAAACATGAGCGAGCTGGCCCACATCCTCACCGCCGAACAGGGCAAGACCCTGCCGGACGCCGAAGGCGATGTGTTCCGCGGCCTGGAAGTGGTCGAGCACGCCGCCGCCATCGGCAACCTGCAGCTGGGCGAGCTGGCCAACAACGTGGCCAATGGCGTGGACACCTACACGATCATGCAGCCGCTGGGCGTGTGCGCCGGCATCACCCCGTTCAACTTCCCGGCGATGATCCCGCTGTGGATGTTCCCGATGGCGATTGCAACGGGCAACACCTTCATCCTCAAGCCGTCCGAGCAGGACCCGATGGTCACCATGCGCCTGGTCGAGCTTGCCCTGGAAGCCGGCATTCCGAAGGGCGTGCTGAACGTCGTCCACGGCGGCGAAGAAGTGGTCAACGCGATCTGCGACCACCCGGACATCAAGGCCGTGTCGTTCGTCGGTTCCACCCGCGTCGGCACCCACGTGTACAACCGTGCCTCGCTGGCCGGCAAGCGCGTGCAGTGCATGATGGGCGCCAAGAACCACGCCGTGGTGCTGCCGGACGCCAACAAGGAACAGACCCTCAACGCGATGGTCGGTGCGGCCTTCGGCGCCGCGGGCCAGCGCTGCATGGCCGCCTCCACCCTGGTGCTGGTCGGTGAAGCGCGCAACTGGGTGCAGGATCTGGTCGAAAAGGCCAAGACCCTGAAGGTCAGCGCCGGCACCGTATCCGGCACCGACGTCGGTCCGGTCATTTCCTGCAGTGCCCGCGAGCGCGTGGAAGGCTTGATCGCCTCGGGTGTGGAGCAGGGCGCCTCGCTGGTGCTCGATGGCCGCAACCCGCAGGTGGATGGCTTCGAGAAGGGCAACTTCGTCGGCCCGACCATCTTTGCCGGTGTCACCACCGACATGCGCATCTACCAGGAAGAAATCTTCGGGCCGGTGCTGGTCATCCTCGAAGCGGAGACGCTGGAAGACGCCATCGCGATGGTCAACAGCAACCCGAACGGCAACGGCACCGCACTGTTCACCCAGTCCGGCGCGGCCGCGCGCAAGTTCCAGGAAGACATCGACGTCGGCCAGGTCGGCATCAACGTGCCGATCCCGGTGCCGGTGCCGCTGTTCTCGTTCACCGGTTCGCGCGCCTCCAAGCTGGGCGACCTGGGCCCATACGGCAAGCAGGTGGTGCTGTTCTACACCCAGACCAAGACGGTCACCGCGCGCTGGTTCGATGACGAAACGCTGAGCCACGGCGTCAACACCACGATCAGCCTGAAGTAACGGCAGGAGCAGCCATGAGCCACTCGATGACGACGGAACTGGAAGAAGCGCAGCAGGCGTACCGCGAGGCAGCGCGCGACTTCGCACAGGCCGAACTGGCGCCACACGCCGCGCGATGGGATGCGGAGGGCATCTTTCCGCGCGAGGCGATCGCCAAGGCCGGTGAACTGGGCTTCTGCGGTCTGTACATGGACCCGGAAGTGGGCGGCAGCGGCCTGAGCCGGCTGGACGCCGCCGTCGTCATCGAGGAGCTCGCCAACGTCGATCCGTCGACTGCGGCCTACATCAGCATCCACAACATGGCCTCATGGATGGTGTCCACGTGGGGCCAGCCAGCACTGCGCGATGCGTGGGGCACTGACCTGTCCTCAGGCAACAAGCTGGCCTCGTACTGCCTGACCGAACCGGGTGCCGGCTCCGATGCGGCCTCGCTGAAGACCACCGCCGTGCGCGACGGCGATCATTACGTGCTGAACGGCTCGAAGGCCTTCATCTCCGGCGCCGGTGCCACCGAACTGCTGGTGGTGATGGCACGTACCGGCGGTGCCGGTGCTGGCGGCGTCAGCGCCATTGCAGTGCCGTCGGACCTGCCGGGCATCAGCTTCGGCCGCAAGGAAGAGAAGATGGGCTGGAACAGCCAGCCCACCCGTGGCATCACCTTCGAAAACGTCCGCGTGCCGGTCAGCCACCTTCTGGGAGAGGAAGGCGGCGGCTTCAAGCTGGCGATGAAGGGGCTTGATGGTGGCCGCATCAACATTGCCGCCTGCTCGCTGGGTGCCGCGCAGGGCGCGCTGGATGCCGCGCGCCGCTACATGGGCGAGCGCCGCCAGTTCGGCAAGGCGCTGGCCGAGTTCCAGGCGCTGCAGTTCAAGCTGGCCGACATGGTCACCCAACTGGTGGCCGCGCGGCAGATGGTGCACACCGCCGCACGCAAGCTCGATGCCGGGGCCAGCGATGCCAATGTGTGGTGCGCGATGGCCAAGCGCTTCGCCACCGATGCCGGTTTCAACGTCTGCAATGAAGCGCTGCAGATCCACGGTGGCTACGGCTACATCCGCGAGTACCCGATCGAGCGCCTGCTGCGTGACTGCCGCGTGCACCAGATCCTGGAAGGCACCAATGAGATCATGCGGGTGATCGTTGCCCGTCACCTGCTCAACACCGAAGAGGAACTGCGATGAAGGATTGGCGTACCCAGGAGCACGTGGGCCTGAAGGTCGAGGCCGACGGCCATACCGCCGTGGTCACCCTGAACAACCCGCCGGCGCACACCTGGACCGTGCACAGCCTGTCGGCGCTGCGCGACCTGGTCGGCGCGCTCAACGCAGACCGCGACATCTACGCGCTGGTGATCACCGGTGACGGCGAGAAGTTCTTCTCCGCCGGTGCCGACCTCAACCAGTTCGCTTCCGGCGACAAGGCCGCAGCGCGCGAAGCCGCGCGCCGTTTCGGCGAAGCCTTCGAGGCGTTGTCCGGTTTCCGTGGCGTGTCGATCGCCGCGATCAACGGCTACGCGATGGGCGGAGGCCTGGAATGCGCACTGGCCTGCGACCTGCGCATCATCGAAGAGCACGCCCAGGTGGCGCTGCCGGAGGCCACCGTTGGCCTGCTGCCGTGCGCCGGTGGCACCCAGAACCTGCCGCGCCTGGTCGGCGAAGGCTGGGCCAAGCGCATGATCCTGCTGGGTGAGCGCATCAACGCCGAGACCGCGCTGCGCATCGGGCTGGCCGAAGAAAAGGTCGGCAAGGGCGAAGCCAAGGCACTGGCGCTGGAATGGGCGAAAAAGGCCGGCAAGCAGAGCCCGACCAGCATCGCCGCCTGCAAGACGCTGGTGCAGTCCACCCGCACCGGCACCCACGCCTCGGCGCTGGTGGCCGAGCGCGAAGCCTTCGTCGACCTGTTCGACACCGCCGACCAGGTCGAGGGCGTGACTGCCTTCCTGGAAAAGCGCGCCGCGCAGTGGAAGAACGCATGAGCGCCGACACCGCTGCCGACGACGCACCGGTGCTGTTCGAGGAGCGCGTGGCCGGTAACGGCGTGCGCATCGGCCTCGCCACGCTCAACGCGCCGCGCACGCTCAATGGCTTCTCGCTGCCGATGGCACACCTGCTGCTGGAGCAGTTGAACGCTTGGGCCGACGACGACGGCATCGCCATGGTGGTGCTGCAGGGTGCTGGCGAAAAGGCGTTCTGCGCCGGCGGCGACCTGCACAGCCTGTACAAGGCCATGGTCGCCTTCCGTGAGGACGGCCGCAGCGACATCCGCGAGAACGACTACGCCGCCGAGTTCTTCGACGTTGAGTACCGCGTCGATTACCTCATCCACACCTACGCCAAGCCGATCCTGTGCTGGGGCCACGGCATCGTGATGGGCGGCGGCATCGGCCTGATGTCCGGCGCCAGCCACCGTGTGGTCAGCGAGCGCTCCAAGCTGGCCTTCCCGGAAATCACCGTCGGCCTGTTCCCTGATGTCGGTGGCAGCTGGCTGCTGCCGCGCGTGCCGGGCAAGGGCGGGCTGTTCCTGGCCCTGACCGGCGCGCTGCTCAACCCGGGCGATGCCATCTACGCTGGCCTGGCCGATGTACATGTGCCCGAAGAGCGCCGCAGTACGGTGTTCGATGCGCTGCTGCAGGTGGCCTGGTCCAGTGACTCCGCACACAACCACGAACGCCTGACCCATCTGCTGCAGGCGCATGCCAGCGATGCCGCCACCGGTCCGCTGCTGGCCAATGCGGCGCAGGTCGATGCGTTGTGCGAAGGCGATGACCTTGAAGCCATTGTCGCGCGCATTGCCGGCCTGCAGACCGATGATGCGTGGTTGCAGGCGGCACAGAAGACCCTCGCCGCCGGTGCGCCGGGTTCGGCACGGTTGTCGTACGAGCTGCAGCGCCGCAGTGCCGGCCAGGATCTGGCCGCGATCTACCGCCTGGAGTACATCGTCGCCCTGCATTGCGCCGCCCACGGTGATTTCGCCGAAGGCATCCGCGCGCTGCTGATCGACAAGGACCGCAATCCGCAGTGGAACCCGGCCACCCTGGCCGAGGCCACCGGTGCGTGGGCCGACACCTTCTTCGCTTCCCCCTGGGCCGCTGCCGCGCATCCGCTGGCCGACCTGGGCACTCCCCTTGTTGAAAGGAGCCTTGCATGAGCCGCATTGCATTCATCGGGTTGGGCAACATGGGTGGCCCGATGGCCGCCAATCTGGTCAAGAACGGCCACACCGTGCGCGTGTTCGATCTGGTCCCGGCCGCGGTGCAGGCCGCCGTCGATGCCGGTGCCAGCGCGGCGTCGTCGGCACGCGACACCCTGGCCGATGCGGAAGTCGTGATCTCGATGCTGCCGGCCAGCCGCCACGTCGAAGGCGTCTACCTGGGCGATGACGGCATCCTCGCCGCAATCCCGGCCGGTGCACTGGTCATCGACTGCAGCACGATCGCACCAGCCAGTGCCCGCAAGGTCTCGGAAGCGGCCGCCGCGCGTGGCCTGCTGATGATCGACGCGCCGGTCTCCGGCGGTACCGCCGGCGCCCAGGCCGGTACCCTGACCTTCATCGTCGGTGGCGAAGAGGACGCGCTGGAGCGCGCCCGCCCGGTGCTGCAGGCGATGGGCAAGAACATCTTCCATGTCGGCGCCAGCGGTGCCGGCCAGGTCGCCAAGCTGTGCAACAACATGGCGCTGGGCGTGATCATGGCGGTGACCGGTGAAGCCATCGCACTGGGCGTGGCGCACGGGCTGGACCCGAAGGTGCTGTCGCAGATGATGGCGGTCAGCACCGGCCGCAGCTGGGCCACCGAAGTGTGCAACCCGTGGCCGGGCGTGCTGGAAAATGCGCCGGCCTCGCGCGGCTACAGCGGCGGTTTCGGCAGCGATCTGATGCTGAAGGACATGGGCCTGGCGGTGGAAGCGGCGATGAGTGTCGGCGCCTCGATCCCGCTGGGCGAAGTGGCCCGCAACCTGTACTCGATGAATCACCAGGCCGGCCGCGGCAAGCTGGATTTCTCCAGCGTCGTGCAGCTGATCACAAGCGAAAAATAAGGTTTGGATATGTAGAGCCGAGCCCATGCTCGGCTGCTTTTCCGCCGGATGTTCCAGCGCCGGACGGATCAGCCGAGCATGGGCTCGGCTCTACAGAAGCAGATGCGTCCCCGGCCATGTGCCGGGGACCACCCGGGGTGGGATGGGCGGATGCTTGGTTTCGACCGGCATCCGCCCATTTTTTTGCGCCGCGCGCGGGCAGTGCCGGCCGCTGGCCGGCAGCAGCGCATCAGGCAACGATCAGCGTCACGTCGATGTTGCCGCGGGTGGCATTCGAGTACGGGCACACGATGTGTGCCTTCTGCACCAGTTCTTCCACCTGCTCGCGCGGCACGCCCGGCACGTTGATGGTCAGCTCGGCCTCGATGCCGAAACCGGTCGGGATCTGGCCGATGCCGACCTTGCCGGTGACGGTGGTGTCGGCCGGCAGCGCGACCTTGGCCTGGCCGGCCACGAACTTCAGCGCGCCCAGGAAGCAGGCCGAGTAGCCGGCGGCGAACAGTTGTTCCGGGTTGGTGCCTGGGCCACCGGCGCCGCCCAGCTCGCGTGGGGTCGACAGCTGGATGTCCAGCACGTTGTCGGAGGAGACGGAACGGCCTTCGCGGCCGCCGGTGGAGGTGGCCTGGGCGGTGTACAGAACCTTTTCGATGGACATCGGGATGCTCCTGGTCAGTGGGTGGGTGTTGCGTTGGAGCCTACTTTGCCCGCTTTCCGCGTACGTTGGGTTGCAACGCGTACGAAAAACTTGATCGATCGTCCTGTTGGCCTAGATCGTCCACTCGCGGTCGGTGGTGAACATGATGGTCAGCCAGCGGTCCGGCGAGGCCTCGCCCAGCGCTTCGCCGATCTCGTCGCGCAGCCGGTCCCATTCCACCAAGGGCCGCGGCGGGTCGTCTTCCGGCACCACAAAGAACAGCTCGATCTGCTCGCCACGCCCCACCTGCGCGACGTAGCTGCGGTGCTCAACGAAGCCGTGCCTGGCCACGATCGCGCGTGCCACCGCATCCACATGCGCCTGCAGTTCCGGCGGGGTGACCAGCAGGATGCCGGCCAGCGCCCGGCGCACGGTGCCGAGCGGGGCGATCATCACCAGCACGCAGACGAAGGCGAGGATGGCCGGGTCGATGTACGGCCCGACCCAGGCCCAGGAGGTGCCCCGCACCAGCACGCCGCCGAGGAAGGCCAGCAGGTAGCAGGCCGACATGCTGGCCGCGATCACCCAGTTTTTCGCATCCAGTGCGATGAACTCCGAGCCGATGCGGCGGTTGGCGCGCAGCACGAACCAGGCCAGCGCACCTTCGCCGACGATCGACAGCCCGGCGAAGGCGATGGCCGGACCGAGCGCGATGTGGCGGCCGCCGGACATCAGCGCGTCGACCGCATTGACCAGCGCATACAGCGCAGCGCCGATCATCAGCGTGCCGCTCACCCCCAGCACGATCGGCTCCAGGTGCCAGAAGCCCATGGTGAAGCGCTGGTTGAGCCGCGACTGCAGCGCGTCGGTGCTGGTGGACAGTGCGATCAGCCGCGCGACCAGCAGTGACAGCCAGGTCATCACCACATCGATCAGGCCGTAGATGCCGTCGAAGATGATCAGCGAGGAATTGGCCAGCAGGCCGAACACTACCGCTGCCGCGGCCAGCAGCAGTGAGCCTGCGATGGACAGGCGCAGCACGCCTTGTTCGGTGGCGGGATCGAAGAACTGTGCGTGGTCGGTGGCCATGGCGCGATTGTAGAGCGGAGCCATGCTCCGCTGCCGTTGCGGACTGTCGACGCTGTCCCTTGGCAGCCCTGTGCCGTAGACTGCGTCCCTCCCACGTACCGATTCCCGCCTGCAGTGATCACGCCACCCTGACCCTTGCCGCATCTCGGCAGCCGGCCCGCCCGGCTCAGGAACCCGCGTCTTTCCACTGCAGCGCCATGCGGCCACGCCCGCGTGCGCGCGGAGTTTTTCCATGCAAACGTCCTACCCCCTGCGCCAGCAATGGCTCGGCAACATCCGTGGTGATCTGCTGTCCGGCATGGTCGTCGCCCTGGCCCTGATTCCCGAGGCCATCGCCTTCTCGCTCATCGCCGGCGTCGACCCCAAGGTCGGCCTGTACGCCGCGTTTTCCATCGCGGTGGTCACCGCCATCGCTGGCGGCCGGCCGGGCATGATCTCCGCCGCCACCGGTGCAATGGCGCTGGTGATGGTCGACCTGGTCAAGGACCATGGCCTGCAGTACCTGTTCGCCGCCAGCATCCTGGCCGGCCTGCTGCAGGTGCTGGCCGGTGTGTTCAAGCTTGGGTCGCTGATGCGATTCGTCTCGCGCTCGGTCATCACCGGCTTCGTCAACGCGCTGGCGATCCTGATCTTCCTGGCGCAGATGCCGGAACTGATCGGCCGCGGTCCCACCGTCTACGTGCTGTGTGCCGCCGCACTGGCGATCATCTACCTGCTGCCGCGCCTCACCCGCGCTGTGCCTTCGCCGCTGGTGGCAATCGTCGTGCTCACCGCCGTAGTGATCGGCTTTGGCGTGGACGTGCGCAGTGTTGGTGACATGGGCCAGCTGCCGGACAGCCTGCCGCAGTTCCTCATCCCCGATGTACCGCTCAGCTGGGAAACGCTGCGCATCCTGCTGCCGGTGTCGGCCACGCTGGCCGTGGTCGGCTTGCTCGAATCGATGATGACCCTGCAGATCGTCGAGGACATCACCGAGACGCCCAGCGAGCGCAACCGCGAATGCGTCGGCCAGGGCGTGGCCAACACGGTCACCGGGTTCCTCGGCGGAATGGCCGGCTGCGCGATGATCGGCCAGTCGGTCATCAACGTGACGTCTGGTGGCCGCGGCCGCCTGTCCTGCCTGGTGGCCGGCGTGCTGCTGCTGGTGCTGGTGGTGTACGGCAGCGACCTGGTGCGGCAGATCCCGATGGCTGCGCTGGTGGCGGTGATGATCATGGTCAGCATCGGCACTTTCAGCTGGCGCTCGCTGCGCGACCTGCGCACGCATCCGCGCAGTTCCTCGGCCGTGATGTTGCTGACCGTGGTGGTCACCGTGGCCACCCACGACCTGGCCAAGGGCGTGCTCAGTGGCGTGCTGCTGTCGGCGCTGTTCTTCGCCCGCAAGGTCGGCCGCATGCTGGAGGTGCAGCGCGAGGATGCCGGAGACACGCAGGTCTACCGCGTACGCGGGCAGGTGTTCTTTGCGTCTGCCGGCCAGCTGGGCGCGGCGTTTGACTACCAGCACGTCGCGCCGAAGGTGCAGATCGACCTGCGTGACGCCCACCTGTGGGACCTGACCGCAGTGGCCGCGCTGGAACGTGCGCAGGAAAAGCTGGCCGCGCATGGGGCGGAGGTGGTGGTGGTAAGCCTCAATGTGGCTAGCCAGACGCTGATCGAACAGGTGGGCGGGCGCGCGGGCGGGCATTGAGGCTTACGCATCCTGCTTCTGCGACGAGGTGCACGCATTCTGAATCCGGTCAGGCATCTGAAACCGGCGCTCGCGTAGCATGCGTTTCCTGATGGGGCCGATGGACGGCCCCGCGTTGACGGGCCACGCGCCTGGATGCCAAGGAGATGCAAGCAATGCAGGGAATAAACCACCTTCCAGCGGCCCCCCGTGAAACGTTCGGCAAGGCTGGGGCCATCGCCCTTGCGCTGGCCTTTGGCCTCAGCCTGGCGGCATGCCAGGCCAAGAGCCCGGAGGCGGATACGGCAGCTGCCCCCGCGGCCGCCGCACCGGCCACTGCATCGCCGCCCGCCACTGCAGAGCCTGCACGTGCCGCACCTGCCACGACGGTGGCCGATGCCGATGACCAGGACATGCCGCCGCAGCGCCCGGATGATTCCTACAACAAGGCGACGTTGCGGCCGCAGTATGCTGCATGCGTGAGATCCAGCGGCGGCGAGACATCGGCACTGCAGGCGTGTGGTGATGACGAGCTTGCTTGGCAGGAGCAGCGGCTCGAGCAGGCTTTCATGAAGATCGTTGACGGCCCCGATGGCAAGGACAAGGACAGGCTGATGGACGAGCAGGCTGCCTACATGTCCGATACCAATCGCTACTGCAGCTGGAACCCTGCCGAAGACGGGCAGGGGCAGATGCTGGACGCGCAGTCCTGCCGGATCAATCGCACCGCCAACCGTGCCGATGTGCTGCAGGCACTGACCTCAAAGTAAATCCCCCGCAAAGGAGTGCAGGAAGATGGATGTTGTGACCCAGGCAAAGCAGGCAATGGACAGCTGGCATCGCGGCCAGACGTCGGCGCATTTCGAAACCGGAGGTCGTGGCCCCGGCCACGTTTCCACCGGCAGGGGCGACCATGGTGGCGTGTCGTATGGCAGTTACCAGTACGCCACCAACGTTGGCGGCGTGGACGAATACGTCGCCGCCTCGCGCTATGGCAACCGCTTCAACGGCCTGCAGGCAGGAACCCCGGCCTTCACCGAACGCTGGAAGGAAGTGGCGGCGGCCGATCCGGCAGGGTTTGCCAGGGACCAGCACGACTTCATCCAGCACCAGTACTACGACGTGCAGATGGGCCGCCTGAAGGATGTAGGCATTGATCTTTCCGGCCGTGGTCCGGCCGTGCAGGACGCGCTGTGGAGCACCTCGGTGCAGTACCGCGGCATGACACGTTCGGTGTTCCAGAAGGGTCTCCAGCAAGCCTACAGCGAAGACTTCAAGCTGGCTGAGCTGAGTGACGAGCAGATTGTCCGCGCGGTGCAGGACTACAAGCACGCCAACGTGCAGTCGCACTTCCAGAGCTCGCCCACCCTGTGGGATTCGCTGCGTGATCGTGCGCTCACCGAGAAGAACGCGCTGGTCGGGCTGGCGCGCTACGACCAGGTCAACCAAAACCCCGAGGCTTACCGGGGCAAGGATTACCAGCAAGCGTTCGGTGAACCTGAGCCGGGCCGGCGCGGGCAGCGCGCGGCCGCATCGGCGATGGCCGACGGCGTGCTGGCACCCGGCGAGCACGGTACCGAGGTCCAGGCCCTGCAGGCCAAGTTGATCCAGGCCGGCCATACCGGCCGCAACGGGCAACCTCTGACAGCCGATAGCCACTACGGTGCCAACACCGAGCATGCAGTGCGCGAGTTCCAGCAGGCGCATGGGCTGACCGTTGATGGCAAGGCCGGCCGGCAGACCCTGCAGGCTCTGGATACGGTGGTACGCGAGCACACGCCGGCGCAGCCTGTGGCACCGGCCACGCCTGCTGCGGCACCCGCACCCGCGACTGCGCGCGAACCCGATGCCGCTGCCGCACCCGGTGGCCAGCGCATCGTCGTGGTCGAACCCTTTGGCAACGGCAGCAGCAACCGCACACTGCGTCATGGCACCAGTGGCGAGGATGCCTACCGCGAACTGAAGATCCATCACCCCAACACCAACGCCGAGGCCGTGCGCACCGGCAATGCCGCCAAGGCTGACCGCCCGTCGGCAATGGTCGAGGGCGAGCTGGAAACGGTGCGGACCCGTGGTGATCGCAACGGCATTCCGCTGGTGCACAAGGATCTGATCCTGAGTACTTCGCGCGGCGACCGGGAAGTGATGATTCCCAATCCGGTCGCGGGCTACGTGCAGGTCAACAACGACAAGTGGAACTCCATCAGCATCTGGAGCCATCCGGCCGGGCATCCGCAGCGTGAACTGGTCGGGCAGGTGCTGCATGGTGCACGTGGAAGCACCCCCTACAAGACTGGTGATTTCGTCGAGTACGGCGCGCCGTTGATCCGCCAGTCCGATGCCGGCACCCCGGGTGCCGTGCACGCACATATCGAGCTCGAGCCGGACCAGTACCGCAGGTTCCTGGGTGACATGCTCAATGACCGCATCACCCTGGGCGGCAAGGTCCACGCGCAGGGCCCCGAGGCCGCGCAGGCCGCACGCAGTGCACAGCAGGCGCCGATGGCCGATGGCGTGCTGAAGCAGGGCGAGCGCGGCGATGAGGTCAAGGCCTTGCAGGGCAAGCTGGCGGCGCTGGGCTATGCCGGGGCCGATGGCAAGCCGCTGCACGCCGATGGTGTGTATGGCAAGGACACCTTTGCGGCGGTCAAGCAGTTCCAGGCCAACAACGGCCTGGACGACGATGGCAAGGCAGGCCGCAAGACCCTGGCGCAGGTCGATGCCCCCAACGCGGTCAAGGCCGGTACCCCGCCGGCGGCACCGGCCCGGGCCGAGCCCGCAGAGCCGGCCAGCATGCGCGACCCCGGGCACGCCGACAACGCGCGCTTCGGCCGGGCGCTGGGCAAGCTGCAGG
Organism: Stenotrophomonas sp. YJH_SMC_53; assembly: GCF_059369995.1. Lineage (NCBI taxonomy): Bacteria > Pseudomonadati > Pseudomonadota > Gammaproteobacteria > Lysobacterales > Lysobacteraceae > Stenotrophomonas > Stenotrophomonas sp. YJH_SMC_53. The sequence continues at coordinate 80,139 of NZ_JCAFTF010000015.1, read as the reverse complement.
CGCTGGAGCAGCAGCGTGCCCAGGCCGGCCTGAAGCCACTGTTCGCCAACCCGCAGGAGGTTGAGCGGGCGGCCGGCCAGCTGGCGTACGAAAGCAAGGTGTCCGGGATGCGCCAGATCGACCACGTCGTGGCCCGCCCCGACGGCACCGGTCTGTTTGCGGTGCAGGGCGAGCTGGGCGACCCGGCGGCGCAGCGGACCTTCGTCGACCGCCAGCAGGCGGTATCGCACTCGGTCGAGGCCAGCAGCCGGCAAAGCGAAGCGCTGGACAGCCAGTTCAACCAGCGTGCGCAGGAGCAGCAGCAGGAACAGGTGCGCAACCGCGGGTTGTAAGCCACGCGGCGACCCCGGGGCCGGTCGAGCGGCCAGTCCCGGCGCCACCCGCCGCCGTTCAGCCGTCCGGTGTAAACTATTGATCTCACTGGCAATGCCAGTCTCCCCGATCAACACCCCGATGACGTCCGCCACCGCCCGTTACGCCGATTCCCTGCGCCTGTCCGTGGCCCCCATGATGGACTGGACCGACCGCCATTGCCGCGTGTTCCACCGCGTGCTGGCGCCGGGTGTGCGCCTGTACACGGAAATGGTGCACGCCAATGCGGTCATCCACGGCGATCGCGAGCGCCTGCTCGGCTTCGACCGCAGCGAGCAGCCGCTGGCGCTGCAGCTGGGCGGCAGCGACCCGGCGCTGCTGGCGCAGGCCGCGCGCATCGCCGCGGAGTGGGGCTACGACGAGGTCAACCTCAACTGCGGCTGTCCGTCCGACCGCGTGCAGGCCGGGCGTTTTGGCGCCTGCCTGATGCGCGAGCCGGCGCTGGTAGCCGACTGCGTGGCGGCGATGGTCGACGCGATCGGGATCCCGGTGACGGTGAAGTGCCGCCTGGGCGTGGACGAGGACAACGACTATGACGTGTTCGCCGCCTTCGTCGACCGCCAGGTCGCCGCCGGTGCCGCAATGGTGGTGGTGCATGCGCGCAACGCGTGGCTGAAGGGTCTGTCGCCGAAGGAGAACCGCGAGGTTCCGCCACTGAAGTACGACTGGGCCTACCGCCTGAAGCAGGAGCGCCCGGCGCTGCCGGTGGTGCTCAATGGCGGCCTGGCCAGCATCGAGGCGGTGCAGGCGCAGGCCGCGCACGTTGATGGCGTGATGCTGGGCCGCGCGGCCTACCACGACCCCTACCTGCTGCATCAGCTGGAGGCGCTGCAGACCGGCGCGCCGTTGCAGGCGCGCGGTGACCTGCTGCGCACGCTGCGTCCCTACGTGGAAGCGCGCCTGGGCGAAGGCCTGGCACTGAAGCACATCACCCGCCACCTGCTCGGCCTGTTCCACGGCCAGCCCGGTGGCCGCGCGTTCCGCCAGGTGCTGAGCGAGGGCGCGCACCGCCCGGGCGCCGACTGGAGCCTGGTCGAGCAGGCGCTGTGGGTCACCGAGCGCGAAGCCGATCGTGCCGCAGCGTGACCGCAGTCACATTCCTGACTTGACAAGGGACGGCGATTCGTCCCGAATGTTCACCTAGCTGAACATCGCGGGGCTGCGGCCGGAAAAGTTCAGACCGGATTCACTGCCCCAAACCAAGAATTTGCAAAGGATTTGTAAAGCGCCGGGCCCCGAACCCGGCATCCGGATTTACGACTTTTGAACGAATCGCCGTGCTCGGCTAGGATCGCATCGATGTCTTCCGCTCCCTTCCATTGCCGCATTGCCCTGGCCACCTGTGTGGCGCTGTCGGCTGCGCCGCTGTCTTCGGCGCTGGCGCAACAGCCGCCGCGCGGCGAGCAGGCACGGGCGGAAATGATGGATCGGGGAGAGCGTGGCAACCGTGGCGACGAGCGTTCGCTGTCCGATGCCGTGCGCCGCGTGCAGCGCAGCACCGGCGGCCACATCCTCGGCGCCGAGCGCGTGCCGTTCGATGGTCGTGATATCAACCGGGTGAAGTACATGGACGACCGGGGCCGGGTCCGCTACATGGACGACCCCGCCCCGTCGCGTTCACAGCCGCGCACGCCGCGGTCGGATATGTCATCACTACGCGGCGATAACCCCTGAACAGGGATAGTCGTCGCTATCAACCCGTACCCCACAGGCCTCCGGGCCACACCCAGGACACTAGGGAGAGTTCATGCGTATCCTTCTGGTCGAAGACGAAGCCCCGCTGCGTGAGACCCTGGCAGCCCGGCTCAAGCGCGAAGGCTTTGCCGTCGATGCTGCGCAGGACGGCGAGGAAGGCCTCTACATGGGGCGCGAAGTTCCGTTCGATGTCGGCATCATCGACCTCGGCCTGCCCAAGATGTCGGGCATGGAGCTGATCAAGGCCCTGCGTGACGAAGGCAAGAAGTTCCCGGTACTGATCCTGACCGCGCGTTCGAGCTGGCAGGACAAGGTCGAGGGCCTGAAGCAGGGCGCCGACGATTACCTGGTCAAGCCGTTCCACGTCGAAGAGCTGCTGGCCCGCGTCAACGCGCTGCTGCGCCGCGCCGCCGGCTGGAGCAAGCCGACCCTGGAATGCGGCCCGGTCGCCCTGGACCTTGCTGCCCAGACGGTCAGCGTGGCCGGCAGCAATGTCGACCTGACCAGCTACGAGTACAAGGTGCTGGAGTATCTGATGATGCATGCCGGTGAACTGGTCTCCAAGGCCGACCTCACCGAACACATCTACCAGCAGGACTTCGACCGCGACTCCAACGTGCTGGAGGTCTTCATCGGCCGCCTGCGCAAGAAGCTGGACCCGGATGGCGAACTGAAGCCGATCGAGACCGTGCGCGGTCGCGGCTACCGTTTCGCGATCCCGCGCAACGAGGGCTGAGCCGGCTCACCCTGGCGATAACACGATGTCCGGCCGTCTGTGGTTCTTCCGACGCTGGCGGCCGCGCTCACTGCAGGCGCGCCAGATGCTCGCCGCGTCCGTGGGCCTGGTGGCGTTCCTGGCGCTGGCCGGCTACGCGCTCGACGCCGCCTTCGCCGATACGGCGAAGGCGAACCTGCGTGAGCGCCTGAAGAACTACGCCACCTCCTACGCGGCCGGCATCGACTTCACCCGCGACCGCTCGCTGTACATCCGCGAGCAGCCGCCGGATTCACGCTTCGACGTACCTGGCAGTGGCCTGTACCTGCAGGTGGTGATGCCGCACGGCAAGGGCAATTCGATGTCCGCCGAAGGGCCCATGCTGCCCACCGTGGGCGGCGGCCTGCTGGCGCCGCGCCAGGAAGTGTTCGAAGGCCCGCTGCCGATGATCCAGATCGATGGCAGCCAGGGCTCGGTGTACCGCTATGGCCTGGGCCTGGTGTGGGGCGCCGACGCCGACCCCGCCACTGAATTCCCCTACACCATCTATGTGATGGAAGACTCGCGCGCGCTGGGTGCGCAGCTGCGCGTGTTCCGTGGCCGCGTCTGGTTCTACCTGGGCGGCATCGGCCTGATCCTGCTGCTGCTGCAGACCGTCATCCTGCAGTGGAGCCTGCGCCCGTTGCGCCGGGTGATCACCGAGCTGACCAAGGTGCAGCGCGGCGAGACCGAGCGCATGAGTGAGCGCCACCCGCGCGAGCTGGAACCGCTGACCGACAGCATCAACGCCTTCATCGAAAGCGAGCGCGAGAACCTCGAGCGCCAGCGCAACACCCTGGCCGACCTCGCGCACAGCCTGAAAACGCCGATCGCGGTACTGCGCACGCAGATGGACAGCGGCGCCGGCGACGGTGCGCTGCGCGAAGAACTGGACGTGCAGCTGCAGCGCATGAACAACCTGGTTTCGTACCAGCTGGCACGCGCGGCCTCGTCGGGCCACAAGCTGTTCTCCGCGCCGCTGCCGATCGAGTCCAACGCCGAGGAAATCGTGCGTGGCCTGGAAAAGGTCTACGCCGCCAAGGGCGTGCTGTGCGAATTCGATATCGACCCGGCCGCACGCTTCCACGGCGAACCGGGCGACCTGCAGGAACTGCTCGGCAACCTGCTGGAGAACGCCTTCAAGTGGGCCAACCGCCGCGTGCTGTTGACCGCGCAGCCGCTGCCGGCGCCGAACGCACGCCGTGCCGGCCTGCTGCTGGCGGTGGACGATGATGGCCCGGGCATCGCCCCGGACGACATCGGCAAGGTGCTGCAGCGTGGCGTGCGTGGCGACGAGCGCGTGCAGGGCCACGGCATCGGCCTGTCGATCGTGCAGGACCTGATCAAGGACTACCGCGGCGAACTGACCGTGGGCCGTTCGGCCGAACTGGGTGGCGCCCGCTTCGAAGTGCGCTTGCCGCCGGGGCCGTAAACCGCGCATTCCCGTCCGCCGGGCATTGCCTGGTGCAACAACGCAGGGTGTTCCGGTAGTGCCGGCCGCTGGCCGGCAACCTCATGATCTTCGGTAGCCTTGCTTGGTTGGCCGGCACTACCGAAATTCGATCTTCGGCGGCTCGCCATAGAACCGCCGCAGCTGCGCGGCGACCTCGGGCAACGCCTGCTGCAGCAGATCCGGTGCCGAGAAGTGGTACTCGCTGGCTACCGCGAAGAACTCTTCCGGCGCCTCGGCCGCATACGGATCGATCAGCGTCTCTTCGCCTGCGTCCACCTGCGCACAGAAGGCGTCGTAGGCGCGCTGGAACGTGGCCGCCCACTCGCGCTGCCATTGCCGCGGCAGCGGCGGTGTGCCGTCCATCGCACCATCCAGTGCATCGAGCTTGTGCACCATCTCATGTACCGCCACGCAGTAGCCGTCGTGCGGCGCGGCCAGGTCGGCCTGCACATCGGCCCAGGACAGGATCAACGGACCACTGTCCCACGACTCGCCGATCAGCTCGTCATCCCACTCGTGCAACACGCCGGCCGCATCCATGTGGCTGCGGTGCACGCGGAACGCATCCGGGTAGACGATCAGCTGCGACCAGCCTTCCAGCCCCACTTCACCGAATTCCAGCAGCGGCAGGCAGCACAGTGCGGCCAGCAGCACGCCATCGCCAGCCTGCAGTTGCAGTTCACCGACAGGGGTAATGGTCTTCTCATGCAGGAAGCGCGTGGCCAGCACGCGCAGTCGCGCGCGGCGTTCGTCGTCCAGGCCGTGCAGCCAGGCCGCACGGCGGCAGGCGTCTTCCCAAAGCGCATCGTCGATCGGCCGCGGCGAGGGCCGCAGCCACTGCAGCAACGACTTGATCAGCGGAACATTCCCGGCAGGTAGCTGTGCCACTTCGGCGCACGGATGCGCTGCAGCACGTCGTCGTCGCTGCCGCCGCCCCCGGTGCTGGTGGCACTGCTGGCCGCAGGGCGTACCGGTGCCGGCTTGGTGGTCGCAGCCGAGGCGGTCGCGGTCGGCGCGCGCTGCGAGGCGGCATCACCGTTGGAGGACACGCAGGCGCCCCGGCTGTCGTCCAGCGCTGCCGTTGCAGACGCCGCGAAGGGCATCATCAGCAGGATCAGGCAATGGGCATAACGGCGCATTGACGACATCCACGTTAAGGGAGGGTGAGTTCCCGATTCTAGCCCGAACCCGGCGCCCCGTTGGAAGCCCCTGCGGAACCCAGCGTGGCAGGCGTCGCTGGCGGCTTTCCCGCATAATTCCTTCCTGACTTCGTGGAAGCTGCCGTGGACGATCGCCAATTGCTGGCCAAACTCGCTGCCGGTCGCCTGTCCGGCGACGCCCTGGCCCGAGAGCTGGGCCAGACCCGGGCGGCTATTTGGAAGCGTATTCAAGGGCTTAGGGCCGCAGGTGTGGACATCGAGGGCCGTGCTGGCGAGGGCTATGGCCTGACCCGCCCGGTCGACCTGCTGGACCCGGCGGCGATCCGCGCCGGCCTGCCCGCCGATGCCCAGGCCCTGCTGCACGACCTGCAGGTGGCCTGGACGGTGGACTCCACCAACGCTGAATTGCTGCGGTGCAGCGCGCCCCAGCGCGGGGTCAGCGTGCTGCTGGCCGAACGCCAGACCGGTGGCCGCGGCCGTCGTGGCCGCACCTGGGCCTCGCCGCTGGCCGCGCATATCTACCTGTCGGTGATGCGCCTGTACTCCGGCGGCCTGGGCCGCCTGGCCGGGTTGAGCCTGGTGGCCGGCATCGCCGTGGCCGAAGCGCTGCACGACCTGGGCTACACCCAAGCGCAGTTGAAGTGGCCGAACGACCTGATCGTCGATGGCAAGCGCAAGCTGGTCGGCCTGCTTGCCGAGGGCGGTGGCGAATACGCCGGCCCGGCGCGCGCGGTGATCGGCATCGGCATCAACACCCACATGCCGCCGTCGTTCGGCGAGCAGATCACCCAGCCGTGGGTGGACCTGGACACGCTGGCCGGCAAGCCGGTGGACCGCAATGGGGTGGTTGCTGCCGTGCTGGCGCGCCTGCTGCCGGCGCTGGAAGAATTCGATCGCGAAGGCCTCGCTCCGTTCCTGCCGCGCTACGCTGCCTTCGACATGCTGGCCGGCCGCGAAGTGCGCGTGGAACTGGACGGGCAGTGGCAGCACGGTACTGCGCTTGGCCTGGCTGATGACGGCGCATTGCGCGTGCGCATCGATGGCCAGGAACGCCTGCTGCACGCCGGAGAAGTCAGCGTGAGGGCGGCATGAGCGATTGGTTGTTCGACCTCGGCAACTCGCGCTTCAAGTTCGCGCCGTTGCAGGGTGACCGTGCCGGTGACGTACAGGCCTGGGCGCATGGCGCCGAAGGCATGGCCGGGCAGCCGCCGCACAGCCTGCCCAGCGGCCGCACCGCGTTCGTGGCCAGCGTGGCGGCACCGTCGCTGACCAGCGCCATGCTGGACCAGCTGCAGCGCCGCTTCGAGCATGTGCATGTGGTGCGCACCAGCGCCGAATGCGCCGGCGTGCGCATTGCCTATGCCAGGCCGGAAAAGTTCGGCGTCGACCGCTTCCTCGCCCTACTGGCTGCGGCCAAGGCGCAGCGCCCGGTGCTGGTGGTCGGCGTGGGCACCGCACTGACGATTGATCTGCTCGATGCCGACGGCCAGCACCACGGTGGCCGCATCTCCGCATCGCCCACCACCATGCGCGAAGCACTGCACGCCCGTGCCGTGCAGCTGCCCGCGACCGGTGGCGGCTACAGCGAGTTCGCCAACGACACCGCCGACGCGCTGGCTTCCGGCTGTGATGGCGCTGCGGTGGCGCTGATTGAACGCAGCGCACAGCACGCGCACACGCTGCTGGGCGTGGCACCGTCGCTGCTGGTGCACGGTGGCGGCGCAGCGGCGCTGATGCCGTTGCTGCCCGCTGCCGATTACCACCCCTCGCTGGTGCTGGATGGCCTCGCCCGCTGGGCGGTGTACCAGCCCGCGCGCTAGTATCCGCGCATGCTCACCCGTGCCCTGATCGTCGTACTGGCCATTCTCAATCTCGGCGTCGCCTGCTGGTGGCTGCTGCGCGATGCGCCGCAGAAGCCTGCGCCTGCGCCGCAACCGGCTGGCGTCGCCGAGCTGCGCTGGGTGCCCGGTGGCGTGGATGCCAATGCCGCAGCCGAGGCCACCGCCGCCGCCCCGACTGCACCGCTGATGGAGCGCGAACCGGCGGCGAAGACCGCGGTGGCTGCGACACCCGCGCCCGTTGCGCCGGCAAAGCCGGAGATCGCCAAGCCGCAGGTGGCTGAGGCTACGCCGGTTGCTGCCGCTGCCAAGCCGGTAACACCGCCTGTACCCGTTCCGGCAGCGGAAAAGCCCGTAACCCCGCCCGCGGCCGCCGAGCCGCCGCGCTGCGTCGCGCTGGGCCCGTTCGCCGACCGCGCCGCCGCGAGCAGCGCGCAGGGCAAGGCCGGCACGCTGCTCAGCCAGGTGCGCCTGCGCGAACAGCCCGCTGCCAGCGGCAGCGCCCGTTACCGGGTGATGCTGCCGGCCGCCGCCAACCGTGATGAAGCCCAGGCCACCGTGAAACGCATTGTCGCCGCCGGCCTGAGCGACTACTACATCATCAGCCAGGGCGAGGAGGCCAACGCCGTGGCGCTGGGCCAGTACCGCAACCGCGAAGGCGCCGAACGGCGCATGGCGGCGGTGCAGGCCGCCGGCTTCCAGCCGCGCCTGGTCGCCAGCGGCGACGCCGGCCAATGGTGGCTGGAAGGGCAGCTGGCGGCGGGCACGCAGCCGGCCCAGGCCCAGCAGCGCAGCGGGGCGGCACAGAGCCGGTCGCTGGAATGCACGCGGTTGCGCTAGAATCCCCGGACCGCGGCGCTGCCGCCGGTGCACCACCCATGCCGCTTTAGCTCAGTTGGTAGAGCAACTGTCTTGTAAACAGTAGGTCATCCGTTCGATTCGGATAAGCGGCACCACCCCAAAGATTCAGCGCCTCTTTGCGCTGCTCCAAGTACCTGCCCGGTGGTTCGAAGGGCGGCAGAGCTGTTTTCTCGACAGCCTCACCTTGAAAACGATGGCCCGTCCTGCGCATGAACCTGCTGCGCCGGCTGCTGTTCAAGATTTGCGGCCAACGCTTCAGCGCGATGAAGGGACTCTGCTTCAGGCACGCGAAGCGCGTCCATCGTACTCATGGTTCCACGGCGTTGGGCAGGATCGTCCATCGCCCCCTCGACGATGAATACTTTCTCGCCACGTGCAAGGGACTCCGTCGGGTTGTTCAATACAACGTGGTCAACTCTTGAAAACCCTTGCTCCTTCGCGAGCACCAACAGACTCGCGGACATGCGCTGGCTCGACTCATCCCACTGCTTCCCGCTCTCGGCGTCCAAGCGTTCCACACCCGCTCTTATCTGCATGTAGAGAGAGCGGTCAGCGTCGCCGAGTTCAGCTACTGAGGAAGCTGTTCGCTGCACTGAGAGTGAGTCGTCGGCGACCACGGCGACTCTTTCCCCAGCCGAAGTGCGCTCGGCGTCAAATTCTGGCTCGGGCCTACGTCGACGCTGCGTGGGTGCTATGTGCTGATCGTAGTGCGCGCCATAGTAAAGCTCGTATGTCGCATGAGGACCAACAGAAGGAGCCTCCGTTTTGAACACCTCAGCGATCTGTCCAAGTGCCTGGTTTCGATTGATCCGCCCGGCCTGGAGTTCAACGGCAATGGCTCCATACTGTTGCGGTCGATTACCCGTACCCGACACGCCAATGTCCGGTCCACCGGCCGCAATGAGTTCACGCTGGACCTGGACATTACTGAGCGTCGCAGCGGCTTCTCCGCGTAGCAGGGTGTTTACATAGGATTGCTTGGACGTCGGATCGGGACGTTCGGTGAAGAGATGGTGCCCCACCTCGTGTGAAAGAGAGCGCGCGATTCTGGAGCCTTGTCCAACCGCGTTCTCGTCAATAACGATCTTCTCACCGGGAACAAGATAGGTGCCCCTACCGGCTTGTCCCCAGACAACCTCCAGATCGTCGCGCTCGGCCTGTGCGAGACCCGCCCGAAGTGTTGGGGATTTCGCTAGAAGCGGCGCCAGCGAGGGGTCAGCTAACGGGGAGTCCGGCCGACGTACGGGTCCTGGGCGAGGCCCCCCCTGTGGCTGCGGCAGTACAGAGTCTTCAGTACGTTCCATGTTGGAGCTCCTGCCCTGGGGGTCAACGCTGACTGATCAATACGTGGGTCAATGTCGCATTGTCAGGGGCCAGAGTGAGTACAACCTCAGCACCGTTCACTGGCGCGGTCCAGTAAGGGCGTGAGTCAGGGGCATCAGGCCGAGGTGGATATTGCGCGGTTCCCTCCCAGATGACTTCTTTGAGCGCGACGCTCGGTGGCGCGACATCGAAGGTCAGCTTCGCCTGCGCAGGATTATCGACAGCACTTCTCAGTGAGATGTTCCGAACTTCAAGGCCACCCAACATTCCACGTTCTGCGGTTCGCTCGTCTCTCAGGCCCTGCCGGGTCGGTTTTCCAAGATGCGTGTGAAGCTGTTCGTTCAACGCATCGATATCGCCAAAACGCACATTGGACAATCGCTCGATGCTGTTCTTGAATCGCTCCATACCAGCTTCACTCCCTGATTTGATGGCCTGTCTTTGATTCACATGATCTGATGGGGGCGGCGTCGCGGCGCTCGAACATGCTGTCAGCACAAGCGCCGGAATAACGATCGCGAGGCGACGACGCGCTGCGATCCAGAGGCGGCGCCGAAGTCCGCGTTTTGATGAAGAATCGCATTTCTCGACCCATGCATCCATGAAAGCGTCTCTCGCGCCAATGTCACGCTCTTGAATCTAGCACAGCATCTTTTGACTGCGGATTGGGTCCGTGGTCCGTGCCTTGGGTGTGCGCTTGCATGCCAGAGCAGCATGGGCATGCGCCGATCATGATGCGTCGGCGCGGCGCCGGTCGCAAAGGCGATGGAACGAAAATGAAGAAACCGCCATTCGCTGGTTTTCTCGTCCCAACCCGGTGAGTCAACTCACTGTATGGCGCGGGCAGATCCTTCGATCAATGCCGCACACACACTGCGACCGCAGCAGCCTCAGCTACGCACCTGCAACGCCACATACTCCGCCAGCCCCCGGCAGGCCAGCATCAGCCCTTCGCGCGTGCCATCGCCGATATCGTCCTTCTCTTCCCCGTCCACGCGCACGCGCTCGGCGGCGTGATACAGCTCCAGCAGCGACACCAAGCCAACCGCAGCGCGATCCCGGCGCGCGGCAGCCACCGCTTCACCAGGTGTGCCTGCCGGCCCCGGCCACGGCTGTCCATCGGCGGCGTCACCGGCCTGGATGCGCTGCAGGCAGCCGGGCAGGTTGATCGGCGCGGGCGCCTCGTTCGCGGCGGCGAAAGCGGCTTCCAACGGCTGCGCCAGTTCAGGTGGCAGGCGCAGAGCCGCCTCGCCGAGGGTGGCGGTCAGGTACGGGTGAGGGGTTCTGGACATGCGGGCATCCTCGTCAGGAACAGAGGTGCCGCCACGGTAAGGTGGCGGGCGATACGTGGTTTCCAATCCCGGGACTGAATTAGCCGGTGGGCACGAGGCCCCCACGCACCGCCCGCCGTCGATCGGCGAACGGATTGCCAGCCGGCGCCGCACCTGGAAAGGACGACGCCGGCTGGCAAGCGTATACAGCTTTCAGTCTTCGGGTTGGAAATCCCGGCCACCTCGCTGAAGGTGGCGATTCATCATGCGCACGTGAAATCACCGCCTGCCAGTCGTTTGTTTCGATGGCATCGGGAGATCTGAAAGGAAAAATGAATTATCGCGTTTGGCCCGTTTCGGGCATCGCAATGCCAGAAGCGACAGATTGCGCAGTGGCGCCATCAGCGAGAAATCTGCCCGAACCATCGCTGCCGCATGCCCTGAGCTGGCCCACGAAGTAAAGGTGACTTAACAGCCAGGGCAAGGCTCCACATCTACCATAGCAAACACAAACGCCCGAATGCGCTGCCGGCTTTTTGATTCTCCTCACAGACCATTTGCAGACCCCCGACACATACTGGGGACACATGCCCTTCGGGACCCGCCCATGCGTCGCCATGCCCTGCCGCTCACCGTCGCACTGTTGGTCACAACCTTCGCAGCCCCGGCCATGGCCGCCGTGCCGTTCTTCAACGCCAGCTGCCCGGGCGGCATCGATGTTCACGCAGACGATGGCGGGCCGGTCTACGTGCAGGGCCGCGAGACGGCGCTGAAGCGCTTCAACGACCGCTATTTCGAAGCACGCGATGCCGACAGCGGCATCACCCTGTCGATCAGCCGCAGCGATGACGGCACGCCGCAGATCAGCTATACCGGCCGTGGCGGCGCCAATGGCATCTGCCAGGTCAGTGCCAGCGGAACGCCCGCGCCCGCCGCAAATGGCGCACACCCGCGCGAGGTTGCTACCGGTGACGCCGCGCTACCGCGCGAAGTCACCTGCGAATCCACTGGCGAGCAGCAGGTGTCGTGCGATCTGAATACCCGCGGCAATGTGGAAATCGTGCGCCAGCTCAGCCGCACCCGCTGCGAGGAAGGCAGGAACTGGGGCCTGTCGCGGCACTCGGTGTGGGTCAATGGCGGCTGCCGCGCGGTGTTCCGCAATGTGTCTTCGGTGACCACCCCGGCGCCGGCGGGCGATACCGCGTTGGGCGCCTGCAACATGCGCAAGGGCGCTCAGGGCACGCTGGTGACCCAGATGCCGGTGGGCAGCGATTACCAGGAACTGATCATCGATTACCCCGATGGCCGCTTCCTGTGCATGATGCGCAACAACGGCCAGGTGCAGAGCCTGACGCCGGTTCGCCGCCGCGGCGGTTGAACATTCGGCGTTGGCGTATGTCCGGACTGGGGCAACGCAGCACGCGTTGCCCCAGTGCGGCTACTGCTGGTTCACCGGGTCATTTCCCTTCTTGTAGGTGTAGCCGGTTACGTCCCAGCCGCCGCCATGGCCGGATGAGGGTTCCACCCAGGTGAATTCCCACGTCTGGATGGAGCCGTCGGGAAGCAGGTTTTCCACCCGGTAGATCTCACCGGGAATGCCCTGGTCTGGCAGTTTTCCAGGAATCGATTCATCCGAGCGTGCAGACGCACGTCCTACGGAGACTGCCTGTCGTTCCACCTGCACGTTGCCGTAGCCCTGGGGGGCGAACGACGGCTTCACCCGCTGCGCCACCCAGTCGAGTACCTGGCGTGCGCCTGCCGTCTGCATGGGATACGCATCGGAGGTCACCGTATGCGTGATGCGTTGCGAGGGTGCACTGGCAGCGGCGGGAAACAGTCCGCCCAGGGCAATTGCCAGTACCGCAAGTCCATTGAGTGCATGTTTCATGCGCGTGGTGCTCCATGATTGAGGAAGTGAGGCGGCACCTTCAGGGTGCCTGCGCAGCGTGGACACAACAACAGCCTTGCGTAAGAGGCGAAACCGACCGGGATGTGAGGTGGATCGCGGAAGGTCCAGTTCCTGACGACCCAGCGCTGGAATGCCTGACCGGGTACGGCTGCCAGGCTGCGGCGATCTGACCCATGCCCTGCTGCACCGCCGCGAGTGGTGTCACACAGCTCTGGCTAGACTGTGCTTCTTTTTCCGCACCGCAGGAGGCACCCATGGCCCATCCCATTTCCGTATCCCTGATTGGCGTTCCGACCGATGTCGGTGCGGGCCATCGCGGTGCACGGCTGGGGCCGGAGGCGCTGCGCGTGGCGGGCCTGCCGGAGGCGCTGGAAGCGCGCGGCGTGGACGTGCGCGACGTGGGCAACCTGGATGGCCCGCGCAACCCGTGGACTGCGCCGGTGGAGGGCTACCGCCACCTGGATGAGGTGGTGGCCTGGAACCGCGCACTGATGGAAGCCAGCTACGCCGAGCTGCAGGCCGGGCGCATGCCGATCATGCTCGGTGGCGACCATTGCCTGGGCATCGGTTCGATCACCGCCGTCGCGCGCTGGTGCCGCGAGCAGGGGAAGAATCTGCGCGTGCTGTGGCTGGATGCGCATTCGGACTTCAACACCAGCGATGTCACGCCGTCGGGCAACATCCACGGCATGCCGGTGGCCTGCCTGTGCGGCCTCGGCCCGGACGCGCTGACCCGTCTGGGCGGCAGCGCACCGGCGATCACCCCGGCGCAGATGCACCAGATCGGCATCCGTTCGGTGGACCCGGAAGAGAAGCGCCTGATCAAGACCCACAAGGTCGATGTGTACGACATGCGCTACATCGATGAGAACGGCATGAAGCGCGCGGTGGAGGCGGCGCTGGCCGGCATCGACGAGAACACCCACCTGCATGTCAGCTTCGATGTCGACTTCCTCGACCCCAGCATCGCGCCGGGCGTGGGCACCACGGTGCCGGGCGGGGTGAACTACCGCGAGGCGCAGTTGGTGATGGAAATGATCGCCGACACCGGGCGCATGGGTTCGCTGGACATCGTCGAGCTCAACCCCTTGCTGGACAAGCAGAATGCCACCGCCGAACTGGCCGTGGACCTGGTGGAAAGCCTGTTCGGCAAGTCCACCCTGATGCGCGACTGACCGCCCCCCGCTGAACGGATCGCCGAACCGTTCACGCCCGCTCCACGCCCCTGCCGCCAGATTGCACTTCACGCGGCGGCAGTGGGCATTGGTGCCCTCCCGCCGAGCGAAAGAATCCCATCCGCGAATGAAGCGGTATAGCGGCGAACCCAAGGAGAAGCCCATGAAGCGCGTAGTTGCCCTGATGCTGTTGTCGATGTTCTCGGTGGCCCTGCTGGCCGGTTGCAACACCGTGGCTGGTGCCGGCAAGGACGTGCAGAAGGCCGGTGAAAAGGTTGAGGATGCCGCCAAGGGCCGTTGAGCCTGAAGTGGAACGGAAAGCAAAAAGGCCGGGGGGATCTCCCCGGCCTTTTTGCTTGCGCGTTTCTCAGCAGCGTACGTGTCGAAGCGTAGTGAACCATTCAAGCAGGTGAGCGTGCATTTCATTGCCGGTTGACCGGTACTCAACAGCGACTGCGCGAAGCTGGAGCCACGGTAAGAACGCCGTTGCAACCAAGGACTCCCAGCAATGAACAAAGACATCATTTCCGGCAAGTGGTCGCAGCTGAAGGGCAAGGCCCAGGCCAAGTGGGGCGATCTGACCAACGACGACTTCGATGTGGCCGAAGGCAATGCCGAGTATCTGGCCGGCCGCCTGCAGGAACGTTATGGCTGGGCCAAGGACCGCGCGGAGAAGGAAGTGCGTGAGTTCCAGGACGCGGTGAGCAAGGACTACCCGGACTACAAGTAAGCGCTTCGGTTTCCCCCACATCACGACGCCCGCACCGTGAGGTTGCGGGCGTCGTGTTGTCTGCGCGGGACGATCAGCGGGCCGGAGGGTCCGGCACGTAGCGGTTGGGGAACGCCTGCGGTTCGCGCGGCAGGCGCGAGGGCGCATCGACCAGGATGCCGCGCGCACGCAGGTTGCGGGCACTGTCGTAGCGCAGCTGCAATACCTGAGCAGGGCTGCGGCTGGCACGTTCGAAGTCGGTGTCGCGTACCGAGGATTGCTCGCGTGCGCCATGGCCGGTACCCAGCGCCGGGGCCTGCGACTTGCTGGCGTAACCCTCGATGCGGCTGGCACTGGCGTCGGCCGCCGCTTCGGCCTGTGCGGCTGGAGCCGGCGGCGGCAGGCCACGGCGCAGGATCGGCTCGGGGCGCCAGCGACGCGCTTCCTCGAACACGGCCACGCCGACCACACCGATGTTGTCCGGGCGGCCGGTGCGGCTGGCATAGCTGCCGCTGGGGCTGCTGAACACGAACTGCGCCACTTCGTTCTGGCTCTTGCGCCAGCCGGTGATGTCGGCGCGCTGGCCGGGATTGAGCACGTAGCCGGTCTGCGAGGGATCGGCATCCTCGCCGGAGATGGCGTTGACGCCGTCCACCGACAGCACTACCAGTACCCGGCGAGGGCTGTCGTTGTACAGGCGCACGGCGTAGCGGTGGCCGCGCTCGCCGGCCACCCAGCGCTGGCCCTCGGCAGGGTAGCTGCGCAGTTCGGTGCCGCGGTCGCGGTCGACCAGGGCCATGCGCACGGGGCCGCCGTCGTACACCGGCGGCGGCAGGGGAGCCGGGCGGAAACCGGCCAGGGGCAGGATCAGCAGCAGGGGCAGCAGGCGTTTCATCGGGCGTCTCCAGCGGGGTTGCGTGAATGAACGCGCCGCAGGCCCTGACGGGGTTGGTGGCGTGCAAGGTAAACTGGCCCCGTTCATCGAAGGTTACCCCACGCAGTCATGACGACCCGAGTCCTTACCGGCATCACCCCCTCCGGCACGCCCCACCTGGGCAACTACGTTGGCGCCATCCGTCCGGCGATCGCGGCCAGCCGCGCGCCGGGGATCGAGAGCTTCTTCTTCCTGGCCGACCTGCACAGCCTGATCAAGTCGCAGGACCCGCAGCGCACCCAGCGCGCGACCCTGGAGATCGCGGCCAGCTGGCTGGCCTGCGGCCTGGACCCGGAACACGTGTGGTTCTACCGCCAGAGCGACATCCGCGAGACCACCGAGCTGATGTGGTTCCTGACCGCCATCGCCAGCAAGGGCATCCTCAACCGCGCGCACGCCTACAAGGCGGCAGTGGACAAGAACCGCGAGGAAGGCGTGGACGAGGACGCAGGCGTCAGCGCCGGTCTGTTCATGTACCCGGTGCTGATGGCCGCCGACATCCTGATCTTCAAGGCCAACCAGGTACCGGTGGGCCGTGACCAGATCCAGCACATCGAGATGGCGCGCGATTTCGCCCAGCGCTTCAACCACGTGTACGGCAAGGAGTACTTCCCGCTGCCGGACGTGGTGATCGATGAGCAGGTGGCAACGCTGGCGGGCCTGGATGGCCGCAAGATGAGCAAGAGCTACCACAACACCATTCCGCTGTTCGTGCCGCGCGAGGAGCTGAAGAAGCTGGTGTTCTCGATCCTGACCGACTCGCGCGCACCGGGCGAGCCGAAGGACACCGAGGGCTCGGCGCTGTTCCAGATGTACCAGGCGTTCGCCACGCCGGAACAGACCGCGGAATTCGCCAGGGCCTTCGCCGCCGGCATCAGTTGGGGCGACGCCAAGCAGCAGCTGTTCGAGCGTATCGACAGCGAGCTGTCGCCGCTGCGCGAGCGCTACAACGCACTGATGGCCGAGCCGGAGAAGATCGAAGCGCTGCTCAAGCGCCGTGGCCAGCAGCTGCGCGAGCAGCTGGCGGCACCGCTGCTGGACGAGCTGCGCCATGCGGTGGGCCTGCGTGACCTGTCCAGTGCCGGTGGCATCGCCAGCGAAGATGCCGGCGTGGCCCGCGTGGCGCCGCCGCAGTTCAAGCAGTACCGCGAAAAGGACGGCCGCTTCTACTTCAAGCTGACCGCCGGTGACGGCACGCTGCTGATCCAGAGCGAAGGCTTCGATTCGCCACGCGATGCCGGCCAGTTGATTGCGGTGATCAAGCAGGCCGAGCAGGGCGACCAGTTGCAGAGCGAGCTGTTCAAGCTGGAAACCGAGGTGGACGCCGTGCTGGCCGCCCTGGCTGCGTTGCGCGAAGCGGCCTGATCGCCGGGCCTGCCTGCCCTTTGTAGAGTCGAGCCATGCTCGACCCGGCTCCGCCTCTGTAGAGCCGAGCCCACGCTCGGCTGCTTTGCCACCCAGCCGAGCATGGGCTCGGCTCTACAGGGAAGACCCCCGCCGGCACGACCGTGGCACAGCCCCATGGCATGATGTCCGCGCGCCTCTGGCGCGATGACATGGAGTCCGCGATGGCCTGGTTGTCGCTGCTGCTGTTCCTGCCCTGGTTCCTGCTGCTGGGCAGCCTGTACTGGCTGTTTCCGCGCCAGCCGCGCAGCGCGCGGCGGCGCCTGTTCGATGGCACCATCCTGGTGCTGGCCTTCGCCCTGAGCATCGTGTCGATGCTGTGGGGCTACCGCATCGGCGTGGTGCAGCCCGGCGCCGGACCTATCTGGCCACAGGTGCTGGCGGTGCTGTATGCCTACGGCGCGTTCCTGGCGGTGCTGGTGCTGGCATTGCTGCTGCGGCCGCGCTGGCTGGACCGGTAGCCCTGCCTCTGTAGAGCCGAGCCACGCTCGACTTCGCGTGCCTCTGTAGAGCCGAGCCTATGCTCGGCTGGTGCCTGACAGAATGGCAGCCGAGCGTGGGCTCGGCTCTACAGAAGCGCCCTCCGACCAAAGCCGCATCGAACCCGGGCCGCCTGCGCGCCTACCATGGGCGTCTGTTCCCGATCCTGCCAGGTGCGTGCCGATGACCGCCGATCCCAGCATCCACACCATCGATACCGGCTTCCAGCGCCCGGACTTCGACGCGGCCTACCTGATCGTTGAAAACGGCCGCGCGGCCTTCGTCGACTGCGGCACCGGCCTGTCTGTGCCGGCGATGCTGCAGGCGCTGGTGGACGCTGGCCTGGGCGTGGATGCCGTGGACTGGCTGCTGCTCACGCACGTGCACCTGGACCACGCCGGCGGCGCCGGACTGCTGATGCAGCAGCTGCCCAACGCAAAGGCGGTGCTGCATCCGCGCGGTGCGCCGCACATGATCGACCCGACCCGGCTGATTGCGGGTGCGACGGCGGTGTACGGCGCCGAGGAGATCGCGCGCAGCTACGGCCGCATCGAGCCGATTCCCGAACACCGCGTGGTGGTGGCCGAAGACGGCCACCGCATCGATCTCGCTGGCCGCGAGCTGGTGCTGCTGCACACGCCGGGCCACGCACTGCACCATTATTGCGTGTGGGATGCGCGCAGCCGCAGCTGGTTCACTGGCGATACGTTCGGCATCTCCTACCGCGAGCTGGACAGCGCGCAGGGCGCTTTCATCTTCCCGACTTCCTCGCCGGTGCAGTTCGACCCGGAGGCGATGAAGGCCTCGATCCGACGCATGCTGGGCTACGCCCCGCAGGCGATGTACCTGACCCACTATGGGCGCGTGCAGCAGGTGGAAAAACTGGCTGCGGACCTGTTCGAGCAGATCGATGCGATGGCCGCGATCGGCCGCCAGTGCGATGGCCGCCCGGACCGCCACCGCTGCCTGCTGGCGGCACTGCAGGCGCTGTACCTGGAATGGGCGCAGCAGCATGGTTGTGCGCTGGACGATGCGGCGGTGATTGCCGTGCTGGCGATGGACATCGAACTCAACGCACAGGGCCTGGCCTGCTGGCTGGATCGCATCAGCAGGTAGATCCACGCGATGCGTGGATGACACTGGCCCAAGCCGCGCCGTGGTGTCACGACCACGTTACACTCTGGTGACTTCCAAGCTAGCCGTGGTACTGCCGTGAATCCGATGCGCGTGTTGCTGCTGTCGTCCTGCCTGTTTGTCGGTGGCCTGGCCCATGCGGCCAACGACCTGCCGGGTGGCGGCATCGATCCGCAGGCACTGTCGCGGCATGTGCGTGTGCTGGCGTCGGATGAGTTCGAGGGCCGCGCACCGGCCACCGAGGGCGAAGAGCGCACGGTGCAGTACCTGATCGAGCAGTTCCGCAGCTATGGCCTGCAGCCGGGCGGCGTGGACGGCAGCTGGGTGCAGCCAGTGCCGCTGGTGCGCGCGCAGCTGGAGGGTGAGGCCAAGGCCAGCCTGTCGCTGAAGCAGGGCAAGCGTGCGCTGGCCAATGGCGTGGACGTGACCCTGCAGAGCCTGCAGCCGCGCAAGCGCGTGCAGATCAAGGATGCACCGTTGGTGTTCGTCGGCTACGGCATCGACGCACCGGAACGCCACTGGAACGACTACAAGGACGTGGACCTGCACGGCAAGATCGCCGTGGTGCTGATCAACGACGCCGACTTCGAGGCCGACGCGCCGGGCGCGTTCGATGGCAAGGCGGTGACCTACTACGGCCGGTGGACCTACAAGTTCGAGGAAGCCGCACGCCGGGGTGCCGAAGGCGTGCTGATCGTGCACGAGACCGCGCCGGCCGCGTATGGCTGGGCCACGGTAAAGAGCTCGGGCACTTCGCCGCTGTTCGACATCGAGCGCGGCCACGCCGAAGCGATGGCGCAGCACACCCCGCTGCGCGGCTGGATGCAGCGCGAGCTGGCCGAGGCGATCTTCGCCGACGCCGGCCTCGACTTCGATGCGGAGAAGCGCAAGGCGATGCGTGCCGACTTCCGCCCGGTGGCACTGGACAACGCGAAATTGAGCGTGGATTTCGCGCTCAAGCGCGAGCAGGTGGTAACCCGCAACGTGGTCGCCAAGCTGCCCGGTGGTGAACATGCTGACGAGGCCGTGATCTTCTCCGCGCACTGGGATGCGTTCGGCATCGGTCAGCCCGACGCCAAGGGGGACCGCATCCGCCGCGGTGCGATCGACAACGCCACCGGTGTGGCCACGGTGCTGGAGCTGGGTCGGGTGTTCGCTGCCGGCCCGCAGCCACAGCGCACGCTGTACTTCGTGGCGCTGACCGCTGAAGAGAAGGGCCTGCTGGGGGCCAGCTACTATGCTGCGCACCCGCTGGCGCCGCTGGACAAGACCGCTGCGGTGCTGAACATCGAGATGTTCAGCCCGGATGGCCCGACCCGCGACATTGCCTCGTGGGGCAAGGGCCGGGTGTCGTTGGAAGGCGATCTGGAGCGCGTGGCCAAGGCCCGTGGCCGCAGCTACAGTCCGGACCCGAACCTGGAAGCCGGCTTCTTCTACCGTGCCGATCATTTTGCCTTCGCCCGCCTGGGCGTGCCGGCGATCACCATCGGCCCGGGCCTGGACAAGCTGGACGGTGGCGTTGAAGGCGGCCGCGCGCTGCGCGAAAAGTACTTCGCCGACTGCTACCACCAGGCCTGTGATGCCTGGACGCCGAGCTGGGACCCGAGCGGCCACGCTGCCGACACGCTGCTGGTCTACGACCTGGGTGCCGAGCTGGCCAACAGCCGCCGCTGGCCGACGTGGGAAAAGGAATCGGAGTTCCGCGGCGCGCGCGACAAGAGCGAAGCGGCCCGCCGCTGAGGTAGTGCCGGCCGCTGGCCGGCAACTCCCTGCTCTTTCCGGAGGTTCATGAGGTTGCCGGCCAGCGGCCGGCACTACCGAAAGAAGGTGGCTTTGCCGGCCAGCGGCCGGTACTACCGGCGCCGTCGCAGCAGCTTCCACGCGCCCCAGCCGCCGGCGACGAGCGCTGCCAGATAGCACGCCACCATCGTGCGCAGGCCAACCAGGGGGGCCGGACTGACACCGCGATGCAGCCGCAGGTGCAGCGAGCTGTGGCCGCTGCCCAGGTCCATCGCCAGCTGCAGCGCCAGCGCGGCGCAGAACACCAGCAGGGCGATCCCGAAACCCGTGCGCGGCCACGTGGCCTGCGCGTTGGGGCGGCGCAGCACCCAGGCCAATGCCGTGGCTGCGGCCAGCGTCACCGCGATCCACATCAGCGTGGTGGCGGGAGACGTAGCGGCCACCGGCATTGCGCCAGTGGCCGCGATCAGGGCAACGCGCTTACTTGCGGGTGCCGTCGAGCCAGTTCGGGCCCTTGTTGGTAAGGAAGAACACATAGACCACCAACGATACCGCGATCGTGGCGGTCACGTAGATGGCGAACCAGTCGACGTGGCCGGTCTTCAGCGCGCCCTGGTACAGCAGCGGGGCGGTGCCGCCGAACAGCGAGTTGGCCAGCGCATAGCCCAGGCCCACGCCCAGTGCACGCACGTGGGTGGGGAACAGCTCGGCCTTCACCACCGCGTTGATCGAGGTGTAGCCGGTGAGGATGACGAACGCCAGCGCCAGGGTCAGGAAGGCCAGGGTGGCGTCATGCTGGTGCGGCAGCTGGGTGATCAGGTACCAGCTGTACAGCACGCCGCCGACGCCGAAGAACACCAGCAGGGTCTTGCGGCCGATGATGTCCGACAGCCAGCCGCCGACCGGTTGCAGCACCATCAGGAAGGCCAGCACGCCCAGGTTGATCAGGGTGCCGGTCATCGGGTCGTTGCCGGCGAAGGCGCTCTGGATCATCTTCGGGCCGTTCACCGAGTAGGTGTAGAAGGCCACGGTGCCGCCAGCGGTGATCAGGAAGCACAGCAGCAGCGGCCGCCACTGGTGCACGAACAACTCGTACATCGAACCGGACTTCTTTGCCTTGCCCTCGCGCGCGGCCTCGATCGACGACTCCGACAGCGATTCGTCCATGCCCCGGCGCAGCCAGAACACCACCACCGCAGCGATGCCACCGATACCGAAGGCGATGCGCCAGCCCCACTCGGAGATCTCCGGCTTGCCCCAGAAGGTCAGCATCAGCAGCAGGGTCAGCTGGGCCAGCACGTGGCCGCCGACCAGGGTGACGTAGTGGAACGAGGACAGGAAGCCGCGACGGCCCGGAATGGCGGCCTCGGACATGTAAGTGGCGCTGGCACCATACTCGCCGCCAGTGGCGAAGCCCTGCAGCAGGCGTGCGAACAACAGGATCACGGCGGCCCAGATGCCGATGCTGGCGGCGGTGGGGGTGATGGCGATGAGGAACGAGCACAGCGCCATCAACGTGACCGAGACGGTCAGCGCCAGGCGGCGGCCGTGGCGGTCGGCGAAGCGGCCGAAGAACCAGGCGCCGATCGGGCGCATCAGGAAGGTCGCCGCGAAGATCGCCCACACGTACAGGGTGGAGTTCTTGTCGTCCGGCGAGAAGAACTGCGATTCGAAGTACACGGCGAACACCGAGTACACGTAGACGTCATACCACTCCACCAGGTTGCCGGCGGAGCCTTTGAGGGTGTTGGAGATCGACCGCCGCAGGGCGGCACGGTCGTTCGCGGGGACAACAGGTTGGGACGTGGTGCTCATCTGGGTGGAAATCCTCGATGCGGCGCGTCCGTGCGCAGGGAAAACGGCGTCCGGCCTTGGGGCGGCGCGGCCGGGCAGCCCTCTTGGTACTGCATCGGCCGTCAACACGGGGTAGCAGACCAGAGCAGGGTGCATGGATGGATGACAGCGTGCCACCGTATGGGGTCCCGGACCATACTCAAAACGTCCTAGAATCCGCCTTCCCCCGGCTCCCTGGTGTGTCATGTCGGCTCCCCCCTCTTCGTCTGCGGCTGCCCCCCGGGGTGGCCTTGTCGCGCTGGCACTGCTGCTGGTCTACGTGGTCTGGGGTTCGACCTATCTGGGCATCGCCAAGGCCCTGCACGGCGGCGCACTGCCGCTGACGATGGTCTCCGGCAGCCGCTTCATCATTGCCGGCGGCCTGATGTTCCTGGCCTTGCGCCTGTTCTGGAAGCTGCCGAACCCGACGCTGCGGCAGTGGCGCAACCTGGTCATCATGGGCGTGACCATGCTGGTGCTGGGCAACGGCATGGTGGTGCTGGCCGAGCGCGAGGTGTCCTCGGGCCTGGCCGCCACGGCGGTGGCCTCGGTGCCGCTGTGGATGGCGCTGTTCTCGGCGCTGCGCGGGCAACATGCCAGCCGTGGTGAGTGGCTGGGCATCACCATCGGCTTCCTCGGCGTGGTCTGGCTCAACGCCGGCAGCAGCCTGACCGGCTCGCCGACCGGGCTGGTGCTGCTGCTGATCGCGCCGATCGGCTGGGCGTTCGGTTCGGTGTGGGCACGCGGCCTGGACCTGCCGGGTCCGTTCATGACCGCGGCCGGGCAGATGATCTGCGGCGGCGTGCTGCTGGTGCTGATCGGCCTGGCGGTGGGCGAGCGCCCGACCACGCTGCCCGATACCGGTGGCCTGCTGGCGATGGCCTATCTGTGCGTGTTCGGCTCCATCGTCGCGTTCACTGCCTACGTGTGGCTGCTGCAGAACGTGCGCCCGGCGCTCGCGGGCAGCTACGCGTATGTCAATCCGGTGATCGCGGTGCTGCTGGGCGCGCTGCTCAACGGTGAGCGCTTCGGTTGGCGCGACCTGCTGGCGATGGCGGTGATTCTTCTGGGTGTGGTGGTGCTGACAATGGCAAGGACGAGAAAGAAGTGAGCATGGACGAGAAAGAACAACGCCGGGGCCTGCTGGTCACCGCATCCACCTTCGTGATCTGGGGCCTGGTGCCGGTCTATTGGCACCTGCTCAACGAGGTGCCCTCGTTCCAGATCATCGCCCACCGCATCATCTGGAGCACGGTGCTGGTGCTGGGTTGGCTGTTGATCAGTGCGCGCCTGGGCTGGTGGCGGAAGATCGCCGCGCAGCCGCGCGCGCTGCCGATCCTGCTGGTGTCGAGCCTGACCATCGCGTTCAACTGGGGCCTGTACATCTGGGCGGTCAACGCCGGTCATGTCATCGAGACCAGCCTGGGCTACTTCATCAACCCGCTGGTGAACGTGCTGCTGGGCGTGCTGGTGCTGAAGGAACGGCTGCGCCGGCTGCAGTGGGTAGCGGTGGCAATGGCGGCGGTGGGCGTGGCCTGGCTGACCATCGATGCAGGTACGCCACCGTGGATCGCGCTGGGCCTGGCCTGTTCGTTCGGCTTGTATGGCCTGCTGCGCAAGCTGGTCTCGGTCGACCCGGTGGCCGGCCTCGGCGTGGAGAGCATGTACCTGTTCCTGCCGGCGCTGGCGTTTGCGATCTGGGCCGAGAACGGCCACGGCGGTGCGTTCTTCCAGGGTTGGGGCTGGCGCAACGACCTGCTGCTGATCTTCGGCGGCGCGGTCACCGCAGTACCGCTGATCGGCTTCGCCTACGGCGTGAAGCGCATTCCGCTGTCGCTGGTCGGCATCCTGCAGTACATCGCGCCGAGCCTGCAGCTGCTGCTGGGTGTGTTCTTCTTCCATGAGGCATTCGACGCTGCCAAGGCGATCGGGTTTGCAGCGATCTGGGCTGGCCTGGTGCTGTTCGTCGGCGACAACATCCGCACGATGCGCGCCAAGCGCTAGCGCCGGCGGGGATCTGACCCCGCTTCCACGCAAAAAAGAACGGCGCCCCGAGGGGCGCCGTTCTGCTTCCATCCACGGCCAGGAGAGAGGGATGGCCGTGGCGGGAACGCGGTTGCAGGCTTAGAAGCGCTGCTGGTACTTCATGTACATGAAGCGGCCGATGTCGAAGCCACCGTAGTAGGTGAAGCTGCTGTTCGGCTGGCTGTACATGATCGGGCCCTGGTGGTTGAACACGTTGTTCACGCCCAGCGACACGGTGCCATCCCACGGCAGGCTGTAGCGCACCTGCAGGTCGTGGAAGGTGTTGGAGCCCACCTTGTTGGTCGGCGAGGCGCTGGTGTACGACGAGTTGAAGCCCGGCATGTTGCACTCGTCCATGTACGAGCACTTCTCCTTCATGCTGGAGTAGTAGCGCGCGGTCCAGCCGATGCCGAGGTCGCCATACTGCCAATCCAGGTTGAAGGTGGAGCGCACGCGGAAGTCGCCCGCCCAACCGGTACGCTGTTCCACCGGGGTGGTGGCGGCGCTGTCGTTGCGCTGCTCCAGATAATCGGTGTAGGTGGTGTTCCAGTTGACGGCGAACTTGCCGAACGCGGTTTCCGGCAGGCGGTAACGCACGTTGATGTCATAGCCGGCAGTTTCGCGGTAGCCCGCGTTGACCAGCGAGCGGTCCAGCGCGTTGACCTGGCCGTTGCTGCCACGGGTGAAGCGGCCACAGGCAGCATCCGAACCCTGCACGTAGCACTGTTCCAGGATGTTGGTGGCCGACTCACCGACGATGGCGTTGTCGATGCGGATCTTCCACCAGTCCAGGCTGACGTCCAGGCCCTGCACGAAGTCCGGGCTGTAGACCAGGCCCACGGTCCAGGTCTTGGCGGTTTCCGGCTTCAGGTCCGGGTTGGAACCCGAGCTGAAATCGGTGGTGGCCTGCTGGCCGGGCTTGGTGGCCACGCTGCCATCGCTGTTGAGCTGGCGGAAGTTGGCCGGCACCTTCAGCGCCTGGCAACGGGCGGCGACGGCCGGGCTGCTGGCGGCGGTGCCGAAGGAGGTATCGCACGGGTCGGTGAACGAGTCGCGACTGCTGACGGTGCCGCCATACAGGTCATCCACGGTCGGCGCACGGAAGCCGGTGCCGTAGGTGGCGCGCACCAGCAGGCTGTCGATCGGCTTCCACTTCAGGCCGAACTTGCTGTTGGTGGTGGAACCGAAGTTGGTGTAGTCCGAGTAGCGACCGGCCACGTCCAGCGACAGTTCGCGGGCGAACGGCAGGTCGGCCAGCAACGGCACCTGCAGTTCCAGGTAGGCCTCGTTGAGCGAGTAGTTGCCGCGGGTCGGCTGGCCGCTGGTGCCGGCGATCTCGCCCTTCTGCACCTTCATGTCCGGCGTGTAGCTGGCCTCCTCGCTGCGGTGCTCGAAGCCCATCGCGGCCAGGATGTCGCCGGCCGGCAGGGTGAACAGCGAACCGGAGATGTTGCCGCTGGCGACCTTGGTGGTGCTCTGCATCTTGTCGACGAAGCGGGTGAACAGGTAGTCCTGCACGTCCTGGTTGCTCAGCGAGCCCGGGCCGGTGTAACCCATCGGGGCAGCCGGGTTCCACGGCACGCAGCCGGCGATCACCGCGCCCGGCGCACCGCAACGGGCCACGTTGCCGTCCATGAAGGACGGGCCGACGGCCAGGTTGACGTGCGGCTGGTACATGCTGCCGGTACCGATGCGCTCGCCTTCGTTGCGGTTGTACATGTAGTTGATGTTCCAGTCCCAGTACCGCGAACCGGTTTCGAAGCTGCCTTCCAGGCCGATGCTGGCGCGCTTGGTTTCCAGGTTGTTCTCGGTGCCGCGCGGCAGTTCCTCGGTGCGGTGCGCGAACAGCGCATCCTGGCCCCACAGGTTGAACGCGCTGTCCTTGGACAGGGCGGCACGGCTGCCATTGCGGGCCTGCGCGGCGCTGACCGAGTACGGGTAGCCGGCCAGGTGCTTGGTCGACTCGCGCTTGCTGTACAGCGCGTCGGCGACGATGCGCAGGTTGTCGGTGATCGAGAAGCCACCGTTGGCGAACACCGAGGTGCGCTCCAGGCCGGTCAGCAGGCTCATGTTCGACTTGGTGTTGGCACCATCGGCCGGGTCCGGCGCATGGAAGTTGCCGGCCTTGCTCGGGTCGCCGCCCGGACCCACGGTCAGGTTCTTGCCACCGACGGTGACGTAGCCCCACGGCGTGTTGCCGTTGAGGCCATCGTTCGGGTGGCGCGGGCCGTTGGTGTAACGGCTGAACTCGCGGTCCTTGCCCAGCACCTCGTCTTCCTTGGTGCGCTCGGCGCCCACGCTGAACCAGCCGCGCTCGAAGGTCTTGCCGAAGGTTGCACTGTATGCGCGCTTCTGGCCGTCACCCTGGCCGTACTGGCCGACATAGACGCTGGCTTCGCCACCATCGAAATTCTTGCGGGTGATGATGTTGACCACACCGGCGATGGCATCGGAGCCGTACAGCGCGGAGGCGCCGTCGGTCAGCACTTCCACGCGCTCGACGATGGACGACGGGATCGAGGCCAGGTCGGAGTAGCCGCCGGCGCTGACGCCCATGCGGCGGCCGTCGATCAGCACCAGGCTGCGTTCCGGGCCAAGGTTGCGCAGGCTGACGTACATGCCGCCGAAATCGCGCGAAGAAGTCAGCGACGAGGCGCGGCTCATGCTCGGCGCCCCGGCGGCAGGAATGTCCTGCAGGATGTCGGCGACGTTGACGTAACCCTTCTTCTCGATCTCGGCGCGGTTGAGCGCGACCACCGGCTGTGCGGTTTCGACACTGGCCTGGCGGATGCGCGAGCCGGTGATTTCGATGCGGTCGAGGTTGGTCGGGGTATCGCCGGCGCTCTGTGCGAAGGCGGGGGTGGTGCAGCTGGCGGCCAGCGCGATGACGATCGCGTTGCGCAGCGGATTGGTTTTCAGGGACATCCGTGAAATCTCGTGTTTCAGTAAAAACATGCGCCCGTTCTATGGGCGCGTGGGGTGCTGCAAACCAACGTGGGGGGCGCGATTCTAGAATGTTTCCATTCGTAACTGTTTGTCTCGACGCCGCTGGAAGTGCGCGAAGATGAATCGCAACCAACAATCCACAGATGCACTGTGCGCAGCGTCACGCGCGCTGCGTTTGCGATGAGTAGAGGCATCGATAGCGGCACAGAACCGCGACGCTTGAGCGGTTGTGACAACACGCCGCAGTGCGCACTTGTACCCAGGTGCCTATCCGTTGCGATGCATCCACCCGCATGAAATGCTCTTCGCGCTGTCATCGAAAACAAGAGGCGAAGGAATGATCCAGCTCGACGAAGCACGCCGTCGCGTGCAGGCTGCACTTGCCAGCGACGATGAGCCGGTTGCCATCACGCACGAGCATGAGATGGTCGAAGGCTGGCTGTTCTGCTTCCAGTCGCTGCGCTACCTGCAATCCGGCGAGATCTCGGACGCACTGGCCGGCAATGGCCCGATCTTCGTCGACAGGCATACGGGTGAGCAGCACGCGCTGGGCACGGCGTACGCGCCGGAGGAGGCTGTTCGCCGGCATTTGGCCCTGCGGCACCCACCATCCGATGTTGCGGCGATGGATGCCTGAGTTCAGCAACGAAAAAGGGACGGAGCCTTCGCTCCGTCCCCCTGCGTGATGCGCAGTCCACCGCTGCATGGTGCTCAGGTTTCGCGCAGCGCCGTAGTGATCGGCAAACGCGCCGCGCGCAGCGCCGGGAACAGGCCGCCGACCAGGCCGATGCCCAGTGCCCATTTCAGGCCGGTCCACAGCAGTTCCGGTGATACGTGGAACTTGAACACCACCGCGCTGAAGTTGCTGCCGATGGTGGACACGCTGTAGCCATTGAACAGCAGCCATGCAACCGCACAGCCGAGCAGGCCACCGAGCAGCGCCAGCAGCATCGTTTCCAGCATCACGGCCGTCACCACCGGCAGGCCGCGGAAGCCGATCGCACGCATGGTGGCGATTTCGCGGGCGCGCGTGGCCACGGCCGCATACATGGTGTTGAGCGCGCCGAACACCGCACCGACCGCCATGATCGTGCCGATCACCTTGCCCAGAATGTCGATCAGCTTGGTCAGCCCGCCGCCCTGCTTGCTGTAGTAGACGCGGGTGGTTTCCACGTCCAGCTTCAGGCGTGGGTCGGCAGCGACGGCCGCCTTGAACTGATCGAAGCCGGCCTTGCCATCGGTACGCACGCTGATCGACTGCCAGGCGCTGCGCTGGTAGGTGGCGGCCAGCGTATCGGCGTCGGTCCACAGTTCCGAATCATGCGCATCGCCAGTGGCGAACACACCGACCACGGTCCAGGTCTGGTTGCCCAGCGTCAGCGTCCTGCCGACCTCCATGTCGCGGAACTGGCCCTTGGCGCCCTGGCCGACCACGATCTCGCGCAGCCCGGTGGCGAACTTGCGGCCCTCAACGATCTTGACCTTGTCATGCACAGCCCACGCCTGCGGGCCGACGCCGCGGAACTGCGCGTTGACGTCGGTGCCATCGGACTTGGACACCAGGTTGACCACCTGCGACAGCTCCGGTGACAACAACGGCCGGCCCTGCGCATCGCGGCTGATGCCGGGCAGGGTGGACAGCATGGGTACCTGTTCGCGGGTGATCACCGAGTTGGTCTCGGCCTGCGAGCCACCGCGCAGCACGATGGCAGTGGTGTCATCGCCGGTGTTGTTGAGCGTGGCCTGGAAGCCTTCGCCCATCGCCAGCATCGCCACCAGCACGCCGACCACGCCAGCGATGCCGACCACGATCACCGAGGACGCGCCCCAGCGCTGCGGCAGGCTGGCAACGCCGATGCGGGTGGCGGCCAACGCCAGCCGTCCACCGCGGGTCAGCAGCAACCACAGGGCCACCAGCACGGCCACGGCCAGCACGCCGATCCACGGCAGCCCGATCCACAACACCAGGCCGATCGCCAGCAGCAGCACGGTTACGCCGTTGCCCAGCCACTTCTTGAGCTTGTTCATCTGCAATCCTCCTCAGCGGCCGGCCAGTGCATCGACGATCTTCAGGCGCTTGGCACGCAGCGCTGGCAACAGGCCGACGATGATGCCGATCACCACGATCAGGCCCAGCCCCATCAGCCAGGTTGGCGTCGGCACGTGCGGCGGCAGCATGCCCATGCTCTTCGGGCCGATGGCCGGCAGGATCAGGGCGGCCAGGCCCATGCCGATCAGGCCGCCCAGGCCGATCAGCAACACCGACTCCACCATCACCAGGGTCAGCACGGTGCTGTCCTTGAAGCCCAACGTTTTCAGCGTGGCCAGCTCCGGCACGCGCTCGCGCACGGCCTGCGCCATGGTGTTGCCGGTCAACAGCAGCAGGGTGAAGAACACCGCGCCCATGATCGAGGTGACGATCATGCCGATATCCGCGAACTGCTTGACGAAGGCCTGCTGGAACGCCGATTCGGTCTGGGTCTTGGTCTCGTGGTCGGAGTTGGCCGAGATCGCATCGATCGCCTGTGCCACCCGCGAGGAATGGTCCGGGTTGTCCAGCGTCACCGTGTACCAGCTCACCTGGTTCTTGATGTAGTCGTTGGATTCATCGAAGTACTTCCAGTTCATCATCAACTGGCGTTCTTCGTTGGCGGCCAGCGCACGGTCCTTGGAACGGTAGATGCCCTTGAGCACCAGCGGCCAGTCGTTGCTGCCGCCACGCGGGAAGATCGTCGCCTGCAGCGGGATGGTGTCGCCGATCTTCCAGCCGAACTGCTTGGCCAGGGTTTCGCCGACGATGGCGCCGGTGCGGGTCTGCTTCCAGTCCTCCAGTTGTGCCGGATCGATCTGCAGCTCGCGGTAGACATCGAAGTAGTTGGGTGACACCGAGAAGTTCGGGAAGAAGTTCTTCGGGTCCTGGTAGATGCCACCAAACCACATGCCATAAGCCACGTCACGGACGCCGGCCACCTGCCGAACCTGTGCTTCCAGCCGGATCGGCAGTGACTGGGTGATCGACAGCCGCGAGGCCACCACCAGGCGGTTGGCGCCTTCCACGCTGCCACCCGACGAGAACGCCACGCGCACCGAATCGAGCATGCCGAACAGCAGGAACGCGGCCACCACCGACAGCAGGGTCAGCAAGGTGCGTGTGCGGCTGCGGAACAGCTGCGCCCACACCAACGAGAAGTATTTCATCGCTGTGGCCTCCGTCAGTGGGCCAGCGGCGCGTCGGCCAGCTCGCCCTTGTCCAGGTGCACCGTGTGCGTGGCGTACTCGGCGGCCTTCGGGTCATGGGTGACCATGATGATGGTCTTGCCGTGCTCGCGGTTGAGCTGCTGCAGCAGGCCGAGGATCTCCTCGGCCGATTGGCGGTCGAGGTCGCCGGTTGGTTCGTCGCAGATCAGGAAGGTCGGGTCGGAGACGATCGCGCGGGCGATCGCCACGCGCTGCTGCTGGCCGCCGGACAGTTCATTCGGGCGGTGGCTGCGACGGTCGGCCAGGCCGACCAGGGTGAGCGCGATTTCGGCATTGCGGCGGCGCTGCGCCGCACTGAGGTGGGTCAGCAGCAGCGGCAGTTCCACGTTCTTCTGCGCGGTCAGCATCGGCATCAGGTTGTAGAACTGGAATACGAAGCCGACATGGTGGCTGCGCCACGTCGACAGCTGGCCGCCACTCATCTGGTCGATGCGCTCGCCCTCGATGCTGATCTCGCCGCCAGTGGGGCTGTCCAGGCCGCCGATCAGGTTGAGCAGGGTGGTCTTGCCCGAACCGGACGGGCCCATCAGCGCGACGAAGTCGCCGCTGGCGATGTCCAGGTCGATGCCGTGCAGCACCTTCACTTGCTCGGGGCCACGCTGGTAGGTCTTGGTGATGTTGCGCAGTGAAACCAGGGTCGACATGGGTGGTTCTCCACGGGAGGCGGGAAACGGGGAAGCGCACCTGCGGCGGCCGCAGGCGTGCGTCGAGCGATGCTGCCGGCCGCGCCCACGGGCGCCAGGCCGTTACTGCGCTTGTTTCTGTTGCACCTTGGCGCCATCGCGCAGGGTGTCCGGCGGGTTCACCACCACCGATTCACCTGCGCTCACGCCCTTGAGGATCTGGCGGTCCTTGCCCATCGCCTGGCCGGCCTCGACCGTGCGCTGCTGCACGCGGCTCTCGTCACCCAGCACGAAGGCCACCGAGGCACCGTCGCGCTGCACCACGGCGCCGCCGGGCACGCGCACGCCCTGCGGCTTGGCCGCGGCCTGCGGCTGCGCCTGTTCCAGGAAGCTGACGCGCACGCCCATCTCCGGCACGATGCGCGGGTCCTTCACCTTCAGCGCCACGCGCACCTTGACCGTGGCCTTGCCGCGGTCGGCGGTGGGGATGATGGCGATCACCTCGCCGGGAATCTTCCATTCCGGGTAGGCGTTGAGCGTGGCTTCTACCGGCATCTTCGGCTGCACGCGGCCGATGAAAGCCTCGCCGACCTCGACTTCGATCTCCAGCGAGTCCATGTCCACGATGGTGCCGATGCCGGTACGGGTGAACCCACCACCCGCCGACAGCGGCGAAACGATCTCGCCGGGCTGCGCCGCCTTGGCGGTGACCACGCCGGAGAACGGCGCGCGCACGATGTTGTTGTCCACGCCCAGATCGGCGATGGCCAGCTGGTCGTTGGCAACCTTGACGTTGCGCTGCGCGGTATCCAGCTGCGCACGCAGACTGTCGCGCTGGGCCACGGCCTGGTCGTACTGCGAGCGCGAGACCAGCTGCTGGCCAACCAGCGCCTGCAGGCGGCTGGCTTCGGCGGCGGCCTGCTTCTGCTGTGCCTCCAGGCCGGCCACCTGGCTGCGCGCAGCCTGCAGCTGCGAGGCATACAGGCTGCGCTGCGCGTCGGCATCGATCGGGTCGAGCGTGGCCATCACCTGGCCGGCTTCGACCCGCATGCCTTCCTCGATCATCACCTCGCGCACCTTGCCGGTGATCTTGGCCGACACCGTGGCCATGCGACGGGCAACCACGTAGCCACTGGCGTCGAGCACCGAACTGCTGGCGCTGCCCTGCTGGATGGCCACGGCGGGAGCGGTTTCCACCTCTACGGCCGGTGCGCGACTGAACAGGTAGGCCACGGCCGCGGCGACCAGCAGCACGACCACGATGATCGCGATCCACAACCAGCGGCGACCACCGCCATTGCCTCCGGAGGCCGGCGGCGGCGACTTGCGGTCGATACGGAGTTCCTTCAACAGCTCGGCAGAAGCGTTCATTCGTTCCATCACAGGCGTTCGGGCGGGTGTGGCCGGAAGCGCGGACGACGGCGGTTCCGGCGGTGGAGCGTGCGGCACAGCATGAAGGCAGGCACAGCGATGACGGCAGTGACAGCTGTCATCCGATGACACTGACGGCGGCAACTGCGAAATGTGACCACGACGGCACAGGATGGCAACGTCTCCGCTACCGGTACCGCCCATGGATCCGATCGCCCTATTGCCGGCCCGCCGCAGCGGCGCCGCCAAGCGTACCGTGATCTGCGCTCGGCTGCGCCAGTGCCGCCCAGCCGGCGGTGGCGCCTGCGCGCAGGCGGCTGAACTGGCATGATCGGCGGCGATCGTCCCCGCCTGGAACCGCCCGTGCCGTCCATCTGGCTTGCCTCGCTGCTGCGCCCCGCGCCCGACTCGGCGGTGGCCGATACGCTGCGCCGGGGAAAGTCCCCCTGGGGCGAGGCAATCCACCTGCTGTGGTCAGTGTGGATCTTCCTGACGCCCTTGCTTGGCCATGGCTTCACCCTGCGCTGGCTGCTGCTGACGCTGGCCAGCTACCCGGTGTTCCTGCTGCTGTACGCCAAGGTGATGGTGGCGCCGCGCCATCACGCCCCGCGCTATGCCCTGGGCCTGATCGCGATGTCGCTGGTGCTGCTGCCCTGGTACCCGTCCGGGCTGACCTACTTCGTGTTCGGCTGCGTGCTGCTGCGGGTGAGCGGTCGCGGAGGGTGGTGGCAGTATCTGCTGCAGCTCACTGGCCTGAACCTCCTGTTCTGCAGCCTCGCCCTGCTGTTCCAGTACCCGTGGCAGAGCCTGGTCTGGATCCCCGCCGTGTCCTATATCGTCGGCCTGGTCGTGAACGTGGAGGCACTCAACCAGCAGAAGGATGCGGCACTGCAGCTGTCGCAGGACGAGGTGCGGCGGCTGGCGGCCACTGCCGAGCGCGAACGCATCGGCCGCGACCTGCATGACCTGCTCGGTCACACCCTGTCGCTGATCACGTTGAAGCTGGAGCTGGCGCGCAAGCTGCACGACCGCGGCGACGGGCGCGCGCGGCTGGAGATCGGCGAGGCCGAGGCCATCGCCCGCGAAGCGCTGGCACAGGTCCGCAGCGCGGTCACCGGCATCCGCGCCAGTGACCTGGCCGGTGAGCTGGCGTCGGCGCGGCTGCTGCTGGAGTGCCAGCAGGTCCACCTTCAATACGCACCCCCACCGGCGATGCCGGTGGATGTCGAACGTGGGCTGGCGCTGGTGCTGCGCGAGGCCGCGACCAATATCGTGCGCCACGCACAGGCGACGCAGGCACGGGTGGAGTTCATGCTGGAGGGACGCATGCTGGCGATGCAGATCCGCGACGATGGTCGTGGCGGCGTGCAGGCCGAGGGCAATGGGTTGTGCGGCATGCGCGAACGCGTGGCCGCCCTGGGTGGGAGCCTGCAGGTGCAGTCCGCAAGGGGCGAGGGTACGGTGCTGACCGTGCGCGTGCCACTGGCCGCCGCGACCACACCGCTGCCGCCAAGCGTGCCGCCGTCGCTGGTGCAGGACGGTGCCGCATGATCCGCATCCTGCTGGCCGAAGACCAGGCGATGGTACGCGGCGCACTGTCGGCACTGCTGGGCCTGGAAGCGGATATCGAAGTGCTGGGCAGCGCCGCCGACGGCGAAACCGCGTGGCGCATGCTGCAGCAGCTGCAGCCGGACATCCTGGTGACCGACATCGAGATGCCGGGCTTGTCCGGGTTGGAGCTTGCACAGCGCATCGCGCGTCACGAGCTGCCGATCAAGGTGGTGATCGTGACCACCTTTGCCCGCGCCGGTTTCCTGCGCCGTGCGTTGGAAGCGGGCGTGCTGGGCTATCTGCTGAAGGATGCACCGGCCGAGAACCTGGCCGAGGCACTGCGCAAGGTGAAGCAGGGCATCCGCGCGATCGACTCGCAGCTGGCACTGGATGCGTGGTCGCAGGCCGATCCGCTGACCGACCGCGAGCGTCGCGTGCTGCGGCTGGCGGGCGAGGGCCGCACCGCCAGCGAGATCGCCGAACAGCTGGGGTTGTCGCACGGCACAGTGCGCAACTATCTGTCCGAGTGCATCGGCAAGCTGGGCGTGGCCAATCGCATTGAGGCGTACCGGCTGGCGCGGCAGAAGGGGTGGTTGTAGGGGCGGCCTGCCTTTCCTGGTGATGTCGTTTCCGCGACCGCGGGTGGGTGTCACTTTCTTTGCGCGCAAAGAAAGTAACCAAAGAAACGCTCCGCCGGCCGCGAGCCGGCGCGCTTCGCACGCCGGTGCCCTGCGCTCCTCGGTCCGTCGAGGGACGGTGCGGGAACTCGCTGCGCTCAGACACCCGCACCTCTTCGCCCTCGCCGGACCTGCGGTGCTCGGCTCGCTCAAGGCGGACTTGAAGGTCAAGATCAACAGCAAGAGCATCCACGCATGGCGTGGATCTACTGGGTGCAGCTGTCGCTCTTGATGTTGGGTCCGCCTTGAGCGAGCCGAGCATCGCAGGGGAATCAGGGGCGAAGAGGCGCCGGTGTTTGAGCGTAGCGAGTTCGGCGCCGTCCCCTGATTCACCGAGAAGCACAGGGCACCGGTGCGCAGCACCGGCTCGCGCTCTGGCGGCGCGTTTCTTTTGGTTACTTTTCTTTTCGCGCGAAAAGAAAATTGACACCCCCCGCGGTCGCGGAAACGATCCGCCGGGAACTCCCGGCGAACCCGATCATCACTCCTTCCCGCGCGCCATCGCCTGGAACACCCCGTCGCGACGAACCCACAGGTGGAACAACGCCGCACCCACATGCATCAGCACCGTAGCGAACAGCACATACGCCAACAGGCTGTGCGCATTGCGCAAGGCGGCATACAACGCCGGGGTGTGCGGCACGATCGGCGGCAGGTGCAGCCCTCCCCACAACACGATCGGGTATCCGCCGGCCGACAGCATCGCCCAGCCGATCAACGGCATCGCCAGCATCAGCGCGTACAGCATCCAGTGCGAGGCCTTGGCCGCTACCCCCTGCCAGACCGGCAGGTCGGCAGGCAGCGCCGGTGGGCGATGGCGCAGCCGGTTGTACAGGCGCAGCAGCGCCAGCAACAGGATCGCGATGCCCAGCGGGCGGTGCAGGTCGATCAGCGCGGGACGCAGGTGCAGCGAGGCGACCATGGTCACGCCGATGAACAGCATGGCGACGATCATCAGCGCCATGGACCAGTGCAGCACCCGCGCCAGCAGGTTGAAGTGGCCGTTGCCGGTGCTCATCGTGCGGCCTCCTTCGGTTGTTCGACGTTGCCGCTGGCGCGCTCGCGTTCACGGCGGTTGAAGGACTGCGAGTACACCGCCGAGCGGGCCGCCAGGATCGGATCATTACTGCCGCGCACCCCACTGGGCAGGATCAGCGGATCGAAGTTGATCTGGCCGCAGGCGCCCTGTTCCTGCGATTGCATGCGATCCAGGCTGAGCACGCCCGCCACTACCTGGTCACGCGACTCGGGCCACGGCACCGACGGATCATCGATGGCGTCGCCGGGCCCGGCGGTGGTCACGACCAGGTTCCAGCGCACCGGCCCGCGGGCCAGGCGCTGCTGCAGTTCCTGGCTGAGGAAATCGACGCTGGCCTGCTTGCGCGCTTCCGCATCCATCTCCACCACCGGCGCCAGCGGCTGCCAGCGCCAGCGCACCGCACGCTTCTGGCCCTGCGCATTGATGAACCAGAAACTGTTGACGCTGTTGAAAGTGGTGTCGGCCCAACTGCTGGTCCATGGCGCTGTCTTCGCCCACTGCTGGAACGCCTGCGCACTGGGGTATTTCGCCAGCACTGCCGCCATCTTCTGCGGGTCCGGCCTGCCGGTGGCCGGATCGGGAATCGAGGCGCGGGTCTGCTCGTAGAACGCCTCGGCCGTGGGTACCGCGAAGAACGGGAAGCTGTTCATCGCCATGCGCCATTCCTGGCCATCATCGCTGACCATCTGCACCGCCAGGCTGCGCACGCGTGCGGTGTTGTCGGCGCCGTAGGGGTCGCCGCCACCGATCGACAGGCGGCCCATCACCGGCACACGCGTCTGCGAGAACACCCGGGCACTGGACAGGGTAGGGGCCTGTGCGCTGGGTTCGAACCAGCCGCTTACGCAGACGCCCTTGCTGTGTGCACGGCGGAAGCCCGGATGGGCCGGGCCGGTGGCCTCGATGGTGTCGGTGAAGCGCTGCGCGGTGAGGCGGTCGCCCATCCAGCCGGCCAGCCAGGCGAAGGCCAGCGCCACGGTACCCAGGATGAGCGCGATCAGCGCGATCCAGAGCAGGGGGGAATGCTTGCGCGGTGCGCCCGGCGTCTGGCCGGCACGGGTGTAGCCAAAGAGCGACATGGTCGGAGTCCTGCCTTCACGGAGCGTGTGGGTGGTCGACCCACACATCCTCGCAGAACCCTTCCAGGCCCGGTATTCAAATTTTCGTCAAGTTTGCCGGGGACGGCGTGCCGACCAAGGCCGGCACCCACCCGATCAGCTGTAACGCGCCTTCAACATCGCCCACGCCGAGCGCAGCGCCAGCGCTTCGCCACCGGCCGGACGGCCCGGGCGTTCACCGTCGTTCCAGGCGTACACGTCCAGGTGCGCCCAGCGCTGGCCGTCTTCGAGGAAGCGCTCCAGGTACAGCGCGGCGGTCACCGAGCCGGCCATGCGCGAACCGGCATTGGCCAGGTCGGCAATGCCGCTGCTCAGATAGCGCAGGTAGGGCCGCCACAGCGGCATGCGCCAGACCGGGTCACGGGTTGCGTCGCCGGCCTGCAGCCACTGCTGTGCCACCGTGTCGTCGTTGCTGAAGAGCGCCGGCAGATCCGGACCCAGCGCGATGCGTGCGGCACCGGTAAGAGTGGCGAAATCCAGCACAAGGTCCGGCTTCTGCTCACCGGCGAAGGTCAGCGCATCGCACAGGATCACGCGGCCTTCGGCATCGGTGTTGTCGATCTCCACGCTCAGGCCCTTGCGGGTGGCGATCACTTCGCCCGGGCGGAACGCATCCGGACCGATCGCATTTTCCACCGCCGGCACCAGCAGCGTCAGGCGCACCGGCAGTCCGCGCGCCATCACCAGGCCGGCCAGGGCCAGCGCATGCGCGGCGCCACCCATGTCCTTCTTCATGTTGCGCATGCCGTCGGCCGGCTTGATGTCCAGGCCGCCGGTATCAAAGCACACGCCCTTGCCGACCAGCACCAGTGCCGGGTCGGTTTCCTCGCCCCAGCGCAGCACCACCAGGCGCGGCGCACGGTGCGAAGCGCGGCCCACGGCGTGGATGGCCGGGAAGTTCTGCTTCAGCAGTTCATCGCCGGTGATCGCCTCGACCTGCGCACCATGTGCATCGGCCAGCGCACGCGCGGCGTCTTCCAGCTGCTGCGGCCCCATGTCTTCGGTCGGGGTGTTGACCCAGTCGCGCACGCGCAGGCTGGCGGCGATCAGGTCGGCCACTTCGCCGGACGGTGCGGCCACCAGCTGCGCCGGGGCGCGGTTGCGCTTGCGGTAACGGTCGAAGCGGTAGCTGCCCAAGCCCCAGCCCAGCTGCAGCAGCGCCTGTTCGGCGGCAGGCAGTTCATTGGCCAGCTGCCAGACACTGCCTTCCGGCAGCGCGTGCGGCGCATGCGCATAGCTGTAGGCATCGGCGCGATCACCGACACCGATCACCGCGCCGGCCAGGCCCTCACTGCCGGGCAGCAGGGCCACGCTGTGCGCACCGGCAGTGAAACCCTGCGAGGCCAGCCAGGCCTGGGTGGCGGCCGGTTGGCCGTCCTTCCAGGCGGCGAACTGCTCGCGGTCCAGCACGTACAGCGGCAGCGCCGCGGTGGTGTCGGCGGTGAAACCAGTGATCTCGCTCATGCGTCAGGTACTCCGGGATGCGGCGGCGTCGAGGTTGGCGTCCAACCAGTCGGCCAGGCCGGTGAGGGTGTCGAACTGCAGGTCCGGCTGCAGTTTCGGATGGGTCCAGGTGGCTGCTTCGCGGTTGATCCAGCACCCGCGCAGGCCGGCGGCGATCGCCCCGGCCACGTCCATTTCGGCGTGGTCGCCGACATGCAGTACCTGTGCCGGCGCCACACCCAGTCGGGTGCAGGCGGCGTGGAAAATGCTTGCCTCCGGCTTGGCCGCGCCGTGTTCGCGCGCGCCCAGCTGGAAGGCGAAATGATGCGCCAGGCCGATCCGCTCCAGATCGGCGTTGCCGTTGCTCAGCGCTGCCACCGGCACCCGCGCGGCAATCCGCGCCAGCGCATCGATCGCATCGGGATAGCACTCGACCTGATTGCGCGCGGCGTAGAACGCTTCGTACGCTGGCTCCAGCAGATCGAGGCTGGCGCCACTGGCGTGCAGCGCTTCGTGAAGGGTCAGCCGACGCAGCGCGCTCAGGTCGTGGTGGAGGTGCGGATGGGCGTGGTACAGGCGCTCGCGCAGTTCGCGCATCGCCGCTACCGGATACATCGCGGCGGTGGCGGGGCTGTGTTCACGCATCCACTCGTGCAGGACCAGGTCGATGCGGGCGCCGATCGGAGCGAACGGCCACAGCGTGTCGTCAAGGTCGAGGGTGATGGCTTGGACGGGGAAATTCACCCCGCCATTCTACGCCTGCCCGCGCGGGCTTTCATTCCAGCAGCCGTGCCCAGCCCTGCATGCCGTCCAGCCGTGCCAGCACCAGCTTGATGCAGACCAGCAGCGGCACCGCCAGCAGCAGGCCGATCATGCCCCAGGCCCAGCCGAACACCATCAGCGCCAGGATCAGCACCAGCGGCGACAGCTTCATGCGCCGGCCCAGCACGATCGGGGTCACCATCTGCCCTTCCAGAGTGTGCAGGGCCAGGTACGCGGCCGCCGGCAGCAGCGCCTGCAGCGGGTCGCGGAATTCCACGAAGCCCATCAGCAGCATCAGTGCCACGCCGATCAGCGGGCCGACGTACGGGGCAAAATTCAGCAGCGCGGCCACCGTGCCCCACAGCAGCGCCTCCTGCAGGCCGATGCCGAGCAGCATCAGCACGCCTGCGAACACCAGCCCGACCAGGGTGTTGATCACGCTGATGGTCAGCACGTAGCGCGAGACCTCGCGCTCGATCGACCGCAGGATGTCGGCGGTGAAGCGCTGCTGCTGGCGGTTCGGGAACAGCGCGATTGCCGCGCGCTGCAGGCTCTGCCCATAGATCATGAAGAACAGGGTCAGCAGCACCACGGCCAGCACCGAGGCGGCAAGCCGTGGCGCGCGGGTCAGCATGCGGTACGGGTCGTCGAGCTGGGTGCGGATCACCTGCACCTTGTGGTTGCTGTCGCCGCCGGCGACGCGCGCGAAGTTCTCCGCCGCCTGGTTGGCCTGCTGCACCGGCTTGGTCAGGTCCTGCACCTGGCGGGCGACCTTGCGCAGCTGCTGCGGGGCTTCCTGCGCCCATTCCATCGCCGGGCCGATCAATTGCACCGCCAGCGAACCGGTCACGCCCAGGCCGGCGCCGAGAATCAGCAGCGCCCCCAGCGCGCGCGGAATCCACAGTTTCTGCAGCAGGCGCAGGATCGGGTTGCCGACCAGTGCGAAGAACATCGCCAGCAGCACCGGCAGGATGATGTCCTGCGCAGCCCACAGCGTGTAGCCCACCGCCAGGGTCGCCAGCACCACCAGCGACATCGGCCCGCGTGGGCGAGACGGAGGCGGCAGCGGTGCCTCCGGGTCCTGCGGATCGGCTGGTGACAGGGACAGGGAGGACTCGCTCATCGACGCATCAGCCGGAAAGGGGAGCGCATTATCCGCCGGCCGCGATCGGCGCGGCGGATTCCATGGATCAACGTTCGGACAGTTCGGTGGCGGCTTCGGCCGGGCGCGGTTCGCGCGGCTCCGGTTCTGCGGCGGGCCGTGGCGCCGGCGCTGGCGCGGGCCGTGCGGTTGATGCCGATGCGGCCGCCTGTGCCTGTTCGCTGGCGTTGTCGGCTTCTTCGGCCGCATCGTCGGCGGTAGCCGCAGCCTGCGCCGCCATCGCCGTGGCGAACGCTGCCTGCGCACTGGCGAACAGGTTCGAGACTGAACCCACCATCTGCAGCCAGCGCGCACCGTTGACCTTGCCCGGCATTTCCAGCTTGCCGGCAATGAAGCCACCGGCCAGGCCCACTACCACGATGCGTAGTGGCGACCAGCTTTGGCGCCAGACCTGGCTGAGCGTGGACCAGTGGCCCTGGGTCTCGGCCAGACGCACGGTCACCACCTGTTCGCAGCGCTTCACCCGCCGCTGCAGCGCACCGAACTTCATGGCTTGCCCTCTGGCAGCTGCACATCGGCATCGGGGTCGTCTTCGCTGGGCTCGTCGAACAGGCCCAGGCGGGACAGCTGGCGCCGGGTGGCGTGCATGCCGGTGTGGTGGAAGAAGTAGGACACCCGCCAGATCGCATAACCGGTGACGGCCAGGCTCAGCAGCGAGGTGATCAGCAGGGCCTGCAGCCAGCTCAGGCCCCAGCTTTGCAGCAGGGCGATGAGGGTGGCGGCCATCAGCAGCCAGGCCGACGCACCGAATACGATCGCTACCCCGGCCCAGGCCAGTGCACGGCCGAATGCGCTGCGAGCCAGCGCGAAGTCGGCCGAGGCCAGCCGGCGCAGCGAACGCAGCGAGTGCTTGGCCGAATCGGCAGCGGCACGACCGGCCGCCCCGACCTGGCGGATGCTCTCATCCAGCGGCGGGGTGGCCGCCGGATCAGGGGCTTGCGCGTTGTCTTCGCTCACGCCGCGGCTTACTTGTCGCTGCTGCCGCGGGCCAGCTTGGCGATGATCCAGCCGGCAGCGAAGGCCACGCCGAACGAGGCCAGCGGACGTTCGCGGATCAGCTCGGCGGCGCTGTCGATCAGGTCCTTGCCCTTGTCCATCAGTGCATCGACCTGTTCCTTGGCAGCGGCCCCGCCGAACTCGGCGGCGGCCAGGCCGGACAGCGCGCTGTCGGACAGTTCAGCCTTGACGTTGGCCTTGCCGATCCGCAGTTCGTCGGTCGCGGCACCGGTTGCGCCCTTGATCGCACCGCCGGCGGCCGTGGCGGCCTGCTTCAGGTGGGAACCGGCTTCACCCAGGTGTTCCTTCAGGTTCTCGGTATTGGTGGGGCTCATCGAATCACTCCTGTTGCGATGGGGGAACGGGCGTCGGCGGTGCCGACCTGGACTGACAGCAATAGCATTGCCGGGGTATAGGGGGTGTTACGGCAGGGCGATCAGCGCATCACGAGCTGGCCCTGCTGCTGGCCATTGTTGCGCAGCACGCGCACCACCAGTGTCGGCGGGCGTTGCTGGAAATTGGCACGCCAGCTGGCCAGGTCGGCGAATTCACCCACGGTGGCGTCGGTGATGATGTCGCCCTGCTGCAGGCCGTTGCTGGCCGCGCGGCTGCCGCGCTTGACCTCGCTGACCAGCACGCCGCCGACCCCCGACTGCCGCAGCGACTCGGGCAGGTCGACGAAGGTGGCGCCGGTCAGCCGCGGGTCCAGGCTCTCGCCGGTGACCGCACGTGCCTGTTCCTTCAGCGTTGCCTTGATCTGCACGGGCTTGCCTTCGCGGCGGACGTCCAGCGTCATCGGGCTGCCGACGGCGGCCAGGCCTTCCACGTTGTGCAGGGCTTCGGCGCTGTCCACGCGTTGGCCGTTGGCCGAGACCACCACGTCGCCCGGCTTCAGCCCGGCTGCGGCAGCGGCCGAGCCGGCCAGCACGCGGGTGATCAGCGCACCACGTGTTTCGGCCAGGCCCAGTCCCTGCGCAATCTGCGCGGTCAGGTTCTGGCTTTCCACCCCCAGCGTGCCGCGCACCACCACGCCGTGCTTGACCAGCTGGTCGACCACGCTGCGCGCCAGGTTCGATGGAATCGCCAGGCCCAGGCCGATGTTGCCGGCCATGCTGCCCTGCGGGTTGAAGCTGGCGGTATTGATGCCGACCAGCTGCCCCTGCAGGTCGACCAGTGCACCACCGGAATTGCCGGGATTGATCGACGCATCGGTCTGGATGAAGTTCTGGTAGCCCAGCCCGCGGATGCCGCTGCGGCCCACCGCCGAGACGATGCCGGACGTGACCGTCTGGCTGAAGCCGAACGGGTTGCCGATGGCCACGACGAAGTCGCCGACCCGCAGCTGGTCGCTGTTGCCCAGCTTGATGTCGGTGAGGTTCTGCGCCGGAATGCGGATCAGGGCGATGTCGGTATCGCGGTCCGAACCCAGGAACTGGGCCTTGACCGTGCGCCCGTCGGCCAGTGTCACCTGCACGTCATCGGCGTTCTCGATGACATGGTGGTTGGTCAGTACCAGGCCTTCCTTGGCGTCGATGATCACGCCGGAGCCGAGCGATTCGTTGATGCGTTCCTGCGGGATGTCCGGGAACAGGCGGCGGAAGAACGGGTCGTTGAAGAAGGGATTGCGTACGCGAACTACCTGCTTGGTGTTGACGCTGACCACCGCCGGCATCGCCTTCTCCAGCATCGGTGCCAGTGACGGTACCGCCTGTCCGGCCACCGAGGCCGGCAACGCTGCGGTGGTCGGCAGGACCGCCGGCAGCGGCGCGGCGTCGGCACGGTTGTCCAGGTGGGCATTGATGCCGGTGGCAACGAAGCCACCGAAGGCGGCGGCGATTGCGAGCGTGAGCAGGGTGGGAAGCGGTCGCATGGGAGTCGGTTCGCTGGCGTGGGTGGGGGCTGTTCGGGCCTACGGTAAAACAAGGCTGAATGAGTGTGTCGCGATCTGGATAAATGCGCCATGAAAACGGGGGCCTCGAAGGAGGAGCGCGGGGGCCAAAAACGCGGCTGTGG
The DNA here is from genome assembly GCF_059369995.1 of Stenotrophomonas sp. YJH_SMC_53. NCBI lineage: Bacteria > Pseudomonadati > Pseudomonadota > Gammaproteobacteria > Lysobacterales > Lysobacteraceae > Stenotrophomonas > Stenotrophomonas sp. YJH_SMC_53. The sequence continues at coordinate 37,110 of NZ_JCAFTF010000015.1, read as the reverse complement.
CGACACCCGGGCAGGTGATGGGTGCGCCACTCAAGGCCAACGCGCGCCGCACTGGCACAGGCGGATGCTTGCGCAGTTCCGCGCAGGCGGGTGCCGCAATGCGCCACGACGGATGCCGGACGCTGCATCCGTGCACGTGCGCGCGACGACGGCCAGACAATGCTGGGTTCGCGTGGCGCAGCACTGAAAAAAAGGGGTTTGCTGCGAACCGCAGGTGGCAACTAGGGCTGCTGCGTACACCATCGGCGTCGCAACAGATGCGATTGCTGGCACATGCCCCGTTCCACGATCGTCAATGTCGGTATAGCATCGCCCCGTTTTGATACTTAAGGCCCGCAGGAGGGCAACATGAGCAACGGTAATGGTGTGTCGGTCGTGACCGACGCTGTCGAGAACGTGAAAGAAACCGCCACCAACGTCGGCGAGACCATCGCCCACGCCGCCGAAGACGCAGTGAAGTCGGTCAAGAAGACCGTCAAGCGCGCCAGCAAGGCTGCCGGTACCCGCGTTGCCAAGGCCAAGAAGGCCGTGGCCAAGGTCGAGAAGACTGTTGCCAAGAAGGCCGAGAAGGCTGCCAAGTCGGTTGGCAAGACAGTTGCCAACGCCAAGAAGAAGCTGGAAGCGGCCAAGAAGAACGCCAAGGCCGAAGCTGTTGCCCTGAAGAAGGAAGTGGCGAAGAAGAAGGCGGCTGCGGGCAAGGCCGTGACCAAGAAGGCCGCCGCTGCCAAGAAGACCACCAAGGCCGCCACCAAGGCTGCCGGCAAGAAGGTCGCCACCGTGAAGAAGGCCGCCACCAAGAAGGCTGCTGTCGCGAAGAAGACCGTTGCCAAGAAGACCACGGCCGCCAAGAAGGTGGTTGGCAAGAAGGTCGCCACCGCCAAGAAGGCTGTGGCCAAGAAGACCGTCGCCGCCAAGAAGGTTGCCGGCAAGAAGACAGTGGCTGCGAAGAAGGTTGTCGGCAAGAAGGTTGCCGCCACCAGGAAGGTCGCCACCAAGAAGACCGCCGCCGCCAAGAAGGTTGTCGGCAAGAAGGCTGCCGTCGCCAAGAAGGCCGTTGCCAGGAAGACCACTGCTGCCAAGAAGGCTGTCGGCAAGAAGGTCGCTTCGACCAAGAAGGTCGTCGCCAAGAAGGCTGCACCGCTGAAGAAGGTCGCCGCCAAGAAGGCTCCGGCCAAGAAGGCTGTTGCCAGGAAGGCCCCGGCCAAGGCCGTGCGCAAGGTCGCCAAGCGCAAGTAATCGCGCCGTGACCGAAGGCCCTGCCGCCCACCGGGTGGTGGGGCCTTTCGCGTTTTCGGGGCGCGGTCTGGGGCAAGATGCAGATTCTTCCCGCCGGAGCCCCAGCATGCGCGGTATCGATTTCAGTTCCTGGCAGGGCGTGCTGTCCACGTTGGCCGGCCTGGTCCTGATCACCCTGCTGGGCGTGGGCATCCGCCTGCTGGTGATGCAGACCCTGCAGCAGCGTCGCGAGCGCGAGAACCGGCAGATCAACGAGCGGCTGCGCACACTGATGGCGGCCTACAAGACCCTGGGCGGTTCATTCACTGGTGAACTGGGCGTGGATCCCAGCCATCGCCGTGATCTGCGCCAGCGCGAAGCAGCCGAAGGCATCGCCGAACCGCGTTCAGATCGAACGCGCCGCATCCGCGATGCGGTCGAGGCCGCGCTCTCGGACATCCTGTTGCTGGGCACCGACGAACAGGTGCGGCTGGCCGCGCGCGCTGCCAACGAACTGGCACAGGGGCGACCGGTGCATACCCACGAACTGGTGGTCTCGCTGCGCGACTTCGTGCGCGAAGCGCTGGACCTGGCGCCGATTCCTCCCGACCTGCGGATTCCGCCGCAGGGGCCGACCCGCCCCGCTGCCAGTGGTGGCGGCAAGGGGCGCAACGATGGCGATGCCAAGGGCGGCCGTGCGGGTGGTGGCGGAGGTGGGGGCGGCGGAATGGGCGCTGGCATGGGCGGCATGGGCCTCGGTGCCGGCGCCGCACTGGGCGCCGGCCATGCCGCTGCCAGCGATGAAACGGACGCGCGCTGAGCACGTCCGCCGGGTTCAGCGGGTCAGCTCGTAGATCGGCACGAAGCCGCCGTAGATCATCCGCGCACCGTCAAACGGCATCGGATTCTTCGTTGGATCAAACCGCGGGTCTTCCATCATCTTCTTCATACCGGCGTCGCGGGTCGATTTGTCGGGCCATTCGATCCAGGAAAACACCACCGTCTCGTCCGGCGTGGCTTTCACCGCGCCGAAGAAATCGGTGGTCTTGCCGTGCGGCACGTCATCGCCCCAGCACTCCACCACGCGCAGTGCGCCGTACTCGATGAAGACCGGATCTCCTGTGCGTGCATGGGCGAGGAACTTCTCCTTGTTGGCGGTGGGAACCGCCAGGACGAAACCATCGATGTAGCTCATTGCCAGCCTCCGGATGGACCGTGCCACATGCACGGCCTTCAAATACACGACGAACCAGCGCGGCGGGGATCGACATCCCGCGTACGCCTGTTCAGCCTGGGCCACCCGGGAGCGGGGCCAGCGCCGTATCCGGTGGCTGCTGGCCGGCCAGGTGGCGCACGAAGTAGTCCCACATGCGGTGCGTATAGGTGGCGTCGTTGCGGAACAGTTCGTGGTCCTGTCGAGCCAGGTACAGCAGGTCGTAGCGACGCTGGGCCTTGTTCAGGGCCGCGGCCAGCTGCAGGGTCAGCGCGGGTGGCGCGTTCTCGTCCAGTTCGCCATAGACCAGCAGCAGATGCCCGCGCAGGTTGCTGGCCAGCGCCGCATTGTCGAGACCGGCAAAGGGGGCCGGCACGCCATCGGCCATGGCTGTAGCTGGCACCACGCCACCGAACAGCCGGTCCATGCCGTGCAGGGCGCCGCCGTACATGCCCTGGAAATTGTGGCTGCCGGCCGAGGCCACGGCCACCCTGTAGAACGCGGGGTAGCGCAGCAGGGCACGCGCCGCGCTGTAGCCGCCGAACGAATGCCCATAGATGCCGACCCGCTGCAGATCGATACCCTGGTAGCGTTCGCCCAGCTGGCGCAGTGCGGCCACATGGTCATCGAGCTGTACATCGGCGCCATGCAGGAAGCTGCTGTCATGGAATGCCTTGTCGCGGCCGCCGGTGCCGCGGGCATCGATGCTGACCACCACGAAGCCGAGCTCGGCGAGGCTGGCGCGGGATGCCGGGTTCTGCGCCGAGACCGCTTCGGCATAGGTGACCGGTGCATTGCTGATGAAAGCACCGCCGTACATCGCGTCGATCACCGGGAAGCTGCCGTCATCGCGATAGTCGCGGGGCAGGTAGATGGTGGCGAAGATCGGCGTGCGCCCGTCGGCGGCCAGCAGCCGCTCGCGCCGTGGCGGCCGCCAGCCAGCAGTGACGACCGCCTGCGCATCCGCAGCCTCCAGCACCATCACTTCGCGGCCATCGTCGCTGGCGCGCAGCACCGTGCGTGGCGGCTGCGCGAGGCTGGACACCGTATCCACCAGGTAGCCACCGCCGGGTGACAGCGCTTGCGGTGCACGTCCACCGAACAGCATGCCGGTGCCCGCATCAACCAGGTGGTCGTCGCCATCGGCGGCCAGGCGCTGCACCGCTCCGCCGTGCAGCGGTACCCGGTACAGGCCACGCACGTAGGGATCGCCGCCCTCGACACCGCCGGCACTGAAGTATGCCCAATCGCCTGCGCTGTCCACGCCGAGCAGGTCCCGCACCGCCCACCGGCCGCCGGTGAGCTGGCCCATCACCTTGCCGTCGGACAGGCGCACCCGGTACAGATGGCCCCAGCCATCGCGCTGCGAGAACCACACGGCGGTGTCCCGGCCGGGCAGGATTGCCACCGCTGGCCGGTTGTAGGAATACACGTTGAGCTGCAGGCGGGTATCACTGGACTCCTCCAGCACGGTGCGCAGCGCACCGCTGCCGGCGTCGATCTCTACCAGGCGCAGGCGCCGTGGCATGCCGAAGTGCGCCATCGCGGCGTACAACCGGCCACCGTCCCAGCCCAGGATGCCCGCCTCGCTCAGGATGTTCCAGCCCTCGGGCAGGGTGATGTCCTGCTGCCGGCCGCTGCGTACATCGACGATGTACAGGCTGTCGCGCACCTGCTGTGCATCGCCCAGTACCCCCAGCTTCACGGTGTGCACGCGTGGGCGCGCGCTGTTGGCCGGCGTGCTTTCCAGATAGGGGTAGTCCTGCAGCGCACGCTCGTCGTAGCGGATGCCGGCCACGTAGCGGCCATCCGGTGACCAGCCGACCGCAAACGGCCGCACCGGCATCCGGCCCTGGCGGCGCGGTATGCCGCGGAGGGTGAAGTCCGGCAGTACGCCATAACCATGACCGGGTTCGCCGCCGGTGGTCAGTGCCCGTGCTGCCGTTCCGGGCGACTGCAGCCACAGATTGTGGTCGCGCACCTGCAGCCAGGCATCGCCAGCGGGCGAAAGCAACGCATCTGCCGGCGGCATCGCATCCTGCGACGGCGCGCATTGCCAGCGCGGCCACCGGCAATCGATCGGCGCCTCGCCGCTGAATCGCAGGCGCAGGCCATCGTCGGTTGCCTGCACGCTGGCCAGTCGCAGGCGTGGCCCGCTGGCACCGAAGGGCGCCACCGCGCTGTCCAGTGCGGCGGGCTCGAACAGGACCTCGCCAGTGGCCTGTAGCGGGTCGACCAGTACCGCCTGGCGTCGACCGCGTGCATCCTCGCGCTCATACCAGAAGCGGCCATCGGCCAGCCAGTTCGGCACGACCGAGGCATTGCGCAATGCACCGCGCAGGTGGCTGTCGTGCACGCGCTCGGCGCGCTGGTAATCAGAAGGCTGCAGTGGCTGAGCCGATACAGTGGAACACCCGCCGATGAAGGCGAGGACGACAGCGCAGAGCGGGAACCGCAGCGGAGCAGGCACGTGCAAGGCAACCTCCTGTTGCAAGGGTCAGCGGAACTCGAATGCACGCGCGCCGCGCGCGTATGCCAGACGCAGCCTGAATCAAGCCAAAAAATTCAGCAATGCGAAGGCTGCTGTTTTCAGGGAGCGTTGTGGCGAATAACGGAGAATTTACATTCCCGATGCGATGGCGCCCTGGCGCTGCTGCACACCATAAGAAAGTAAAGGTGTACCCCCATGAAGAATTCGCTGATTGCCCTGGCCCTGGCCGCTGCCCTGCCGTTCACCGCCTCGGCTGCTGAGAACCTGTCCTACAACTACGCCGAAGCCGACTACGCCAAGACCGACAACGACGCGTTCAAGTCCGACGGTTGGGGTGTGAAGGGTTCGTACGGCTTCCTGCCGAACTTCCACGCTTTCGGTGAGTACAGCCGTCAGGAATTCGACCACACCAACGTCAAGCTGGACCAGTGGAAGATCGGTGCCGGCTACAACGTTGAAATCGCTCCGAGCACCGACTTCGTTGCCCGCGTTGCCTACCAGAAGCTCGACCCGAAGCACGGCCTGGACTTCAACGGCTACAGCGCTGAAGCCGGTATCCGCACTGCCTTCGGCGCTCACGCCGAGGTCTACGGCATGGTTGGCTACGAAGACTACGCCAAGAAGCACGGCGTGAATCCGGAAGGCCAGTGGTACGGCCGCCTGGGTGGCCAGGTCAAGCTGAACCAGAACTGGGGCCTGAACGGCGAACTGAAGATGAACCGCGACGGCGACAAGGAATACACCGTCGGCCCGCGCTTCAGCTGGTAACTGCTGTTCCGGCGCGCCTGCGCGCTGGAGAAGTCTCGACAGGCCCGGCTCTTGCCGGGCCTGTTGCGTTTGTGGCGGCGCGAAACAAAATGCCGTCTGACTGGTGGCGCACGCGGGCCGAGCATTGCAAGGAATTGGATTCCGCCGCTGCGGGCACCGGCCTACGGTGGATGTTCCATGTTGCCTGGACAGGCCGCGATGCCACCGACACTCCCGCCCCTGCGGCCTGATCGGCCACGACGCCTGGCGCTGCTGGATCCGCACCCGGTACTGCGGTTGGGCGTGGAAGTTCTGCTCCGCCAACACAGTGGTGTGCAGGTGCGCGTGAGCCTGTCCAACGAGGCGCACCTGCTGCAGCTGCTGGAGCGCAGCCCGAGGTGTGTCGACCTGCTGCTGATCGATGCGCTGCCGATGGGCGACCTGGGCGATGGATTGGCCCTGCTGCGCGTGCTGTCGCAGCGCTGGCCGGCGCTGCCGGTGCTGGTGCTCTCGGCGCACTGCAACGCCAGTACGGTGACCACCGCGATGCGAGCCGGCGCGCGCGGCTTCCTGTCCAAGTCGATGCCACCGGAGACGTTGCTGCGCGCCATTGACGTGGTCGCTCGCGGAGGGCGCTTCGTGCCACCGGAACTACGCGAGGAGCTGAAGCTGCCGCGCACACGCCGGGTATCTGCACCGGTGCTGACGCCGCTGAGCCAGCGCGAGCGTGAAGTGCTCGGGTTGGTGCTGAAGGGCGTCAGCACCAGTGAAATGGCCCTGCGCTCAGGGCGCTCGGCCAGCACCATCAGCTCGCAGAAAACCTCGGCCTACCGCAAGCTCGGCATCCGCGGGGATGGTGACCTGTTCCGCTTCCGCCACCTGCTCGAATGCGGCTGAGCGGCCTTACTCGCCCTGGTACTGCTTCTCTTCCACCAGCGCCGAACCGGCCACGCGGTTGATCTCGTTCTTCACCTGCACGCGCTCGCCATTGGTGCCATAGACACCGCGTGCCAGCTGGATGAACGCATCGTCGAACACCTGGGCCGCTTCCTTGTCGCGCAGCTGGTCCTGGATGTCCCACATGCGTTCGTTGATCGCCTTCAGCTGCTGCTTCAGCGCGTCCAATGCCGGCTGCGCCTGCAGCTGCTGCTGCAGCAAGGGCAACAGGCCATCCAGTTCGGTGCGCACGTTGGCCAGCTTGGCAGCATCATCGATGCGCTCGGCCTTGATCTCGAGAATGGTGATCTTGTCGATCAGCTCGCCGATCGATACCGGGGTCAGGATGGCGTCCACGTGGTTGGTTCCTGGAAACAAGGCGTCATGATACCGCGCGGCTGGCACGTAGCCTCCATCCACGGGATTTACGCCGAATTTGCGCGGCAGGCCGGGCAGCGCCCTCGATCCGTTACGGCGGCGCCCCCGACACTGCCGTCCCAGCGGCGCGACCGCCTTCGACGAGGAACACAGTGCAGTGAACAGCAAGGAGACGATGGCGGCGCTGGTGGCCGCCCTGGCAGGGCTGCTCGGGATCGGCAGCGCGCAGGCACAGGTGCAGGCCAGTGGCAGTGCTGCACTGACCAGCGACTACGTGTGGCGTGGCAGCTCGCAGAGCGATGGCGACCCGGCGGTGCAGGCCGGCGCGAAGGTCTCGATCCCGTCGGGATGGTACGCCAGCGTGTGGGGTTCGAACGTTTCGTTCAAACCGGACAATGGCGCGCGCAGCGAGTTCGACCTGGTGGCCGGCTGGTCCGGCGCACTGGCGCCGGCCTGGAACCTGGATACGAACCTGACCCGCTACGTGTACCCGGGCACCGGCCGCACGCTGGACTGGACCGAACTCAACACCACGTTGACCTGGAAGCAGCGTGCCTGGCTGCAGGTCGCCCATTCCAGCGATGCACTGGCCGGTGGCCATCGCGGCACCTATGCCCAGCTGGGTGTGCGTGTGCCGCTGCACGAACGCGTCCGCCTGGAAGCGGCGGTGGGCCAGTACTGGCTGGCCACCGCGCAGGGCCCGGACTACCTGCATGGCCAGCTCAGTGCCATTGCCACGCTGGCCCCGGCATGGGAGCTGCGTGCCACCGTGCACGACACCGACAGTGCGGCCAAGCGCCTGTTCCCGGGCAATGCCGGGGGGCGTTGGGAGCTGGCGCTACAGGGCAACTTCTAGCTGGCCACCGAGGCCTGGCGCGCGCGCAGCGCGCCGGGCAGCCACAGCAGCAGGGCCAGCACGGCCACGGCGGCACCGGCCACGCAGACGCCGGTCCAGCCGAAGCGCTGGTAGACCTGTGCAGACAGCAGCGAGCCCAGCGAGCCGCCGATGAAATAGCCGGTCATGTAGCCGGCATTGAGGCGGTTGCGTGCCGCAGGCTGCAGCGCATAGATCAGGTTCTGGTTGCTGACATGCAGCAGCTGCGCGGCCAGGTCCAGCACCACCACGCCGACCAGCAGCGCCAGCAGCGAGTGGGCCGACAGCCCCAGTGGCAGCCACGACAGCAGCAACAGCGCCAGTGCAATGGCGGTGGCACGTCCGGTCTGGCCACGGTCGGACATGCGACCAGCCAGACCCGCCGCCAGCGTCCCGGCCGCACCGACCAGCCCGAACAGGCCGATGGTGGCGTCGCTGTAGGCGTACGGCGGTTGTGCCAGCAGGAATGCGAGCGGGGTCCAGAAGATCGCGAACATGGCGAAGCTGCAGGCCCCCAGCAGCGTGCGCTGGCGCAGCACCGGTTCCCGCACGAACAGCTCGCCGATGGAGCGCAGCAATGCGAAATAGCCAAGGCCGGCGCTGTGGTGGAATCGCGGCAGGCCGCGCTGCAATGCCAGTGCGGTCAGCACCAGGGTGGCAGCGGCGATCGCGTACACCAGGCGCCAGTCGCCCAGGCTGGAAAGCAGGCCGGCCACGGTGCGCGCCAGCAGGATGCCCAGCAGCAGGCCACTCATCAATGTTCCGACCACGCGGCCACGATGTTCCGGCGCGGCCAGCGTGGCGGCGAACGGCACCAGCACCTGGGCCACCACCGAAAACAGGCCGGTGATCGCGGTGCCCACCAGCAACCAGGTCAGCGACGGTGCGCAGGCACTGATCACCAGTCCGCCCGCCGACAGCAGGCTCATCACCACGATCAGGCGGCGGCGTTCGAACAGGTCACCCAGCGGCACCAGCAGGATCAAGCCGGCGGCATAGCTCAGCTGCGCGGCGGTAACCACCATGCCGACCTGGCCGAACGGCACGCCGAAGGCGTCGGCGATGGTGTGCAGCAGCGGTTGCGCGTAGTAGTTGCTGGCCACGGCCACGCCGGTGGCGACCGACATCAGCAGCACCTGCCAACGGTGCAGAGGGGGAAGGGACGGGCTCACGCGATGTTCCAGGAAGCGGGGGGCACAGTGTCCGCCTGCTGCGAGCATGATGGAAATGAATCATCATCATCCATGCCATCTGAAAACAAGATAGTTGTATGAACCTCAAGCAGCTCGAGTTCGCCGTGGCGCTGGCCGAGGAGGGCAATTTCACCCGTGCCGCCGAGCGCTGCCACGTGGTGCAGTCCGCGCTCAGCCACCAGGTCGCCCACTTGGAACAGGAACTGGGTGCCACGCTGTTCGAGCGCCTGCCGCGCCAGGTGCGGGCCACCGCCGCCGGTGAGGCGTTGCTGGTGCACGCACGCCAGGTGCTGGCCAGCCTGCGCCACCTGCGCGCCGACGTGGCCGCCGTCAGTGGCGAAGTGCGTGGGTTGCTGGCCATCGGGCAGATTTCCTCGCTGACCGGAATCGACGTTGTTACGATGCTGGCGGCCTTCCAGCGCGTGCACCCGCAGGTGGAGTTCCAGTTGCGCGTGGACAAGAGCGAGGACCTGATCGCGCAGGTACAGTCGCGCGCGCTGGATGTGGCACTGGTCGGCCTGGCGCCTTCGGCAGCGCTGGACGGTGTCTGCCATCAGGTGCTGCAGGAGGAGGATCTGGTGGCGGTACTGGCGCCATCGCACCGGCTGGCCGGGCGCAAGCGGCTGCCATTGGCCGCACTGCAGGATGAAGCACTGGTCGACTTCCCGCGCGGCACCGGCGCACGCCGGCAGACCGATGATGCTTTTGCCGCAGCCGGACTGCCGCACACGGTCCGTTTCGAGGTCAACCTGATGGAACTGGTCGAGCGCTTCGTCCGCCATGGGTTGGCGGTCGGCATCGTGCCGGCATTGATCGCCGATGGGTTTCAGGGCGTGGTGCAGATTCCGCTGCAGCCGACCCCGACCCGGCGCGTGCACCTGGTCTGGCAGCGCCTGCCGACACCAGCGGCGCGGGCGTTCGTCGACGCCGTGCTCAACCGCGCAGGCGCAGGCTCAGGCCCTTGAGGAAGTTGCGCAGCATCTGGTCCAGGCAACGCCGGTAGTTGGCGTGCCCGGGTTGGCGGAACAGCGCGCCCACTTCCGACTTGGAGACATTGAAGCCTGCGCTGGCAAAGATCTCCATCAGGTCCACGTCGCGCAGCTGGAACGCCACGCGCAGCTTCTTCAGCACCAGGTTGTTGTCGATACGGGTTTCCACTGCGCGCTGCGGCTGGCTCTCGTCGCGGCCACGCAGGTGCACGATCAGGCCGTCGAGGAAGTGCGCCAGCGCGCTGTCGTTCATCGCCTCGAAACCGGCTTCGTCCTCGCGGCGCAGCCAGGCCTTCACCTGCCCGGTATCCACGGCAAAGGCCGGGTCGGCCATCTGGCACAGGGCGACCACGTGCTGGTCACCCAGGTCCAGGGAGTAGCGCACGCTGCGCAGGACATCATTGTTGATCATGGCCCAATTGTACCGGCCCCTGGCGTGTCACCGGAGTGTCATCGAACTGCAGCATCGTGAGCACTCGTTCGCTGGGACCCTTGCATGCGCCGGTATCTGTTTTCCGCACTACTGCTCGCCGGCAGCTTCGCTGCCTTCGCCCAGGACCGCTTCGTACCCGTCGAGCGGCGCCTCAGTGCATCCCAACTGGCCGAGGTCGGGCTCAGTCCAGCGCAGTTGCAGGCGTTGAACCGGGTACTGCGCGAGGCAGAGAGCACGACCGCTGCGTCGACGGCAGTGGTGGCCCCGGTCGCTGCGCCGCTGCCTGCCAATGTGCCGGCACCGGCAGCAATGCATCTGGGCCTGGATGACGAGCCGGTCAGTGCCCGTGTAGTCGGAGAGGTCGCAGGCTGGCAGCCCGGCACGCTGTTCACCCTTGATAACGGCCAGCAATGGCAGGTGATGAAGGGACAGATGAAGCTGCGCAAGGTGTTGCAGTCGCCGCAGATCGCCGTTGTTCCAGGAATTGCCGGGCGCTGGTTCCTGCAGGTCGACGAAGACCTGCCCAAGGCCAGAGTGTTTCGCGTGCGTTGAGCCGGGGGGACGGCTGGACGGCGGGCAACTCAGGACGGGCCGGGAATGCCAGAATGGGCGTCCGGTTTTTCCCCCTGGAGTTGCCTGATGACCCGCACTGTCCTGATTACCGGCGCCACGTCCGGCTTCGGCGCCGCCGCCGTCCACCGCTTCGCCCAGGCCGGCTGGAAAGTGATCGCCACGGGCCGCCGCAGCGAACGCTTGCAGCCGCTGGTCGAGCGCTACGGCAAGGACGTGGTGCACGCCGCCGCCTTCGACATCCGCGATGCGGTGGCGATGGAGGCGGCCCTGCTGGCGCTGCCGCCGGCCTTTGGCGAGATCGACCTGCTGGTCAACAACGCTGGCCTGGCGCAGGGCACCGCGCCGGCACAGAGCGCCACGCTGTCGGACTGGACCACGATGATCGACACCAACATCACCGCGCTGGTGACCCTGACCCACCGGCTGCTGCCGCAGCTGGTGGAGCGCAAGGGCGCGATCATCAACATCTCGTCGGTGGCCGGCGTCTACCCGTACCCGGGTGGCAACGCCTACGGTGGCACCAAGGCCTTCGTCAGTCAGTTCTCGCTGGGCCTGCGTTCGGACCTGCACGGCACCGGCGTGCGCGTGACCACGATCGAGCCGGGCATGGCCGAAACCGAATTCACCGTGGTACGTACCCATGGCGACCAGAACGCCTCGGACAAGCTCTACAGCGGCGCCAACCCGATGACCGCCGAAGACATCGCCGAGCAGATCTTCTGGGTGGCCAGCCTGCCGCCGCACCTGAACATCAACCGGCTGGAGCTGATGCCGGTCAGCCAGTCGTTTGCCGGATTCCAGGTCGCCCGCGAGGGCTGACCTGCTTTGCGGGTCCTGTAGAGCCGAGCCTATGCTCGGCTTCGTCTGGATTCAGCCGAGCATGGCTCGGCTCTACAGAAACAAGAAAGCCGGGCACTGCCCGGCTTTTTCATTCACATCGGCAGGCTTACTGCGCCTTGATCGCCATCGCCTGCAGGCCGGTGCCATCCAGCTTCTGCTTGGCTTCGGACAACTCGCCGGCACTGCCGTACGGGCCCATGCGCACGCGGTACACGGTCTTGCCGTTGATCTGCGCCGACTCCACGCGTGCCGCCAGGCCCATCATGGCCAGCTTGGCCTTGGTGGCTTCGGCGTCACCGGAAGCCCCAAAGGCTCCTGCCTGCAGGATGTAGCGGGCGTTGTCGGCGGCCGCCGGTGCAGCTGCGGATGCCGGCGGTGCCGATGCGGCGGGCGCGCTTTCCGCGCGCGACGCCGGAGTGGCGGCCGCCGTGCTGGCCGACGGGGTTGCCGCGGCCGGGCGCTCGCTCAGCGGTGCCGGCAACGGAAGGTTGGTCGCGGTTACCGGCGCGGTGCTTGCGACGCTGGCCGTTGCGGTCGGTGCCGGCGTGGCCGTACTGGCCGGCGGTACCGGCTTGCCCTCCAGCGCGGCCTGCGCGCGCGACGCTTCGGCCTTGGCCCGGCGCTGATCCTCGGCGCGCGCGCTGGCGGCCAGTTCGGCGTCGGACATTTCCACTTCCTTGCCCGGCAGCAGGGTGTAGAAGTCGTACTGCGTCGCGGCGGGCTTCTCCGGTTCGGCCGGCTTCGACGTGGCCGGCTGCGCGGCCGGCTGGCTGCCGACATCGCTGTCGGCATCAGCGACCGGGGCCGGCTGCGCGTTCGGGTTCGGCTGCGGACCGGCACGCAGGAAGCCATCGCCTTCGCCCTTGAACAGGTTCGGCGCCGCCAGGAACACCACGGCGGCGATCGCCACACCGGCCACCAGCCACACCCATCCGGGGGTGCCCTGGCTGCTGCTGTTGCGTCGTGCCTGGGTTTTGCCGCGTCGTGCTGCCATGTGTACTGCGTCTCCTGATGCTTACATTTTTTCCGGGGCACTCACGCCCAGGAGTTCGAGGCCGTTGGCCAGCACCTGGCGCGCCGCGCAGGCCAGGGTCAGCTTGGCGTTGCGATCGGTGGCGTCGTCCACCAGCACCGGCGTCCCGTGATACCACGTGTGGAAGGCATGCGCCAATTCACGCAGGTACTGCGCCACCAGGTGCGGCTCCAGCGCCACGCCGGCCGCTTCCACCACTTCCGGATACCGCGAGATCTCGTTCATCAGCCCCAGCGAGGCATCGTCGGCCAGGCGGCCCAGATTGGCCAGGCCATTGCCCTGCTCGTACACAAGGCCCTTTTCCTGGGCCTGGCGCAGCAGGCTGCAGACGCGGGCGTGCGCGTACTGCACGTAGAACACCGGATTGTCGTTGCTCTGCTGGCGGGCCAGGTCGATGTCGAAGGTCAGCTGCGAATCGGGCTTGCGCGCGATCAGGAACCAGCGGGTCGCATCGCGGCCGGCCTCCTCGATCAGGTCGCGCAGGGTGAAATAGCTGCCGGCACGCTTGGACAGCTTCACTTCCTCGCCGCCGCGCATGACGGTGACCATCTGGTGCAGCACGTATTCCGGCCAGCCCTGCGGGATGCCCACTTCCAGCGCCTGCAGGCCGGCGCGTACGCGCGCCAGCGAGCCGTGGTGATCGGCACCCAGTTCGGTGATCGCGCGCTCGTAGCCGCGCTGCCACTTGGACAGGTGGTAGGCCACGTCCGGTACGAAGTAGGTGAAGGTGCCGTCGGACTTGCGCATCACGCGGTCCTTGTCGTCACCGAAATCGGTGCTGCGCAGCCACAACGCGCCGCCTTCCTCGTAGGTGTGCCCGGAGGCCTGCAGCTTGGCCACGGCCTCGGCGACCTTGCCATCGGCGTACAGCGAGCTTTCCAGGAAGTAGATGTCGAAGTCGACGCCGAAGGCGGCCAGGTCCAGGTTCTGCTCGTTGCGCAGGTAGGCCACGGCGAAGCGACGGATCGCCTGCATGTCGTCCGGGTCCTTGGCGCCGACCACCAGCGTGCCTTCCAGGTCAACGCTGGCGCCGGCCATGTAGGCGCGGGCAACATCGGCGATGTACTCACCGCGGTAGCCGCCTTCCGGCCAGCCTTCTTGGTCCGGCGCAATGCCCTTCACGCGGGCCTGCACCGACAGCGCCAGGTTCTCGATCTGCACGCCGGCGTCGTTGTAGTAGAACTCGCGCTTGGCGTTCCAGCCGTTGGCGTCGAGCACGCGGGCCACGCAGTCGCCGATCGCCGCCGCGCGGCCATGGCCAACATGCAGCGGGCCGGTCGGGTTGGCCGACACGTACTCTACGCCCACCGTGCGGCCATTGCCGGACAGGTTGCGGCCGTAGTCGTGGGCTTCCTTGATGACCGACGCGGCTTCGCGCTGGTATGCAGCCGGAGCCAGGTGGAAGTTGATGAAGCCGGGGCCGGCGATCTCGACCTTGCTGACGTCCTCGCTGCGCGGAAGCGCCTCGACCAGCGCCTGAGCCAGTGCGCGCGGATTGCTGCGCGCGGCCTTGGCCAGCAGCATCGCGGCGTTGGTGGCGAAGTCGCCATGGTCACGGGTCTTCGGGCGCTCGACCACGAAGTCCGGCGGCAGGGAGTCGGCGGGCAGGGTGCCATTGGCGCGCAAGGCTTCGATGCCTTGGCTGATCAGGGCGCGGAGGAGATTTTTCACGAGGCCTGCTGTGAGAATGAGCGGCGGAATCGCCCATTTTAGCGCAGATACCCGCGCCCACGCTGACCAGAACATGCCTGTGGGGGGGATCTGCCCGGCCCTGGTCAGGCCCGCTCAGCCGAACAGGCGTGGCTGGGGCGGGGACAGCAGGCCCCGTTCAGCAAATGAAACGGGGCGGCCTTCGCCGACCACGAAGTGGTCCAGCAGGCGTACGTCCACCAGTGCCAGCGCCTGCTGCAGTTCATCGGTGATCCGGGTATCGGCGCCGGAGGGTTCCGGGTCGCCGGAGGGGTGGTTGTGGCTGAGGATCACCGCTGCCGCATTGTGCAGCAGGGCTCGCCGCACCACCTCGCGGGGGTAGACCGGGGCGGCATTGATGGTGCCCTGGAACAGTTCCTCGCAGGCGATCAGCCGGTGGCGGTTGTCCAGGAACAGCGCCATGAAGATCTCGCGGGCCTGGCCGCGCAGGCGGTGCTGCAGGTAGCGGCCGACCGCGGCTGGGTTGTTGCCGACCGCCTCGCCCTGCTGAAGCTCGGCGGCCAGGTAGCGATGGGCCAGTTCCAGGCCGGCGGCCAGGGCACAGCTTCGTGCCGGCCCCAGCCCCGGCAACCGGGCCAGCTCGCGGGCCGGGCGGTCCAGCAGCACGCGCAGGGGGCCATGCGCCTGCAACAGGTCGCGGGCGGTCTGCACCGCGTCGCGTCCACCGAAGCCAGAGCCGAGGAACAGCGCCAGCAGCTCTGCGTCGGACAACGTGGCGGGGCCGCGGGCGATCAGCTTCTCGCGGGGACGTTCCTGCTCGGGCCAGTCATGGATGGGCATGCCTGCATCATCGCCAGCGCGGGTAATGCGTCCCATCAGGGCAGTGCGCACGCCCGGGTAGGCTGTTGCCTCAGTCGCGTCGCGACTGCAGATAGGCGAACAGCTCCTGGTTGTTCTGCAGCCCCAGCTTGCGCTTGGCTTCGGCCTTCTGCCGGCTGATCGTTTTCGGGCTGCGGCCGCAGTGGACGGCGATGGCGTTCACTTTCAGCCCGGCGGCCAACAGGTCCAGCACTTCCTGTTCGCGGGCCGACAGCGCCGCCGGTTCACGCGCGAACATCAGGTCGCGCGCCTGCAGGTGATGGCGCAACTGCTGCGAGACGAACACCTGCCCGGCCATGGCTGCGTTCAGGGCCTGCGGCAACTCGCCGAAATCGGCGCACTTGTCGACCAGGCCACTGACACCTTCACGCAGCAGGCCATCGAGCAGGCCGGGGTGACGGGCGCCGGTGAGCACCACCACGGGCAGGCCCGGGTGGCGTGCGCGCAGCTCAGCGATCAGTTCCGGGCCATCCGGGCCGGTACCCGGCATGGAGAGGTCGGTCAGTACCGCGTCGCAGCCGTGGTGCACGACCAGCTGCAGCAGCTGGGCGCCGTCACGCGCGCTGCCGACGACCTCCATCAGATGGGTCTGCAGCACGATGCGGATGCCGTGCAGGACGACGGGATGGTCGTCGGCGATGATGATGCGCGGGTGCACGCGGGATCCTCGAAAAGCGAAGCGGCACACCAGCGGTGGCCACTGACGATTCTGCAAACGTGGCCGGCCTACAGGTATAGGAAAGTTCCGAATCGCGGTGTCTTGAACCCCGGAAGCGTTGTGGTGCAAGTCCCATCTGCTGATAGCCGCCCGCTATGTGCGCTGTGCACCGGGACATTACCGACCATCGGGTAAGCTAATGCCCTCGTTTGCACAGGAATTCCAGGTGGCTGACTCCCCCAACGCTTCCCCCGCGCCGGCCCGCGCGCTGGAAGGCCAGAAACTGCTGTTGTGCGTCGGAGGCGGGATCGCGGCCTACAAGGCCCTGGAGCTGGTGCGGCGCCTGCGTGACGCGGGCGCCCAGGTGCAGGTGGCGATGACCGCCGGCGCCCAGCAGTTCGTCACCCCCCTCAGCTTCCAGGCCCTGTCCGGGCAGCCGACCCGCACCACGCTGTGGGACAGCGCCGCCGAGCAGGCCATGGGCCACATCGAGCTGGCCCGCTGGGCCGACCGCATCGTGGTCGCGCCGGGTACCGCCGATCTGCTGGCGCGGCTGGCCCAGGGCCATGCCGATGACCTGGTCAGCACCCTGTGTCTGGCCAGCACCGCACCGCTGACGATCTGCCCGGCAATGAACCACCGGATGTGGCTGCATCCGGCTACCCAGGCCAACATCGCCCTGCTGCGCCAGCGCGGTGCGCAGGTGATCGGCCCGGTCGATGGCCCGCTGGCCGAAGGTGAATCCGGCCCCGGTCGGCTGGCCGAACCGGGCGACATCGTGGCCGCGCTGGCGACCAATGGCGGGGTCGTTGCGACGGTTGCCGCGCCGGAAACCCGTGCCCTGCAGGGGTTGCGCCTGCTGATCAGTGCCGGCCCGACCTACGAAGACATCGATCCGGTGCGCTACGTCGGCAACCGCAGCAGCGGCAAGATGGGCTTCGCCCTGGCCGCCGCCGCCGCCGCGCTGGGCGCGCAGGTGGTGCTGGTCAGTGGCCCGGTCCAGCTGCCGACGCCGCCGGGCGTGCAGCGCATCGATGTGCGCTCGGCCGCGCAGATGCGCGATGCCGTACTGAAGTCGCTGCCCGCCGACATCTATATCGGTGCCGCCGCAGTGTCCGACTACACCCCGCGCCAGGTCGCCGCGCAGAAGCTGAAGAAGACCGCCGACAGCCAGTCGCTGGTGATCGAGCTGGTGCGCACGCCGGACATCCTGGCCGAAGTCGCCGCGCAGACGCAGTCGCTGAAGTTGGTGGTCGGCTTTGCCGCCGAGACCCATGACGTGGAGAAATATGCTCGCGGCAAGCTGATCGACAAGCGCCTGGACCTGGTGATCGCCAACCAGGTCGGCATCAGTGGCGGTGGTTTCGAGAGCGACAACAATGCCGCCACGGCCTTCTGGCAGGACGGTGAACAGGTATTCCCGGCCACCTCCAAGCGCGAACTGGCCGAACAATTGCTGGCGCTGATCGCGCGGAGACTCCAGGCATGACCCAGGCATCCCTTTCCCAACCGCTGCAGGTCAAGCTGCTCGATCCGCGCTTCGGCGACAGCTGGCCGCTGCCGGCCTACGCCACCGAAGCCAGCGCCGGCATGGACCTGCGCGCGGCGCTGGATACCGCGCTGACCCTGCAGCCGGGCGACACCGCGCTGGTGCCCAGCGGCTTGGCCATCCACATTGCCGACCCGAACCTGTGCGCGGTGATCCTGCCGCGTTCCGGGCTGGGCCATCGGCATGGCATCGTGCTGGGCAACGGCACCGGCCTGATCGATGCCGACTACCAGGGGCCGCTGCTGATCAGCGTCTGGAACCGTGGCCGCGAGGCCTTCACCATCGAGCCCGGCGATCGCATCGCGCAGCTGGTGGTGGTTCCGATTGCCCGCGTCAGCCTGCAGGTGGTGGATACTTTCACCGACAGCGTGCGGGGCACGGGTGGATTCGGCCATACCGGGGTGCGTTGACAGGGGACATCGATGAGCGGCATCGGGGAAGGACAGCGGGGACGGTCGTTGGGTCGCAGTGCACCTCTACTGGGGGTGCTGTTGATCCTGTTGGCCGGCTGGTTCGGATGGAGCGCGGTGCAGCAATGGCGGCAGGAGGCCAACGGGCAGGCGCTGGAAGAAGCGCGTGACCAGGCTGTGCAGGGCCTGCAGCAGGCCGCTGCAGGCCAGTTGCAGCAGCTGCAGCAGCAGTTGAAGAACGATCGCGTGCAGCAGGCGCTGCAGGCCGGCGATGCCGCTGCGGCGGCGCTGGCCGTGCGCGAGAGCTGGACCGGAGTTGAGCAGGTCGAGGTGCTGACGGCCGATCTGGCCAACGCCTATGCCGATCCGGCCACCTTCGGGTATGCACGCCTGGCCCTGCTGGAAGCTGCGCTGGCCGAGGCCAGGCCCAGCCTGCGCGTGGTCCGCGACGGCGGCGGCAATCGCCTGGGCCTGGCCGCGCCGGTGCAGCTGGGCAGCTTGGGGCCGGCCGTGATCTATGTGCGCCAACCGCTGCTGCGGCTGACCTCGCCGCTGGACCAGGTGCGCGCGCCGTCCGCCGGCTTCCTTGGCCTGCGCCAGGGCGGCTTCGATCTGGTCACCCAGGGCGACGCGGGCCTGGCCGAAAGTGCGGAAGCCCTTGCGCGCCCGGTTGCAGGCACACCGTTGCGGCTGGTCGCGTCGGTGCCGAATGTCGACGCCGGTCCGCTGGGCCTGGGCGCGCTGGCCAGCGCCATTGTGGCGTTGCTGCTGGCGTTCATTGCCGTGTTGCTGGTGGTGGGACGTGACCGACTGCCGAAGTCGCTGCCCTTGCCGCGCCGCGCCGCAGCGTCCGAGGCCGACCATGGCCCGACCCTGAGCGAGAGCCTGCAGCAGGCGCCGCCACCCGAGGCCGCTGTGACCGGCAGTGGCGATGCCGCGCCACCGCCGCCACCGCCAGTGCCCGCTGAAGAGCTGGCCGCCGGCATCTTCCGTGCTTATGACATCCGCGGCGTGGTGGGCAGTGAACTGACACCGAAGACCGCGGCGCTGATCGGCCAGGCCATCGGCACCGTGGCACTGGAGCAGGGCCTGCGCGAGGTGGTGATCGGTCGCGATGGCCGCCTGTCCGGCCCGGAACTGGCCGCAGGGTTGGCCGAGGGCCTGAGGCGCGCCGGTTGCGCGGTGATCGACATCGGCCTGGCACCGACTCCGGTCGTGTACTACGCCGCCTTCCATCTGCGTACCGGCACCTGCGTGGCAGTCACCGGCAGTCATAACCCGCCCGAGTACAACGGCTTCAAGGTGGTCATCGGCGGCGAGACGCTGTCCGGCGATGCCATCACCGATCTTTACCAGCGCATCGTCGAGGGCCGCCTGGTGCAGGCCGCCGAGCCGGGCGACTACCAGCAGCGCGATGTCAGTGCCGACTACATCCAGCGCATCGCCGATGACGTGCAGCTGGACCGTCCGCTGAAGGTCGTGGCCGATGCCGGCAATGGCGTGGCCGGCGCACTGGCGCCGCAGCTGCTGGAAGCGATCGGCGCCGACGTCATCCCGCTGTACTGCGATGTCGACGGTACCTTCCCCAACCATCATCCCGACCCGAGCGAACCGGCCAACCTGGAAGACCTGGTGCAGACGGTCAAGCGCTTTGGCGCCGATCTCGGCGTTGCCTTCGATGGCGACGGCGACCGGCTGGGCGTGGTGACCGGCGAAGGCCGGATCATCTACGCCGATCGCCTGCTGATGCTGTTTGCTGCCGATGTGTTGATGCGCAATCCGGGCGCGATGGTGATCTACGACGTGAAGTGCACCGGCAAGCTGTCAGACCACGTGTTGCGCAACGGTGGCAGCCCGCTGATGTGGAAGACCGGGCATTCGCTGATGAAGGCGAAGATGCGCGAGACCGATGCCGAGCTGGCCGGCGAGATGAGCGGCCACTTCTTCTTCAAGGAACGCTGGTTCGGTTTCGACGACGGTCTGTACGCCGCTGCGCGATTGCTGGAGATCCTGGCCCAGCGCGAGGAAACGCCGGGCGAGGTGCTGGGCGAGCTGCCGGAAATGGTCGCCACGCCGGAGCTGAAGGTACCGGTGGCCGACGGGACGCCGCATGCCTTGGTGGCGATGCTGGTGGCGGCGGCGCAGTCCCCGGACAACCCGTATGTGGGTGGCCGCCTGTCGACCATCGACGGGCTGCGCGTGGACTTCGCCGATGGCTGGGGCCTGGTGCGTGCCTCCAATACCACGCCGGTGCTGGTGCTGCGCTTCGAAGGCAACGACGAGGCGGCACTGGAACGCATCCAGGCCCTGTTCCGCAGCCAGCTGCAACCAGTGCTGGGCGACACCCCGCTGGGGTTCTGACCGATCCTGGTGGGTGCCGACCGTTGGTCGGCACGCCTTGCCCGCTCTTGGTAGGTGTCGACCCTGGTCGACACACCCTCACCCCTTGAACCGCAACCCCACGCCCGGCTCGGTGAACAGGTAGCGCGAATCCAGCGCCGAATCGCCCAGCTTGTGCCGCAGCTTGCCGACCAGGATGCGCAGGTAGTGAGTGTCGTGCTGGTGGGTCGGCCCCCAGATCTCCTGCAGGATCTGCGGCTGGGTCACCACCCGTCCGGCATTGCGCAGCAGCAGCGACAGCAGCGCGTATTCCTTGCGGGTCAACGCCACCGGCTCACCCTGCAGGGCGACTTCGCGACGCACCAGGTCCACGTGCAGGTGGCCATCGTCGAACACCGGCGGCGTGCCATCGGTCGGCACGCTGCGCGTGCGCAGCAGCGCCCGCACGCGCGCCATCAGTTCCTGCGTGCCGAACGGCTTGGTCACGTAGTCGTTGGCGCCGGTATCCAGTGCGCGCACCTTCTCGGCTTCGCCGGCGCGCACGGTCAGCATGATCACCGGCACCTGGCTCCACTGGCGCAGCTGTTCCAGGACCTCGTGGCCTTCCATGTCCGGCAGGCCGATATCCAGGATCACCAGGTCCATGTCCTCGCTGGCGGCCAGCTGCAGGCCTTCCTGGCCGGTGGCGGCCTGCCGCACCTGGTAGCCCTGCGCGCGCAGGCTGATGTCCAGGAACCGGCGGATCTGGGTTTCATCATCGATCACCAGCACGCGTGCGGCCGGCACGCTGGCATCAATCGGGGTCGGGCTCATCGTGGGAGGCTGGCTTGAGCAGGGGCAGGGTGATGCGGATCAGGGTACCGCGACCGTCGCGTCCGGGCAGCGCCTGCACGCTGCCGCCATGTGCGCCGATCATGCCCTGGCAGATGGTCAGGCCCAGGCCGGTGCCGTGGCGGCCTCGGTCACCGCGCTCGACGCTGTAGAACATGTCGAAGATGCGCGCGCGCTCGTCATCGGGAATGCCGGGGCCGGCGTCGATCACGTCGATGCGCAGCTGGCCGTCCAGCTCGCGCGCCTGTACCTGCACGGCGGCGTCGGGCGGCGAGAACTTGGCCGCGTTCTCCATCACGTTGAACACGGCCTGTTCGACCAGCGCCGGGTGCACCCAGATCGGTGCCAGCGTGGCTGGAATGTCCAGCTCCAGCCGCACCTTTGGCTGGTAGCGCTGCAGGCGCCGTGCCGCCGAGCCGATCAGCTCGTCCACGCCGATCCAGTCGCGGTTGATCTTCAGCCCTTCGTGGCCGAGCCGGGTCATGTCCAGCAGGTTCTGGATGTAGCGGTCCAGCCGTTCGCCCTCGACCAGGATGGTGTCCAGCAGGGCGCGGCGATCAGCGGTATCCATCGCTGCACCGTAGCTGGCCAGGCTGTCGGCCGACCCGATCATCGCCGCCAGCGGCGAGCGCAGGTCGTGCGACACCGAGGAGAGCAGGGCCGAGCGCAGCCGCTCGGTCTCGTTGCTGACGTGCGCCTGCTCCAGTTCCGCCACCAGCCGCGTGCGCAGCGCGGCCTGGGCGATGTCATCGACCATCGCTTCGGCCAGCTGCCGCTGCTCGGGCAGCAGGCGCGCCTGTGCGCCGGGCAGGTACAGGCCGGCCACGCCGATCGCACGGTCTTCGCCGTCCAGCAGCGGCAGGAACCACCATTGCGCGCCGGCCAGGGTATCGGTGAAACGCCCGCTGGGCTGGCCGTGGCGCAGCGCCCAGTCGGCGGCAGCCAGGTCGGTATCGCCGGGCTGGCTGCGGCCGCCGGCGGCGGTATCGGTGCCGATCCGCAGCCACGCCGGCACGTCCAGGGCCTGCTCCAGCGCATGCCGGCCCGCCTGTGCCACCTCGCCGTTGCCGGCCGCGCTGGCCAGCTGGCGTCCCAGCTGCTGGCGCGCGCGCGCATGGCGGTTGGCCGCACGCAGCGCGATGACCTGCATGCGCAGGCGCGAGGCCAGGCGCCCGGCCACCAGTGCCGCGGCCAGGAACAGGAAAACGGTGATCACGCCCTGGCGTGCACCGATGGCGAAGGTGAAGCGCGGCGCGATGAACAGGAAGTTGTAGGCGAGGAAACACAGGATCGCGGCCATCACCGCCACGCTGGCGCGCGTGCGTGCAGCCACCAGTACCACCGCGACGATGAACACCATCGACAGGTCGGCCATGCCCACCCAGTGTTCGGCCAGCCACGCCACCGCACAGGCCAATGCGGTCGCGATCAGGGCTTGTGCAGGCTCGTAGCTGATGCCGCGCATCGGCGGCAGCAGGCTCTCGCGGCGCGAGCGTGCGCGTGCCTGCGGCGTGCTGATGATGGTGATCTCGTAATGCGCGCCACGCTGGATCAGCTGCTGGGTCAGGGTGCGGTTGAACATCCGTGCCAGTGGACGTTCGCGGGTACGGCCCAGCACCAGGGTCGACACGCCGTTGTGTGCGGCATGGTCGAGCAGGGCATCGGCAATGCTCGATCCATGCAGCAGTTCGGCGTCGCCGCCCAGCCGCCTTGCCAGCGCAAAGGCCGCATCGATCTCGCGCCGGGTCGCCTCGTCCTGGCGCCGGCCCTGCACGGTCACTACCGTCCACGGTGCGTCGCGGCGCTCTGCGATGCGCCGCGCCACCCGCACCAGGTATTCGCTCTGGCCGCCCCCGTCGATGGCCACCAGAACGCCGCGACGCAGGGGCAGATTGCCTTCGCCACGCGCGGCGCGGGTTTCGCGCAGGCTGCTGTCGACGCGGTCGGCGGCTTCCTGCATCGCCAGTTCGCGCAGCGCGGTCAGGTTGGCCGGCGAGAAGAACGCCTGCAGGGCCTGTGCGGCTTGTTCGGGCACATAGACCTTGCCCTGCTGCAGGCGCGCGATCAGTTCGCGCGGCGGCAGATCGACCAGCACGATGTCGTGCAGGCGGTCGAGCACGCCGTCGGGCACGGTCTCGCTGACGCGCACGCCGGTGATCCGCATCACCACGTCGTTGAGGCTTTCCAGATGCTGGATGTTGACCGTGGTCCAGACGTCGATGCCGGCGTCCAGCAGCTCCATCACATCCTGCCAGCGCCGCTCATGGCGGCTGCCCGGTGCATTGCGATGGGCCAGTTCGTCCACCAGTACCAACGCTGGATGCCGTGCCAGCACGGCATCCAGGTCCATCTCCTGCAGGGCATGGCCGTGATAGGCCACGTCCTTCAGCGGCAGCTGCGGCAGGCCCTCCAGCAGCGCCTGGGTATCGGTGCGTCCATGGGTTTCCACCAGGCCCACCACCAGGTCGACGCCGCGGCGCAGCTGTTCCTGCGCGCGGGTCAGCATGGCGTAGGTCTTGCCCACGCCCGGCGCCGCACCGAGGAACACGGTCAGCTTGCCGCCGGCTTCGCGTTGCAGGCCTTCAACCAGGGCATCGGCCTGGCGGGTACGTGCATCAGTCATGGGGGCCGCTGTCATGGCCACCATTGTGCGCGCAGCAGGTGCAGCCCAGCATCACGGCGCCTTGGCCGCATGGTCCAGCGCGAAGTTCAGCGTCACCACGTTCACCCGTGGCTGCCCGAACAGGCCCCACTGGCGCCCTTCGGTATGCGCCTGCACCAGTGCCTGCACGCGCTCCACCGGCAGGCCACGGGCACGCGCCACGCGTGCTACCTGCAGCTGCGCCGCCGCCGGCGACAGCTGCGGATCCAGTCCGCCGGCGGACTGGGTGACCAGGTCCGCTGGCACCTGCGCCGGGGCGACACCTTCGCGCGCGGCCACCGCAGCGGTGCTGGCGGCGACGCGCTCGGCCAGCGCCGGGTTGCTGCGCGCCAGGTTGGAACCGGCCGCGGCCATCGGGTCGTAGTTGGCCGCCGACGGACGCGCCTGGAAGTAGCCGTCAGCGGTGAACGGCTGCGCCAGCCAGGCCGAGCCGCGCACCTGGCCGCTGCCATCGCGCAGCAGGCTGCCTTCGGCCTGGGTCGGGTAAGCCAGGCCGGCAAAGCCGGTGGCGATGCCGGCATAGACCGCGCCGGCCAGCAGCAGGGTGGCCAGGCCCAGGCCGATCGCCGGGCGCCAGCGGGCGCCATCCTGCAGGCTGGCCACGCGGGCCTCGGCCTTGGCGTCGCCCGGAAGGGAAGATGAGGTGGAAGCAGAACGGTTCATGCGCCGAATACCAGGACAAGAAGGAGGTCAATCGCCTTGATCGCTGCGAACGGCAGCAGCACGCCGCCGAGGCCGTACACCAGCATGTTCCGGCGCAGCAGTGCGGTGGCGGTGGCCGGGCGGAAGCGCACGCCACGCAGGGCGAGCGGGATCAGCGCGGGAATCACCAGGGCGTTGAAGATCAGCGCCGCCAGCACCGCGTTGCGCGGGCTCGACAGCTGCATCACGTTCAGTGCGGCCATGGTCGGAACGGCCACGGCGAACAGCGCCGGCAGGATCGCGAAGTACTTGGACACGTCGTTGGCCAGCGAGAAGGTGGTCAGCGCGCCGCGGGTGATCAGCTGCTGCTTGCCCACTTCCACCACCGACAGCAGCTTGGCCGGGTCCGAATCGAGGTCGACCATGTTGCCGGCCTCCTTCGCCGCCTGCGTGCCGGAGTTCATCGCCAGGCCGATGTCGGCCTGGGCCAGCGCGGGAGCATCGTTGGTGCCATCGCCCACCATCGCCACCAGTCGGCCACCGGCCTGTTCCTGGCGGATGCGTGCCAGCTTGTCTTCCGGACGGGCCTCGGCGATGTAGTCGTCGACGCCAGCCTCGGCGGCAATGGCTGCTGCCGTCAGCGGGTTGTCGCCGGTGATCATCACCGTACGGATGCCCATCGCCCGCAGCTGCGCGAACTTCTCGCGCATGCCGTGCTTGACCACGTCCGACAGCTCGATCACGCCCAGCACGTGGCGACCCTCGGCCACCACCAGCGGGGTGGCGCCATTGCGCGCGACCTGCTCGACGCGGCCGGCCAGTTCAGCCGGCACGTTGCCGCCCAGCGCCTGCACGTGGGCGCGGATCGCATCGGCAGCGCCCTTGCGGATCTGCCGCCCATGTTCCAGATCCACGCCGGACATCCGGGTCTGGGCACTGAAGGCCAGGTAGTCGGCATGGTCTGGCTCGGCGGTGGCGCAGCCCTGTTCGCGCGCCAGGCGCACGATCGACTTGCCTTCCGGGGTCGGGTCGGCCAGCGAGGACAGCAGCGCCGCCTCGCGCAGTTGGCTGGCATCGATGCCGGCCAGCGGATGGAAGTGGCTGGCCTGGCGGTCGCCGTAGGTGATGGTGCCGGTCTTGTCCAGCAGCAGCACGTCGACGTCCCCGGCCACTTCCACCGCCTTGCCCGACTTGGCCAGTACGTTCGCGGCCAGCGCACGGTTCATGCCGGCGATGCCGATGGCCGGCAGCAGGCCGCCAATGGTGGTCGGGATCAGGCACACCAGCAGCGCGATCAGCAGCAGCGGATCGACCTTGACGCCGACGGCTGCACCAATGGCCGGCAACGTGGCCACCACCACCAGGAAGGTCAGCGTCATCGCCGCCAGCAGCAGGGTCAGCGCGATCTCGTTGGGGGTCTTCTGGCGGTTGGCACCTTCCACCAGCGCGATCATCCGGTCCAGGAAGCTGTGGCCCGGCTCGGCGGTCACCCGCACGATGATCTGGTCGGACAGCACCTTGGTGCCACCGATCACACCGGAACGGTCGGTACCTGCCTCGCGCAGCACCGGTGCCGATTCGCCGGTCACCGCCGCTTCGTTGATGGTGGCCAGGCCCTGCACGATCTCGCCATCGGCCGGCACCAGCTCACCAGCACTGACGATCACATGGTCGCCCGGGCGCAGTTCGGCGGCCGGCACCTGGGCTTCTGCGGCACCCGGCTGCGGCGCCGCCAGCCGGCGTGCCACCAGGTCCTGGCGGGCACGGCGCAGTGACGCGGCCTGGCCACGGCCACGCGCCTCGGCCACTGCTTCGGCGAAATTGCCGAACAACACGGTCACCAGCAGGATCGCGGTCACTGCCAGGCCGAAGCCCAGCGGCGCATTGCCGGTCAGTGTGACGATGGCCGCGACGATCGTGCCAGCCATCACCACCGCCATCACCGGGCTGCGCACCAGGTGCATCGGCGAGAGCTTGCGTACTGCTTCGACCAGCGCACGGCGCAGGCCGGCGCCATCAAGCAGCGCAGGGCGCGGGGCAAGGGAACTACGGGTGGAACTTGCGTGGGTACTCATCGGGGTGTCCTTAGTGCAGTCCCAGGCTGAGGTGGTCGGCGATCGGGCCGAGTACCAGCGCCGGCATGAACTGCAGCACGGTCAGGATGACGATCACCGAGACCAGGGTCAGGGCGAAGGTCGGGGTTTCGATCTGCAGGCTGCCGGCAGACTCCGGCGCCTGGCGCTTGGCGGCCAGCTGTGCGGCCACCACCAGCGGGATGATCAGCAGCGGGAAGCGGCCCAGCAGCAGCACCAGCGAGCAGCTCAGGTTCCACCACAGCGTGGCGTCGCCCAGCCCCTCGAAGCCCGAGCCGTTGTTGGCGTAGGCCGAGACGTACTCGTAGAACACCTGGCTGATGCCATGGAAGCCCGGGTTGGAGGTAGCGGCCAGCCCGGGCACGGCCAGGGTGATCGCGGTGAACACCAGCAGGGTGATCGGCTGCAGCAGCACCAGCAGGGCCAGCAGGCGTACCTGTGGCGTCTCCAGCTTGCGGCCGAACAGTTCCGGCGTACGTCCGGTCATCAACCCGGCCAGGAACACGCCCAGCAGCAGGTACACGATGAACTGCTGCAGGCCACAGCCGATGCCGCCCCAGATCGCGCTGACCAGCATGTTGACCATCGCGATGCCGCCACTCAGCGGCGCCAGCGAGTCATGCATGCCGTTGACCGACCCGTTGGAGACCTGGGTGGTCACCGCCGCCCACAGCGCCGTGCCGTCGGCGCCGAAGCGCACCTCCTTGCCTTCCATCAGCAGCGGCGTGGCGGCGCTGGCACTGTGCCCTTCGCTCCACACCATCGCGCCGGTGGACAGCAGCGACATGCCCAGCATGCAGCTGAACACCAGGGCGCCGAACCGGCGCCGGCCGGTGAACGCACCGATCATGAAGATCACCGCCATCGGCACCAGCAGGATGCCGACGATCTCCAGCGCGTTCGACAGCGGGGTCGGGTTCTCCAGCGGGAAGCTGCTGTTCGGGCCGTACCAGCCGCCACCGTTGGCGCCCAGCTGCTTGGCCGCGACCATCGCCGCCACCGGGCCCAGCGGCAGTTTCTGTCCGGTCATGCCGGCGCTGGCATCGATCGGCGTGGCCTGCGGGCCACCGGCCATCGTCGACGGCACGCCCTGGCTGGTCAGCAGCAGGGTCCACACCAGGCACAGCGGCAACAGGAAGCGCACGCACAGGCGCACCACGTCCACGTAGTAGTTGCCCACCGCCACCTGGCGGTCGTCGCCGGCACCGGTGGCCGCCGCAGCCTGCGGCGCACGCGAGAACAACGCGCGCAGCGTGGCCACAGCCAGCGCCAGGCCCATCATCGGTGTCACCACCTGCAGGCCGGTGATGCCGGTCATCTGTGAGAGGTAGGACAGCTGGGCCTGGCCCGAATAGTGCTGCTGGTTGGTGTTGGTCAGGAACGAGATCATCGTGTGCAGCGCGGTGTCCCAGCGCATGTTCGGGATCTGGTCCGGGTTCAACGGCAACCAGGCCTGGGTCATGAACACCGCCTGGGTCAGTACGGCGATCACTACGTTGCTCAGCACGAAGGCCAGCACGTAGCCGCGCCAGGACATCGCGCGCGAGGGATCGACGCCGAACACCTTGTACAACGGCTTTTCGATCCAGTTGAACAGCACGTCGGCCTTCATCGGCGTGCCGCGCATCACGCGCGCCACGTACAGGCCCAGCGGCCACGCCAACAACAGGCTGGCGGCAATAATCACAAGCATCTCGGTCATGGCAGGCTCCGCTCAGAACGACTCGGGCCGCAGCACGACATAAAGGAGATAGGCGGCGGCGACCAGCACCAGCACGCCACACAACAACGACAGCCAGGGGGACATTGCAATAGCGTCCTGGTGGAACCCCTCCACCTCAGGCCGTCATCGTCGTCCTGCCGCCCATAAACGCACTACGCGCCGGACCGTGCCGACGCGTAAAGAGTGCATAAATTCCGTGGGCCAAGCCGTAACCAGGCGCCGCCCACTGTAGAGCCGGGCCCATGCTGGGCTGCTCTTTCCCAAGGCCACGCGGAGCCAAGCATGGGCTCGACCCTACAAGCGAATCACGGCGCCTGGCTCGCTGGCGCCACGCCCTTCAGCTCGCGGTAGCGCTGCAGCGTGCTGTCGATCTCGGCCTTCAGCGCCTGCTGCTGCTGCAGGAACCCGGCCTGCAGGCGCTGCTGCGCCCGCAACTGCACGTGCCGCTGACGGATCGCCTCGGCCTGCTTGTCGGCCACCTTGCCACCGGCCAGTTCTCGGTCGCCAGCGGCCGACAACAGCGCCACCAGCGATTCGCGCAGGCTGGTGACGTTGTACTCGGCGGTCTTCAGGTTGTTGTCGAGCACTTCCTGGCGCTCGGCGAACACCCGGCGCAGGTCGTCCTCGCTGCCATAGGTGGACAGCATCGCCTGTTCGGTGCGCTGGCGGGTCTGCTCGGCCATCAGGTCCAGCTGCTGCTGCTGCGCCTCGGTGCTGGCCGCGGCGCGCTCTTCGTCGGTCAACGCGCGCTGGACCTGCGCATTGCGCAGGCCGCTCTTCGCGTTGAACTCCTCGCGGGCGTGATTGACCGCATCGGCTGGCAGCGAATCGCTGCAGATCCGCTCCTTGCCCTCGTTCCAGCAATACAGCTTCTTCTCCACTTTGCCGCCGTCGCGCGACTGCGCCGGCACGGTGGACGGCACGGCCAGCAGCAGGCCGGCAAAGAGAACGGCAGGAACTCGGGACATGACCTTTCCCCTGGGTCGGTCAGCGGATCGAACGGACGCCGTACTGGGCCCGGTAGGCTTCCAGCGGCTGGCGGTAACCCACAAGTTCCGGGTTGCCGGAGGCGAAATCAAGCAGATCGGCCAGCGACGCCACGGCGATCACCGGAATCCCGGCCTCTTCGGCCACCGACTGCGCCGCCGAGCGGCGGTCGGTTTCCGAGGCGATCTCCTGGCGGTCCAGGGCTACCACGATGCCGGCCGGGGTGCCGCCGGCAGCGCGGATGATGCCCAGCGCTTCGCGGATCGCGGTACCGGCGGTGATCACGTCGTCGACGATCAGCACGCGCTTGCCATTCATGTCGGCGCCGATCAGCTGGCCGCCTTCGCCGTGGTCCTTGGCTTCCTTGCGGTTGAACGACAGCGGCAGGTCGCGGCCGCGCTGGGCCAGCTCGCAGGCCATCGCGGTGGCCAGCGGAATGCCCTTGTAGGCCGGGCCGAACACCACGTCGTACTTGATCCCGCTGGCATCGATGGCATCGGCATAGCAGGCGCCGAGCTGGGACAGCAGCGAACCGGAGTCGAAACGGCCGGCGTTGAAGAAATAGGGGCTCAGCCGGCCAGACTTGAGGGTGAACTGGCCGAAGCGCAGGGCGTCGGCAGTCAGGGCCAGCTGCAGGAAACGGTGGCGGTGGTCGCTCATCAAAACTCGATTCATCTTCATTTGGAGCACAAATCCTAATCCAGCTGGGCGTTTCGCGCTCGTCCGGCCCCGCGTGAAGGCTGTCGCGGCGCTGCCTGGCGGACTGCGCAGCCCCACGGGCAACCGGTATGCTTGCCCGGTTTCCCGCCGCAGGTCCCCGCATGCGCATCATCAGTTTCAACGCCAATGGCATCCGTTCCGCCGCGACCAAGGGCTTCCTGGACTGGTTCCGTGCCCAGGACGCCGACGTCCTGTGCATCCAGGAAACCAAGGCCCAGGAAGACCAGCTGACCGACCCGATGTTCCGTCCGGATGGCCATCACTGCTTCTACCGCGACGCCATCACCAAGAAGGGCTACAGCGGTGTGGCGATCTACAGCAAGCGCGAGCCGGACCAGGTCATCACCTCGCTGGGCTGGGCCCCGTTCGACGACGAAGGCCGCTACATCGAGGCGCGCTACGGCAATCTCAGCGTGGTCTCTTTCTATATTCCCTCCGGCAGCTCGGGTGACCTGCGCCAGGGCTTCAAGTTCGAAGTGATGGAATGGCTGCGCCCGATTCTGGAGGAGTGGGCGCGCAGCGGCCGCGACTACGTGCTGTGCGGCGACTGGAACATCGTGCGTTCGGCGCTGGACATCAAGAACTGGAAGTCCAACCAGAAGAATTCCGGCTGCCTGCCGGAGGAGCGCGACTGGCTCAACGCCCTCTGCGCCGACCATGGCCAGGCCACCGATGTCGCCGCCGGCCGCGGTTGGGCCGATGCCTACCGCCTGCTCAATCCCACCGGCGAGGATTACACCTGGTGGAGCAACCGCGGCGCCGCCCGCGCCAACAACGTCGGTTGGCGCATCGACTACCAGTTCATCACGCCGGGCCTGCGCGACAAACTGCGTAGCTGTTCGATCTACCGCGACGAGCGCTTCTCCGACCACGCCCCGTTCACCGTGGACTACGACCTGTGACCGAGGCCGCCACGCCGGTCAGCTACAAGGGCTGGGCAGGCATCAAGCGCGCCTTCGGTACCCCGTCGGCGCTGACCATGGCCATGCTTGGCTTCGGCAGTGGCCTGCCGTTCCTGCTGATCGCTTCGCAGACGCTGTCCACGCGCCTGCGCGACGTCGGCCTGGACCTGGGCAGCATCGGCCTGATCAGCCTGGCCAGCTTCTTCTACCTGCTCAAGTTCCTGTGGGCGCCGCTGCTGGACCGCTATGCATTTCCGCTGCTGGGCGCGCTCGGCCGCCGCCGTTCGTGGCTGCTGGTATCGCAGGTGCTGGTGCTGGTCGGCCTGGTCGCACTGGCCTTCGTGCGGCCGGAAGAGGGCGTCTGGCCACTGGTGATGTGGGTGCTGGTGGCGTCGTTCGCTGGCGCCACCCAGGACTCAGCGGTCGATGCCTACCGTATCGAGATCGCTCCGCAGACCGCGCAGGCCGCGCTGGCGGCCACCTATACGCTGGGCTACCGGATCGGCCTGATCCTGGCCGGTGCCGGCGCGCTGTACCTGGCGCAGTTCGAAGGCTGGATCGTCGCCTACCTGGCGATGGCCGCGCTGATGCTGCTGCCGATCGTCACTACCCTGCTGTGCGCCGAACCGGAGCGCCCGGCCACGGCGGTGCAGCGTCGCATCGATATCGCCGAAGCCTTCGTCCAGCCCATCTCCAGCTTCTTCAGCCGTAATGGCGTGGCGTTGGCCCTGGTGCTGCTGGCCTTCGTCGGCCTGTTCAAGTTCCCCGATCAGGTGATCGGCGTGATGGCCGGGCCGTTCTATCTCGATTCGGGGTTCGACAAGGCCGACATCGCCACCGTGTCCAAGCTGTTCGGTGTATGGATGGGGATCGGCGGTGCGTTCCTGGGGGGTATTGCGGTGGCCGCATTCGGCTTCCGGCGCATGCTGCTGGTGGCCGCACTGGGCGTGGCGATGTCCAACCTCGCCTTCCTGCTGATGGCGCACAACCCAGGCAAGCTGTGGGCGTTCTATGCCGCGCTCAGTGCCGACAACCTGTTCCAGGGGTTCGCCGGCACCGTGCTGGTGGCCTTCATGTCGTCGCTGACCGACCGCAACTTCACCGCCACGCAGTACGCGTTGCTGGTATCGCTGGCCAACCTGCCGGGCAAGTTCATCGGCGGTGTCTCCGGATACATCGTTGAAGCGACGTCCTACAGCACGTTCTTCATCCTCAGCTCGATCACTGTGGTGCCGACCCTGCTGCTGCTGGCCTGGCTGTGGCCGCGGATCGCCGACCGCGGGCCGCCGCCGGTCGCCTGATTGCCTGCCCGCCCGGACTGCGGGATCATCGCCCCCGACGCGCCGAGGGGGCGGTGCCTTGCGAACGGGGAAGTGAGCATGGCCGACGTTGTGCTGCGGGACCTGGACCCGCTGCTGCTGGAACGTATCCGACGTGTCGCGGTCGCCCGCGGCTGGACCCATGAACAGACCTGCGCCGCCTTGTTGGAGCAGGGCCTGTTCAGCAGTGAACTGGAGGTTCGCTCCGGCTTCGGCGATCCCGAAGTGGACGCCCTCTCCGATGCGATCGCCGCCCTGCAGGCCTTGCCCGCAGGGCAGGGCTTCGATTAGCGGCTTTGTAGAGCCGAGCCCACGCTCGGCTGCCCGGTGAATCCACGCCGTGCGTGGATGGCGCCACCTCACGCCAGGTGGATTGCCCCAAGGATCCGCGGCCCCTTCGCTCCGGTCACGCTCGGCAGGTTGCCGGCCAGCCCGTCCATCGTCCGCTGCGCCAGCCAGGCGAATCCCATCGCCTCCACGTACTCCGGGTCCAGCCCATGCACCGCGCTGGACTCCACCTGCACCTCCGGCAGCCGCGCCGCCAGCCGCTTCATCAGCTGCCGGTTGCGTACGCCGCCGCCACAGACCAGCAGGCGCCGGGTCTGCGGCTGCTGCGCCAGCAGCGCATCGGCCACGGTTGCCACGGTCAGCTCCAGCAGCGTGGCCTGCACATCGGTGGCGGCGTACTGGCCTTCCCCCATGTGCGCCTCGGCCCAGGCCAGGTGGAACTGCTCGCGCCCGGTGCTCTTCGGCGGCGGCAGCGCGAACCACGGGTCCGAACGCCAGCCGGCCAGCAGGCCCTCGTCCACCGCGCCACTGGCGGCATACGCGCCATCGGCATCGAAGGTACGGCCGGTGTGGCGCTGGCACCAGGCATCCATCAGCGCGTTGGCCGGGCCGGTATCGAAGCCGCGCACCGCGCCTTCGCGCGGGATCAGGGTCAGGTTGGCGATGCCGCCCAGGTTGAGCACCGCGCGGTCTTCATCGGCGGCACCCAGCATGCCCAGGTGGAAAGCCGGCATCAGCGGCGCACCATGCCCCCCGGCCGCTACGTCGCGACGGCGGAAGTCGGATACTGTGGTGATTCCGGTCAGTTCGGCGATGCGGTTGCCGTCGCCCAGCTGCACAGTGAACGCCGGATCGGCCAGCGGGCGGTGTCGCACGGTCTGGCCGTGCGAGCCGATCGCGCGCACCTGGCTGCGGTCCACGCCGGCTTCGGCCAGCAGCTGGTTGGCGGCCTCGGCGAAGTTGATCGCAATCCGCGCGTCCAGTTCGCCCAGCTCCTCCAGCGAATCCAACGGGCCACCTTCGCCCAGCGCCACCAGCCGCGCGCGCAGCACCGGTTCCCAGCGTGCGGTCAGGCCGTGCACGAAGCGGCAGCCACCGCCCGCGGGAAACTGCACCAGCGCGGCGTCGATGCCGTCGGCGCTGGTGCCCGACATCAGGCCAAGATACAGGGGGGCGTCAGCGTCGGCAGTAGTGTTCATGGCAGGCACAAAAAAAGGACGCGGCAAGCTTGGGCTGCCGCGTCCTTGCTCGTCAACGCAGGGGCTCAGCCGCGCTTGCGGCCGGTCGCCTGCTTGTCCTTGGCGCTGGCCACCTCGGCGGCGGCCTCGTCGCGGCTGGTCGGTGCCGGGCTGGCATCGGCGTAGATCAGCTTCTCCATGCCCTGGATGCGGGCCATCGCTGGCGCGGTCTGCGCGCGGAAGGCGACCAGCTCGGCGCCCTTCAGCGGCTCCGGCGGCGGCATGGTCACGGTCAGCGGGTTGCGGTGTTCGCCGTTGACCCGGAATTCGTAGTGCAGGTGCGGCCCGGTCGCCAGGCCGGTCGAGCCGACATAGCCGATCACCGTGCCCTGGGCCACGCGCTGGCCGGTCCTGATGTTCGCAAAGCGCGACATGTGGCCGTACAGGGTGGTGTGGCCTCGACCGTGGTCGAGGATCACCACATTGCCGTAGCCGCGCTGCACGCCCGCGAACTGCACGCGGGCATCGCCGGCGGCCATGATCGGCGTGCCGGTACGCGCGGCGTAGTCCACGCCCTTGTGCATGCGCATCTTGCCCAGCACCGGGTGCTTGCGTGCGCCGAAGGTCGAGCTCAGCCGCGCGAACGGGATCGGCATGCGGATGAAGCTCTTCTTCAACGAACGGCCGTTGATGTCGTAGTACTCGGACTTGCCGTTGCGGTCGAAGCGGAAGCCGGAATAGGTCTTGCCCCCGGTGGTGAAGGTCGCCGCCAGGATCTTGCTGGTGTCCACCTTCTCGCCCTCGCGCCAGGTCTCGTCCATCACCACGCTGAAGCGGTCGCCCGGCTGCAGGTCCTTGGAGAAGTCGATGTCGTACTTGAAGATGTCGTCGGTCATCGTCGCGATCGCCGACGGCGACAGCCCGGCCCGGCGGGCCGCGGCATACAGCGAACTGGTGATCTCGCCGCTGGTGACCACGGTACGCGTGGAAGTCTCGCGCCGCGTCACCTTCTCCTTGATGTCATCGCCGGCCAGGCTCAGTTCCACCCGGTTGTCGGCGTCGCGATCGAAGCGGATGCTGCGCAGGTCGCCGGACAGCGGCATGTCGAAGGCGATCTCGGCGCCCGGGCGCAGCTTGGTCAGCGCCTCGCGCGCACCGGGGTGCTCCAGCACCCGGTGCAGGGTGCTGGCCGGAATGCCGGCTTTGTCGAACAGGTCGCTCAGGGTCTGGCCGCGCTGGATGCGCAGCACCTGCCAGCTGTCGCCCGGCACCTGCTGCTGGCGGGCCATGGTCAACGGCGGCAGCGGCAGCGCCAGGCTGGTGTGGCTGTCCGCGTAAGGCGCATCAATGGTGTGCGAGAAACCGGGGACGATCGTCGCCACCAGGGCGCCGATGGTCGCAAACAGGCTGGCGTGCATCCAATGGCGGCGGGTCCAGCGCTCATTGAAGGCGGCGGGAAGGTGTTGCCTGAGCTTCCGATGCAGGGCGTTGTCGTGCAGGACGTGAAGGCGTTCCTGGAAGCGCTGCTTGCGTGCGCGCCCTTGTTCGGAATTGTGCATCGGCGGTTTTTTCCTGGCGGCCCGGGAGCGCGGGCCTGATCGCCGGTTACCATAGACACCCGAGAAAACCGCGTCAAACCCTTGTGCCCATTGGCTTTTGTGAAGCCAATCGGGTTAACTTTGCTTTAACACCCCACACAAGAATCGGCGTTGCCGGGAGTAGTCACGTGTCCTCGATTGAAGAAGCCCTTGCCCTGATCGGCCGCGGTGCCGACGAGATCCTCAAGCTCGAGGATCTGCGTGCGCGCCTGCAGGAAGGCCGCCCGCTGCGGATCAAGGCCGGCTTCGACCCCACTGCGCCCGACCTGCACCTGGGCCACACGGTGCTGCTGAACAAGATGCGCCAGTTCCAGGACCTCGGCCACCAGGTCATTTTCCTGATCGGCGACTTCACCGGCATGATCGGCGATCCCTCGGGCAAGAGCCTGACCCGCAAGCCGCTCAGCCGCGATGACGTGCTGGCCAACGCCCGTACCTACGAGGAACAGGTGTTCAAGGTGCTCGACCGCAGCCGTACCGAAGTCCGCTTCAACTCGGAGTGGTTCGGCAAGATGGGCGCGGCCGACATGATCCGCCTGGCCGGCCAGCACACCGTGGCACGCATGCTCGAGCGCGACGACTTCGCCAAGCGCTATGCCGCCCAGCAGTCCATCGCCATCCATGAGTTCCTGTACCCGCTGGTGCAGGGCTACGACTCGGTGGCCCTGGAGGCCGACGTCGAGCTGGGCGGTACCGACCAGAAGTTCAACCTGCTGATGGGCCGTGGCCTGCAGGAACACCATGGCCAGAAGCCGCAGGTGGTGCTGACCATGCCGCTGCTGGAAGGCCTGGATGGCGTCAACAAGATGTCCAAGTCGCTGGGCAACTACATTGGTATCAGCGAGCCGGCCATCGACATCGTCACCAAGACCATGAAGGTGGACGACACCCTGATGTGGCGCTGGATCGAGCTGCTGTCCTTCGACATCAGCCAGGCCGAGGCCGTGCAGCTGCGCGAGCAGGTGGCCAATGGCGGCCTGAACCCGCGCGTGGTCAAGCTGCGCCTGGCGCGTGAGCTGGCGACCCGTTTCCACGACGCCGTGGCGGCAGAGCAGGCGATTGCCGGCTGGGAGGCGGCGGTGACCGGGCAGGGCGACATCACCCAGTTGCCGCTGCAGGATGTGGCGATCCCGGCCGAAGGCCTGCGTATTGCCGCGTTGCTGACGGCGGCCGGCCTGACCCCGAGCAACTCCGAAGCCAACCGCAAGCTCAAGGAGCGCGCGGTGAAGGTGGACGGTGAAGTGGTTGAAGACGGCCAGCAGGTGCTGCAGCCGGGCTTCGAAGGCCTGCTGCAGGTCGGCAAGCGCACCTTCGCCCGCGTGCGCCTGGTTGCTGGCTGAGAAGAAGGAAGGGCCGGCGCCAGCCGGCCCTTCCTTATGCTCTTGTAGAGCCAAGCCCACGCTTGGCTCATCTTCGCGGGAGCCTACCGCAGCGCGCCGGATGAACGGATGCAACATCCGGTGAAAAAAATCGCCACACCCCCTTCACAAATGATCGGAATGGGGACATACTTCTCCTCCCCCGTCGCAGGGGTCGCCACCAAGGGGCTTCAGCGACAACAGGGCGCCCACCACCGCCGAACGAGATGATCGAACGAAGGTGTTGACGGACTGAAAAAGTCTGGCATAATGGGCGGCTCGCTACGAAGGAAACTTCGCAGCACACGGGAACGGCGCTGAGGCCACTTCCCCGGATCTTTGAAAGTATGCGCAGGTATCTTGTGAAGGCGCCTGCAGGAAGGATGATTGTCCATCTTGCAGACGTTT
>NZ_JCAFTF010000014.1:0-107422 GCF_059369995.1 Stenotrophomonas sp. YJH_SMC_53 | reverse complement strand
GGTGGAGTACATCAAGTACTACAACCAAGAGCGAATCAGATTGAAATTGAAGGGACTAAGCCCGGTAAAGTACCGGGAACAGGCCCAAGCAGCCGCCTGACCCCACCGTCCAAGTCTCGGGGGTCACTTCAGGGATGGGTTCACGGCGTCCCCCGCGAACTCACCGCCCCCAGCCAAACCAAGGCTTTCCGCGATAACCGTCCACCCACGAGGGGCTGCGCCGTTCGCGGGAATTTACTTCGCCGGCGACATCCACATGTCGATGACCGCGCTGAACACTTCCGTCCCCGCGCGGTCGCGCACGCTGACCGTCACCGGCAGCGCATAGCCCTCGGCCGCGACCACAATGGGCTGTGCCGGCAGTGCCACCGCCTGCAGCGTGCCGCGGGCCTTGGCCAGGTACTGCACCTGCATCCCCTTCGGGATCCAGCGCATGCCCTTCGGCAGCGACGCGTCGACCATCAGCCCGGCGGTCAGTTCGGCCAGGTTGCACATCGCGATCGCGTGCACCGTGCCGATGTGGTTGCGCACCCTGCGGCGATCGGCCAGCGTGCCTTCGCAGCGACCGTGTTCCAGGCGGGTGATGCGTGGCGCGATGCTGGCGAAGTAGGGCGCCTTGAAACACACCGCGCGCGAGAACAGCCAGGTGCCGGCGGGCCAGCGCTGCAGGCGTTGGTAAAGCGAGAGCAGGGGCGTGGACATGAGGGGTATTCCGGTCGGCGGATAACGCGACGGCGGGCCGAGGCCCGCCGTCGAAGGCAACGCGTGTCGCGGGCGATCAGGCCGCCTGCGAATGCGGATCCTTGTGCTGGCGGTCGTAGTAGCTGGCCGCGCGCAGTTCGTGGGTGTCGAAGTCGTCCACGGTGATGGTGTCCAGGGTGAGCGTGCGAAGCTCTTCCAGCAGGCTGCGCTCGTCCTGGGTGATCACGCCCTCGGCTACGGCTTCGTCCAGCTGCGCCTTGAAGTCCAGCGCCTCGATGCCCTTGCTCTTCAGCGCCTTGAGGAACTTGCGCTCCACCGGCTCGGCCATGATCGCCTTGCTCAGGTAACTGTTGATGCGGCCACCCGGGTTGTTCTCGCACGGGGTCAGGAACACGCCATTGGCGAGACGGTCGCGGGCTTCATTCGGCGCCATCAGCAGGGCGGCGACGCGGCGGCTCAGGCGATCACCCGGAGCCTCGGCACGACGGCCCAACGGGAAGATGAGCGCCCACATCAGCCAGCCGATCGGACGGATCGGGAAGTTGCGCAGCGCGGCCGACAGCGACTCTTCGATCTTGTGCACGCTGTCATGGAAGGCCCAGGCCAGCAGCGGCTGGTCGGCCTGCGGTGCACCTTCGTCGTGGTAGCGCTTGAGCATGGCGCTGGTCATGTAGACATGGCTCAGCACGTCGCCCAGGCGGCCGGACAGCGATTCCTTGAACTTCAGCTTGCCGCCCAGGGTCATCATCGAGATGTCGGCCATCAGCGCCAGGTTGGCCGAGTAACGGTCCAGCTTGCGGAAGTAGCGGCGGGTGTAGGCGTCGCCCGGGGCGGCGCCGAAGCGCGCGCCGGTCAGGCCGAACCAGAACGAACGCACGGCATTGGAGATGCCGAAGCGGATGTGGCCGAACAGGCTGCGGTCGAACTCCTGCAGGCCGGCACGGGTATCCGGATCCTGCGCGGCCTTCATTTCCTTCAGCACCCACGGGTGGCAGAGGATCGCACCCTGGCCGAAGATCAGCAGGCTGCGGGTCATGATGTTGGCGCCTTCCACGGTGATCGCGATCGGCGCGGCCTGCCAGCTGCGGCCGGCGAAGTTGCGCGGCCCCAGGATGATGCCCTTGCCGCCGATCACGTCCATCATGTCCGAGATCACTTCACGGCTCATGGTGGTGCAGTGGTACTTGGCGATCGCCGACGGCACCGACGGCACATCGCCACGGTCAACCGCAGCGGCGGTAGCCTGCGACAGCGCACTGATCTTGTACGCCTTGCCGCCGATGCGGGCCAGCGCTTCTTCCACGCCCTCGAAGCGACCGACCGACAGGCCGAACTGCTTGCGGATGCGCGCATAGGCGCCGGTCACGGCGGCACCGGCCTTGGCACCGCCGCTGGCGGTGGACGGCAGGGTGATCGAGCGGCCCACCGCCAGGCACTCGTTGAGCATGTTCCAGCCCTTGCCGGCCATGGCTGCGCCGCCGATCAGCTGGGTCAGCGGAATGAACACGTCCTTGCCGCGGATCGGACCGTTCTGGAACGTCGAGTTCAGCGGGAAGTGGCGACGGCCGATTTCGACGCCGGCGGTATCACGCGGCAGCAGGCCCAGGGTGATGCCGATGTCGCGGGTATCGCCGATCAGGCCATCCGGGTCGTACATGCGGAAGGCCAGGCCGATCAGCGAAGCGACCGGGGCCAGGGTGATGTAGCGCTTGTCGAAGGTCAGCTTGACGCCGAGCACCTGCTCGCCGTTCCACTCGCCCTTGCAGACGATGCCGTAGTCCGGGATCGAAGTGGCGTCGGAGCCGGCGAACGGACCGGTCAGGCCGAAGCAGGGCACTTCGCGGCCATCGGCCAGGCGCGGCAGGTACTGGTCCTTCTGTTCCTGGGTGCCGTAATGCACCAGCAGTTCACCCGGGCCCAGCGAGTTGGGCACGCCGACGGTGGAGCTGACCACCGAGGACACCGAGGCCAGCTTCTGGATCACCTTGTGGTGGGCCAGCGCGGAGAAGCCCAGGCCGCCGTACTCCTTCGGGATGATCATGCCGAAGAACTTGTTCTTCTTGATGAAGGCCCACAGCTCCGGCGGCAGGTCGGCGTGGACGTGGGTGATTTCCCAGTCGTTGACCATCGTGCACAGCTCTTCCACCGGGCCATCGAGGAAGGCCTGTTCTTCAGCGGTCAGCTGCGGCTTGGGGTAGTTGAGCAGGATGTTCCAGTCCGGATCACCGGTGAACAGTTCGCCCTCGAAACCGACCGAACCGGTTTCCAGCGCGATGCGCTCGGTCTGCGACAGCGGCGGCAGCACCTTGCGGAACACCTTCATCATCGGGCCGGTCAGCAGCGGCTTGCGGATGAACGGCAGCAGCAGCGGCACGGCGATCACCGCCAGCACCGCCGCAGCGACGATGGTGGCGGTCTGGTTGACGTAGGGAATGAACCAGCAGGCGGCCAGCAGGGCCACGCTGATCAGCGTCCAGGTAACCAGCCGCATGCGGTGGTAGGCGACGAAGGCGCCTGCCAGCAGCAAGGCGAGGAAGGGAAGAACGATGCTCATGAGCGTGCTCCGGTGACGTGCTCGTTTGTGGCGGACGAAGCCGCAGCGTCCGCTGCGGGCAACACGTCCAGATAGTCCAACACAGTAGCGGTAAAGGCGTCGTTGTCATCGCCGGCGACCATGTGGGTCGCTTGCGGCAGCTGTACATGGCGCGCATGCGGCGCCAGCGCCAGGAATTCGGCCACGGTCTGCGGCGTGACCAGGTCGCTGCGGCCGCCGCTGACCAGCAGCAGCGGGCACTTCACCTGGCGTGCGGCCTCGGCCAGTGCGTCCTGGTGCTGTTCGCTGTCGCGGGCCAGCTCGGCCACCAGGCGTGGGTCCCAATGCCAGCGCCAGCGCCCGTGGCCGTCCTCGCGCAGCAGCGCACGCAGCGACTGCTCGGATTTGCGCGGCCGGTGCGGCATGTAGGCCGAGATCACGTCGGCGGCCTGGGTCAGCGAGGCGAAGCCGTCGGGATGGGCGGTCATGAAGGCGAGGATGCGCTCGACACCCGCGGTATCCCAGCGCGGGGTGATGTCGACCAGCACCATGGCCGAGAACAGGCCCGGCCAGCGCGATTCGGCCAGCAGGCCGAACAGGCCACCCATCGAAGCGGCAACCAGTACCGGCGGGCGCGGCTGTTCGCCGGCCAGCACGATCAGGTCGTCGGCGAACTGTTCGCCGTGATAGGGCAGATCGGTGCCATTCCAGTCGGAATCGCCATGGCCGCGGGCGTCGTAGGCCAGCGTCTGCAGGCCGGCCGCGTTCAGTGCGCGGGCAGTGGCGTTCCAGGCATGGCGGGTCTGGCCGAAGCCATGGGCGAACAGGACCCGGCCGCGCCGGCCATGGTCGCTGGCGGTCGCCGCCAGGCGGGCGCCATGGGCGGCGTCCAGGCGCAGGTCATGGAACGCAGCGGGAGTTGGGGACATAACCATACTTGCTAGTATGGAGAGCTTCGAGGGGAAGTCAATACTGCACGGTATGGTGCGTTGCAGAATGCGCGTGGAGGGACCCTTCCGAGGGGCCTGCGACGGTTTCGACCGCAACCGCGTACTGCAACGAACCCCGGCGTATGGTTAAATCAGCCCATGAATCAACCTGACGCTTCCGCCGGCGAACCGCGCGCCGGCCGCAACAGCCGCCTGAGTGCCGAAGACTGGGCCCAGGCGGCCCTCGATCTGATTGCTGAACAAGGGGTCGGCGCCGTCGCGGTAGAGCCGCTGGCACGGCGGCTCGGCGTTACCAAGGGCAGTTTCTACTGGCATTTCCCTTCGCGCGATGCATTGCTGCAGGCGGCGCTGGAACGCTGGGAACTGTTCGAACAGGAACAGGTGTTCGGCAGCCTGGAAGACGTACCGGATCCGCGTGTGCGCCTGCGCCAGCTGTTCCAGATGGTGGCGCATGAAGTGCAGCCGCACATCATCTACAGCGAGCTGCTGAAGGCATTGGATCATCCGATGGTGCGGCCGGTGATCGACCGGGTCTCGCAGCGTCGCCTCGACTATCTGGTCGCCTCGTTCCGCCAGGCCGGCCTCAGCTCGACCGATGCGCGTCATCGCGCACGCCTTGCGTACGCCGCTTATGTCGGCTTCCTGCAGTTGTCGCTGCAGCTGCAGCAGCCCAAGCAGGCGCGCGAGGATTTCGAAGCGTACGTCGAGCATCTGATCGAGACGCTGATTCCGAACGGATGAGCGCCCGGAAATGATCTCGAAGGAAGGCCGCAGCGATGCTGCGGCCTTTTTTGTTGTGCGCTGGCCAGCGCCCGTCCATGGCGCACAAAGAACAACGGCCCCTTTCGGGGCCGTTGCTGCATCAGCTGATCAGGTTCCCGATCAGAACTTCTGCTTGTACTGCATGTACATGAAGCGACCGATGTCGTAGCCACCGTAGTAGGAGTACTGCGAGTTCGGCGCCGAGTACATCTGCGGGCCGTAATGGTCGAACACGTTACGCGCGCCCACGGCGATGGTTGCATTCCACGGTGCGTTCCAGGAGACCTGGACGTCGTGGAAGGTGGTGGCGCCACGGCGGTTCATCGGCTGGTCGCGTGCCGGATCCGGCGAGCCGAAGTCAGGCAGGCTGCACTCGGTCGAGAAGTAGCACTGTTCCTTCACGCTGGAGAAGTAGCGCGTACCCCAGGTGATGCCCCAATCGCCGTATTCCCAGCCAAGCACCAGGTTCGAACGCAGGCGGAAGTTGCTGCTGAAGCCGTTGAGGATCGACACCGGCACCTGTTGCGCGTTGGTGGTCTTCAGCACGTTCTTGCTGACGTAGGTGTTCTGCAGGTTGGCGTTGAAGCTGCCCCAGCTGCTGGTTTCGAAGCGATAGGCCACATCGAAGTCGAAGCCTTCGGTTTCCTGGTAACCGGCATTACGTGGTGCGTAGGTCAGGTTGGTCACGATGCCGCGGGTTGCGTCGCGGGTGAACGAGTTGCAGCGGTCGGCGATGCCGAGTACGTAGCAGTCGTTGAGCTGGGTGGTCGGATCGTCGGTGACGATGGTGTTGGTGATCTTGATGTTCCACCAGTCCAGGCTCATGTTCAGGCCCTGGGCGAAGGTCGGGCTCCACACCAGGCCGACGGTCTTGGACTTGGACTTTTCCGGAGTCAGGTTCGGGTTGGAGACGGCGTTGAACGGCACCGGGCTCTGCTCATCCTGACCTTCCGCCGGGACGTAACCCTGCTTCAGCTGGCGGAAATTCGGGGCCAGCGCGCCCAGGGCGGCGGCGCAACGCTGGGCGGTGGCCGGATCGCTGGCAGCCAGGCCGAAATCGGTATCGCACGGATCGGTGAAGTAGGCGAAGGTCTGCGAGCTGCCACCGTACAGATTGTCGATGGTTGGTGCGCGGAAGCCCTCGGCATAGGTGGCACGCACCAGCAGCTGGTCGATCGGCTTCCACTTCAGGCCGAACTTGTTGTTGGTGGTGTTGCCGAAGGTGTTGTACTTCGAGTAGCGCGATGCGGCGTTAAAGCTCAGTTCCTTGGCACCCGGCAGGTCGGCCAGGATCGGAACGTTCAGCTCCAGATACACTTCGTTGACGTTGTAGCCACCACCGGTCGGGCCGGCCGCCAGATCGGTCGAGTAGCCCGACTGTGACAGCGCATCCGGAACGTAGGTGCCCTTGTCTTCGCGGTACTCGTAACCCAGCGCGAAGCCCAGGTCGCCGGCGGGCAGGGTGAACAGGCTGCCGGCGATGTTCGCGTAGTAGGTCTTGGTGGTGACTTCACCGGTGTTCTTGGTGGTCGGGAACAGGAACTGCTGCAGGGCAGGGTTGCCGGTCAGGCCGCCGTCGCCGGTACGGCCGTACGGAATGGCCGGATTCCACGGAATGCAGCCGCCGGGGCCCGGGCCATAGATCGGGTTGGTGCCCGCGGCCAGGCCGGCGGCCGTGCCGCACTCGACGCGGCCGGTGGCCGGATTGAGGAACGACGCTCCGGTGGCCTGGGTGACCGCCAGCATGTTGTAGTTGCCGGTCTGGGTCTGCAGGTTCTCCGAGTTCTGGTAGATGTAGCCGGCTTCCCAGTCGAAGTACTTGTCATTGAACTGGAAGCTGCCCTGCAGGGCGCCAGTGAAGCGGAAGGTGGTCAGCTTGTTGGTCGACAGGCGCGGCACTTCCCAGCCACGGCGGATGAAGCCCATGTCGGTGCCGAACGGGTTGTAGTAGCTGTCCTGCGAGAGCACGGTACCCAGCTGACGCTCATAGTCGGCCGACTGCAGCGGATAACCGGCGACCTGTGCCTGCGACTCGCGACGGGTGTACAGCAGGTCGGAGACGAAGCGGATGTTGTCGGTCAGGTCGTACTGTACGTTGGCGAACACCGAACGACGCTTGGTCGGCGTCAGCAGGTGCATCTGCTCGTTGGAGTTGCTGACGTCACCGGTGATCGGGGT
The DNA here is from genome assembly GCF_059369995.1 of Stenotrophomonas sp. YJH_SMC_53. NCBI lineage: Bacteria > Pseudomonadati > Pseudomonadota > Gammaproteobacteria > Lysobacterales > Lysobacteraceae > Stenotrophomonas > Stenotrophomonas sp. YJH_SMC_53. The sequence continues at coordinate 100,297 of NZ_JCAFTF010000014.1, read as the reverse complement.
GAGGTCGGTCTCGTGATAGGCGTTCGGATCGAACGGATTTCCACCACGGTTCAGCGTCAGCAACGGTGCATTCGGATCATTGACGTCATAGACCGCGCCCCACTGGCTGACCGGGGTCCAGCCGCGGTCCGGGTGGCGATCCGTGCGCTGCGACTTGCTGAACCAGCGATTCTTGGCCCAGACGGCCTTTTCTTCGGCGTATTCCGCACCGATGGTGACCGAACCACGATCACCGGTGAAGCCGGCCACGAAGTCGAAGCTGCTCTTCTGGCCGTCGCCTTCGCCGTACTGGCCGACGTAGGCGTTGGCTTCCAGGCCCTGGAAGTTCTTGCGGGTGATGATGTTGATCACGCCGGCGATCGCGTCGGAGCCGTAGATCGACGAGGCGCCGTCCTTCAGCACGTCGATGCGCTCGACGATGGCCGACGGAATCTGCGACACGTCCTGCAGGCCGCTGACGCTGGCGCCGAGGCGCTTGCCGTCGACCAGCACCAGGGTGCGCTCGGCACCGAGGTTGCGCAGGTCGATGTAGAAGCCACCGACGGCTTCGCCGGAGGACAGCGGCTCGGAACGGCTGATGGCCGGGCTGCCGGCGGCAGAGATGTTCTGCAGGACGTCGGCAACCGTCTTGAAGCCGCTCTTCTCGATCGAAGCACGGCTGATGCTCAGAACGGGCTGGGCGGTTTCGGTATCGACCTGACGGATGCGCGAACCGGTGACCTCGATGCGGTCGAGGTTGGTGGCTTCCTGGGCGTGGGCCGTCGCGGTGGTGGCACCGGCGACAAGCGCGATCACAACTGCGTCACGCAGCTGGCTGGACTTGAGTTTCATTGGCTCTCTCTCTCCAAGAAATCTTGGCTGGGGTTAATGCCCGGCGGGGGAGCGAAAAAGCGCTCCCAAATCGCGAGGCTGATCCGATAGTAACGGGCGTTCGCCAAGAATTAAAGCTGTGTTAATGAAGTCTGTGATTTTGGTAAAAACGCGCTTTTCCAAGCCCAATCAACGAGTTGCTGGTATGGTTATGATGATCTGCCTCGTTTGTTAACGCAGAATGATGAAAAAAGTTTCGACTGATATGTATCCCAATATGTCGATACGCTCTGCGGTCGATACCGCTCATGCAAGTGCGAGCCAGGCACGCAGATGCAAAAAAGGCGCCTTTCGGCGCCTTCGGGAATATCGTTGCTGAACCTGATAGGGGATCAGAGATCCTGTTCGTAACGCACGTACGGCACGGTGCCGTCGTCGTTGCTTTCGTTGCGCGGGGAGAATGGATTCTTGCCGCGGCTGATCACATTCTCGGCGCCGACGGTCAGCTGGCCGGACCACGGGGTACGCCAGGTCAGGCCGATGCCCAGGCCTTCCCACTTGCCGGGCTTGCCCGGCACGTCGACCACGCGGCCGATGATGCTGCCGGTGAAGTTGCCGTAACCGGCACCGATGCTCAGGCTCTTGCTGTCCCAGCGATCGACGATGGCCGGCGAAGCGTCGGCCAGCGGTACCAGGCGTGCCTTGGCGTAGGTACCGGCGATGGAGACGAAGCCTTCGCGGCCGATGTTCTTCTGTGCGAACACGGTCAGATCGTTCTGCTCGGCGCGCAGCGAGGGCGTCTTGTTCGGGCCCGCCAACCAGGCGGGCAGGGTTTCACGGCCGGTGCCGGCAGTGATGCCCAGGCGGCTGTTGCCGCGGTTCAGCGCGGCGGTACCACTGAAACGACGGCTGTTCAGATCATCCTCGTCGCCCAGGCTGGCCAGCATGCAATGGCTGGCCAGGCCGCTGATGCTGGTGCCGCTGCTGCTGTTGCAGAGCAGGCCCAGCGAATCGCCGGAGGACAGGCCAAAGGCCGCGTCCAGCGAATTGCGGCCGAAATGCCAGCGGGCGCCGGCTGCCTGTTCGCCGGTCGGCTCCAGGTACAGCAGCGCCTCGACCTTGCCGCTGCCCTTGTTCCATACCGGCAGCACGGTGCGGGTGTCCTTGCTCTGCGCATGCACGCCCGTGATCGCGCCAAGGGCGATCAGCAGGGCCAGCGGTAGACGCAGGAAGGTACGCATCGGACCAGTTCAGACAGGGACGGACAACGGAAGTTCCCGTGGGGACGGGAACTCGATCCTAGGGTGTTTATGAATTCTTAACAAGCCTTGATCCTCCCCAGGTACAAGACTGCCGTTTACTGAAGTCGTTCAGGCGCCGCTACAGCCCCCTGGGCGCCGTGGAACAGTATGCCGAACTCCGTCAATGGAAAGTGATACTCACGCCCGCAGAATTCGCAACGCACCTCGACGGCGCCGGTGGCCTCGGCGGCCGCGCGGGCCTCCTCTTCCCCCAGCGACTGCAGCATGCCGGCCACCCGCTCGCGCGAGCAGGAGCAGGCAAAGGACAGCGGCTTGCCGCCCAGCAGTTCCGGCCGCTCCTCGTGGAACAGGCGGTGCAGCAGCTGCTCGGCCGGGGTCGCCAGCAGTTCGGCCTTGCCCAGGGTTTCGAACAGGGCGCTGGTGCGGGCCCAGCCATCCTCGTCGCCTTCGTCGCCCGGCAGCTTCTGCAGCAGCAGGCCGGCGGCACCGTTGCGGTCGGCGGCCAGCAGCAGGCGGGTCGGCAGCTGCTCCGACTGGCGGAAGTAGTCCTCGAAGGCCTCGTCCAGTTCCGGCGCAGTCAGCGCGACCAGGCTCTGGTAGCGCTGCGGCTCGCGCGGGTCCAAGCCGGGGTTCTCGATGGTGATGGCGAGGATTGCGTCATCACCGAGGCGGGACAGGTCACGCGGTGCGTCGCCACCCTCGCTGAGCTGGGCGATACCGCGCAGGGTTCCGGCGGCGGTGCATTCGGCGAACAGGGTGCGCAGCGCGGTGCTGCTGCGCAACTGCACCGACAGGCGCCCGTCGATCTTGGTGTGGCCGGTGAACAGCGCCGAGGCGACGCAGGCCTCGCCAAGCAGTTCGGCAGCGGCGTCCGGGTAAGCGGCATGGGACAGGATTTCCTGCCAGGTGGCCTGCAGGTGCACATGCACGCCACGCACGCCGGCGTCGGGGAGCAGGAAACGGATCAGGGAATCGGGATTGGCGGTCATCGGCTCACATCGCGCGTAAACGGGGGCGGTTGCCGGATAATGCGCCGACAACCAGACAGAAGAAGGATGCACCAGTAATGGGGGCAGCGGGAGAGCAGCACAAGGTAGAGGCGGTGGTGGCCGCGCCGCGCCGGCGACGCTGGCGCTGGAAGCGGCTGCTGTGGCTGCCGGTGCTGCTGGCCGCCTTCAGCTGCCTGCAGGTGCTGGTGTTGCGGTTCATCGACCCGCCGGTGTCCATGGTGATGCTGTGGCGCTATGGCGAGGCGCTGGGCGAGGCCGACTGGTCCTATCGGCTGCATTACCAGTGGCGCGACCTCGACCAGATGGCGCCGAGCCTGCCGATCTCGCTGGTGGCGGCCGAAGACCAGCGCTTCCCCGACCACAACGGCTTCGACCTGCAGGCCATCGAAAAGGCGCGCGACCACAACGCCAGGGGCGGGCGCCTGCGCGGCGCAAGCACGATCAGCCAGCAGGTGGCCAAGAACCTGTTCCTGTGGCAGGGCCGCAGCTGGGTCCGCAAGGGCCTGGAAGTCTGGTACACGGTGCTGATCGAGGCGCTGTGGCCAAAGGAGCGGATCCTGGAGATGTACGCCAACATTGCCGAATTCGGTGATGGTGTGTATGGCGCGCAAGCGGCAGCGCAGAAATTCTGGGGCAAGGATGCTGCCCGGCTGAGCCCGGCCGAGAGCGCGCGCCTGGCCGCGGTACTGCCGGCACCGCGTCGTTACAACGCGGCAAAGCCTGGGCCGTATGTGCAGCGGCGGGCCGCGTGGATCCAACGCCAGGCGCGCCAGCTGGGTGGTGCGTCCTATCTGTCGGAGGACTGAGCCCGGCGCTGCAATTGGCGAACGACGGGCCGGGCGCGTGCCGGCAACGTACAATCCGGGCATGACCCGCGAACGGCTTACCTTCGTCATCGCCGCCTACAACGAGGCCCTGGCACTGCCGCTGCTGCATCCACGGCTGTGCGCGGTGCTCGACGGCATGCCCGACATCGAAGGTCACATCCTCTATGTGGACGACGGCAGCCATGACCGTACCTGGGAAGTGATCGCCGGGCTGGCCCAGGCCGATGCACGCGTATCGGCGCTGAAGCTGTCGCGCAACTTCGGCAAGGAAGCGGCGCTGACCGCCGGCCTGGATCTGGTGCACGAGGGTGCGGCGATGATCCTCGATGCCGACGGCCAGGACCCGCCGGAGCTGGTGCCGGAGTTCGTCGCGCGCTGGCGCGAAGGTCATGACAACGTCTACGGCACGCGCATGGCCCGCGATGGCGAGGCCTGGATCAAGCGCGCCACGGCAGCGATGTTCTATCGGGTGATGGGCCGCCTGTCGCGGACACCGATTCCGGCCGATACCGGGGACTTCCGCCTGCTGTCACCGCGCGCGCTGAACGCCCTGCGCGGGATGCGCGAGCGCCACCGTTTCATGAAGGGGCTTTTCAGCTGGGTGGGATTCAAGCGGATCGCCGTGCCCTACCACCGCCACGCGCGCGTGGCCGGCACCAGCAAGTTCAGCCTGTGGCGGCTGTGGAATTTCGCCCTCGAAGGCATTACCGGGTTCTCGACCGTGCCGTTGCGGGCGGCGACCTACCTCGGGCTGGCAACCGCGGCCGTCGCTTTCCTGTTCGGCCTGTGGGTGATCGTGAAGGCGGCGCTGTATGGCGACCGGGTGGCGGGTTGGCCGACGATGATGGCGGTGATCCTGTTCCTGGGCGGCGTGCAGCTGATCGCGCTTGGCCTGATCGGCGAGTACCTGGGGCGGCTGTACGAGGAGTCCAAGCAGCGGCCGTTGTACCTGGTTGACGCCTGGCTAGCATCGTCCGTGGCAGACTCGGTCCCGCAACCCACCCTGGGAGGGCAGGCAGATGACCACGGTACGGCAACTGTTGGACGGCAAGTCTCCTGAAGTACACGCGGTCGCGCCGGATGCGGCGGTGATCGATGCGATCCGGTTGATGGCGGAAAAGGGCATCGGTGCGGTGCTGGTGATGGACGGCCCGCGGCTGGTGGGAATCCTGTCCGAGCGTGATTACGCGCGCAAGATCGTGTTGCGTGATCGCTCTTCGCGCGATACGGCGGTGGCAGAGATCATGACGTCGCAGGTGGTGACGGTGTCGCCGGGCGAGCAGGTGGAGCATTGCCTGCAGTTGGTGACCGATTATCGCATCCGCCATCTGCCGGTCGTGGAGGGCGCGCAGGTGCTGGGGGTGATCTCCATCGGCGACCTGGTGAAGTCGGTGATCGATGCGCAGCGGCGGGAGCTGGATCAACTGCAGCAGTACATCGTCGCCGGGTGAGGGTGTCGCTGGCGGGCCTGCGGCCCGCCGGCCCGCTTTTCGAAGCTCAAAGCCACAGCCAAAGCCAAAGCCAAAGCCAAAGCCAAAGCAGCGCCTTCCTGATACGTTGGGAGGCGGAGGGCATGGGCGTGCAGGACACGCCGCAAGTACGTCCCTGTAGGCTCGATGGCGCCATCCATGGCGCCAACGGTCCTGCACGCCCATGCCCTCCGCCTCTGGAACATTTCCGCGAGCGCGGTGCGTACATGCGCTGTGCCTCGCCTTTGGTAGCCGCCAACCTTGGTTGGCAACAGCTTTTGACTTTGCTTTTTTCTTTTTGACTTTGAATTTCGCTCTCGTTCCGCGCGCGCAGGAAACTGTCCGGAGCCGGAGCAAGGCGGCAGGCAGGACCGTGAGGCGCATGGATGCGCCGACCGAGCCTACAGGGACGTATTTACGGCGTGTCCTGCCTGTCGCCTTGCTCCGGCTCTACGCGCGGGAAAAGAGGCGCCGCGAACAACGCTGTAACTCTACTTCGCATACTGCCCACCGCAGTCGGCATCCTTGCCCGGCCCCAGTTCGATCGTCGCCAGCAAGGCCGCCGGCGGGGCGATGCTGCCCAGTGCCAGGGCCACCACTCCGCGGATGCCCAGCGCCTTGAAGTCCGGGCGGAACGACGGGTCCTTGAACGTGCCGGCAATGTGCAGCGGCGAGCGCAGTACCAGGATGCTCCTGTCCTTCGGGCGCGGCTTCAACAGCAGGTCCAGGGTTTCGTCGCGCAGGCTGACGGTGCCTTCGCCGATGAGGATCGTGTCGGTGGTGTCCACCGCCAGCGCCTGGCTGGTCATCAGGCCGTCGCGCACACCGAACTCGGCGAAGGCGCAGCGCAGGGGAATCTGCTTGTCGCCGGTCACCAGGAATTTCAGCGATTCGGTGATATCCAGGCCGGCCAGCTCCATCACCAGGTTGCCGACATGGCCACGGCCCATCGCCAGGCCGACCTTGCCGCTGCTGCTGCCGAGCATCGCGGCGATCGAATTGCCGCGGCCACTCAGGTCCACCTCACCGCCGATGCCGCCCTTGGCCTGTTCGGCCAGTTTGGCATCGGGGAACAGCTGGCCCAGCTGAACGCCGCGCACGCTCGCCTTCAGCGCAGTGCTGATCTGCGGCTGGCGTGCGTCCATGCGGATGGTGCTGCGGATATCGCCGCCGGCGACGCCGAAGTTCAGTGGTGCCAGCCGCAGCACCCCGTCATCCAGCAGCAGATGGGCATCCATGTCGTCCAATGGCAATGACGGTGCGTTGATGCGGTGGGCCTTCCAGCGCACATCGGCATCCATCGCACGCAGCTTGCCGAGGCTGTAGGGCGTGTCCGGAAGCACGCGCGCGCGCGCGGCCACCCGTGCGGCCTCGGCCTTCTGCTCCGCATTGGCGGTTTCGCCGCCGCCGGTCTTCGGCGGCGCGCCGACGAAGCCGGCCAGGTCATCGAAGTCCAGGCGCTTGGATTCCAGCGTCGCGGTCAGCCGCGGACGGTCGCGGCCCACCTCGAACTGAAGACTGCCACCGAGGTCGCTGTCGCCCACCTTGCCGGTGAAACCGTCGTAACGCCAGAGGTCGTGGTCGCGTTTCAGGCGTCCGTTCAGCGCGTAGGGCGGGGACGGTGGAATGGCGATGCCGAGCAATGGGTAGAGATCGGCCAGGTCCTGGCCACTGAGTGCGAACTGCAGGTCGAACACGCGCAGCTGGAACGGATTGGTCAGCGTGCCGCTGGCCACCGCGTGGGTGGCGCCGGCGCGTCCGTCGAGGTGGATGCGGAACGGGTGGTCGCTGTTGGTCAGTTCCAGCGGTGATTCGGTTCCGCCCTGCAGGGTGAACGGGTTTCCCTGCCAGTGGCCCTTGCCCTGCACCAGCAGCGGCGGCGAGGCATCGGCCTGCTTCGGCTGGCCGCTGCGCACGCCCACGCGGATATCAGTACGGCCCGGTGCGTCGAGGAACTGCAGCCGGCCGTCGTCGATGCGCAGGCGCTTGAGCTGCGGGCTGGTGCCGCCAGCGCTGTCACCGAGGAAGTCCCAGTTGCCCGGTTCGCCCTTGCGAGGGGCGGTTTCCAGCAGCACGTCCGGTCGGGTCAGGCGCACTTCCGGCAGCTGCACGCTGCCGCGCAGCAGGGGCCACACGCGCACATCGATCTCGACGCGGTCGGCCGAGGCCATGTTCGGCTGCCTGGCCCAACCGGCATTGGCGAAGGTGATCGCATCGGCACGGATGGTGCTGGTCCGGCCGAGGTCGACATCCAGATGGCCGATGTGCAGTGCGCGGCCGGTACGGGCCTGCACGGCGCGCTCGACCGGGCCCTTGAACCAGTTCCAGTCCCACAGTGCGATCAGTACCAGGATCGCCGCGAGCAGGAAGATCAGCAGCGTCAGCCAGCGCCGGCCTCGCGGGCCGGGGCTGCGCAGGCGCCAGCGGTTCGTGCGCTTTGTGGCAGGGGAGGCGGCGGCATTCACGCTGCCATGGTTGCCCCCTCATCGTGGACGGGGCGCGAAGCGTCCATGTGCGCGGCGTGCACGCGCCACGCACGGGCCGGTGCTACAGCACCTGCATGGTGACCGCGACGAAGTGGCAGACGCTGCCACCGATGACGAACAGGTGCCAGATCGCATGCGAATAGGGAATCGATTCGCGGTGGTAGAAATAGGTGCCCAGCGTGTAGGACAGGCCGCCGGCCAGCAGCCAGCCCAGCGTCCAGCCGTCGATCGAGGCCAGCATCGGCTTGACCGCCACGATCACCAGCCAGCCCATGGCCACGTAGATGGCAGTGGACAGGCGCTTGAAGCGACCGGTGTAGAACAGCTTGAACACCACGCCGGCCAGGGCCAGGGTCCAGATCGCGGCGAACAGGCCCCAGCCCCACGGGCCGCGCAGGCCGATCAGGGTGAATGGGGTATAGGTGCCGGCGATCAGTACGTAGATCGCACAGTGGTCGAACACTTTGAGCCGGCCCTTGGCGACCGGGTGCTGGATGGCGTGGTACAGGGTGGACGCGGTGTACAGCAGCAGCAGCGCGATGCCGAACACGATGGCGCCGGCCAGCTGCCAGCCATCGCTGTAGATTGCGGCCAGGGTGATCAGCACCGCGCCGGCGCCCAAGGCGAGCACGGCACCGAGGCCATGGGTCAGGGCGCTGGCGATTTCTTCGCGGATCGAAGCAACGGAAGTCGTGGACATGGCGTAGGCATCGTTCGCGGGGAGGGGGACCCGCACCCCCCTATCATCGCCGCGATGGGCGGCACGTGCACGCCCGTCACCGTATGGTCGATGAATTGCCGGCCTGCGCCGGGTCCATGGTAGATCCACGCCATGCGTGGATGAACGCCCGGCACTGCAGGGGTCAGAGCCCTTTCCTGCGGAAAGGGATCCGACCCCGTGGCATCAGCCTGCCGAAACGGTGTGCGCCGCTTCGCGTGTGGCCGAGAAACGCACATCCGGCGAGCGTTCCTGGGCCAGCTGCAGGTTGACCCGGGTCGGAGCGAGGTAGACCAGGTGGCCGGCCGCATCCAGCGCCAGGTTGAGCGCGTTCTTCTCGCGGAACTCTTCCAGCTTCTTCTCGTTGCTGCAGTGGACCCAGCGCGCAGTGGTCACGCTGACCGGCTCGAAGGTGGCTTCCACACCGTACTCGTCCTTCAGGCGGTAGGCGGCCACGTCGAACTGCAGCACGCCGACGGCACCCAGGATCAGGTCGTTGCTGGTCAGCGGGCGGAAGAACTGGGTCGCGCCTTCCTCGGACAGCTGGGCCAGGCCCTTCTGCAGCTGCTTGAGCTTGAGCGGATCACGCAGGCGTGCGCGGCGGAACAGTTCCGGGGCGAAGTTGGGAATGCCGGTGAAGGTCACCGCTTCGCCTTCGGTGAAGGTATCGCCGATGGAGATGGTGCCGTGGTTGTGGATGCCGATCACATCGCCGGGCCACGCTTCGGCCGCGATCTCGCGGTCGCTGGCCATGAAGGTCAGCGCGTTGGCCAGCTTCATTTCCTTGCCGGTGCGCACGTGGAAGGTCTTCATGCCGGCGCTGAAACGGCCCGAACAGACCCGCATGAATGCCACGCGGTCACGGTGCTGCGGGTCCATGTTGGCCTGGATCTTGAACACGAAGCCGGTCAGCTTGTTCTCTTCCGGTGCGATTTCGCGGCCGGTGGTGGTTCGCGCCTGCGGCGACGGTGCATGCTCGACGAAAAAGTCCAGCAGCGGCTGCACGCCGAAGTTGTTCACGCCCGAGCCGAAGAACACCGGGGTCTGCTTGCCGGCGCGGTAAGCGTCCAGATCGAACGGATGGCTGGCGCCCTGCACCAGTTCCAGTTCGTCGCGCAGGTCGGCCAGCATCTGTGCACCGATCTTCTCGGCCAGGCCGGGCGCATCGATGGACGGGAAGATGGTCGAGTCCTGGCGGGTGAAGTTGCGACCCGGTTCGTACAGGTGCACCTCGCCGGTCAGCAGGTGAACCACGCCCTTCAGGCGCTGGCCCATGCCGATCGGCCAGGTGACCGGCGCGCACTGGATGCCGAGCACGGTCTCCACTTCATCCAGCAGCTCGATCGGGTCCTTGCCCTCGCGGTCGAGCTTGTTGATGAAGGTCATGATCGGGGTGTCGCGCAGGCGGCACACCTCCATCAGCTTGATGGTGCGCTCTTCCACGCCCTTGGCTACGTCGATCACCATCAGGGCCGAGTCCACTGCGGTCAGCACGCGGTAGGTGTCCTCGCCGAAGTCGGCGTGGCCAGGGGTGTCGAGCAGGTTGACGATCTTGCCTTCGTACGGGAACTGCATCACCGAGGAGGTGACGGAGATGCCGCGTTCCTTTTCCAGCGCCATCCAGTCGGAGGTGGCGTGGCGGGCGGCCTTGCGGCCCTTGACCGAACCGGCCATCTGGATCGCGCCTCCGAACAGCAGCAGCTTTTCGGTCAGCGTGGTCTTGCCGGCGTCAGGGTGGGAAATGATGGCGAAGGTGCGGCGACGCGACGCTTCGATGGCGACTTCGGACATGGCAGTGGCGCCCGCCCGGGGCGCTTTTCAAAGAGATAAGCGCCCGATTATACCGGCCGGGGCCGGTCAGCGCCCGATACCGCCGTCGGCCTCGCCGTGGCGGGCGAACTGCAGCTGGCCCTGCCCGGCGAAGATGCGCACCGGCACCGAGCGCAGGCCCATGCCGCGGTTGACCTGCACCACGAAGTGCAGGTGCGGCGCAGTGCTGTAGCCGCTGTTGCCGGACAGGCCGATCGGTTGTCCGGCTCCCACCGCCTGGCCGCGGCGCACGCGCATGCCGCCGGCCTGGAGGTGGCCGTACAGGGCCATGCTGCCGTCGCTGTGCAGCACGCGGACGAAATTGGCACGGGCACCATCGCGCTCGCGGTCCTGGCCGTTGCCACGGAAGCCATCCTGGATCTGCATCACCGTGCCCTCGCGCGCGGCCAGCACCAGGGTGCCCTCCGGCAGTGCGAAGTCGACCGCGTCGCGGTTCTCCTCGTCGTCATGGCTGAATCGCCCCTGCGGCGCCTGGTCCACACGCAGGCGGGCCGCATCGAACGGCAGGCGATAGCCGACATCTTCGGCCTGTGCGGCAGGGTTGCCCGGCACCGACTGCAGGCGCAGATCCAGCAGGCGGCCATCGATCGGGGCGGGCAGGTGGCCGACCACCAGGCTGCTGTCGCCCTGGATCAGCGACTCGACCGGGAGGCCTTCGACCGGGTGTCCGGGGGCGGCGCGCAGCTGGATCTGCAGCGGCCCTGCCAGCCCGTTGTCGATCCGCGCCTGCCATTGCGTACCGACCGGCTGCAGGCGCAACCGGGCCATGGGGGCGGCGCCCTCGGCACTGCCTGCGCGGGTGGCAGGCGCGGAAGGGGGAGCCAGTCCCCAGCCCTGGCGCCAGTCGCCGGCGTGTGCGGTCGCGCTCGCCAGCAGAGGCAACAGCAGGCAGGACAGGGGCAGGCGCGGCATCGGCGTTTCCAGCGAGAGGACCGCCGGGACTGTACCCGATCCTGAACGGGGCGACCGGGACGGCCCTCGCAGACTGATTCTGGAAATATCTATCGCTTTATCCGCATGAAGGGATTGACAGTGCCGGAAAGGGCTGGCATCGTGGCTCCACCATCGAGACCGGCAGAGGGACAGGCCCTTTGAAGCCGGGGCAGCCCGCAGGCGCGCTAGCGTCTGCGTAGGTGCCAAATCCTGCGGGGACCGTGGCGTCCACCGAAAGATGGTTCGAACCATGCACCCCACGTGCATCTCGAACGCGGGCCCGCGAAGGCTCGATGGCCGATTCCCCAACCGGATCCCGCCATGAGCTTCGCTGCCAGTACCGCCATTCGCCCCGAGCCCTTCGTCCCCGTCAGCGTGCCGGTCGCAGACCGCGTGCACGCCGAGCGCGGTGAGTTCGCCGCGGTGCTGTCGATGCGCCATGCAGGCCCCAGCCCGGTGCGCCTGCGCTATGAGTGGGTGGGCCCGGCCAACGCGCCGGTGGTGGTGCTGGCCGGTGGCATTTCCGCCCATCGCCACGTGGCGTCCAACGCACAGTTCAGCGAGAAGGGCTGGGCCGAAGCGCTTGTGGGTACCGGCCGCGCGCTCGACCCGCAGCAGCTGCGCGTGCTGGCCTTCGATTTCATCGGTGCCGACGGTGCACTGGATGTGCCGATCGATACTGCCGACCAGGCCGATGCGCTGGCGCTGCTGCTGGACCATCTCGGCATCCGCACGCTGAAGGCCTTCGTCGGCTATTCGTATGGCGCGCTGGTCGGCCAGCAGTTCGCGATCCGTCACCGCGCCCGCGTGCGCCAACTGGTGCTGGCCAGCGGCGCGCACCGCCCGCATCCCTATGCCGCCGCGTGGCGCGCGCTGCAGCGCCGCGCGGTTGCGCTGGGCCAGCTGCAGTGCGGCGAAGACCACGGCCTGGCCCTGGCCCGGCAGTTCGCCATGCTCAGCTACCGCACCCCGGAAGAATTCGGCGAGCGCTTCGACGCTGCCCCGGAGGTCATCAATGGCCGCGTGCGCGTGGCCGCCGAAGACTACCTCGACGCCGCCGGCGCGCAGTACGTCGCGCGCACGCCGGTGACCGCCTACCTGCGCCTGTCCGAATCGATCGACCTGCACCGTGTCGACCCCGCCGCGATCCTGCCGCCGACCGTGGTGGTGGCCGTGGAGGGCGACCGCCTGGTGCCGCTGGCCGACCTGGTCGGCCTGGTCGAAGGGCTGGGCCCGCGCGGCAGCCTGCGCGTGCTGCGTTCGCCCTATGGCCACGACGCCTTCCTCAAAGAAACCGATCGCATCGACGCGATCCTCGCCACCGCCTTCCGCACCTCTGGAGAGTCCGCATGAGCCTGCACGCCAACGAGCCGTCCTGTAGTCGCACCACTGCCGCCGTCCGTGCGGGCATCGATCGGGACACCGCGCATGGCGCGGTCACGCCGCCGATCGTGCTGTCGTCGAACTTCAGCTTCGAAGGCTTCGGCAACAAGCGCCAGTACGACTACACGCGCAGTGGCAACCCGACCCGCGACCTGCTGGGTGAGGCGTTGGCGGAACTGGAAGGGGGCGTCGGTGGTGTGGTCACCGCCACCGGCATGGGCGCGATCAACCTGGTGCTGAACGCACTGCTGCAGCCGGGCGATACCCTGGTGGTGCCGCACGATGCGTACGGTGGCAGCTGGCGCCTGTTCAATGCGCTGGCCCGGAAGGGCCACTTTGAACTGGTCACCGCCGACCTGACCGATCCACGCGCACTGGCACAAGCGTTGGCCACCCAGCCGAAGCTGGTGCTGGTGGAAACGCCGTCCAACCCGCTGCTGCGCATCACCGACCTGCGCTTCGTCATCGATGCCGCGCACAAGGCCGGCGCACTCGTGGTGGTCGACAACACGTTCCTGTCACCAGCGCTGCAGCAACCGCTGTCGTTCGGTGCGGACCTGGTGCTGCATTCCACCACGAAGTACATCAACGGCCACAGCGATGTGGTGGGCGGGGCAGTGGTCGCGCGTGATCCGGCAGTGCACGAGCAGCTGGTGTGGTGGGGCAACGCGCTGGGCCTGACGGGTTCACCGTTCGATGCCTTCCTGACCCTGCGTGGCCTGCGCACGCTGGATGCGCGCCTGCGCGTGCACCAGGAAAATACCGCCGCGATCGTTGCCCTGCTGGACCAGCATCCGGCGGTCGGCACGGTGTACTACCCGGGCCTGGCCGAACATCCCGGCCATGCCATCGCGGCGCGCCAGCAGAGCGGTTTCGGCGCGATGCTGTCGTTCGAGCTTGCGCACTGCGCCGGTGAAGATCCGCACGCGGCAGTGCGCGCATTCGTGGATGGCCTGCGCTGCTTCACCCTGGCCGAATCGCTGGGCGGCGTCGAAAGCCTGATCGCGCATCCGGCGACCATGACCCATGCGGCGATGACCGCCGAAGCACGCGCAGCGGCCGGTATCAGCGAAGGGCTGCTGCGTCTGTCGGTCGGCATCGAGGCCGAGCGCGACCTGCTGGCCGATCTCGGTGCCGCGCTGCAGCGCGCCGAAGTCGTGATCGATGCGGCCGCACGCCGCAAACAGGTGGTGGATGCATGAGCGCACTCGCTGCTGAAATTCCAGCGCTGGGCGCGGGACGCCTGGCGCTGCTCGGTACTGGCACAGTCGGCTCGGCCTTCGTGCAGCGCTACCAGACGCTGCAGGCTCGCGGGCTGGAACTGCCGAGCGTGCAATGGCTTGCCAACTCGCGCACTGCGCTGGAGATCGATCGTGACCTGGCGTTGCCGCTGGAACTGGCGCGACGTGCGCCACGCGATGGCCAGAGTTCGCCGGCGTGGGCCAGCACCGAAGGGCTGGAGCGTGGCGATGTGGTGGTCGATGCCACCGCCAGCGAAGACGTGGCCGCACGTCACGTGCAGTGGCTGGCGCGCGGCGTGCATGTGGTGACAGCCAACAAGCTGGGCCGTGGTGCGCAGCTGTCACGCGCGCAGGCCATTGCAGACAGCTGTGCCGACAGTGGTGCGCGCTATGGTGACAGCGCCACCGTCGGTGCCGGGCTGCCGCTGCTGAGCAGCCTGCGCGCACTGGTGGCCGGTGGTGATCACATCCATGCCATCGAGGGCGTGCTGTCCGGTTCGCTGGCGTGGCTGTTCCATCGCTATGACGGCAAGTCGCCGTTCTCGGCGGCGGTGCGCGAGGCGCTGGCGGCCGGCTACACCGAGCCGGATCCGCGACTTGACCTGTCCGGCGAGGACGTGCGCCGCAAGCTGCTGATCCTGGCCCGCAGCAGCGGGCTGGCGCTGGATGCTTCGCAGGTGCAGGTGGACTCACTGGTACCTGAAACGCTGGCCGCGTTGCCGCTGGAGGGCGCAGTGGCTGCGCTGGAGCAGCTGGATGCGCCGCTGCAGGCGCGTTGGCGGCGGGCACGCGAAAACGGCCGCGTGTTGCGTTTCGTCGGCCGTGTTGACGGTGGGGGTGCGCAGGTGGGCCTGCGCGAGCTGCCGGCCGATCACCCGTTGGCGCAGGGTGCGGGGACCGACAATCGCGTCGCCATCCACAGTGATCGCTACCGTCGCCAGCCGCTGTTGATCCAGGGCCCGGGTGCGGGCGCGGAAGTCACCGCCGCCGCGTTGCTGGATGACGTGCTGCGGATCGTCGGCTGATCGCACAGTTCTTGTAGAGCCGAGCCCATGCTCGGCTGCTCCTGACAGAATCCCCATCCTGTCGCATGAGCCGAGCGTGGGCTCGGCTCTACAGGGGCGCCCGGCCGGTCAGCGTGACTTCAAGGACTTCAGCAACGCGGCGTTGAACTGCTTCGGGTCCTGCACCTGCGGCGAATGGCCCAGTTCGGCGAACTCGACCAGCGTCGCGCCGGGAATCGCTGCGGCCGCCGCCTTGCCGAGCGCTGGATAGTTGCCCAGCGTCGCCTTCACCGCAGCCGGCGCCAGGTCGCGGCCGATCGCGGTGCGGTCCTTCTGGCCGATGAACAGCGTGGTCGGCACCTGCAGGTTCTTCAGTTCGTAGACCACCGGCTGGTTGAACACCATGTCCGAGGCCAGCGCCTGGCTCCATGCAACGGCCTGCTTGCCGGGCCCTTCGTACATGCCTGACTGCATCCGCGCCCAGGGTTCGTAGGCCGGCTTCCATTTGCCGTCGTAGTACACATCCAGCTGGTAGCGGCGGATGCTGTCGTAGCTGATGTTCATTTCACCGGCATACCACGCGTCGACGCTGCGCCAGGGCACGCCCAGCGCCTTCCAGTCTTCCAGTCCGATCGGGTTGACCAGCGACAGGCTGCGCAGGTCCTGCGGGTACATCAGCGCGTAGCGCACGGCCAGCATGCCGCCCATCGAATGCCCGACCAGGTGCACCGGCACGTCGCCCAGTTGCAGCTGCTGCAGCAGGGCATGGGTATTGGCTGCCAGCTGTGCGAACGTGTACTGGTAGCGCTCGGGCTTGCTGGATTTGCAGAAGCCGACCTGGTCCGGAGCGATCACCCGATAGCCGGCGGCAACCAGGGGCTTGATCGATTCCTTCCAGGTGGCCGCGCAGAAATTCTTGCCATGCAGCAGCACCACCACGCCGATGGGCGACTTCTTCGGCGCGATGTCCAGGTAGGCCATCTCCAGCGGCTGCCACTGCGATTCCAGCGCGAAGGTCTTGACCGGATAGCCGTAATCGAAGCCCTCAAGCCGCGGCCCGTAGGTGGGCGTGGCCAGGGCGGGCAGCGGAAGGCAGGCAAGCAGGGCGGCAATCAACATGCGCATGGCGATCTCCTTGGGACAGGATGTGGTGACGGCCTGATCGCACGCCACAGGTAGAGCACTGTGCATTGAGACTGGTCCTAGCTGCATGTGGAAAGCAAGTGTCTACGATCAAGCCCGCGTCATCTTCGGCGAGAGGCCATGAGGAAAACAGTGGACGTGTTGCTGCGTGTTGTTGTGCTGGAGGAAGAGGCAATTGCCCGCGAGCGCGTCCTGGTGCCGCGCCTGCTCGCGCAGGGATTCGATGTGGCGGGCTGTGCGTGCATGCGGGAAATCGATGAGCTGATGGCCCGTTGGTTGCCCGATATCGTGGTGATGGGCGTCGACCTGGAAGACGGCGATGGATTTGCAGTGGTGCAGGGGCTGAGATGGCGACATCCTGCAATCGGTCTTGTGGTCCTGACCGGGCGCCAGGGGCGCATGGATCAGGTCCGCGGGTTGGTACACGGCGCCGATGCCTATCTGGCCAGGCCTGTCGACATGGACGTTCTTGCCGCAACGCTGCTCAGCCTCGGGCGGCGGCTGCTGCATCGCGGGCCGGCTGCCTGCGGGCCGGGGCAATGGCGGCTGGACTGTGGCGCATGGAAGCTGCTTTCCCCGAAGGGCGACGACATTGCGCTCAGCCGCAATGAACGCGCCACCCTGCAATGCCTGTTTGAATCCTCCGGTGCTGTTGTTTCGCGCGAGCGGCTGATCGCTGCGTTGACACCGGACGTCTTCAACTTTGATCCGCACCGGCTCGACTCCTTGATAAGCCGATTGCGCCGGAAGGTGCTGCGGAACAGTGGCGAGCCGCTGCCGCTGTCTACCGTGCACGGCGAGGGCTACGTCCTTCTGGTGTCCTGACCCCGCGTTCTGGGCTCTTGTTGTTGGCCACCGCAATGCTGCTTGGTGAAGAAGGGGTGAGGAACCGGTGAGCCGGCGTGCGTGACCCATCGCTGTGCAGCTTCTACGTTTGCCGGGCGCAAGTGCGGCGCCTGAGGTGGAGGCGCGACTGCGCATGTCCTTCCTCTGCAGCCAGGCCGGCACGGCCGCTGGCAGAGGAGCCATTGCTGTGGGGTCAAGAGAGAGACTGCATGAACAGGATTTTCCGTCGGGTCTGGAACAAGGTGTCGGGCAGATGGGTGGTTGTCTCCGAGTTGGCGCGGCGTCAAGGCGCTGGAGGCAGTCGCCACTTGCCTCGGATTCTGGTCGCGTGCGCGCTGCTGCCTGCATCCGCACTGGCCGTGCCGCCCGATGCAGGCATCGATGGCAAGGATGGTGTTGCGCTGGGCCAGCGTGCCGAAGCGCTGGGAGATGGAGCAACGGCGTTGGGCGCGGATAGTCTCGCAGAGGGCGACGCCAGCATCGCCATTGGCGAAGCCAGCCATGCCAGGGACGAGGGGGCCATCGCGATCGGACAAGGAGCACTGGCACAGGAAGCCTCCAGCGTGGCACTGGGAGACGGAGCGCTGGCCGATGGTGAGGCGAGCCTTGCTCTGGGGTCTGCCGCATCGGCGATAGGCACCAGTGCGGTGGCCGTTGGCTATGGTGCGTCAGCACTGTCCGCGTCCGCGGTCGCCCTAGGTGAATCCAGCTTCGCCGGTGCTGCCGGTGCCGCCGCGCTGGGTGCGCTGTCGAGTGCCAGCGGCTACGTCAGCCTCGCCGCAGGCGCGGAAGCAAGCGCCATAGGCAATCATTCGTTGGCATTGGGGCACGTGGCGCTTAGTGCGGGGCCTTTCAGCGCCGCACTCGGATGGTCGGCGAGCAGCCTGGGGGACTACTCACTGGCGCTTGGCGCTGCGTCCACTGCGGTCGGTGATGGCTCCGTGGCAGCGGGCATGGGAGCAATCGCGAGCGGGTGGCGAGGTGTGGCTGTGGGCTACGTCGCTCAAGCGGACGGCGCTGGCAGCATTGCCATTGGCGGGCGCTATGCCTGCAGCTTCTGCCTGGCCTATGTCACCGAGGCACAGGGTGACAACAGCATGGCGGTAGGGGCTGGGGCCCGTTCCGTTGGTAGCGGTTCGGTCGCATTGGGGGCACATTCGACCGCCCAGGAGGATGAGGCGGTCGCCATCGGGCATCAGGCGCGGTCCGATGGAATGCGGGGCATTGCCATGGGGGCAGGCGCGGAAGTCGGCGCGGAAGCGAGCGAGAGCATTGCGCTGGGCGTGGCTGCGTTTGGTGGCGGCGAGGGCGCGTTGGCGCTGGGCAGCCAGGCCAGTGCCGAGGGCATCGGCAGCATCGCCGGCGGCTACCAGTCAGGTGCCTATGGCGATGCGGCCGTGGCGATGGGCATGCAGGCACTGGCAGTGTCGGACGGCGCCGTGGGTATTGGCGGCAGCAGTACCGCCAGCGGCCTGAACGGTGTTGCGGTGGGGCAGGGAAGCAGCACCACGGCCGACTTCGCTACGGCGGTGGGCGGCACCTATCTGGGCCCGATACGCGACGAGCCCGTAGCGCGTGTCACTCATGCTGGCGGAGAGGGCGCTGCTGCATTTGGTGCAGGTGCGCGTGCCGACGGTGCCTACTCGCTTGCGGTGGGTGCGGGGTCCAGCGCCAAAGCGACGCAGAGCACGGCGATTGGTTTCGGCGCGGAGGCGACAAGCAGCCGCACGCTCGCCGTCGGTACCTACAGCCGGGCGGTGGGCCCGTGGAGTACCGCCGTTGGTTACGGTGCGCTGGCCAGCAACGATTCTGCGCAAGCATTTGGCTGGGACGCGAAAGCCCAGGGAACGTTGTCGACTGCTGTCGGTTACGCAGCAAGCGCGTCGGCCAGCGAATCGATGGCATTGGGCGCTCGCAGCCAGGCCAACCAGTACGCCGCGCTGGCTATCGGTCCCTTTGCAGAAGCAGGGTGGCGCGCTTCGGCCATCGGCATGTACAGCGCGGCACCCGGCGACGATGCAGTGGCGATGGGTGTTGGCTCCAAGGCCCAGGCCAAGCGGGCGGTCGCAGTGGGCAACGAAGCAATCGCAAAGGCTGGCGGCAGTATTGCATTGGGCTACGGCTCGGTAGCTGATCGCGCTGACACTCTTTCCATCGGGCGTGCTGGAAGCGAGCGGCAGTTGGCGCACGTTGCCGACGGCACTGCAGGTACCGATGCGGTCAACAAGCGCCAGCTTGATGATGCCATTGCGCTGGTAGGGGATGGCGGTGCCCTGGCGGTGCGATATGACAGCACCGACATGGACAGCGTCAGCTTCGCAGGCGCCGATGGCACCCGTCTTCGCAACCTCAAAGCGGGTGTCCAGCGCAGTGACGCGGTCAATGTCGACCAGCTGGAAGGCGTTGCACGTGCTCTCGGTGGCGGTGCGGGCCTGGGAGGGGATGGCCTGATGATCGGCCCGGTCTACACCGTGCAGGGTGTGCGCTACGGCAACGTAGGGGGAGCTCTGGGCGCCCTGGACAGCGCCCTGGGGTCGCTCAGGGCTCGGGTCGGCAGCCTGGAGTCGGGCGGAACCGATCCCGGTGACGGTGGGATCGGCCTGCCGCCGCCCTCCGGCGGGGGCGACGGACTTGCCGTCGGCAAAGGTTCCGGCGCGAAGGACAGCAACGATACGGCGATCGGCCACGGCGCGAGTGTGGAGGCATCCAACAGCACCGCGTTGGGCAGCAACAGCCGAGTGTCGTCCGTCGCCGAGGATGCCGTGGCCGTGGGTGCCGACAGCCGTGTTACCGCCAGAGGCGCGAGCGCTGTGGGACAGAATGCGTCTGCGACAGCCGAAGGTGCCGTAGCCATAGGCCAGGACTCCGTTGCAGACGAAGCGAATACGGTCTCGATTGGCAGCGCCGGCAACGAACGTCGGCTGACCCAGGTCGCCACTGGCATCCGGGATACCGATGCCGCCAATGTTGGCCAAGTGAAGGATGCCAGCCAGCAGACCCTGAGATCGGCCAAGGACTATACCGATGCGCGCTTCAACGCGATGGATGATCGCTTCAGCGAGGTCACCCGCGAAATCGGGCAGCGGTTGGGCAGGCAGGACCGGCGTATTGATCGGCAGGGGGCGATGAGCTCGGCAATGCTGAACATGGCCGTGAATACGGCCGGCGGCCGTAGCGAACGTGGCCGCCTTGGTGTAGGCGCGGGCTGGCAGAGCGGCCAGAAGGCCCTGTCCATTGGATATGGAAAACAGCTCGGTGCACGCGCAAGTTTCAGCCTGGGAGGAGCGTTCAGTGGCAATGAACGTTCTGCGGGTATGGGCTTTGGGATCGATCTGTAGTCCGCGTTGCATCTGCCGGGCGGCCCAGGCTGGCCGGCATGGGTTTCCCGAATTTCTGGAGAAAAGATGAGTTCGATTCAAGCGTCGCGTATCGGTCTGCTGGCCGGAGCAATCATTCTTGGCCTTGGCTGTACGATCACCTCTGCGGCCAATGCCCAGGTCCGCGGAGCACTGCATGTCCCTGTCGGAGAAGTCGAGGAAGGCAACCGGCGTTTCATCGTGAATTTCAGATCGGGTCTGATGAACCATGATCCGGATGCGGTGCAGTCCACGTTGGCGGCTGCCGCCGCAAGAGCGTGGTCGGGCCGGGATTCGCAGATCATTCCCCGCCTGCGCGCACAGCGGCGGACGGCACTGGGTTCCGAGCTTGTGATTGCTTCGCGTGCCCTGCGCGGTGCAGAGAGCGAACGCCTGCTGCAGGCGTTGCGCGAAGATCCGGCGGTGCGCTATGCGCAGATCGATCATCGTATGTATCCAGTGCAGGGGCTGCCCGATGACCCGCGCCTGCTGGACCTGCAGTGGGACATGCTAGAAACCATCGGCGGCATCCACGCACCGAAGGCTTGGCAGGACAGTGCCGGCGAGGGCATTGTCGTGGCGGTGCTGGACACAGGGGTGCTTCAGCATCGCGACCTCGCCGCAAATATGGTTGCCGGCTACGACATGATCGCGTCCTACGGACAGGACGATGATCATCCGGATATCGCCGTGGACGGCGATGGCCGTGATCCTGATCCCACCGACCCCGGGGACTGGAGCGATGGCAGCTTGTGTGGGATCAGCAACAGCAGCTGGCATGGCACTCACGTTGCCGGTACTGTCGCGGCGGTTGCCGACAATGGAATCGGCATCGCGGGTGCGGCGCACGGTGCACGGGTGCAGCCGGTACGTGTCCTGGGCCGGTGCGGAGGATTCACCTCCGACGTCGCCGACGGCATTATATGGGCGGCCGGCGGCCAGGTTGCTGGCGTTCCCGACAACACCACACCGGCGGAGGTGATCAATCTCAGCCTGGGCGGAGGACGTTCCTGCGCGGAGAGCCCGGAGCACCAGGCTGCCGTTGATGCGGCACGTCGTCTCGGCAGTGTGGTCGTCGCAGCGGCAGGCAACTCCAACTCGGACACGGCAGGTTTCTCCCCCGCCAGCTGTACAGGCGTGATTGCGGTGGGGGCGACCGGTATGGGAGGGGCGAAGGCCAGCTACAGCAACTATGGCTCGACCGTCACGCTGTCTGCTCCCGGCGGGGATATCGACATGAGCCTGGCTCCCTCGATGGCGGCGATCTGGTCCACGGGCGATGGCGGCACGCAGGGCGCCAACAATGACAACCTGCTGCTTGGAATGCAGGGAACCTCGATGGCAGCACCGCATGTGGCTGCCATTGCGGCGCTGGTACAGTCGGCGTCCATCAAGGCGGGGCGTGGAGTGCTGACGCCGGACGAGGTGCGCGACATCCTCGTGCGATCCGTGCGTCCGTTCCCTGCAGCGCCGCCCGCCGGCAAGCCGATGGGTGCGGGTATTGCCGACGCCTATCGCGCGGTGCAGCTAGCCCTAGGCAATGAATTGCCGGCGCAGCCGAAGCTGGCCCTGCAGCCCAACGTACGGTTGGATGCGCAGAGTGGAGTTGCCGGGCAGACCATCGTCTACTCGCTGGATGTGCCGGGCGGGACGCGTACCCTGAACCTGCGCACGCTGGGCGGGAGTGGAAATATCAGCCTGTACGCCAGCCGCAATGAGGACGCTGTGCCGGAAACCGCGGAGTATCGCTCGAACAAGCCAGGAACCGCAGAGGCGATTGTGATCAGCCACCCCGCTTCGGGAATCTGGTACGTGCACGTGGTGGGGGACACAGACTTCCACGATGTCTCGGTGCTGGGCCTGACACGCTGAAGCGGCCCCGCGTCAAAACAGAAAGGCGGCCATGAGCCGCCTTTCTGCTTCGATCATGTGGAACCGTCAGCACTCGATGACGTTCACCGCCAGGCCTCCGCGGCTGGTTTCCTTGTACTTGTCCTGCATGTCGCGGCCGGTATCGCGCATGGTCTTGATCACCTTGTCCAGCGACACCTTGTGCTTGCCGTCGCCACGCATCGCCATGCGCGAGGCATTGATCGCCTTCACCGCGCCCATCGCGTTGCGTTCGATGCAGGGAATCTGCACCAGGCCACCGATCGGGTCGCAGGTCAGGCCCAGGTTGTGTTCCATGCCGATTTCCGCGGCGTTCTCGATCTGGCTGGGGTTCCCGCCCAGTGCCGCGACCAGGCCACCGGCCGCCATCGAGCAGGCCACGCCAACCTCGCCCTGGCAGCCCACTTCGGCGCCGGAAATCGAGGCGTTTTCCTTGTAGAGTATGCCGATCGCCGCCGAGGTCAGCAGGAAGTCGAACACGCGCTGTTCGTTCGCGCCCGGGCAGAAGCGATCGAAGTAGTGCAGCACCGCCGGCAGCACGCCGGCCGCACCGTTGGTCGGCGCAGTCACCACGCGGCCACCGGCAGCGTTCTCCTCGTTCACTGCCAGTGCGTACAGGTTGACCCAGTCCAGCGTGGTCAGCGGATCGCGCATCGCCGCTTCCGGCTTCGACGACAGTTCGCGGTACAACGCCGGCGCACGACGGCCCACCTTCAGGCCACCCGGCAGCACGCCTTCCTCGCGGATGCCGCGCGCCACGCACGACTGCATCGCACTCCAGATCTCGCGCAGCCGCGCGCGGATCTCGTCTTCGCTGCGCCAGCACTTCTCGTTCTCGAACATCAGCTGGGCAATGCTCAGGCCGCTGCGCGCGGTCTGCGCCAGCAGCTCATCGCCGCTCTTGAACGGGTAGGGCAGCGGGGTCTCGTCGGGCACGATGCGATCATCGGCCGCGTCGTCCTGGTTGACCACGAAGCCGCCGCCGACCGAATAATAGTCGCGGGTGGCGATCACTTCGTCGTCGGCGTTGTAGGCAGTGAAGCGCATGCCGTTGGTGTGGTAGGGCAGCTTCTGGCGCTTGTTCATGCCGAGGTCGCGCTTCTCGTCGAAGGCGATCTCGTGCTGGCCCATCAGCTGGATGCGCTTGCTGCTGCGGATGCGCTCCAGCGTGGCCGGAATGATGTCTGGATCGATCAGGTTCGGCCGCTGGCCTTCCAGGCCGAGCAGGATCGCCTTGTCGGTGCCGTGGCCGCGGCCGGTCAGTGCCAGCGAGCCATAGACATCGGCGCGGATGCGCGCGACCTCGTGCAGGCGGCCCGGGTCGAGCAGCCAGCGATGGATGAATCGCTCGGCGGCCTTCATCGGCCCGACGGTGTGCGAGGAACTCGGGCCAATGCCGATCTTGAAAACGTCGAACGTGCTGACAGCCATGGTTGCCGTACTGCGGGTACCGGAAGAGATCGCTATTCTAGCGGTTCACGCCGCACTTCCATGGCTGCGGCGCAGCATTTCCGCCACGGGAGCCCGGCCGGTGTTGACCCTTATCCAACGTGACGATTGCCACCTGTGCGACATGGCCCTGGCCGAGCTGGCCAGGGCACGGGCGCCGGAGTTCGAATCGGTGTTCCTGGACGACCAGCCGGCGCTGGAAGCGCGCTATGGCACGCGGGTGCCGGTGCTGCGTGACGAGCGCGGCGACCGCGAGCTGGACTGGCCGTTCGACGCGGCCACGGTTCAGGCGTGGCTGGCCGTCGATCGGTAGTGCCGGGCGCTGGCCGGCAACCCCTCTGTTCCGGGTGATGCCGGCCAGCGGCCGGCACTACCAGATGCGGTTTATTTCGCGTCGAACTTCACGATCGTGCTGATCGCGGTTTCGTCCGGGATGGTCTTGGTGTCGGCCCAGTCACCGCCGCCGACGCCGAAGTCCAGGCGCTTGACCGTGGCCTTGCCGGTCAGCACCGGCTGGGTGCCCGGCTTCCAGGTGAAGGTCAGCGTGACCGGCTTGCTGACACCACGAAGCTCCAGGGTGCCATCGGCGGCGAACTGGTCATTGCCCATGGCGCGGAAGCCCTTGGCGGTGTAGCGCGCGGTGGCGAACTTGCCGACGTTGAAGAAGTCGGCGCCCTGCAGGGTCGAGTCACGATCGCTGTTGCCGCTCTTGGCGCCTGCCAGCGGAATCACCACATCCAGCGAACCGGCAGCCGGGTTGGCCGGGTCGAAGCTGAGCTTGGTCGCGAAGCCAGGGAAGCTGCCGGTGAACACTTCGCCGTCGTACTTGGTGGCGAACACCAGGATCGAACCGGCGCCGGGAGCCTGCGCGTAATCGGCAGCGAGTGCCGGAGCGGTGGCCAGCATGCCGGCCAGGGCGGCGGCCACGGCGGCCGGAGTGGTCAGTTTCAGGTTCATCGGTCAGTCCTTCTGAGGGGAGGCGAGCCAGCCACGCGGCAACATGCGGGACAGCGTTGCATCGCGCTGGAACAGGTGGTGGTAGAAGGCAGCGCCGGCATGGGCCAGCACCACCGCGATCAACAGCCAGAAGCCGTATTCGTGGAGGGCATGGGACACCGCGACGACCTGCGGGTCGGGGCCGCTCAGCTTGGGCACGTCCACCAGGCCGAACCAACGGAACGGGCGCAGGCCACTGGCCGAATCGTACAGCCAGCCCGACAGCGGGATGGCGAACATCAGCACATACAGCAGCACGTGGGTGGCGCTGGCGATGCGCTCCTGCCAGCTGGGCACGCCCGGCACCGGCTTCGGTGCCCCGGCGTACAGGCGCCAGCCCAGGCGGAACAGCACCAGCGCCAGCACGGTGATGCCGATCGACTTGTGCGCGGTGTAGACCCAGAAGTACTTGGGCGTCTTGGGCAGTTCGCCCATGGTCAGGCCGACCACGCCCAAGGCGAGGATCAGCAGTGCGATCAACCAGTGCAGGATCTGGCTGACACTCCCCCAGGCGGCGGGGGTGTTCTTGGCGGTCATGAGGGGTCCTCTAGCGGGCCGTCTTGGGGTCGGAGTGTGGAAGGGGAGCGGGAGTTCCCGGGGCGTCGCTGCGGTCGAGGGTGGCTTCCGCCTCGATCCTCAGCTGTACTGCATCACCGATGACGCCCGGCCAGGCGGTGATGCCGAACGCGCGCCGGCTCAGCGTGGTGCTGCCGGAAAAACCGGCGGTGCGTCGGAACGGGGGAAGCGGATAGCGCTTGATGGCGTTGAGGGTCACATCCAGCGTGATTTCCTGGCTGACCCCGCGCAGGGTCAGCGTGCCGATCACGTGGGCGCGCCTGGCATCGATCGGTTCGACCTTGGTGGAGACGAACCGCGCGGTCGGGAAGCGCTCGCCGTCGAGCAGGCTGCGGGCCAAGGTGGCCTGGTTCCACTTGGCATCACCAAGGTCCAGCCGCGACACCGGAATATCCACTTCCACGGTGGCGTCGCGCCAGTTGTCGGGATCGAACCGCACGCGCCCCTCGCTGCCCGATACCGTGCCCATGGCCTGCGAGTAGCCTGCGTGGTCGATCGAGAACAGCACCCGCGTGTGCACCGGATCGAGGCGATAGGTGTCAGCGGCCGCCCAGGCAGGGGCGGTGGCGAGCAGCATCGGCAACAGGGCCAGGCAGGGACGCATCGATGGCGGGCTCCGGAAGGGGACGCTGCGATCATACGCACAGCCCCCTGCCAACGTTGCGTGCATGGGTGCAACAGTTCGTGGTGGTGCCGCCGCTGGAAACAGGCTGTTGCAGCCATGACCCCGGCCCTGTGTGACAATCGGCGCAGGACAGGGGGTTCAGGATGACGAGCGGCTGGCGCCGGTGGTGCCGTGGCATCGCAGGTATGGGACTGCTGCTGGTGGCGATGGCCACGGCGGCTGCGACCCTGGACATGGCAGAAACACCACGCCTGCGCCGCTTCGGTGCCGCCGAAGGCTTGCCGTCTCGCATGGTGGTGGCGCTGGCCGAGGATCGCCAGGGCCACGTCTGGGCCGCCACCGATGGTGGACTCGCCCGCTATGACGGCAACAGCCTGCGGGTCTGGGAGCACGACCCGGAACAGCCGGGCTCGTTGCCTGGCAACGAGATCGAGACCCTGCTGATCGACCCGCTGGACCGGGTCTGGGTGGGCATCAATGGCAAGGGCGTGGCACGCCTGGATGCCGACCGCGAGCGCTTCCAGACCTTCGATACGGTCAATTCCACCTGCCAGGGGCAGTTCTGGGCACTGGCTTATGTCGACGACGCCTTGTGGATCGGGACCAACAACCATGGCGTCTGCCGTTTCGGCGAAGACGGCAGCGTGCGCCTCTACACCCATGATCCCGCGCGCCCGGGTGGCCTGCCCAGCAACAGCATCTTCACCAGCCTGGTCGACGCGCGGGGCCGCCTGTGGGTCGGCACCGAAGCCGGTGTGGCGCGTTGGAACGGCAGCGGCTTCGAGCCGGTGGCCGCGCGGGAACTGGGGAGGCTGAGCGTGCTCCGGTTGAGCCGTGATGCAGACGGTTCGATCTGGGTAGGCAGCCAGAACGATGGCCTCTACCGCATCGATGGGCAGGACCGGGTCAGTCGCCCGCGATGGGCCGACAGTGCCCAGCTGCGGTCGGCCCTGGTCCTGGCCGATCGCCAGGGGGGCTACTGGGCGGGTACCTCCGATGGCCTGTTGCGAGGGGATGCGGCGGCGTTGCGCCGGCTGGAGGGGGACCGCGGCAGCGGCTTCCTGACCGCGCACAGCGGTGTGCTTGACCTGCTGCAGGACCACGAGGGCGGTTTGTGGGTGGCGTTGCTGACCCAGGGCCTGGCCTATCTGCCACCGGACTGGCGGCGCTTCTCGATCTGGAACCAGCTCGACGGCAAGCCGCTGGACAGCCAGTACCTGTTGAGCGCGGCCAGCGACGGGAAGAACTACTACGTCGGCTCGGCGCGAGGGGTGTACCAGCTCGATGCGCAGGGCACCCTGCGCCTGCTGGCCAGCGACCGGCAGCTCGGCAACGGCGTGGTGTGGTCGGTGCTGCCGCGCCCGGATGGTCGCCTGTGGCTGGGACGCGGCGGCCGCATCAGCGTCTACGATCCGGCCACCGGCGCATTGCGTGATCTGCGGATCGATGGCAGTGCCGACCTGCGCCAGCGCATCGACCTGATGCGGCAGGCCCCTGATGGCACGGTGTGGGTGTCGGTGATGGGCCTGGACCTGCAGCAGCGCGATGCAGAGGGCCGGCTGCTGCACAGTCATCCGCTGGAACATTTCCGCGGGACGGCCGATGCGCCGATCGAGCAGATCCGCTTCGACGCCCACGGCCGGCCCTGGGTGATGGGCGACATGGGCATCTGGCGTGAGCAGGCCGGACGCTTCGAGGCAGTGCCCGGCGTTTCGCGCGGCCCGATCTACGATCTGGCATGGATCGATCCGCAGCAGTTGTGGCTGGCGCGCCAAGGCGCCTTCGAGCGCTACCAGTGGGATGGCATGAGCCTGCGCCTGATCCAGCGCATCGACGGCAGTGCGGGCGTGCCGCCGGTGACCATGGGGGGGCTGGCGCTGGCCGACAACGGCCAGCTGTGGGCCACGACGCCGCGCGGCCTGCTGCGGTGGGACCCGAAGACGCGGCGCCTGCAACAGTTCAACGAACGCGATGGCCTGTCCGATGCCGAGTTCACCGGTCGGCCACCTGCGGTGAACGCCGATGGCCGCGTGTTGGCGGTTACCCAGACCGGCCTGGTCGCCTTTGATGTGAATGCCGACGACACCGTGCTGCCGCCTTCATCGCTGGTGATCGCCGAAGTGCGGGTGCGGCGCGACGACGCACGCGGCTGGCAACCGCTGCCGCTCACCGGCACCCTGCTGCTGGGACCGGACGACCGCGATCTGCAGATCGATGCGCGGCTGCTGTCCTATGCCAGCCCGCAGGGCAACCGGTATCGCTTCCGCGTGCAGGGTTACGACCAGGACTGGGTGGAGCAGGGGGGCGATGGCCAGCGCACCCTGTCGCGGCTGCCGACCGGCCGCTATGTCATCGAGGTGCAGGCCGCGACTGCCCGGGGCGCGTGGACACCTTCGCAGCAGTTGCAGGTGAAGGTGCTGCCGCCGTGGTGGCGCAGCGGCATGGCGATATTCGGCTACATCCTGCTGGGGTCGTTGCTGCTGGTGGTTCTGGTCTGGTCGATCCGCGCGCGGCTGCGCCGCCGCCAGCAATGGCAGCTGACGGTGCACAAGCAGCAGTTGGCCGAGCAGGCCTCGCAGGCCAAGAGCCGTTTCCTGGCTACGCTGGGCCACGAAGTCCGCACGCCGATGACCGGCGTGCTGGGCATGAGCGAACTGCTGCTGGCGACTCCGCTGGATCCGGTGCAGCGCGGCTACGCCGGGTCCATCCAGCAGGCCGGCAGCCATCTGCTGCGGCTGGTCAACGATGCCCTGGACCTGGCCCGGATCGAAGCTGGGCGGCTGGAGCTGGACCTGCGCCCGTTCGATCTGGGGGAGCTGCTGGACCAGGTGCAGGGCCTGATGCAGCCGATGGCGCAGCAACGCCAGCTGGTGTTCCAGCGCGGCGAAGACCCGCCCGGGCCGGTCAGTGTCAGTGGCGACGAAATGCGCGTGCGCCAGATCCTGCTGAATCTGCTCGGCAACGCGATCAAATTCACCGAGCGCGGCCACGTCGGCCTGGCCGTACGCCTGGAAGAAAAGGGCGGCCTGTGTTTCGAAGTCCATGACAGCGGCCCGGGCATCAACGCCGAGCAGCAGCAGCGCCTGTTCCATCGTTTCGAACAGGCCGACGGCCCGCGTACCGCGTCGCGCTACGGCGGCAGTGGTCTGGGGCTGGCGATCTGCCAGGAACTGGCGGTGGCGATGGGGGGGCGCATCGAAGTGGACAGCCAGCCTGGCAAGGGCGCGCGGTTCCGCGTGCGCCTGCCCCTGCCCTGGACGCGCCAGGCCGCCAGCGAAGCGGGCGACGTGGCGGCCCTGCCGGAACTGCCGCCGCTGCGCATCCTGCTGGTCGAGGACGATGCCACGGTGGCCGAGGTCATCGCCGGCCTGCTGCGCGTGCGCGGGCATGAGGTGGTCCACGTGCTGCATGGCCTGGGCGCGCTGTCGGAGATCGCCACCGATGGTTTCGACGTCGGCCTGCTCGATCTCGATCTGCCCGCGCTGGACGGTACGGCCATCGCCCGCCAGCTGCGTACCATGGGCTATGAACTGCCGCTGGTGGCAGTGACTGCGCGTTCCGATGCCTACGCCGAAACCCAGGTGCTGGCCGCAGGCTTCGATGGCTTCCTGCGCAAGCCGGTGACCGGCGACCTGCTGGTGACGGCCATCGCCCAGGCACGTGCGAAACGACAGGCGACTGCGTGACGACGCCGACGCCGGGCGTGAACGGCGCGACTTTCGGTTTACCATGCCGACGCCCGCAGCGCGGGAATCATCAGGACCAGCGTGAGGAGGCAATCGGTGGTGTATCTGCGGGCGGCGATGCTGCTGCTGGTCCTCCTGTGCTGCGCGTTGCCCGCTGCGGCACAGCCGGTGCCTCCGAGCCCGCGGCAGGTGACGGTGTTCGATGGCCTGCCGTCCAATACCGTCAACCGCATGGCCGAGGATCGCTACGGTTACCTGTGGATCGCTACCAACGATGGCCTGGCCCGCTATGACGGCCGCACCTACCGCGTGTGGCGTTCCGAGGATGGACTGCGTGACAACCGCATCTGGACGGTGCTGGTCGATGTCCGCAACCAGTTGTGGATAGGCACCGAGAACGCCGGCCTGGTGCGCATGTCGGCCGACCGCCGCCAGTTGCACTTCTACGACCGCAGCAGCCAGCCGTTGATGGGTACCAACACGGTCTGGAGCCTGGCCAGCACGCCTGATGGCTCGATCTGGTTCGGTACCCACGAAGGCGGCCTGTACCGCCTGGACAGCCAGGATCGCCTGCAGCGCTTCCTGCCCGAGCCGAACAATCCGCGCAGCCTGCCTTCGTCGTCGGTGCCCTACCTGGCCACGCTGGCCGATGGCAGCCTGTGGATCGGCACCAAGCATGGCGTGGCGCGCTGGACCGGGACCGACTTCGAGCGTGTCGGTACGGACATCATCCCCAGCCTTCTGATCAACGGACTGACCGCCGAACCGGATGGCAGCCTGTGGATCAGCACGATGGCCGGCGCCACCGTGCGCCGCCCGGATGGCCGCTTCGAAGCCCCCCCGTGGAAGCTGCCGCCGGGCGAGCAGGTGCTGGGCATGATGCTGCGCGACGAGCAGGGCGGGCACTGGCTGGATACACGCACCGGGCTGGGGCGTGCGGTCGATGGCCAGTACCAGACCGTGCCGCTGTACAGCGCGATCGCGCGCGGTCCGGTACGGCCGAACTGGACCGGTGCCTACGAGGACCGCGAAGGTGGCATCTGGTTGGCCAGCACCAATGCCGGGCTGTGGCACCTGCTGCCACGCTGGTGGCAGTTCTCGGTGCTGTCGCGCCTGGAGGACGACCCCAGCTCGCTGCGCAATGCGCTCGTGCTGGGTACCAGCCCCTCCAGCAACGGCGGCGTCTGGACGGTGGGCAGCCATGGCGCGCTGGACCGCTTCGATCCGAAGACCGGCAGGATCGAGCAGCATCGCACCTGGGTCAACGGCATGCACTGGTTGACCTCGGTGCGTGAGGACCGGCGTGGCCAGGTCTGGATTGGATCGACCGATGCGCTGGTGCGCTACGACCCGCAACGGCGTGAACTGCGTCGGTGGGGCCGTGATGCCGGTGCAGATGCGGCGATGGAAGGGGTGGTCGAAGCGATGATGACCTGCGACGGCGACAGCCTCTGGTTGATGCTGCCCGCAGGCCTGCAGCAGCGCGACCTCGACGGCCACGTGCGGCGCCAGCTGGACAATGGCCAGCGCGGCCTGCAGCAGGGCCAGCTCAACCTTGATGTGGAATGCGGGCCGCAGGACCACATCTGGCTGGCCAGCAGCCGTGGCCTGCTGCAGTGGCTGCCGGAAAGCGAGCGCTTCCAGCCGGTGCCGGGTGCGCCGGCAACGGCGATCCATGCGTTGCATGTGGGCCGTGACGGCCAGGTCTGGTTGTCCGAGGATGGTCGCCTGTCCCGTTACCGCTGGAGCCAGGGACGCCTGGAACGGCAGGCGGTGGTCGGTGCCGAACAGGGCTATCCGGCGATCTCCGCCTCCGGCCTGGTGGTGGATGCGCAGGGCGTGGCCTGGGCGACCAGCGCACGCGGCCTGGTACGTGTCAGTGCCGATGGGCAGAGCGTGCGCCTGTACGGCGTGCACGACGGCCTGCCAAGCCAGGAATTCCGCGAGCACACCTTGATCGCAGCGGCCGATGGCCACCTGGTGGCCGGAACGGCAGCGGGCGCGGTGGTGTTCGACCCGGAGCAGGTACGGCCTTCGGTCCGTCGCGCCCCGCTGGTGATCGAGCGGGTGGAAGTGCGCCGCAACGAGCAGGTGCTGGACATGACCCACGATGCGCCGTTGCAGATCGCCGATGGCGACCGCGACCTGCGCATCGTCGCGCGATTGCTGTCCTTCGCCGACTCGGCGTCCAATACGTACCGCTACCGCCTGGCCGGCTACGACCCCGATTGGGTCGAAGTCGGCCCGGCCGGCGAGCGCCTGTTCTCGCGCCTGGCGCCGGGCAGCTACCGGCTGGAAGTACAGGCCCGGTCGGCCGACCATGTGTGGTCGCGGGTGCAGAGCCTGGAATTCCGCGTGCAGCCGCCGTGGTGGCGCAGCCTGTCCGGCCTGCTGGTGCTGGCGTCGGTCGGGTTGCTGCTGACCAGCTGGTTTGCCTGGCTGTACCGACGCCGCCTGCAGCGGCGGCACGCCTACCAGCTGGCGCTGCACAAGCAGGAACTGGCCGAGCAGGCGTCGGCGGCCAAGACCCGCTTCCTGGCCAACCTTGGCCATGAGATCCGCACGCCGATGACCGGCGTGCTGGGCATGAGCGAGCTGCTGCTGGCCTCGCCACTGGACCCGCAGCAGCGTGGCTACACGCAGTCGATCCGGCATGCTGGCGAGCACCTGCTGCACCTGGTCAACGATGCGCTGGACCTGGCGCGGATCGAGTCCGGGCGCCTGGAACTGCAGTCGCAGTCGTTTGCGTTGAATGGCCTGTTGCAGGATCTGGCGGCGCTGATGGGCCCGCTGGCTGCACAGAAGGGCCTGCGCTTCGTCCTCGACAATCAGCTGCCTGCGGGCCTGCAGGCGACCGGTGATGCCATGCGCGTGCGGCAGATCCTGCTCAACCTGCTGTCGAACGCAGTGAAATTCACCAGCCGCGGCACTATCACCCTGCATGCACGTTGCGATGGCGAGCTGCGTGCGCTGCACTTCGAGGTGCGCGATACCGGCCCGGGCATCAGCCAGGAACAACAGCAGCGCCTGTTCCGCCGCTTCGAGCAGGCCGATGGTGCACGTACCGCCGCGCAGTACGGTGGCAGTGGCCTCGGTCTGGCGATCTGCCGCGAGCTGGCGCATGCGATGCAGGGGCGGATCCAGGTGGAGAGCCAGCTGGGTCGGGGCACCTGTTTCGGCGTGACCTTGCCGTTGCCGCTGGTGGTGAACAGCGATGCCGAGGCATCGGCCGAGGGGCATCGCGACGAAGCGGCGAACATGCCGCCGCTGCGGGTGCTGCTGGTCGAGGACGATGCCACCGTGGCCGACGTGGTGCGTGGCCTGTTGAGCGCACGCGGTCACGAGGTGGTGCATGCCGGCCATGCGCTGGCGGCGCTGCGCGAGGTCAGTGCCGGCGATTTCGACGTCGGCCTGCTGGATCTGGACCTGCCGGGCCTGAGTGGTTTCGAGCTGGCCCAGCACCTGCGCAACCAGGGCTACATGCTGCCGCTGCTGGCAGTGACGGCGCGGACCGATCCGGACCTGCAGCAGCAGGTGGAAGCAGCCGGCATTGGCGGCTTCCTGCGCAAGCCGGTGACTGGTGAGCTGTTGGTGGAAGCGATCGCCAGGGTCACGGGTAGGTAGGTTCTGCAAGGCCTGCGGCCCTGCACCCGCCTTCGACAGAATTCTGCGTGCTGTCGAAATGGCGTGGGGTCAGATCCGTTTCCCGTAGGAAAACGGATCTGACCCCAGATCGATTTCGATATCTGACAGATGTGTCGTTCAAGGTCGACACCTATTAAGAGCCGCCGGAATCTGTCAGAGGTGGGGCGGTGTCCAGAGGTGGGGCGGTGTCGCAGTGCGGGGTGTCAGCCGCATGGATGCGGCTGCCAAGCCTACAAGGACGTACTTGCGGCGTCCCCGCACTGCGACACCGCCCCGCCAACCCACGGAATGCCGCTTTGGCTGTTGCTGTTGCCGGCCAGCGGCCGGCACTACCGCGGGTGCAGGGCCGCAGGCCCTGCCGAACCACCCTCACTCCGCGACGTGCTCGACCTGCCGCGGTTCGGGCTTGGTGTCGGGCAGCTGCCAGAAGATCATCGTCGAGGTCAGGGTGATCGCGCCCACGCACAGGAATGTGGCATGCAGCGCGGCGGTCGCGCTGTTGCTGTCCAGGTGATTGCCGAACGCGGCCAGCAGGCTGCCGGCCGCCGCGGCGCCGAAACCGGCGGCCAGCATCATCACCATCGACAGCAGGCTGTTGCCGGAACTGGCGAATTCGCGGTCAAGGTCGCGCAGCGTCACGGTGTTCATCACGGTGAACTGCAGTGAATTGACCGCGCCGAAGAACGCAAGCTGCACCAGGCGCCAGGCCAGGTGCTGGCCAGGTGTCATCAGGATGAAGCTGGCCATTGCCAGCCCCACCAGCACGGTGTTGGTCATCAGCACGCGGCGGTAGCCGTAACGTTCGACCAGCTTCACTGCCAGTTTCTTCGACACCATGCCAGCCGCCGCTACGGGCACCATCATCAGGCCGGCGTTCATCGGGCCCAGGCCGAGGCCGACCTGCAGCAGCAGTGGGATCAGCATCGGCATGGCACTGCTGCCGATGCGCGAGAACAGGTTGCCGAGGATGCCGATGCGGTAGCTGGGTACGCGGAACAGGGCCAGCGAGAACAAGGGTGCGGTGGAATTGGCGGCATGCAGCCAGTAGCCCACCAGCGCAGCCAGGCCCGCGACCGTCATCAGCATCACCAGCGCGTGTGGGGTGCCGAGTCCGGAGATGCCGTCCAAGGCCAGCGACAGCACCACCATCGCAAAGGCCAGCATGATGTAGCCGCGCAGGTCGAAACGGGTGCGATGGCTGGCGTAATGGTCGGGCATGATCTTCATCGCGGCGATGAAACCGATCACGCCGATCGGCAGGTTGATCAGGAACACCCAGTGCCATGAGGCGATCTCGACCAGCCAGCCGCCCAGCGTCGGGCCGATCAGCGGGCCGACCAGCGCGGGGATGGCGATGAAGCTCATCGCGCGCAGGAAATCCTCGCGCGGCACCGAGCGCATCACCGCCAGCCGACCGACCGGCAGCAGCATCGCACCGCCGATGCCCTGCAGCACGCGCGCGCCGACCAGCTGGTGCAGGTGCTGGGCCAACGCGCAGGCCAGCGAGCCGAGGGTGAACAGGATGATCGCCACCAGGAAGGTGCGCCGGGTGCCATAGCGGTCGGCGATCCAGCCCGAGGCGGGAATGAAGGTGGCGACCGCCAGCGCATAGCTGAACACCACCGACTGCATCTGCAGGGGGCTCTCGCCCAGGCTGGCCGCCATCGCCGGCAACGCCGTGTTGACGATGGTCGAGTCCAGCATCTGCATGAAGATCGCCAGGGACACCAGCCACAGCAGGGGACGCTGGCGGTTGTAGGTCGATGGCGATGTGGACA
This sequence comes from Stenotrophomonas sp. YJH_SMC_53, assembly GCF_059369995.1. Classification (NCBI taxonomy): domain Bacteria; kingdom Pseudomonadati; phylum Pseudomonadota; class Gammaproteobacteria; order Lysobacterales; family Lysobacteraceae; genus Stenotrophomonas; species Stenotrophomonas sp. YJH_SMC_53. Next base: position 65,334 of record NZ_JCAFTF010000014.1, on the reverse strand, counting down.
TGGGGTGTGGCCGGTGCAGCGTGGGGGCCGCCATGATCGCGCACTGCGGGTCACGGCGCGATCAACATCGCGCCGTGATGGCATGCGGAATGCTCAGCGTTGGCTGTGCGCGTGCACCGCGTCGACCAGGACCTGCACATGCGCCGGGTCCATGTCCGGCGACATGCCATGGCCCAGGTTGAACACATGGCCTTCGCGCGAGCCGCCGTTGCCGGCGGCATAGGTGTCGAGCACGCGCGCTGCGGCCGTGGCGATCGCATCCGGCGAGGCGTACAGCGTGGTCGGGTCGAGGTTGCCCTGCAGCGCGACGCGACCACCGGTGCGGCGCATTGCTTCGTCCAGGTCCAGCGTCCAGTCCAGGCCAAGTGCATCGGCGCCGGTCTGCGACAGTGCTTCCAGGTGCAGGCCGGTGCCCTTGCCGAACAGGATCAGCGGCGTGCGCTCGCTGCCTTCGCCGCGATCCAGGCCCTGTGCAATCCGCTGCAGGTAACGCAGCGAGAACTCGCGGTACATCGCCGGGGACAGCACGCCACCCCAGGTGTCGAACACCTGCAGCGCCTGCGCACCGGCCGCGCGTTGCGCACCGAGGTAGGCGATCACCGCTTCGGTGGTGACCTCCAGCAGGCGGTGCAGCGCCTGCGGGTGGTTCAGCGCCATCGCCTTGATGCGTGCGAAATCCTTGCTGCCGCCGCCTTCCACCATGTAGCAGGCCAGCGTCCAGGGGCTGCCGGAGAAGCCGATCAGCGGTACCTGGCCGTCCAGCTCGCGGCGGATCAGGCGGACCGCATCCATCACGTAGCCCAGGTCCTGCTCCATGTCCGGCACCGCCAGCTTGGCGATGGCCGCTTCATCACGCACCGGATGGCGGAACTTCGGGCCTTCGCCTTCGACGAAGTACAGCTCCAGGCCCATCGCATCGGGAATGGTGAGGATGTCCGAGAACAGGATGGCTGCGTCCAGGGGGAAGCGGCGCAGCGGCTGCAGGGTGACTTCGCAGGCGATCTCCGGGGTCTTGGCCATGGCCAGGAAGCTACCGGCCTTGGCCCGGGTCGCGCGGTATTCCGGCAGGTAGCGGCCGGCCTGGCGCATCAGCCAGACGGGGGTGCAGTCCACCGGTTCGCGGCGCAGGGCGCGCAGCAGGCGATCGTTGCGGAGAGGGCTGGTCACGATGGGCATTCCTTGGACGGGAGGAGCAGCGGCGTCAGTCGCCGTGCGAAAGGATCTGGAAGCCGCGATGCAGTTCGGCATCGCGGGCCTTCTCGAAGGCGTGGCGGGCGTCGTCGGCCTGCAGGAACAGCTCGCGCCGCAGCTGCGAGCGGCTGCCGACGCGGCCGCTCTCGCGCAGCAGCTCCCAGCCGCCGAACAGGTCCGGCTGCAGGCTCAGGCGCAGGAAACGCGGTGCCTGCGCACCGGCGTCGGGATGTTGCAGGTAGACGTGCATGGCGCCGATTGTAGCGGGGCAGGGGTGACCCCTGCCGCAACGTGGTAGTGCCGGCCGCTGGCCGGCAACTTCATGCGTGGAGGAGCCTGCCAGCGGCCGGCTCTACCTGGCTGACAGCACCTTCAGTACCGCCGCTTCATCGACGTCCGGCACCACTTCGGCGCGCCCCATGCCGCGCCACAGCACCAGGCGCAGGCGGCCGGCCACGTTCTTCTTGTCCAGGCGCATGCGGCCGAGCAGGGCCTGCGGGTCCAGCCCGGCCGGGATCGCCACCGGCAGGCCGAGGCGTTCCAACAGTGCCTGCAGGCGAGCGCGGTCGGCATCGTCGGCCAGGCCGAGGTCGGTGGACAGCTTCGCCGCCAGCACCATGCCCACCGCCACCGCCTCGCCATGGTTCAGCGCATCGCGGCCTGGAGCCGAGTAGCCCTGCTCGGTTTCGATGGCATGGCCGAAGGTATGCCCGAGGTTGAGCAGGGCACGTTCGCCCTTCTCGAACGGATCGCGCTCGACGATGGCGGCCTTGTGCCGGCAGCTGCGCGCGATGGCTTCGGAAAGCACGTGGTCTTCACCGGCGACCAGCGCATCGGCATGCTGCTGCAGCCATTCGAAGAACACCGCGTCGCCCAGCGCACCGTACTTCACCACTTCGGCCAGGCCTGCACGCAGTTCGCGCGGCGGCAGGGTGGCCAGCACGCGGGTATCTGCGATGACCGCACGCGGCGGATGGAAGGCGCCGACCAGGTTCTTGCCGGCCGGGATGTCGACGGCGGTCTTGCCGCCCACCGACGAATCGACCATCGCCAGCAGGGTGGTCGGCAGCTGCACGCAGTCCACGCCGCGCATCCAGCAGGCGGCGGCAAATCCGGCAAGGTCACCGACCACGCCGCCGCCGAGGGCGAAGACACAGGCGTCGCGCGTGGCGCCGAGCGCCGCAAGCGCTTCGATCGCGCGGCCGAATTCGGCCAGCGTCTTGGAGGCCTCACCGGCGGCCAGCACGTGCTCGCCGATGATCAGGTCGGGGCGCGCGGCCAGCAGGGTCTGCTTCACCGGCGCCAGATAGCGCGGGGCGACTTCGCTGTCGCTGAGCAGCAGCACATGGCGGCCGCGAACGTGCGCGGCCAGTGCAGCGCCATCGGCCTGCGCACCGGCGCCGATGGTGATGGTGTAGGGGCGGTCGCCGCCAACGGCGACCTGCAGCAGGGCGGGGGAAGTCATGCAGTCAGGTCCTGGCGCTGCCATTGCGTGGCCAGCTTGACCACCAGCTGGGCAGTCGCATCGGCAGCGGTGTACGGGTCGGTATCGAGGGTGAGGTCGGCCAGTTCGCGGTATAGCGGGTCGCGGTGTGCGGCCAGGTCGTGCAGCACCTGCTCGCGGTCCGGGCGTTGCAGCAGCGGCCGGCCCTTGTCGCGGGCCAGGCGTTCCAGCTGCGCGGTCACGCTGACCCGCAGGTAGACCACGAAGCCGCGGCGGGCGATCAGTGCACGGTTGCCGGGGTCCAGCACCGCGCCGCCGCCGGTGGAGACCAGCTGGCTGCGGCCTTCCAGCACACGGGCCAGGGCCTCGCGTTCATGGTTGCGGAAACCGGCTTCGCCGGCGTGCTCGAAGATGGTCGGGATGCTGGCACCGGCGGCATCGACGATGGCCTGGTCGACATCGACGAAGTCCAGCGTGAAGCGCTCGGCCAAGCGGCGGCCGATGCAGGTTTTGCCGGCGCCCATCGGGCCGATCAGGATCAGGTTCGGAGCAGGATTCATGCCCTCTGATGCTAACACCTCCGTGCCCTGGCCTTTACGTTCTTCACGTCAGGGTAGGCGTTCCAGCGGGGTCTCCCGCGCCAGCCGGAGTACAGGCCATGACAGTCGCCAAGGTCATCGAAATCACCGCCTCCTCGCCGAAGAGCGTGGAGGACGCCGTGCGCAGCGGGCTGAAGAAGGTCTCCGAGACGGTCAAGGGCATCCAGGGCGCCTGGGTGAACGAGACCAAGGTGGTCACCAATGGCAGCGGCGAGATCACCGAATGGCGGGTCAACCTGCGGGTGACCTTCCTGGTGGAATAGGCGTGCTCAGCGCACGTCCTGCACTTGGCGCTGGCCGTCCAGTACCACCACGTGGTCGGCGAGGGCGGGCAGGGTGTGCAGTGCCTGCCGACTGACCCGCTCGTAGTACTGCACGAAGCGCTCCAGCTGTGGCCGGCTCATGCCGTGCCGGCCTGGCTGAAAGGCCTGCAGGTTCTGCTCCTGCTGCCAGCGCCAGCGCGGTACCACCGAGAAATCCGGCGGCTGCAGGAACCATAGCCGGTCGTAGCGCTGCCACAGCGCCGGGTAGTCGCGGGCCAGCGCCTGGTTGCACCAGCGCCGCCAGCGGCCATCGGCGTCGGCCTCGCGCTCCAGCGCGTTCAACGGGCTGTCCAGCGCGTTGTCATCCTGCGCGGGCGTGCCCAGAAACCAGCCTTCGAACACCAGCAGGTCCAGCGGTTGGTGCAGGTGCGGCCATTGCGCTTCGGGCAGGCGTTCGTCGGCCAGCTTGTCGAAACGCGGCATCGCGAAGGGCTGGCGCGCGGCCACCGCATCCAGCACTGCGTGGGCCAGCGGCAGGTCATGGGTGCCCGGCGGGCCCCGGGTGATCAGCAGTGGATGCACCTGGCGGGCCAGCCGCTGCCGCTGTGCGCGGGTCAGGTAGACATCATCAATGGACAGCGTGGCGGCGTTCAGGCCGCGTGCCTGGGCGCGGGCCACGACCTGCGCGGCCAGCGTCGATTTGCCGCTCCCCTGCAGGCCGCTGATCGCCAATACTGGAACCGCTGCGCCACTGCCCAGTGCGTCGTCCAGCACCTGTTCGGCCAATGTTTCGGGGAATCCTTTCACCTGGGGCATATACGCAGCAGCGGCCATGCAGCCACAATAGCCCAATCCGTGTGAGAAGAACGCAATCATGAGCGACCTGTACGCCGAAGCCCTGTCCACGTTTGCCAGCCTCTTCGAAGAGGCCAGGCAGAGCCGCGAGGTCGAGCCGAACGCCATGACCGTGGCCACCGCCGATACGCACGGCCGTCCCTCGGCGCGCACCGTGCTGCTGAAGGCGTTCGATGAGCGTGGCTTTGTGTTCTACACCCACCTGGACAGCCACAAGGGCCGGGAGCTGCAGGCCAATCCGCAGGCTGCACTGCTGTTCCTGTGGCGCAGCCTGCGCGAGGCCGGCATCCAGGTGCGCATCGAGGGTCGTGCCGAGCAGGTGGCCGATGCCGAGGCCGACGCCTATTTCGCCAGCCGCCCGCGGATGAGCCAGATCGGCGCCTGGGCTTCGCAGCAGTCGAAGACGCTGGCCACGCGCGAGGAATTCGACGCGCGCGTGGCCGAGGTCGAAGCCCGCTTCGAGGGCCAGGACGTGCCGCGCCCGGACGGCTGGAGCGGCCTGCGCGTGGTGCCTGACCGCATCGAGTTCTGGTACGGCGCGCAGTTCCGCCTGCACGAGCGCTGGTGCTATGAAGCCGGTGCGGAAGGGCGCTGGAGCAAGCGCCTGCTGTACCCGTAAGGCTGACTGATGCAACGCCTGCCGCTGTACCGCGTGGTGGTGTTCGTGCCGTCGGCAGCACTGGACGCAGTGAAGCAGGGCATCCTTGCGGTGGATGCCCTGGCAGGGGGTGACTACGAGCACGGCATGTGGTGGTCGGCGCCGGGGTTCGAGCAGTTCCGCCCGCGCGTGGGTGCGTCGCCCGCGCAGGGTGAGGTGGGGCGCACCGAAGTGGTCGACAGCGTGCGCCTGGAGTTCTGCCTGCCTCGGGATCCGCTGCGGTTGCAGCGCATCTTCGAGCAGGGCATCGTGCCGCATCATCCATGGCGGGTGCCGGTGGTGCAGGTGGAGGAAGTCGAGCTGCTGCTGGCCAAGTAGATCCACGCCATGCGTGGATGGGATGCTTGAAGAACGGTGCGAATCAAGGTTCGCACCCACCAGGCAATGAGTGGTTACAACCCCTCCGCGCGCAGCCAGCGCCACAGCGTCGTGCGTGATACGCCCAGCGCCTGCGCCATGCCCTCGCGGTCATTGCGGTGTTCATGCAGCAATGCTTCCAGCTGCGCACGCGGTGGGCGCTTGCCGTTGCTTTCCACTGGCAGTGTGGCGATACCTTCCTTCACCAGCTCGGGCGCGAGCTGCAGCAGGCGCGCTGCATCGATCAATCCTTCCCCAGGCTGCCAGTGGATGCGTAGTCGATCCACCAGATTGCGCAGTTCGCGCACGTTTCCCGGCCACTCGGCCGCGCTCAGCAACGCCAGTGCATCCTCATCCAGTGGCGCGTCGATGCCACGCAGCTGGCGGAAGAAGTGCTGTGCCAGCAGCGGGATGTCACTGCGCCGCGCACGCAGCGGGGGCAGGGCGATGCGTAGTGCGGCCAGCCGGTAATACAGGTCGCGACGGAAGCTGCCGGTCGCCGCGCGCTGCTCCAGCGACTGCAGGGTCGCGGCCACCACGCGCAGGTCCACCGGCGTCGGTTCGGTAGCGCCGACACGCAGCACCTCGCGTTCTTCCAGCACGCGCAGCAGGCGGGTCTGCAACGGCAGCGGCAGTTCGCCGATCTCATCCAGGAACAACGTACCGCCATCGGCGGCCTCGACCAGGCCCACGCGACCACCGCGCCGTGCACCAGTGAAGGCACCATCGCTGTAGCCAAACAGTTCGGCTTCCAGCAGTGATTCGCTGATGGCGCCGCAGTTCAGCGCCACGAAGCGTCCGCGACGGCCACTGGCTGCGTGCAGCTGCCGCGCCACCAGCTCCTTGCCGGTGCCGGTTTCGCCGGTCACCAGTACGGTGCTGTCATGCGGTGCATAGAGCGCGATCTGTGCGCGCACCTGGGCCATCGCTTGGCTGTCGCCGAGCAGTTCATGCGTGTCGGCACGCGCTGCCGGGCGCCGGCGCGGGGCGGCTCGGTTGCCGCTGGAGCGGGCCAGCGCCTGGGTCAGCTCCAGCGCATGTTCAAACGCTTGCCGCACCGAGTCGGCCGAATAGAGCAGTACCCCCGGCAGGCCGGCCTGTTCGGCATGGTCGATGGCCATGCCGGTGCCGACGATGACCTCGATGCCGTTGGCGCGCAGGTCGGCGATGCAGTCGCGCGCATCCTCGCGGGTGACGAAGCGGCGGTGCTCGATATCCAGGCCGAAACTCTGCTGGAAGTTGCTGAACGCCGGTACGTCGCTGGCGTGGGTGACCAGGCCGATGCGGCTGGCGATGCGGCGGGCACGGGCCAACGCTTCCATCAGGTCGAAGCCATTGGCCTGGATCGGCACCAGTGGCAGCTCCAGCCGACCGCGCAGCCAGGCCGCGTTGGAGCCGCCGGCGATGACCACGTCGCAATGCTCGCGGCGCAGGCGTTGGCCGATCACATCCACCGCTTCCTCGAAACCTAGGTTGATCTGCTCGATGCGCGCGCGTCGATCGAATTCGGGAATGACATCGCCGAGCAGGCCGGTCAGGCGCGAGACGCTGACCGTCCAGATCACCGGGCGACCGGGGTCGGTGTCGGCGTGGCGCAGGGGTGAGCGGGGCAGGTACATGGCGGCTGGAGGTCGACGTGATGTTTCATGATACATCCGTTTCAGTGTTTCATACGTTTCACTATTGCGTGGCGGTCATCCCCGTGAAATCAACGGCTTGCAGCTTGGCATGGTGCTTGCGCCTACCTATCCGTTCTCCAACCTGGATTGCCGCATGACCGCTTCCGCCCCTTTCTCCGCCGGTGCTCGCTTCCGTGAGGCGCTTGCTGCCGAATCGCCGCTGCAGGTGATCGGCGCCATCAACGCCAACCACGCCCTGCTGGCCAAGCGCGCCGGCTTCCGCGCCATCTATCTGTCCGGCGGCGGTGTTGCCGCGGGCTCGCTGGGCCTGCCGGACCTGGGCATCAACACCCTGGAAGACGTGCTGGTGGACGTGCGCCGCATCACCGATGTCTGCGACCTGCCGCTGATGGTGGACATCGATACCGGCTTCGGGCCGAGTGCGTTCAACATCGCGCGCACCGTGAAGTCGCTGATCAAGGCCGGCGCGGCCGCCTGCCACATCGAAGACCAGGTTGGCGCCAAGCGCTGCGGTCACCGTCCGGGCAAGGAGATCGTCTCGCAGGGTGAAATGGTCGACCGCGTGAAGGCTGCCGCCGATGCCAAGACCGATCCGGACTTCTTCCTGATCGCGCGTACCGACGCCATCCAGGTGGACGGCGTGGACAAGGCCATCGAGCGCGCCATTGCCTGTGTCGAGGCCGGTGCCGACGGCATCTTCGCCGAGGCGGCCTACGACCTGGACACCTACCGTCGCTTCGTCGACGCGGTGAAGGTGCCGGTGCTGGCCAACATCACCGAATTCGGTGCCACCCCGCTGTTCAGCCGCGATGAACTGGCTTCGGCCGGTGTTGCGATCCAGCTGTTCCCGCTGTCGGCGTTCCGCGCGGCCAACAAGGCGGCCGAGAACGTCTACCAGGCGGTGCGCCGCGATGGCCACCAGCGCAACGTGGTGGAAACCATGCAGACCCGCGAAGAACTCTACGACCGCATCGGCTACCACGCCTTCGAGCAGCAGCTCGATGCGCTGTTCGCCGCCAAGAAATAAGCAGTACCCTGCACCATCAAGTTTCGGAGGGAAACATGAACGATACGACCGCAACCCCGACCTTCAAGCCGAAGAAGTCCGTCGCCCTGTCCGGCACCGCCGCCGGCAACACCGCGCTGTGCAGCGTGGGCCGCAGTGGCAACGACCTGCATTACCGTGGCTACGACATCCTGGACCTGGCCAACACCAGCGAGTTCGAGGAAATCGCCTACCTGCTGGTGCACGGCAAGCTGCCGACCCGCGCCGAGCTGGTTTCGTACAAGGCCAAGCTGAAGTCGCTGCGTGGCATCCCGGCCGCGGTGAAGGCCGCACTGGAAGAACTGCCGCCGTCGGCACACCCGATGGACGTGATGCGCACCGGTGTGTCCGTGCTCGGCTGCGTGGCGCCGGAGAAGGATGACCACAATCATCCGGGCGCGCGCGACATTGCCGACAAGCTGATGGCCTGCCTCGGCTCGATGCTGCTGTACTGGTACCACTGGAGCCACAACGGCCGTGCCATCGACGTGGAAACCGACGATGACTCGATCGGTGGCCACTTCCTGCACCTGCTGCACGGCGAGAAGCCGCAGGACTCGTGGGTGAAGGCGATGCACACCTCGCTGATCCTGTACGCAGAACACGAGTTCAACGCCTCGACCTTCACCTGTCGTGTCATCGCCGGTACCGGCAGCGACATGTACAGCGCGATCTGCGGTGGCATCGGCGCACTGCGTGGCCCGAAGCACGGCGGCGCCAATGAAGTGGCGTTCGAAGTGCAGAAGCGCTACGACAATCCGGATGAGGCCGAGGAAGACATCAAGGCCCGCGTCGAGCGCAAGGAAGTGGTGATCGGCTTCGGCCATCCGGTCTATACCGTCTCCGATCCGCGCAACAAGGTGATCAAGGACGTGGCCCGCGAGCTGTCCGAAGAACAGTCGAGCATGAAGATGTACGACATCGCCGAGCGCCTGGAATCGGTGATGTGGGACATCAAGAAGATGTTCCCGAACCTGGACTGGTTCAGCGCCGTCAGCTACCACATGATGGGCGTGCCGACCGCGATGTTCACCCCGCTGTTCGTGATCGCGCGCACCGCCGGCTGGAGCGCGCACATCATCGAGCAGCGCATCGACGGCAAGATCATCCGCCCGAGCGCCAACTACATCGGTCCGGAAGACCGCGACTTCGTCGCCATCGACAAGCGCGTCTGATCCACCTGCTGTCCCCATCCGGCCGGCCGCGTGCCGGCCGGATGCTTTCGCCGCCGCACCGCCGGCACCCGGCCCGCCCCAAGCATTCCGCCAGCCCATGAATACCGATTACCGCAAGAACCTCCCCGGCAGCGCGCTGGACTATTTCGACGCGCGCGCTGCCGTCGATGCGATCCAGCCCGGCGCCTATGCCACCCTGCCGTACACCTCGCGCGTGCTGGCCGAGAACCTGGTACGCCGCTGCGATCCGGCCACGCTTGGCGACTCGCTGAAGCAGCTGATCGAGCGCCGCCGTGACCTGGATTTCCCGTGGTTCCCGGCGCGCGTTGTGTGCCACGACATCCTCGGCCAGACCGCACTGGTCGACCTGGCTGGCCTGCGTGATGCGATCGCCGACAAGGGCGGCGACCCGGCCAAGGTCAATCCGGTGGTGCCGGTGCAGCTGATCGTCGATCACTCGCTGGCGGTGGAGTGTGGTGGTTTCGATCCGCAGGCGTTCGAGAAGAACCGCGCGATCGAGGATCGCCGCAACGAAGACCGCTTCCACTTCATCGACTGGACCAAGCTGGCGTTCGAGAACGTGGACGTGATTCCGCCGGGCAACGGCATCATGCACCAGATCAACCTGGAGAAGATGTCGCCGGTGATCTACGTGCAGGACGGCGTAGCCTTCCCCGACACCTGCGTGGGCACCGACAGCCACACCCCGCACGTGGATGCGCTGGGCGTGATCGCCATTGGTGTGGGCGGCCTGGAAGCCGAGAACGTGATGCTCGGTCGTGCCTCGTGGATGCGACTGCCGGATATCATCGGCGTCGAGCTGACCGGCAGGCCGCAGCCGGGCATCACCGCCACCGACGTGGTGCTGGCGCTGACCGAATTCCTGCGCAAGGAGCGCGTGGTCGGCGCGTACCTTGAATTCTTCGGCGAGGGAGCGGCGGCACTGACCATCGGTGACCGCGCCACCATCTCCAACATGTGCCCCGAATACGGCGCCACCGCCGCGATGTTCTACATCGACGGGCAGACCATCGATTACCTGCGCCTGACCGGGCGCGAGGAATCGCAGGTGGCGCTGGTGGAAAACTATGCGCGCACCACCGGCCTGTGGGCTGACGACCTGGCCACCGCACAGTACGAGCGCGTGCTGCGCTTCGACCTGTCCAGCGTGGTGCGCAACATGGCCGGCCCGTCCAACCCGCACAAGCGCGTGGCGACCGCCGAGCTGGCCGAGCGCGGCATCGCCGACGAGGGCAAGCTGGCAGCGGGCAAGGCCGAGCAGGCGCAGGGCCTGATGCCGGATGGCGCGGTGATCATCGCCGCCATCACCAGCTGCACCAACACCTCCAACCCGCGCAACGTGATCGCTGCCGGCCTGCTGGCACGCAAGGCCAACGAGCGCGGCCTGCTGCGCAAACCGTGGGTGAAGTCATCGTTGGCGCCCGGCTCGAAGGCGGTGCAGCTGTACCTGGAAGAGGCCGGCCTGCTGCCGGACCTGGAAAAGCTGGGCTTCGGCATCGTCGCCTTCGCCTGCACCACCTGCAACGGCATGAGCGGCGCGCTCGATCCGGCCATCCAGCAGGAGATCATCGACCGTGACCTGTACGCCACGGCTGTGCTGTCGGGCAACCGCAACTTCGATGGCCGCATCCACCCGTATGCGAAGCAGGCCTTCCTGGCGTCGCCGCCGCTGGTGATCGCCTATGCCATCGCCGGCACCGTGCGCTTTGACATCGAGAAGGACGTGCTGGGCGTGGACGCCGACGGCAACGAGGTGCGCCTGAAGGATATCTGGCCGAGCGATGCCGAGATCGACGCGGTGGTGAAGGCCTCGGTGAAGCCCGAGCAGTTCCGCAAGGTCTACAACCCGATGTTCAACGTGCGCGTGGAGAACGGTGCCGCAGTCAGCCCGCTGTACGACTGGCGCCCGCAGAGCACCTATATCCGTCGCCCGCCGTACTGGGAGGGCGCACTGGCCGGTGAGCGCACGCTGTCGGGCATGCGTCCGCTGGCGGTGCTGCCGGACAACATCACCACCGACCACCTGTCGCCGTCCAACGCGATCCTGGCCTCCAGTGCCGCCGGTGAGTACCTGGCGAAGATGGGCCTGCCCGAAGAGGACTTCAATTCCTACGCGACCCACCGCGGTGACCACCTGACCGCGCAGCGCGCCACCTTCGCCAACCCGAAGCTGTTCAACGAGATGGTGCGCAACGACGACGGCAGCGTGAAGCAGGGTTCGCTGGCGCGCGTGGAGCCGGAAGGCAAGGTGATGCGCATGTGGGAAGCCATCGAGACCTACATGGAGCGCAAGCAGCCGCTGATCATCATTGCCGGTGCCGACTACGGCCAGGGCAGCTCGCGTGACTGGGCCGCCAAGGGCGTGCGCCTGGCTGGCGTGGAGGCGATCGTGGCCGAGGGCTTCGAGCGGATTCACCGTACCAACCTGATCGGCATGGGCGTGCTGCCGCTGGAGTTCAAGCCGGGCACCACCCGCCTGACCCTGGGCATCGATGGCACCGAGACCTTCGACGTGGTCGGCGAGCGCACCCCGCGCGCCGAGCTGACGCTGGTCATCCACCGCCGCGACGGCCAGGACGTGATCGTGCCGGTCACCTGCCGCCTGGACAGCGACGAGGAAGTGGCGATCTACGAGGCCGGTGGCGTGTTGCAGCGCTTCGCGCAGGACTTCCTGGAAGGCGCCAAGGTGGCGTAAGACATCCGACGGCCCGGCAACGGGCCGTCTTTCTTTGCAAGGAACACATCCATGACCTTCCTCCCGCAACTCCGTATTCCCGCCACCTACATGCGCGGTGGCACCAGCAAGGGCGTGTTCTTCCGCCTGCAGGACCTGCCCGACGCCGCGCAGGTGCCGGGCGCCGCACGCGATGCGCTGCTGATGCGCGTGATCGGCTCGCCCGATCCGTATGGCAAGCAGACCGACGGCATGGGCGGCGCCACCTCCAGCACCAGTAAATGCGTGATCATTTCCACCGCCTCGGTGCCGGACCACGATGTGGACTACCTGTACGGCCAAGTCTCGATCGACACCGCCTTCGTCGACTGGAGCGGCAACTGCGGCAACCTCAGCACTGCGGTGGGTCCGTTCGCGATCGCCAACGGCCTGATCGATCCGTCCCGCGTGCCACGCGACGGCCTGTGCACCGTGCGCATCTGGCAGGCCAACATCGGCAAGACCATCATCGCCCACGTGCCGATGCGCGATGGCGAAGTGCAGGAGACCGGTGATTTCGAGCTGGATGGCGTGACCTTCCCGGCCGCCGAGATCCAGCTGGAGTTCATCGATCCGTCCGATGACGGCGATGCGGGCGCGATGTTCCCGACCGGCAACCTGGTCGACACCCTGGACGTGCCGGGCGTGGGCAGTTTCGAGGTGACCATGATCACCGCCGGCATTCCGACCATCTTCCTCAATGCGGCCGACCTGGGCTACACCGGCACCGAACTGCAGCCTGCGATCAACGAGGACAAGGGGGCGCTGGAGCGCTTCGAGAAGATCCGCGCCTACGGCGCCTTGCGCATGGGGCTGATCAAGAACCTGGAAGATGCGGCGACCCGCCAGCACACGCCGAAGGTGGCCTTCGTGGCACCGGCGCAGGACTACGTGTCGTCCAGTGGCAAGGTCATTCCGGCCTCGGCGATCGACCTGCATGCGCGTGCGTTGTCGATGGGAAAGCTGCACCACGCGATGATGGGTACCGCTGCCGTGGCGATCGGCACCGCGGCAGCGATTCCGGGCACGCTGGTCAATCGCGCTGCTGGAGGCGGCGAACGCGAAGCGGTGACCTTCGGCCATCCCTCCGGCACGTTGCGCGTGGGTGCGCAGGCCGGTCTCGTTGACGGCCAATGGACGGTGACCAAGGCCATCATGAGCCGCAGCGCCCGCGTGCTGATGGAAGGCAAGGTGCGGGTACCGGTCGAGTGATGCGTTGGTGAACGCCAACCAAGGTTGGCGACTACCGGGCCGCAGAGACCGATTGCTTTGGTAGATGCCAACCTTGGTTGGCATGGTGCACGGGCGACCGTGCACCGCAACGAGGAGATCGATAATGTCCGACAGCCACACCCCATCCAACGAGCGTGCAGCGTGGGATGCGCTGCTGGTGGGCATCGTCGACTACGTGCGCGACGCGCGCATCGACTCACCGCTGGCGTTCCAGACCGCGCACCACTGCCTGCTCGACACGCTGGGCTGCGGCCTGGAAGCGCTGTCGTTCCCGGCCTGCAGCAAACTGCTTGGTCCACTGGTGCCGGGCATCAGCGTGGTCAACGGCGCGCGCGTTCCGGGTACGCATTACGTGCTGGACCCGGTGCAGGCCGCCTTCAACATCGGCGCGATGGTGCGCTGGCTGGATTTCAACGATACCTGGCTGGCGGCCGAATGGGGGCACCCTTCGGACAACCTGGGTGGCATCCTTGCCGTCTGCGATTGGCTGGGGCGCAACGCGCAGGCTCTGCGGCGCCCACCGCCGACCGTGCGCGACGTGCTGCTGGCAATGATCAAGGCGCACGAGATCCAGGGCGTGCTGGCGCTGGAGAATTCCTTCAACCGGGTCGGGCTGGACCACGTGGTGCTGGTCAAAGTGGCCACCACCGCTGTGGTTGCGCAGCTGCTCGGCCTGGATCGCGAGCGCATGCTCAATGCGTTGTCGCTGGCCTGGGTCGATGGTCAGTCCCTGCGCACCTACCGGCACGCACCCAACACCGGCTCGCGCAAGAGCTGGGCAGCTGGCGATGCGACCAGCCGTGGCGTGCGCCTGGCGCTGATGGCGGCCAGTGGCGAGATGGGCTACCCCAGCGTGCTCAGCGCGCCGACCTGGGGCTTTGAAGCGGTGTCGATGCATGGCAAGGTACTGACGCTGGGGCGACCGCTGGGCAGCTACGTGATGGAGAACGTGCTGTTCAAGATCAGCTACCCGGCCGAGTTCCATGGCCAGACCGCAGTGGAGGCGGCCATCATGCTGCACCAGCAGTTGCGTGCGATGGGGCGGCGGGTCGAGGACATCGCGCATATCGCGATCCGGACCCAGGAAGCCTGCATCCGCATCATCGACAAGCAGGGCCCGCTGCATAACCCGGCCGACCGCGACCATTGCGTGCAGTACATGGTCGCCATCGCGCTGCTGCACGGGCGGCTGGTGGCCGAGGATTACGAGGACGACGTTGCCGCTGATCCACGCATCGATGCCCTGCGGGCGAAGATGGCCTGCCATGAGGATCCGCAACTCAGCGCCGACTACCTGGACCCGGACAAGCGCAGCATCGCCAACGGCCTGGGCGTGCGCTTCAGCGACGGTACTGAGCTGCCCGAGGTACTGGTGGAATACCCGCTCGGCCATGCCCGACGCCGGGAGGAAGGCATTCCGCTGCTGATGGACAAGTTCCGCCGGCACCTGGCCCACCGCTTCCCGACAGTCCAGCAGCAGCGCATCCTGGCGGCATCACTGGATCCGGTGGCGCTGGCGGCAATGCCGGTGACCGACTATGTGGACCTGTACCTGCCGGGGTGAGGCCGCTCTGGTAGATGCCAACCTTGGTTGGCATGTGGGGGGGCGCCAACCAAGGTTGGCGGCCAGCGGGTCCCGGGCGGAACCGGGTTTCCGACCGCCGGGGCGCCAACGCCTTGACGCGGCCTGCCTATAATGGCCACCTCGATCAAGGAGTGACGACATGAGCGGTCCGGCACGGCGGAAGCGGTGGGGATGGGCGGCGGCGGTACTGGCAGGAGGCCTGTTGCTGGGCCTGGCCGGCTGCCGCAACGACAGCGGGCAGTTGCCCAAGGCCAGTGGCGAGGCGATCACCACCAAGGCCGAGCAGGTGAAGGAATTCACCCTGCTGCGCGCCTACCCGGACCAGAAGAATGACGGCCTGTCGCTGGCGCTGGAGTTCTCGCGCCCGCTGGTCGGCACCCAGGATTTCGACACGCTGGTGCGCTTCGAGGAGAAGGTCGGCACCGAAGACAGCAGCTGGACGCTGTCCGATGACGGCCTGACCCTGCGCTACCCATTTGTCGAGGCCGGCAAGGAGTTCAGCCTGGTGGTCTCGCCGGACCTGCTGGCCGCTGATGGCAGCCGCCTGGGCAAGGAACTGAAGCAGAAGGTGTTCAGCGGCGAGCTGAAGCCGGTGGTTGGCTTCGCCTCGCAGGGCAGCGTGCTGCCTGCCAAGGACAGCCGTGGCCTGCCGGTGGTCTCGGTGAACGTTCCGGAAGTCGACGTCGAATTCCTGCGCGTGCGCGAGAAGGATCTTCCGACCTTCTTCAGCCAGTACCAGCGCGGCGGCCGCCGTGGCAGCTGGGAGCTGAGCAGCGACTACGAGCGCAGCCCGATCAACAAGCTGGCCGAGCCGGTGTACGTCAACCGTTTCATCCTGGGGGGCAAGAAGAACGAGCGGGTGCTGACCTACCTGCCGACCCAGGACATCAAGGAACTGCAGGAGCCGGGCCTGTACTTCGCCCTGCTCAAGCGTACCGGTGACTACGAAGGCGAGTTCGACACCGCGTTCTTCTCGGTCAGCGACATCGGCCTGCATACCCGCGCCTACAAGGACAAGCTGTTCGTGCACACCGCCGGCCTCAAGGACGGCGCGCCGCTGAAGGGCATCGACCTGCGCGTGCTCGACGCCAAGGGCGAGGTGGTGCTGAAGGGCAGCACCGACGGCAATGGTAATGCGCTGCTGAACTACACCCTGGATGCCACCCACGTGCTGGTTGCCAGCAGTGGCAAGGACACCAGCTTCCTGCCGTTCAACCAGCCGGCGCTGGACCTGAGCGAATTCGCCGTGGCCGGCCGTGACAATGCCTGGTTCGATGTCTATGCCTGGTCCGGGCGCGACCTGTACCGCCCCGGCGAGACCGTGCGGCTGTCCGCGCTGCTGCGCGACAACGACGGCAAGCCGGTCAAGGCCCAGCCCGTGTTCCTGCGGCTGAAGCAGCCCGATGGCAAGACTTTCCGCGAGACCCGGCTGCAGCCGGGTGACCAGGGCTACATCAATTTCGAGCAGGTGATCCCCACCGAGGCGCCGACCGGGCGCTGGCAGGTCGAGTTCCGCACCGACCCGGCCAGCAAGGAAGCGATCCAGGGCATGACCCTGCGCATCGAGGAGTTCCTGCCCGAACGCATGAAGCTGGACCTGGACAGTGCGCAGAAGACGCTGAAGCCGGGTGAGGACCTGCGCCTGCAGGCCAATGGTGCCTACCTGTATGGCGCACCGGCCGATGGCAACCGCTTCACCGCACGCATGGCGGTGGCCGCCGAACAGAAGCCGGTGGACGGCCTGCCGGGCTATTTCTTCGGTGACCCGACCCTGCAGCTGCCGCGCGAGGCCAAGGACGTGATCGATACCACGCTGCCGGCCAATGGCCAGCTGCGTGAGGATGTGGCGTTGCCGGAAGAGGCGGCCAAGGCCAAGGCGCCGATCGCCGTGGTGCTGTCCGGCAGCCTGTATGAAACCGGCGGCCGCACAGTCACCCGCACCCTGAAGCGGGTGATGTGGCCGGCCAATGCGCTGGTCGGCGTGCGGCCGCTGTTCAATCCCGAAGACGGCGCCGATTCCAACGGCAATGCGCGCTTCGAGCTGATGCGCGTGGATGCTGCCGGTACGCCGCAGCCGGCCAAGGGCCTGAAGATCACCCTGGTGCGCGAGCTGCGCGACTACCACTGGACCTTCAACGACAACCGCTGGGACTACGACTTCACCCGCCGTTTCGAGAACAAGGAAACCCGAACCGTCGATGCCGGCAACAGCGCGGTCGCCTTTGATTTCCCGGTGGAGTGGGGCGAGTACCGGGTGGACGTGTTCGATCCGTCCACCGGCCTGACCAGCCGCTACCCGTTCCGCGCCGGCTGGAGCTGGGGCGATGACAACCGTGGCCTGGATGCGCGCCCGGACAAGGTCAAGCTGGGCCTGGACAAGACCGGTTACAAGGCCGGTGACACCCTGGAGGTGACGGTGACCCCGCCGCACGCCGGCAAGGGCATCCTGATGGTCGAAACCGACCGCATGCTGTATGTGCAGGACATCGAGGCCAAGCCGGGTTCGACCTTCAAGATCCCGGTCACCGCCGACTGGGAGCGCCACGACGTCTACATCACCGCGCTGGTGTTCCGTGGCGGCAGTGCGCCGAGCAAGATCACCCCGGCCCGCGCGGTAGGCGTGGTGCATGTGCCGATGGACCGCAAGGGCCGCACGGTGGCCGTCGGCCTGGTCGCGCCCAAGCAGATGCGCCCGGAGCAGGACCTGCCGGTAACCGTCAGTGCGCCGCAGCTGGCCGGCAAGACCGCGCACGTCACCGTTTCGGCGGTGGACGTGGGCATCCTCAACATCACCCGTTTCCCGGTGCCCGATGCCGGTGCACACTTCTTTGCCCAGCGTCGCCTCGGTATCGATGCCTACGACATCTACAGCCGGGTGATCGAGAGCTTCGATGGTGGCAGCGGCAAGCTGAAGTTCGGCGGCGACATGGCGCTGCAGGCATTGCCGCAGGCCAAGCGCCCGACCGCGCGCGTGCAGACCGTGGACCTGTTCTCCGGCCCGGTACAGCTCGATGCCAAGGGCAATGCCCGCATCCGGCTGAAAGTGCCGGACTTCAACGGCACCCTGCGCGTGTCGGCGCTGGTCTACAGCGATGACCAGTACGGCAAGCGTGACGTGGAAACCATTGTGCGCGCCCCGATCCTGGCCGAAGCCAGCATGCCGCGCGTGCTGGCCCCGGGCGACCGCAGCACCGTGACCCTGGACGTGCAGAACTTCACCGGCAAGCCGGGGCAGTTCAACGTGAAGGTGGAGAGCGAAGGCCCGCTGAACCTGGGTGAGGGCAGCCGCAGCGTGCAGTTGAATGCCGATGCCAAGACCACGCTGAGCTTCCCGTTGTCGGCTCGCGAGGGCCACAGCGTGGCCAAGGTGCGGGTGCGGGTGGACGGCAACGGCTTCAAGGCTGATCGCCGCTACGACCTGCCGGTGCGTGCGGCGTGGCCGCAGGTGCTGCGTTCGCAGGTGCGCACGCTCGATCCGCTGGCCGCGGTCAGCCTCGACAACAGCCTGACCGAGGGCCTGATGTCCGAGTCGGTGAATGCCCGCCTGCTGGTCAGCCCGCTGCCGCCGATCCCGTTCGCCAGTGCACTGCAGGGCGCGCTGAACTATCCATATGGCTGCGCCGAGCAGACCACCAGCAAGGGTTACGCCGCGCTGATCCTGGACCAGGCCACCTCGTCGATGCTCGGCGCCGATGGCCTGGATGCCAAGACCCGTAGAGAGCGCATGGAAGGTGCGTTCGGTCGCCTGGCGTCGATGCAGGTGGCCAACGGCAACTTCTCGATGTGGGGTGACGACGGCTACGTGAACCCGTGGCTGACGCCGTACATCACCGAGTTCCTGCTCGACGCCAAGGACGCCGGTTTTGCGGTGCCCGACAACGTGCTGCAGAAGGCGCTCAACCGGCTCAGCGAGGATCTGCTGTCCGGCGGCAATCAGTTCTACGGCCAGGAGGATCGCGAGAAGCTGAAGTTCGCCAACCAGGCGTATTCGGGCTACGTGCTGGCCCGGGTCAACCGTGCACCGCTGGGTACCCTGCGGACGCTGTACGACAACGAACGCAGCAAGGCGGTCGGTGGCCTGTCGCTGGTCCACCTGGGCGTGGCGCTGTCGCTGCAGGGTGATGCCAAGCGTGGCCAGGCCGCGCTGGCGGCGGCCTTCGCCAAGTCCAGCAGCGAACGTCCGTCGTACTTCGGCGACTACGGCAGTGCGATCCGCGATGATGCACTGATGATCGCGCTGACCCACGAGAACAAGCTGGCCAAGCCCGCCTGGGATGCGCGTGCGGTGGATCTTGGCCGTGGCCTGGATGCGCGCCGCAATGCCGGCTGGATGTGGCTGAGCACGCAGGAACAGGTGGCGATTGCCCGCCTCGGCAAGGCCCTGGCCGCCAACCAGAAGGCGCTGGTGGCCGGTGAGCTGGTGATCGGTGGCAGCACCGAAGCGATTGGCGAGCGCAAGCTGTTCGGCCGCAACTTCAGCGCCAGCGAGCTGGCCAGCGGCGTGCGCTTCACCCCGCAGGGGCAGCCGCCGATGTTCGCCAGCATTGATGTGGCCGGCATCCCGCGCAGTGCGCCCGCACCGGACAACAGCGTAGTGGGTATTGAACGTAGCTACTTCGGTACCGATGGCAAGCCGTGGTCGCCGCGCCCGCTGAAGGAAGGCGAAGCGCTGATCGTGCGCGTCACCGTCACCGCCGACACCACGATGCCCGATGCACTGCTGACCGACCTGCTGCCGGCGGGCCTGGAGATCGAGAACTTCAACCTGGGCGATGCCAAGCAGTGGGCCGACGTGGTGGTCGATGGCATCACCATCAGCGACCGTGGTGAGGCCGCCGATACCAAGCACGAGGAGTTCCGCGACGACCGCTACGTGGCCGCGCTGAAGCTCTCGCGTGGCAGCAAGGCCAACGTGTTCTACCTGGTCCGCGCGGTGACGCCGGGAACCTACTCGGTGCCGCCGCCGCTGGTGGAGGACATGTACCGGCCGCAGCTGCGCGGCGTCGGCCGCAGCAACCCGACCACGATCACGGTGGTACAGCCGTGACCGCGCGGACGGGCCGCGACGGCGCGGCCCGTCCTGCTGGCAACCCGCAATGAAGAACACGATGACGAACCGGCTGGCGGCCCTGCGCCGCCGGTGGCGGCCGCTGTGGCCATGGCTGCGCTGGGGCATGGCCGCTACGCTGGCGCTGCTGCTGGTGCTGGATTTCGCCTTCCCGCCGCCGCTGCCGAAGCAGCGTGATACCAGCACCCTGGTGGTGGCTGCCGACGGCACGCCATTGCGCGCGTTTGCCGATGCCGAGGGCGTGTGGCGCTATCCAGCCTCGATCGACAGCGTCTCACCGCTGTACCTGCAGGCGTTGCTGACCTATGAAGACCGCTGGTTCTGGCGCCATCCGGGCATCAACCCGCTGGCGATCCTGCGGGCCAGCGGCCAGCTGCTGCGTGGCGGCCGCATCGTGTCCGGTGGCTCGACCCTGACCATGCAGGTCGCGCGCATTCTCGATCCGCACTCACGCACCCCGTGGGGCAAGCTGAAGCAGATGCTGCGTGCGGTGCAGCTTGAGGTGCACCTGAGCAAGCAGCAGATCCTGGCCTTGTACCTGGAGCGTGCACCCTACGGCGGCACCATCGAAGGCGTGGAAGCGGCCAGCTGGGCCTATCTGGGCAAGCCGGCGGCGCAGCTGTCGCATGCCGAGGCTGCGCTGCTGGCGGTGCTGCCACAGGCGCCCAGCCGGCTGCGCCCGGACCGCCATCCGGAAGCTGCGCAGAAGGCGCGCGACAAGGTGCTGTCACGCATGGCCGAGCTGGGCGCGTGGACACCGGAAGAAGTGGAGGATGCGCGCGTCGAGAACGTGGTGGCGCGTTCGCTGCGCCCTCCCTTGCACGCCGCGCTGCTGGCGCAGCGCCTGCACTCGGCGCATCCGGGCCAGGCACGCATCCAGAGCAGCATCGACATCGGCCTGCAGCGCACGCTGGAAGAGCGCGTGGCCAGCTATTTCTCGACGCTGCCCGAGCGTACCTCGGCGGCCCTGCTGGTGGTCGACAACCGGACCCTGCAGGCACGCGCCTATGTCGGTACATTGTCCTTCGGTGACCGCCAGCGGCTGGGTCACGTGGACATGGTGCAGGCCTGGCGTTCGCCAGGGTCCACGCTCAAGCCGTTCCTGTACGCGATGGCGCTGGACGATGGCCTGATCCATTCGGAAAGCCTGCTGGTCGATGCACCGCAGAGTTTCGGCAGCTACCGCCCCGGCAACTTCGACATGGCCTTCAATGGGCCCATCGGTGCCTCCAGCGCATTGCGGCTGTCGCTCAACGTACCGTCGGTGGATCTGCTGCAGCGGGTCGGTGCGGCGCGCTTCGCTGCCCGCCTGTCGCACGCCGGGATCCAGCTGCGCTTCCCGCCGGGCAGTACGCCCAACCTGTCGCTGATCCTGGGCGGCACCGGCGCGCGCCTGGAAGACCTGGTCGGCGCGTTCGCCGCGCTCAACCGGAGCGGTATCGCCGGCCGCGTGCGATACACCGACGACGAGCCGATGATCGAGCGGCGCCTGGCCTCGCCGGGCGCCAGCTGGATCGTGCGCGAGATGCTCGAATCAAACCCGCGCCCGGGATACAGCGCCGGGACGTTCGATGTCGGTGGCCGCCCGCGCGTGGCGTGGAAGACCGGCACCAGTTACGGGTACCGCGATGCATGGGCGATCGGCAGTACCCGCCACTACACGGTGGGCGTGTGGGTGGGCCGGCCGGACGGTACTCCGTTGCCGGGCCAGTACGGCGCGGTCACCGCGCTGCCGCTGATGTTCGAAGTGGTGGACAGCCTGCCGCGCCAGCGTGGTGATTCGGCGGCCGCGCCGATGCCGGCCAGTGTCAGCCAGGAAGACATCTGCTGGCCCACTGGCGAACGTGCCGAGGGACTGCCGGCTGCACTGTGCCAGCGCAGGATGCCAGCCTACCTGCTCGATGGCGCCGCACCGCCGACCTTCCCGGAGCGCGAGGCGCGGCGCTGGCAGCCGGGCCGGCAACGCTACCTGGCCGATGCCCGCAGCGGACTGCGCGTGTCTGCCGATTGCCGCTTGCCGCACGAAGAAGTCGCCCGCGAGATCGCGCGCTGGCCGGCGTTGCTGTCACCGTGGCTGCCCAAGGCCGCGCGCGAGGCTTCGCAGTTGCCGGGACTGTCGCCAGACTGCCGCGACGACGGGCGCGAGGCCAGCGTCGCGCTGCATGTGGACGGGCTCAATGACGGCGCCACGCTGGCGCGCGCGCCGAATTCGGAACACGGCGTGCGCCTGCAGCTGCGCGCGCTGGGCAGCGAGCAGGCGGTGGATTGGTTGCTGGACGGCCGCTGGATCGCGCAGACCCACGGCGCGCAGTTGATGCAGCGCGAGTTCGCCGATCCCGGTGCGCATACCCTGACCGCCTTGGCCGCGGACGGCGCGTGGACGCAGGTGCGGTTCAACGTGCTGCGGTAGCGCCGGGCCATGCCCGGCGGAACCGTTCGGATCACATTGCATACGCCGGGCATGGCCCGGCGCTACCGGTTTCACTATTCCCCGATCCACCCATCCAGCAGATCGGCGAACTCGTCGGCGTGTTCCTCTTCCTGTGCCAGGATCTCTTCGAGGATGCGCTTGGTGGTGGTATCGCGGTCGCCGATGAAGTTGATCATCTCGCGGTAGCTGTCGATGGCGATGCGTTCGGCCACCAGGTTCTCGCGGACCATGTCGCGCAGGTCGCTGCCTTCCTTGTATTCGGCATGCGAGCGCGCGGTCAGCGTATCCGGGTTGAAGTCGGGCTCGCCGCCGAGCTGCACGATGCGCTCGGCCAGCTTGCCGGCATGCGCCTGTTCCTGCTGTGCATGTTCAAGGAATTCAGCTTTCACCGCGTCGGCCAGCATGCCCTTGGCCATGAAGTAGTGCCGGTAGTAGCGCAGCACGCACACGTACTCGGTGGCCAGTGCGTCGTTGAGCAGCTTGATCACCACCTTGCGGTCGGCGCTGTAGCTGTCGGTGATCGCACCATCCTCGATGTTGCGCCGGGCACGCTCGCGCAGGGCCGTGCGCTCGCTGATGCCGGGAATCTGCGCGGTGGGCTTGGGGGCTTTGGCTGGCTTGCTGGACATGGCTGGCCGTTTCCTCTTGCGGTGGGAGATCAGGTGGGCAGGTGCTCCAGCACGTAGTCGGCCGAAGACACTTCGAATTGACCGGGCTGTTCAACCCAGGCGGCGCGGACCACGCCGTCGACCACGAACAGGGCGAAACGGCGCGAGCGGATGCCCATGCCCGAGGCACTGGCGTCGAGCTCCAGGCCGAGCGCACGGGTCAGTTCGGCATTGCCGTCGGACAGCATCAGCAGGCCGTCGGGCACGTGCTGATCGGCGGCCCAGGCCTTCATCACGAACGGGTCGTTGACGGCCATGCAGTAGACATCGATGCCGCGCTGGCGGAAGGCCTCGAATTTCTCGACGTAGCCGGGCAGGTGGCGGGCCGAGCACGTCGGCGTGAACGCGCCGGGCACAGCGAACAGCACCACCTTGCGCGCGTCGAACAGCGAATGCGTATCGAGCGTTTCAATGCCCTCGCGGATGCGCTTGAGGGTGACTTCCGGAATGCGGTCGCCGACATGGATGGTCATGGGGAACTCCTTGCTGGGGCAGCGTAGTGGGCCGGATGGGACAGGGACGTCAAGACATTGGAAAACCGGCGTGCAGGTCCCATCTTCAGGCTTTGCGGAGCGGGCTTCCAGCCATAGCCTGGGGCAGGGCGATGGCAACCGCATTGCGCAGGATCAGTCGGCCTCACCGGGGCCGCACGAGGGGCGGCGTAGCATCGCCGGCGCGTAGAATGAACCTGGGGCGGCGCCACCGGCGCGGCCGAAGCAGATCGAGGTAGCTGGATGGAATTCAAGGATTACTACGCCACCCTGGGGGTGGAACCGAGCGCGGGCGAGGCGGAGATCAAGACCGCCTACCGCCGGCTGGCACGCAAGTACCACCCGGACGTCAGCAAGGAGGCCGGGGCCGAAGACAAGTTCAAGGCGGTCAACGAGGCCTATGAGGCGCTGCGCGACCCGGAAAAGCGTGCAGCCTACGACCAGCTGCGCGCGCAGGGCTATCGCCCGGGCGAGGAGTTCAACGTGCCGCCGAACTACGGCGGCGCCGGTGGTTTCAACTTCGAGGAAGTGTTCGGGGGTGGTGGCGCCAACGGCGGCTTCAGCGACTTCTTCGAAAGCCTGTTCGCGCGCCAGCGCGGCGGTGCCGGCCCTGGCCCGGGATTCAGCAGCCAGGGCCATGCGCCCAACCGCGACACCCGCGCCAAGCTGTCGGTACCGCTGGAAGCGGCCTACAGCGGCGACAGCCTGC
This sequence comes from Stenotrophomonas sp. YJH_SMC_53, assembly GCF_059369995.1. Classification (NCBI taxonomy): domain Bacteria; kingdom Pseudomonadati; phylum Pseudomonadota; class Gammaproteobacteria; order Lysobacterales; family Lysobacteraceae; genus Stenotrophomonas; species Stenotrophomonas sp. YJH_SMC_53. The sequence continues at coordinate 41,188 of NZ_JCAFTF010000014.1, read as the reverse complement.
GCATCACCGTCAACGGCAAGCAGCTGGACGTGCGCGTGCCCAAGGGCATCCGTCCGGGCCAGGTGATCCGCCTGGCGGGGCAGGGCAACCATGGCGGCAACCTGCTGCTGGAAGTGGAGTACGCCGCACACCCGCAGTTCGAGGTCGATGGCCGCAACATCCTCTACACCCTGCCGGTCACGCCGTGGCAGGCCGCGCTGGGCACCAGCATCAGCGTGCCGACCCTGGGCGGCGCGGTGGAACTGAAGATCCCGGCCGACTCCGATGCCGGGCGCAAGCTGCGCCTGCGCGGGCGTGGCCTGCCGGGCAATCCGGATGGCGACCAGATCGTCGAGATCGAGATCGTGGCCCCGGCCGCGACCGACGAGGCGCAGAAGAAGGCCTACCGGAACCTGGCCAAGGCGTTTGGCGAGACGATCTGAGATGGATCCTGGTGGGTGCGGACCTTGGTCCGCACGCCTTTCGGCCGTTCAAGGCGTGCCAACCAAGGTTGGCACCTACCAAACAAGAGCGTGCCGACCAAGGCCGGCACCCACCCGCGCGCGTCTCAGCCCTGCCCGGCGAACACGCGCTCCAGCACTTCGGACAGCTCGTCTTCCGAGAACGGCTTGGTGATGTAGGCCTTGGCGCCTTGGCGCATGCCCCACATGCGGTCGGTGTCCTGGTCCTTGGTGGTCACCAGGATCACTGGAATATGCCGGGTTGCCTCGTCGCGGGCGAGGGTGCGGGTGGCCTGGAAGCCGTTGAGATTGGGCATCACCACGTCCATCAGGACCAGGTCGGGCAGCTCGGCCTTGGCGGTTTCGACCCCGGCGGCGCCATCGGTGGCGGTCAGGATCTGGTGCCCGAGCTTCTCGACGATGCGCTGTATCCCCAACAGCTGCGACGGTGAGTCGTCGACGATCAGAATGCGTGCCATGTTGTTCCCCATGTAATGCCCGCAGTGTAGTGCGGGCTCATTACCGGCGGGAGGGGCGCATCTGCCGTCCGTCGCCTGCCTGCTACGTTCAGTCGATCCGCACCACGGTGCGGCCCAGCGAGCCGCCCGCTAGCATCCGCTCGAACACGGCCGGCAGGCCATCAAGGCCAACCTCGGCGGTACAGATGCGGTCCAGGTGCTGCGGTTTCCATTCGTTGCCCAGCCGCGCCCAGACGTCCTCGCGCAGCCCGCGTGGCGCATTGGCCGAGGACACGCCCAGCAGCGACACGCCACGCAGGATGAACGGCATCACGGTCATGTCCAGCGCCGGGCTGGCCGCCAGGCCGGCACTGACCACGCTGCCGTAGGGCGCGGTCTGCGCCAGCAGGCTGGCGAGCATGGCGCCGCCGGCATTGTCCAGGCCCCCACCGAAACGCGCCGATTGCAGTGGGCCGGTGTCGGCCAGGGCCTCACGCGGCAGCACCTCGGTGGCGCCGATGGCGTGCAGGAAACCGGTCTGGTCGGGTTTGCCGCTGATCGCATGCACCGTGTAGCCGGCGCGGCTGAAGATCGACAGTGCCAGCGCGCCGACGCCGCCACTGGCGCCGGTGACCGCCAGCGGTCCAAGTTCCGGGCTCTGCCGGTTGTCCTGCATGCGCAGCAGCGCCAACGCCGCGGTGAAGCCGGCGGTGCCCAGCACCATCGCCTCGCGTGGGCTCAGCCCGGCCGGCTGGGCGATCACCGCACGCGATTCCAGCCGCACATACTGGCTGTAGCCGCCGTCGCGGGTCTCGCTGAGGCCGCAGCCGGTGGCCAGCACCGCGTCGCCTTCACGCCATTCCGGATCGGTGCTGGCGACCACGGTGCCGGCTACGTCGATGCCCCCCACCAGCGGGAAGCGGCGCAGGATCTTTCCCTTGCCGGTGCCGGCCAGGGCGTCCTTGTAGTTGACCGAGGACCAGTTGGCGCGGATCAGAACCTGGCCGGGGCTGAGGTCTTCGACCTTGAGCTGGGCCAGGCCGCTGCGGTAACCGGCGTCGTCGTTTTCGATGCGGAAGGCGGTGAACGGGGGGGTGGGGGCCATCGGCATTGCCTGACTTCGAGGAAAACGCCACCTTACCCCGTTGCCCCCCTTTCGATCCTGCCGATCCGCCCCATCTTGTATGATCGGTAATGGTTTCACGGCTGGCGCCGCGGGAAGGGCCCGCGCCGCAGCCCACATCTTGATGGAGCGTGCATGGCCTGGAATACACCCGGCGGCAACAAGGGCGGACAAGGCCCCGAGGACAATCGACGCGGGCCGTTCGGGTCACGCGGCGGTGGCAATGGTGGTGGCTGGGGCGGTTTGCCCGGGCCACTGAAGGACCTGTTCGACGGCGGCATCGTGCGTTGGGTGGCGGCGGCCGTGGTGCTGCTGGTGCTGTTCTCCAGCTTCCAGTTGATCGGCGAACAGCAGCGTGGCGTGGTCCTGCGCTTCGGCCAGTTCTCGCGCATCCTGCAGCCCGGTCCGAACTTCAAGCTGCCGTGGCCGATCGAATCGGTCACCAAGGTCAACGCCACCGAGATCAAGACGTTCTCGATCCAGGTGCCGGTGCTGACCCGCGACGAGAACATCGTCAACGTCTCGCTGAACGTCCAGTACCGCATCGACGACCCGCAGCAGTACCTGTTCGGCACCGTCGATGCCAACCAGGTGCTGGAGCAGTCGGCGCAGAGCGCGGTGCGCGAGGAAGTCGGCCGTGCCGACCTCAACGCCGTGCTGAACAACCGTGGCCCGCTGGCCGTGGCCGCCGAGGAGCGCCTGCAGGCACTGCTGAAGGCGTTCAAGACCGGCCTGACCGTGACCGGCCTGACCCTGCAGGACGCCCGTCCGCCGGAAGAAGTGAAGCCGGCCTTTGACGAGGTCAACGGTGCCCAGCAGGTCAAGGAACGCCTGATCAACGAGGCCCAGGCCTACGCTGCCAAGGTCGTGCCGGAAGCCCGGGGCCAGGCCTCGCGCGCCCGTACCACCGCCGAAGGCTACAAGCAGGCCGTGGTGTCCAAGGCCGAGGGTGACGCGCAGCGCTTCAGCCTGTTGCAGGCCCAGTACAAGGACGCCCCGGAAGTGACCCGCAAGCGCCTGTGGCTGGAGACCGTGCAGCAGGTGCTGAGCGAGAACCGCAAGGTGATCGGCGGCGATGGCCGCCAGCTGATCTACGTGCCGATGACCGGCGATACCCGTCCCACCACCTCGGCCCCGGCCGCAGTGGCGAACCCGGACGTGGTGATGCCGTCGCTGCCGGGTGCAGCGGTGGAAGCTTCCCGTGATCCGGGCCGGCCGGTGGGCCGCCCGACCGGGCGACCGAGCGGCCGTGAGGAGGGCAGCCGATGAAGAGTCCTATCTGGATCGCCGTGATCGTGGCGGTGGTGCTGGGCCTGCTCGGCTCGGTGTACGTGGTCCGTGAGGACCAGACCGCCATGGTGCTGAACCTGGGCAAGGTGGTGCGTTCGGACATCAAGCCGGGCCTGCATTTCAAGGTGCCGGTGGTGGAAACGGTGAAGGTCTTCGACCGCCGCTTCCAGGTGCTCGACACCGCGCCGGCGCGCTACTTCACCGCCGAGCAGAAGGACGTCAGCGTCGACTTCTTCGCCGTCGGCTACATCTCCAACGTAGGTGACTACTTCCGTGCCACCGGCGGCGATCCGCGCATCGCCAATGCCCGCCTGGCACCGATCATCACCGACTCGCTGCGCAACCAGATCAACTCGCGCACCCTGCAGCAGCTGGTGTCCGGCGACCGCAGCGAGCTGATCGCCGAGCAGCTGAAGGGGATCAACGAGGCGGTGGCCGGCCTCGGCATGCAGATGATCGACCTGCGCATCAAGCAGGTGGACCTGCCGACTGACAGCCAGGTGATCAACGACGTGTACGAGCGCATGCGCGCCCAGCGCAAGCAGGAAGCGGCCAAGCTGCGTGCGGAGGGCGAGGAGCAGTCGCTGACCATCCGTGCCCAGGCCGACCGCGACAGCACCGTGCTGATCGCCGAGGCCGAGCGTGATGCACAGCGCCTGCGCGGTGAAGGCGATGCCGAGGCGGCCCGCATCTACGGCAAGGCTGGCGCGGCTGATCCGTCGTTCTATGCGTTCTACCGCAGCCTGGAGGCCTACCGTGGCTCCATGACCGACGGCAATGGCGTGATCGTGCTCGACAAGAACGACCCGTTCCTGCAGTACCTGAAGAACGACCGCTGAGGTCGCAGGGCACTACCCCACGGGGCCCGGCCAGACGCCGGGCCCCGTGCTTTTTCCGGAGTCCCCCATGAAAGATCTGTTCGCCGCCGTCTGCCTGGTCGCGGTGCTGGAAGGCCTGTTCCTGTTCGTGGCGCCGTTCGCCTGGAAGCGCATGGCCGAGCGCCTGCTGGACCTGCCCAGCCCGGCCCTGCGCAGCTTCGGCGGGCTGGTGCTGCTGGCCGGCCTGAGCCTGCTGTGGTGGGTGAGGCATTAGCAGGGGTCAGATCCCTTTCCGCAGGAAAGGGATCTGACCCCATTTCGGTCCCCTGACCGGTGGGTGAAGCCGTCCGTCGGAAAGGTGGCAGCGGACCCCGGAAACCCGGATAATGCACAAAAGCCGGACGGGCCTCCCCGTTCGGCTTTTTCCGTGTCTGGGCCTTCCATCGCCGGCCGCTCCCCGTCTGGAGCCGCCCTCCAGGTGCTGGCCAGCCCCGCCACGGTTTACCCGTCCGCGGCCCCGATGGCCGCAACAAATCGAGGAGCCCGTCATGGGTCAGTCTGTCGTAGTGTTGGGTGCCCAGTGGGGCGATGAAGGCAAGGGCAAGATCGTCGATCTGCTCACTGAGGAAATCGGCGCCGTCGTGCGCTTCCAGGGTGGCCACAATGCCGGCCACACCCTGGTCATCAACGGCAAGAAGACCGTCCTGCACCTGATCCCGTCGGGCATCCTGCGTGACGACGCGCTGTGCCTGATCGGCAACGGCGTGGTGATCTCGCCGGCCGCGCTGCAGAAGGAAATCGCCGAGCTGGAAGCCTCCGGCGTGGAAGTACGTTCGCGCCTGAAGATCTCCCCGGCCGCGCCGCTGATCATGCCGTACCACATCGCCCTGGACCAGGCGCGCGAACGCGCTGCCGGTGGCAAGGCGATCGGCACCACCGGCCGTGGCATCGGCCCGGCCTACGAAGACAAGGTGGCGCGTCGCGGCATCCGCATCGCCGACCTGCATTACCCGAAGCAGCTGGAAGAACTGCTGCGCACCGCGCTGGATTACCACAACTTCGTGCTGACCAAGTATCTGAACACCGATGCGGTCGACTTCCAGAAGACCTTCGACGAGGCGCTGGCCTTCGGCGAATACGTGCAGCCGATGAAGTCCGACGTGGCCGGCATCCTGCACGACCTGCGCAAGCAGGGTAAGCGCGTGCTGTTCGAAGGCGCGCAGGGCGCGCTGCTGGACATCGACCACGGTACCTACCCGTATGTCACCAGCTCCAACACCACCGTCGGTGGTGCGCTGGCCGGTTCCGGCGTCGGCGCCGATTCGATCGACTACGTGCTGGGCATCGCCAAGGCCTACGCCACCCGCGTCGGCGGCGGCCCGTTCCCGACCGAACTGGACGACGAAGTCGGCCAGGGCATCCGTGACCGTGGCGCCGAGTATGGCGCATCGACCGGCCGCCCGCGTCGTTGCGGCTGGATGGACATCGTCGCGCTGAAGCGCGCCGTGGCCATCAACGGCATCAGCGGCCTGTGCATCACCAAGCTGGACGTGCTCGATGGCATGGAAAAGCTGAAGGTCTGCATCGCCTACGAATACAACGGCAAGCGCACCGAATATGCTCCGCTGGATGCGCAGGGCTGGGAAGAGTGCACCCCGGTGTACCTGGAGTTCCCGGGCTGGAGCGAGAACACCCACGGCATCACCCAGTGGGACGAGCTGCCGCCGGCGGCACGCGCCTACCTGCGTTCGCTGGAAGAACTGGCCGGCTGCCCGATCAGCATCGTTTCCACTGGCCCGGACCGCGACCACACCATGGTCCTGCAGGATCCGTTTGCCTGAGTGAGAGACCGGTAGCGCTGGGCCCTGCCTGGTGTTGCTGAAGGAAAAGCCCCGCGCAAGCGGGGCTTTTTCGTTTTCGGTACTGTGGCGGCACAGTCGGCAGGGCAACGCAGCGATGACGGAGACTTCGGCATGAAGGGCGAGACGGTCGCACGGGTGACTCTGTGGCTGCTGTGGAGCCTGTGGACGCTGGCCTGCATCGTGCTGGTGCTGGGCGCGCTCGCCAATTACCTGGCTTCGCGCACGCAGACCCTGCCGCTGGTGCTGCAGCCGGGCGCGACCGCCGAGATCACGGTGTACCGCTTCATCGACGACCCGCTGCGACTGCGTCTGCGTTATGCGGATGACGGCGCCGATCCGGCGGTCGATCCCGAGCTGCGCCTGCGCGCGGAAACCCCAACCGATCGCACCGAGTTCCGTGCGGACAGCCGCTCGGCGGTGACCGATCCGGAGATCCACCGCGCACTGGAATCGGTCGAGCGAGACCGGTTCGCCGCCTCGTACTTCGGCTACGGCCGCAGTGACGCACTGCGGCGAGGCCGTTCCTCGCTGCGGCTGACCGTGCTGGAGGTCGATCCGGCGTTGGCCGGCCGTGCGGCCTCGGTGGACCTGCTGCCGCCGATGGACGTGCTGAAGCTGACCGACCTCGACTACCTCTGGCTGTGGCCGTTCTTCTTCTGGAAATTGGCGGCGCTGTTGCTGATGATTCCAGGAGCTGCGTTGGCCGTCTTTACTGTGGCATTGCGACGCTGGCAGCGCCGGGCATCATCGCTGCCGACTTCAGCAGCGGATAGGGATTGATCGACTCTCCCTTCCACCACTGCTTCTCCGGCCCCAGCACATGCACCTCGAAATGCAGGTGTGGGGCCTCGGCGCTGGCGTTGCCCGTGCTGCCGACGTAGCCGATCACCTCGCCGCGCTTGATCACCTGCTTCTCGGCCAGGCCATCGGCGTAGCGCTGCAGGTGCGCGTAGTAGTAGCACCATTGCCCGCTGGGCTCGAACTGGTAGATCGTCAGGCCACCGCGCTCGCTGTCGAACAGTTTCTCCACCGTGCCATCGGCCACCGCCAGCACCGGCGTACCTGCATCGGCCATGATGTCGATGGCATCGTGTACGCGGCCCTCGCTGCGTGCATCGCTGAAGGTGTCGTGCAGCTGCGAGGGCAGGATTCCCTGCACCGGCAGCAGCAAGCCGGACGGTGCATCGGCAGCCTGGGCGGCCGGCGGCGCGGTGGAGGCGGGTGGGGCTGTTGCGCCTGGCGCTACCGGTTCCGTCACCGGCGCGGCGGCCACCGTCGATGGCGCTTCCGGCAGCGCGTCGGTCACAGGCTCATCCATATCGCGGTGCAGCCACCAACCTGCACCCAATCCCAGCAGAACACCCAGCACGATCAGTTGCGAAAGACGCATCGACTCACTCCTGCATCACGACAGGCACCGAGGTGTCCACTGCGTCGGCCACGCGCAGTGCATCCCAGTTGGTCATGCGTACGCAGCCATGCGACTCGGTCTTGCCCACGTGGCCGGGTTCAGGCGTGCCATGCAGGCCGTAATGCGGCTTGGACAGATCGATCCAGACCCGGCCAACCGGATTGTTCGGGCCGGGCGGCAGCGTGGCTTTCTTTTCCCCCTTGCGGGCATCCCAGAACAGCTTGGGGTTGTAGTGGAACGGCGGGTCGCGGTACACGCCCAGGATTTTCCATTCGCCGATCGGCAACGGGTCGTGCTGGCTGCCGGATGACACCGGCACCTGCGCGATCAGCTTGCCCTGCGCGTCCAGTAGCTGCAGCGTGGAGTCGGATTTGTCGACCACGATCCTGGCGGCCTTCTGCAATGCGGCCGGGGCGATGTTGGGGACCTGGATGCGGCTGCCAGCCCTGGTCAGATCCACGCCGGGATTGAGCATCTTCATCAGCTCTGGGGACGCGTGGAAGCGCTCGCCCAGGGCTTCTTCCACACTGCTGTAGCCCAGCGATTTCAGCTTGGCCTGGGCGGCGGGTCCTTTCGGTATCGGCTGGAACGGGCCGGCGACATCCTCAGCAGTCAGCGTGTAGCTGGCCAGCGGCGTGATCGTATCGGCCTGCAGAGCCTTCCAGGTGGCGTCGTCCAGCTCACCCGTTACGGTCAGGCCGTGTGCCGTCTGGAAGCCTGACACCGCCCGCCGCTGGTTGCTGCCTACCTCACCATCAATCTGGCCCGGAGAGAAGTTCGCACGATCCAGCAGCACCTGGGCATGCAGTGCGGAGCGCACTGCGGTGTCCGGGCCAGCCTTCTCGGCAATGGGGGCGGGCAGGTTGGGCGGCGGCGCCTGCGCGAAGGCCGGCGACGCCAGCAGCGAGATTGCGAGCAGGGTGGATCGAGACACAGATGAGCGCATTGGGATCTCCAGCAGGTACGCCGCCACCTTGCCCGCAGGCGGCGCCGAGCCGCCGTGAAAGGGATCTGATGCCCGCATGAGCAGGCATGTCATTGCGGCCGGTTGCCAGCGGCAGGTGTCGCTGGGACGAGGGCTCACCAAGGTGAACGGTGGCCGACGCCGTCGATGGGCGGCGATCAAGATTGCCTGCCGTGCCGCCGATAAGGCCACATCCCCCCGTTTTGGATACCCCCATGAACTACTTGAGGAACGTCAGGGTTGCCTGGCGTCTTGGGCTGGGCTTTGGCCTGTTGCTGCTGCTGGTTGCCGCCGTAGTGGCCACCGGCGCCACCGCCAGCGTCGTGCAGAAGCGCGCGATGCAGCAGGTGGTCGACGTCAGCGTGGCCAAGGTGCGCCTGTTGTCGCAGATGCTCGACGCCAACAACCAGATGATGGTGGTGCGGCGCGAGATGCTGATCCGCCAGGGCGAAGACCGCGGCAGCGATGAGAAGCGCATTGCCGATCTGGTCAAGCGCTATGAGGCCAGCTGGACCGCCTACCAGGCACTGCCAGGCGATGCGGAGGGCAAGGCCATCGCGGAAACCATCGCGGCCAAGCGTGCCATCGCGCGCCCGCTCAACAAGCAGACCAGCGAACTGATGGAGCAGGGCGACTACCCGGGCGCCGTGGCGCTGACCCTGGGTCCGGTGCAGGAAGCCGCCAACGGCTGGAACAAGGCGCTGTCCGATGGCGTGGACTTCGAGGAGAAGGAAAGCCGTGAGGCTGCCGCCGAGGCGATCCGCCTGGGCGAGCGCAGCCTGCTGCAGCTGCTGGTGCTGGGCGGCGTCGCGCTGCTGGTGGGCATCGGTGCCTCGGTGATGATCGGCCGCAGCCTGACCGGTCCGCTGGCGCGCGCGGTGAACCTGGCCGAGCGCCTGTCCAAGGGACAGCTGGACCAGGAGTTCCGCCTCGGTGGCCGCGACGAGCTGACCCAGCTGGGCGAGGCGATGGCCAGCGTGCGCCAGAGTGTGCAGGCGGCGATCGGCGCGCAGTTGCAGATGGCCGAGCAGCACGAGGCCGGTGCAATCCGCTATCGCATGGACGCCAGTGCGTTCCCCGGTGATTTCGGCCGCATGGTGCAGGCCACCAACAGCCTGGTGGAGTCGCACGTGCAGGTGGAACTGCTGATGGCCGAGGTGATGCAGCGTTACGCCATGGGTGACCTCAGCCGCGACCTGCCGGACTACCCGGGCGAGAAGGGCACGCTGACCCGCACCCTGGCGGCGGTGAAGCAGAGCCTGATGGCGATCAACGCGCAGATCGATGAACTGGCCCGCGCCGCACGCGCCGGCGATTTCAGCATGCGTGGCGATGCCGCTGCGTTCCAGTACCAGTTCAAGACGATGGTCGAGCACCTCAACGGCATGATGGCCAGTTCGCAGGCCAGCATCGCCGATGTTTCCGACGTGCTGCGCGCGATCTCGCATGGCGACCTGACCGCACGCATGGAGGGCGAGTACGACGGCGTGTTTGCGCGCATGCGCGACGATGCCAACACCACCACCGCGCAGCTGACCGGCATTGTCCGCGGCATCCAGGTGGCTGCCGACAGCATCAACAACGCGGCCCAGGAACTGGCCGCCGGCAACAACGACCTGTCGCGCCGCACCGAGCAGCAGGCCGCGAATCTGGAAGAAGCGGCCGCGTCGATGGAGGAGCTGACCTCCACCGTACGCCAGAACGCCGAACTGGCGCGTCAGGCCGACAGCGAAGCGCATGCCGCCGGTGCCGCCGTTCGCGAGACCGAGCAGGCGATGGCACAGATGGCATCGGTGATGGGCGAAATCGATCAGTCCTCGGCGCGCATCTCGGAAATCTCCACGGTGATCGACGGCATCGCGTTCCAGACCAACATCCTGGCGCTGAATGCCGCAGTGGAAGCTGCGCGTGCAGGCGAGCAGGGCCGTGGCTTTGCCGTGGTCGCCAGCGAAGTGCGCACGCTCGCACAGCGTGCCGGTGTCGCCGCCAAGGAGATCAAGGAACTGATCGAGGACGCCGCTTCCAAGGTGAAGAGTGGCCTGGCGGTGACCGTTGAATCGGAAGCCGCGATCGCACGCGTGGCGCAGGCCAGTTCGCGCACCACCCAGCTGATGAGCGACATCGCAGCGGCCAGCAAGGAGCAGGCCGCCGGCATCGAGCAGGTCAACCAGGTGGTGGTGCAGATGGACCAGGTGACCCAGCAGAACGCCGCGCTTGTGGAAGAAGCCACTGCCGCGAGCCGCGCGCTGGAAGAACAGGCGCATGCACTGACCACGTCAGTGGCGGTATTCCAGCTGGAGCAGGGGCCGCGCATGCCGGTCATGCCGGCGCGGGCGGCGTAAGCGACCTGTAACTGGATACTGGATGGCGCCCTGCCTGCGATGTCCCGCATGCAGGGCGTCGATGCACCCACCGGAACGATGCCGCGGGCTAGCGCCCGCGGGCTGAGCGTTCGATCAGCCAGCCGGCTGCGTACAGCAACAGCAGTGTTGGCGGAACCAGCACTGCATATGCGGTCGACCAGGGCTTGCCACGCAGCAGGCCGCCTGCGCCGATGGCATCGAGTGCGGCAGACTGCAGGGTGATGGGGAGCGCCATCAGGATATAGGTACCCTTCGGGTCCCCCTCCGACTGCGCGCCGTGAACCAGCCATGCGGTCAACAGCAGGTAGACCACGCAAAGCGCAAGACCGGTCCAGCTCAGGAGTCGCCGCATCTTCATCCGCATGCCCCGGTTCAACGGACGTCGAAGCGGGCCTGCAGCGGCAGGCTCACCTTCCGCAGCAGATCCCGGACCACCACCTGCGCAGTCCACGTGCCTTTGGGATCACCGGCCTCGGCGACGAACTTCAGGTGCAGGTTGGTCATGTACAGCAGGTTTGGCGGGCCGGTCAGGGCGGCGGTGAAACAGGGAACATCGCGTTCGTCGATACTGGTACTGCCGTCCGGGCGCAGCATGCGCAGGTCGCAGTGCACCTTGGGTACGCGGTTCTCGTCCAGTTGCGGGTTGGAGAGGAATGTCAGCAGGAACAACTCACCGCCCAGGTGGACTTCGTTGGCCTCGTTGAAGCCGGGAGTGGTCTCCGGCGGGGTCTCCCACTTGGCCCGCCAGTCGGCATCGGAAGTGACCAGCAGCGATGCCGCGAAGCCGCCGCTGGATTTCATGGCATCGGTCTCCGTCAACGCCTTGCCATCCCCATTTATCCAACCATCGCTGGCGGAGCTGTTCAGTGGCAGCATCATGGCCATCATGGCCAGCGCGCAGGTCCATCGCATCAACGGCTCTCCCGGGTAGCCGCGTCCCGCGGCAGAGCGGGTAGTATTGCCCAACATTGGCCGGCAAAGCAGCAGGACAGCCGGAGCAGGGGTTCCGTTGCCTGCCGATGTGGGTGATGCTTGCCAGCAAAGGAGGTGGCATGGGAATCGGGACCGAGGAAACGCCGATCTGTTTCCCTGCATCGGCCGCGCCGCAGCACGTGCTGATGCTGCCCGGTCTGGATGGCTCCAGCAGGCTGTCGCCCCCGTTCCTGTCGGCACTCCAGGCTTACGGTCTGACAACGCAGGCGATCACGCTGCCCGCGCAGGGACCGCAGGATCACGCCACGCTTGCCCAACGGCTGTGGTCGCAGTTGCCCAGTCGTCCCTTCATCCTGCTCGCCGAGTCTTTCTCGGGCCCGTTGGCTGTTGAACTGGCCACGCGCCATCCCACCGGGCTGCGCGGACTGGTGCTTGCAGCGACCTTTGCGCGTCGGCCGGTGCCACTGCCGGCAGCCAGCGCAGCCCTGCTGTCGCCGGCCTGGCCGCTGCCTCCCGTGGCATTGCTGGCGCGCCTGTTGCTGGGGCCGTGGTACACCCGCGGGCACACGTCGATGCTGCGCGATGCGTTGGCCAGGACTCCGACGAGCACGTTGCGGCAACGCGCCGCAGCGACCCTGCGGGTCGACGTGCGTGCATTGCTGCCAGCAATCCAGGTGCCGACGCTGTGCCTGCACGCGTGCCACGACCGCCTGCTGTGGCCGCCCAGCGTGGCCGAGCTGCAGGCCCTGTTGCCCGATGCCCGCCATGTGTCGTTGGAGGGGCCACATCTGCTGCTGCAGGCGCGTGCCGACGCAGCTGCAGCCGAAGTGGCCGCGTGGATGAGGACGTTGCCGCGTTGAACGATGCGCTCAGCTGCGGGCGCGGGTACGTGCCGCTTTCCTGGCCGCCACCTTGCGCACGGTCTTCTTCGCCGCACGGGTCTTGGCCGCCTTCTTCGCTGCAGCACTGCGCGAGGCGGCTGTACCAGCCTTCTTGACCGCTGTGTTCTTTGCGGCCTTCTTGGCGGTCTTACGAGCCGGTGCCTTCTTTGCCGCCGCCTTCTTCGCAGGCGCCTTCTTCGCGGCCGTCGCCTTGGTCGTGGCCTTCTTTGCGGCTGACTTCCTGGCAGGCGCCTTGCTGGCCGCCTTCTTGCTCGCCGCCTTCTTCGTACCCTTGCGTGCGCTTCCGCTACGTTTGCCGCCACCGTCCTGCTTGTTCACGGTGGCCCAGGCGATGCGCTCGGCAGTCCCTTCACTTGCGCCGCGCTCGCGCTCGCTGTCCTCGATGTGCTCGGCCTGGCGCTTCTGTTTCTCGGTATATGCGGATTTGTCACCACGGGGCATGACGGTTCTCCTGTTGTAGTAGTCAGGCCAGCAGGCGCAGCTTGGGTTCACGCGCCCACTGGCGGGTGGCGGCCGCCGCCAGGAAGGCCTTGGCGTCTTCCGCTTCGACGATGCCGGCATCGTTGCCGACGCGCGCCGCCTTCAGCAGCGCCTGGCTGCCTGCGTCGCTGGCGATGGCCTTCAGGTGCGCCCACGCCTGGCTGACGAACTCGATGGCTGCACTCTCTTTCGACAAGGCCTTCGCGGCTTCCGGGCTGAGCACCACGGCCACCGCATCGAACACAGCCGATGGCGTGCCCGCCAGTTGCCCATCCGCCGCCTGCATCGCCCCATCGCTCAGCGTGGCGCCGCCTACTTTGGGCGCGACCAGCTTCACGTCTGCACCCGCCTTCCGGGCCGCTTTGCTCAGGCTGGCCATCACGCGCGCGTCGGAGCCCTCATCAAACAGGATGCCGATGCTGCGCCCTTGCAGGGTGGGCTTGTTGCGCCCGATCACGCGCACCTCGGGAGCGGCAGGCATGTCCTGCACCGGCGTGGCGGTCGGCGCGGGGTCGGGCAGTGCAGGCAACGCGAGCCCATCAGCTACGCGCTGCGCCAGTGATTCGTCGATGTTGCGCAGGTGGCTGACGGTACGCACCCGCACCTTGAGTGTTTCCACCTTGGACAATTCGAACACGAGTGCCGATGCCAGATGCGCCTGTTCCGGCTTCTCAAGGCTACGGAAGAACATGCGTGCCTGGCTGTAGTGGTCGGCGAAGCTCTCCGCGCGGGTGCGGCCCTTGCGGCCATCGTCGGCGCTGGCGTGGCTGCGGAAACCTGCGGGCGTCTCGCGCGGCGAGTCCTCCTGCAGCGAGCTGGGATCATAGGCGACGCGGCCCTTGGGCACCTGCATCTGCATGTGGCCGTCGCGCTGGTGATTGGCGAACGGACACTTCGGGGCATTCACCGGGATCTGGTGGAAGTTCGGGCCGCCAAGCCGCAGCAGCTGGGTGTCCAGGTAGGAGAACAGGCGGCCCTGCAGCAGCGGATCGTTGCTGAAATCGATGCCCGGCGGCACGTTGGCCGGGCAGAACGCCACCTGTTCGGTCTCGGCGAAGAAGTTGTCGGGCCAGCGGTCCAGCACCATGCGCCCGATCACCTGCAGCGGTACCAGCGATTCAGGGATGATCTTGGTCGGATCCAGGTGATCGAACGGAAATGCCTCGGCGTCCTCTTCCGTGAACAGCTGTACCGCCAGTTCCCACTCGGGGAAATCACCGCGCTGGATGGCCTCGAACAGGTCGCGGCGATGGAAGTCATTGTCAGCCGATTGCAGTTTCAACGCTTCGTCCCAGACTGTTGACTGGATGCCCAGCCTGGGTCGCCAGTGGAATTTGACGAAGGTCGACTCGCCCGCCTCGTCCAGCAGGCGGAAGCTGTGCACACCGAAGCCCTCGATCATCCGCAGTGAACGCGGGATGGCGCGGTCGCTCATCGCCCACATGATCATGTGCATCGACTCGGGCATCAGCGAAATGAAGTCCCAGAAGGTGTCATGGGCCGAGGCGGCCTGCGGGAACGCACGGTCTGGTTCCATCTTCACCGCATGCACCAGATCCGGGAATTTCATGGCGTCCTGGATGAAGAAGACCGGGATGTTGTTGCCGACCAGATCCCAGTTGCCCTCCTTGGTATAGAACTTGACCGCGAAGCCGCGGACGTCGCGCGGAGTGTCCACCGACCCTGCGCCACCGGCCACGGTCGAGAAGCGGGTGAACACGGGCGTCTTCACGCCTACCTCGGTCAGGATGCGCGCCCGGGTGTGGGCGGCCAGAGACCGGGTCAACTCGAAGTAGCCATGTGCCGCGCTGCCACGTGCGTGCACGATGCGCTCGGGAATGCGTTCGTGATCGAAGTGGGTGATCTTCTCGCGAAGGATGAAGTCTTCCAGCAGCGTGGGCCCTCGAGTTCCCTGCCGCAGGGAGTTCTGGTTGTCTGCCACCGGGATGCCCTGATCGGTGGTCATCGCCGGGTGGCTGCCGCCGGCGCGCGGGTGCAGTTCATCGCCATTGCCGCGGGGGTGGTTTTCGGTTGCGCGCTTGCCGGTCGGCTTGCTGGCGGCCATGGGGGGCTCCGGATCATCAAGGGAACCACGACACTGGAACCAGCCCCGTTAAACCGAGGTCCGGCAGAGGTGAACGTACAGGCAAAAGCAGGCTCGGGTATGCTTGCCCCATGCGAGTCGAGCCCGCCGACATCGAAGCCCTGTTCGACGCCATCCCGGACGTGCTGTTCTTCATCAAGGACCGCCAGGGGCGGTACACCCACGTCAACCAGACCATGCTGCGACGGCTGGGCCTGCGCGCGCGCAAGGACGTGATCGGGCGCACGGCGGCCGAGATCTACCCGACCGGCCTCAGCGCGGACTATGTCGACCAGGACGCCCGCGTGCTGTCCGGCGAGGTGATCGAGAACCTGATGGAGCTGCACCTGTTCGCCAACCGCGAACCGGGCTGGTGCCTGACCTGCAAGCGACCGCTGCTGGTCGATGGCGCCATCGAGGGCCTGATCGGCATTTCCCGCGACCTGGGCCAGAAGGACAGCCTGGGCGCCCAGTACGAGCAGCTGCGGCTGGCCCTGGCCCACCTCAACGCGCACTACGCCGAGAACGTGCGCATGCAGACCCTGCTGGACATCACCGGCTTCTCGCTGTCCAAGCTGGAACGCAGTTTCCGCAAGGTGTTCCAGATGACCCCGCAGCAGGTGCTGACCCGGCTGCGGATCCAGATGGCCATGCACCTGTTGCATGGCGACGACAGCATTGCCTGCATCGGGCAGGCCTGCGGTTTCAGCGACCAGAGTGCCTTCACCCGCAAGTTCAAGGCTGAAACCGGTTTCTCGCCGCGCGCCTATCGCGCCCGTATCGGCGGCAACGTCGGCGAGCCCGCACTGGCCTGAGCCGCCTGCTGCGCTGTGCCTATCCCCGTGGGCACGGGACAGGGTAAGGTGTCGCCCCTGTAGCCCGCCGCCAGCCCCGCCGATGCCCAACTCGATTCCGACCGCTTCGCCGTCCCGCCTCGGACATTCGCTCAAGCCCCGCCAGCTGATCATGATGGGCCTGGGCAGCGCCATCGGCGCCGGCCTGTTCCTCGGCTCGGGCGTGGGTGTGCAGGCGGCCGGCCCGGCGGTTCTGGTCTCGTATCTGGTCGCCGGCGCGCTGGTGATCATCGTGATGAACGCACTGGGCGAGATGGCGGCGGCCAAACCGACCAGCGGCGCGTTCTCGGTGTACGCCGCCGATGCCATGGGCGCCACCGCTGGCGCCACGGTCGGCTGGTTGTGGTGGGTGCAGCTGGTGATCGTGATCGCCGCCGAGGCGGTGGGTGCGGCCGGGTTGCTTGCCACGGTCTGGCCGGTGGTGCCGGTGCCGATGGCTGCGTTGGCCTTCATGCTGTTCTTCACTGCGATCAACCTGCTCGGGGTGAAGAACTTCGGCGAGTTCGAATTCTGGTTCGCCATCCTGAAAGTGGCGGCGATCCTGGCCTTCATTGCCATCGGCGTGGCACTGCTGATGGGCTGGCTGCCGCAGGTCACCTCACCTGGCCTGAGCAACTTCACCGAACACGGTGGTTTCGCACCGAAGGGCCTGGCCGGGATCGGTGCGGCGCTGCTGGTTGTCGTTTTTGCCTTCGGTGGCACCGAAATCGTTGCCGTTGCGGCGGCCGAAACCGAAGATCCCGAACGCAGCATCGCCCGTGCCATCCGTACCGTGGCCTGGCGCATCCTGGTGTTCTACATCGGCTCGCTGAGCGTGATCATCGCCGTGGTGCCCTGGACCAGCGAAGCACTGAAGTCGCCCTTTGCCGCCGTGCTGGACATCGCGCGCATTCCGGGCGCCGGCACTGCGATCACCCTGATCGCGGTGATCGCGCTGCTGTCGGCACTCAATGCCAACCTCTACGGCGCCTCGCGCATGATGTATTCGCTGGCGCAGCGCCGCGAAGCGCCGGCTGTGCTGGGCTGGACCGATCCGCGGCAGGTGCCGGTCATCGCCGTGCTGGCCAGCGTGCTGTTCGGCTTTGCGGCCACGGTGATGGAGCTGCTGTTCCCGGACCGGGTGCTGCCGGTGCTGCTGAACATCGTCGGTTCCACCTGCCTGCTGGTGTGGACGCTGTCGCTGGTTTCGCAGCTGGTACTGCGCCGCCGCGCCGATCGCCTGGGTACCCGCCTGCCGTTCCGCATGGCCGGTTTCCCGTGGCTGACCTGCTGCGCGCTGGCGATCCTGGCGTTGATCTTCGGCCTGCTGCTGAGTGAGTCGCACACCCGCCTGCAGTTCCTGTCGATGGTGGCGTTGACCGCCACGATTGCCGCCGGCAGCGCCATCGCACGGCGCATGCGCCAGGCTTGATTCTGTAGTGCCGACCCTACGGTCGGCTGCTGTTCGCGCGGCCGCCAGCCGAGCATGGGCTCGGCTCTACAGCCGGCATACATCCGCCGTGCCATCCTGATCGCGTGGGCCGCCAGCGGCCCGTCGACCAGGAGTACCGCATGCTGCGCAGCCGTCCCTTCCTGATGTTCACCGGCCAGGCCGAGGCCGCCCTGGCCCTGTACGCCGAAGCCTTCGCCGATTTCCGCCTGCTGGCCCTGCAACGCCACCCCGAGGGGGCCGGCGCCGGCGTGCCCGGCCAGGTCCGCCAGGCGATCTTCCTGCTCGGTGGCACGCATTACCTGTGCTTTGACAGCCTGGACGTGCACGATTTCACCTTCTCGCCGTCGATCTCGTTGTTCGTCGAGTGTTCCGGTGCCGAGCAGTTCGAACGTGCGGCACGTGTGCTGGGCGAGGGCGGCCATTGGCTGATGCCGGTGGGTGATTACGACTTCAGCAATCGCTACGGCTGGGTGCAGGACCGCTTCGGGGTGTCGTGGCAGCTGAGCCTGGGGCAGATGCCGGACCCGTGATCGGGTAATTGTGGGTGTGGACCTTGGTCCACACGCCCTCATGAAAACGGCCCGCTTGCGCGGGCCGTTTTCTTTATCGATGCAGTGAGGAATCAAGCCTCGACTTCATCATCCTTGTAGGCATCGACCGGGATGCAGGCGCACATCACGTTCTTGTCACCGTACACGTTGTCGACGCGTGCCACCGGCGGCCAGTACTTGCTCTGCTTCAGGCTGGCCAGCGGGAAGGCGGCCAGTTCGCGCGGATAGGCGTGGGTCCACTCGCTGGCGGTCACCGCGGTGGCGGTGTGCGGCGCGTTCTTCAGCGGGTTGTCCTCGCGGTCCAGGCGACCGTCTTCGATCGCGCTGATTTCCTCTCGGATCTGGATCATCGCGTTGATGAAACGGTCCAGCTCGTGCAGCGACTCGCTCTCGGTTGGCTCGACCATCAGCGTGCCGGCCACCGGGAAGCTCAGGGTCGGGGCGTGGAAGCCGAAGTCGATCAGGCGCTTGGCGACGTCCTCGGCACCGATGCCGCTGGTCTTCTCCAGCGGGCGCACGTCCAGGATGCACTCGTGCGCCACCAGGCCGTTACGGCCGGTGTACAGGGTCTTGAAGTGCGGAGCCAGGCGCTTGGCAATGTAGTTGGCGTTGAGCTGCGCGACCTGGGTGGCCTTGCGCAGGCCTTCGCGGCCCATCATCGCGATGTACATCCAGCTGATCGGCAGGATCGAAGCACTGCCGAAGCTGGCCGCGCTGACCATGCCGACCGGGCCGTTGTCACCCAGCTTGCCCGGCAGGAACGGGGCCAGGTGCTCCTTGACCGCGCACGGGCCCACGCCCGGGCCACCACCGCCGTGCGGGATGCAGAAGGTCTTGTGCAGGTTCAGGTGCGAAACGTCCGAACCCCACTTGCCCGGCTTGGCCACGCCGACCAGGGCGTTCATGTTGGCGCCGTCGGTGTACACCTGGCCGCCGTGCTTGTGGATGATCTCGCAGATCTCGACCACCTCTTCCTCGAACACGCCGTGCGTGGACGGGTAGGTCATCATGATCGCGGCCAGGCGGTCGCTGTACTTCTCGGCGTTGAGGCGGATGTCCTCGACGTCGACGTTGCCGTTGGCATCGGTCTTGGTCACCACGACCTTCATGCCGCACATCTGCGCCGAGGCCGGGTTGGTGCCGTGCGCCGAGTCCGGGATCAGGCAGATGTCGCGGTGGCCTTCGCCGCGCGAGCGGTGGTAGGCACGGATCGCCAGCAGGCCGGCGTACTCGCCCTGTGCGCCGGAGTTCGGCTGCAGGCTGACCGCGTCGTAGCCGGTGCATTCGACCAGCATCGCTTCCAGCGTGTCGATCAGTTCCTTGTAGCCCAGCGCCTGGTCGGCCGGCACCAGCGGGTGGATCTGCGAGAACTCCGGCCAGGTCACCGGGATCATCTCGGCGGTGGCGTTGAGCTTCATGGTGCACGAACCCAGCGGGATCATCGTGCGGTCCATCGCCAGGTCCTTGTCGGCCAGCGAACGCAGGTAGCGCAGCAGTTCGTGCTCGCTGTGGTGGGTGTTGAACACCGGGTGGGTCAGGAACGCCGACTGGCGCAGCAGGCCCGCCGGCAGCGCGTCGGCGGTGCTGGCGTCCAGCGCCTCGACGTCAGCCTGCGCGCCGAACACGGCGGCCAGCGCGACCACGTCGGCGCGGGTGGCGGTCTCGTCCAGGCTGATGCCGACCGAGTCGCTGTCGATCGCGCGAAGGTTGTAGCCGGCGGCGCGTGCCTTGGCGTGGATATCATCGGCATGCACGCCGGTGATGTGCAGGGTGTCGAAGAAGTCGCCACCGACCTGCACGCCGGCGTTGCGCAGTGCCGCAGCCAGGATCGAGGCCAGGCGGTGGGTGCGCCGGGCGATGCGGGTCAGGCCTTCCGGGCCGTGGTAGACCGCATACATCGAGGCCATCACCGCCAGCAGCACCTGTGCGGTACAGATGTTCGACGTCGCCTTCTCGCGGCGGATGTGCTGCTCGCGGGTCTGCAGGGTCAGGCGGTAGGCCGGGTTGCCCTGGGCATCGACGGAAACGCCGATCAGGCGGCCCGGCATCGAGCGCTTGTAGGCGTCACGGCAGGCCATGAACGCGGCGTGCGGGCCACCGAAACCGAATGGCACGCCGAAACGCTGGCTGTTGCCGACCACGATGTCCGCGCCCCATTCGCCCGGGGCGGCCAGCAGGGTCAGTGCCAGCAGGTCGGTGGCCACGGCCACCAGGCCGCCGCGCGCGTGCACGGCATCGACCAGCGCCCTGTAGTCGCCGACCTGGCCGAAGGTGTCCGGGTACTGCAGCAGCAGGCCGAAGGCTTCCGCTTCCAGTGCTTCGGCCGGGGTGCCGACGCGCAGCACGATGCCCATCGGTTCAGCGCGGGTGCGCAGCAGTTCCAGGGTCTGCGGGTGCACGGCGTCGTGCACGAAGAAGGTGTCCGACTTCGACTTGGCCGAACGCTTGGCCAGGGTCATCGCTTCAGCGGCGGCAGTGGCTTCGTCCAGCAGCGAGGCGTTGGCGATCTCCATGCCGGTCAGGTCGGCGCACAGGGTCTGGAAGTTGATCAGCGCTTCCATGCGGCCCTGCGAGATCTCGGCCTGGTACGGGGTGTAGGCGGTGTACCAGGCCGGGTTTTCCAGGATGTTGCGCAGGATCACGTTCGGGGTGTGGGTACCGTAGTAGCCCTGGCCGATGAAGCTGCGCAGCACGGTGTTCTTGTCGGCGATCGCACGGATCTTCGCCAGTGCCTGCACTTCGGTCATCGACTCCGGCAGCGCCAGCGGCGCCGGCGACTTGATCTTGGCCGGCACGATGGCATCGGTCATCGCATCCAGCGACGCGTGGCCGACGACGTCGAGCATCTGCGCGATCTCGGCATCGTTGGGGCCGATGTGGCGCTCGACGAACGCATTGTGGTGCTCGAGCTCACGCAGGGAAGGGGTGTTCTGGGACATGGCGAAGGATCCGTCAGGAAAGGGCACACGCACGGGCACAAGCCGCCGGTCGGCGGTCTGCGGGGCGCCCCTCTGTCCTTTTGCCTGAGAGTTTGGAAGCGCGGAAAACCGCGGCTTCGTGCCCCTTCGGCGCCGGATCGAACCGGTCTCTCCAGAGTTCTGTTACGGGTGGTATCGGGCCTGAGCGATTACGGGCGTTGCGCCTTCGGCAGCGGTGTTCCGCTTCTCCCACCGTGTTGCCCGCCGATTATAGCCCGTTGCGGGCCCGCTGGCCGTCTACGGGCCTGGCCGCTGCGCCTGAATGGCCGATGGCCCGGACGTGCGTTTTGTGCATCGCTGCATGGCATCAGGCGCAATCCCCACCTATGATGGCCAGATACCCGAATTCATCTGGCGCCCTCCCTGCAGACAGGGACCGGCGCCCGCCGTGCGTGCCACGCATGGCCCTGCCGGACGCCTTTCCCATGACCGCCGCTGTTGCTCCCTCCACCCGCCGCATGGCCCTGCTGCTTGCCGGCCTGGCCATGTTCGGCCCGTTCTCGATCGACACCATCTTCCCGGCCTTCCCGCAGCTGGCCCGGCGCCTGGCGGTGGACGAGGTGGCGGTGCAGCAGACCATCAGCGTGTACCTGCTGTTCTACGGCCTGATGAGCCTGGCGCACGGCCCGCTGTCCGACGCCTGGGGCCGCAAGCGGGTGATCCTCGGTGGACTGGTGGTGTTCGTCGGCGCCTCGGTGGGCTGCGCACTGTCCACCGACCTGACCACGCTGCTGGCCTTCCGCGCGCTGCAGGGCCTGTCGGCGGGTGTCGGCATGATCGTCGGCCGCGCGGTGATCCGCGACCTGTACCACGGCCATGACGCGCAGCGGCTGATGAGCCAGGTGTCCATGCTGTTCGGCATCGCCCCGGCCATCGCGCCGATCATCGGTGGCTGGATCCTGCTCAGTGGCGCGGGATGGCCGCTGATCTTCTGGTTCCTGGTGGTGTTCGGGCTGGTCCTGCTGGCGGCCACTGCACGCTACCTGCCCGAGACCCATCCGGTCGAAGCGCGCGTGCCGTTGTCACCGCGCGCGTTGATGCGTGATTACGTGCGCATCGGTTTCAATCCACGCTTCCTGCGCCTGGCGCTGGCCGGCAGCATCGGCTTTGGTGGAATCTTCCTGTACATCTCCTCGGCGCCGGTGTTCGTGATGCAGCACCTGCACCTGGGCGAGGGCGGGTTTGCCTGGTTGTTCATCCCGACCATCGGCGGGATGACCACCGGCTCATTCCTGTCCGGGCGCATGGCCGGGCACACCACGCCCACCCGCCAGGTCTCCATTGGTTTCGGCCTGTGCGCATTGTCGGTGCTGTTGAACGTTGGCTAC
The DNA here is from genome assembly GCF_059369995.1 of Stenotrophomonas sp. YJH_SMC_53. NCBI lineage: Bacteria > Pseudomonadati > Pseudomonadota > Gammaproteobacteria > Lysobacterales > Lysobacteraceae > Stenotrophomonas > Stenotrophomonas sp. YJH_SMC_53. The sequence continues at coordinate 18,918 of NZ_JCAFTF010000014.1, read as the reverse complement.
GTGGTGCTGTCGCCACAGTTCGTGCTGCCATGGGCGGTACTGCCGATCTTCCTGGGGGGCATGGGCATGGCGCTGATCTTCCCGATCCTGGCGCTGGCGGTACTGGACATGTACCCGCATCAGCGCGGCCTGGCCTCGTCGCTGCAGGCCTTTGTGCAGCTGATGATCAGCACCGTGGTGGCCGGCGTGGTGTCACCACTGCTGAGCGGTAGCCCGCTGCACCTGGCACTGGGCCAGGCCGCGTTCTTCGGCGCCGGTTTCGTGTTCTGGTACTGGGAACACCAGCGCGAGCGTGCGGCGCAGGCAGCCTGCACGGGTCACTGAGCAGCGCGCAGGGGTAGGGCGGGCCACGATGCCCGAAACACTTGCGGCAGGGAACGGCCGGACTAGGCTGGGCACTCCAGCCAGCCGGTGCGTGGATGCACGACAGCCAGCCGATCCGATGTCGTTGCATGAGGTTTCCCCCAAATGGCTGCGCAGCAGACCTACCGCCTGTTCGAGGTGGCGCTGAAGGAGCGCCGCGTTCTTTCCCCTTCCCTGGATCGCATGGTGTTCACCGGCGCCGACGTGGCGCGGATGAAGACCGAAGGCCCGGACCAGCGCATCAAGGTGTTCTTCCCCTTGCCTGGCCAGGACCTGCCACAGGTGCCCAGCGGCGAGGACTGGTACCCCCGCTACCGGGCGCTGCCGGACGATCAGCGCCCGCCGATGCGCACCTACACCATCCGCCAGCTGCGTGCAGAGCTGGGCGAAGTCGATGTTGATTTCGTGCTGCATGGCGAGACCGGGCCGGCCTCACGCTGGGCCATCCATGCACGCCCCGGCGACCGTGTGGTGTTGCTGGCTCCCGATGCCGACTGCGCCGACAGCAGTGAAGGTTGGGAATGGAAGCCGCCGGCCGGCGTCGGCCAGGTGCTGCTGGTGGCCGATGAAACCGCGTTACCGGCGGTGGCTGGCATTCTTGAGGAACTGGCGGCCATGGTGGATCCGCCGCGTACGCTGGCCTTGCTGGAAGTGGCGCAGGCCGGCGACGCGGTGCCGCTGAAGGCACCGGCTACCGCCGAGCTGGTCTGGCTGCCGCGCGGGCGCGCGGCGTACGGGGCGCCGCTGTTGCAGGCGGTGCAGGCGCGGCTGGCAGCCGCCTCGAGCGTGGCCGCTGGCGACGAACTGGAAGAGATCGACGTTGACGCGCAGATCCTCTGGGAACAGGCCGATGCCAGCGTGGCCGGGCCGCTGTATGCCTGGGTGGCAGGCGAGGCGGGGGCGGTGATGGCGATCCGTCGCCATCTGGTCCGTGACTGCGGGCTGGACCGCCGCGCGATCACCTTCATGGGCTACTGGCGGCACGGCAAAGTGCTGGATTGAGCGGGTGTGAAGCGGCGTGGCGGGTGGGGTGCGCTATCCTTGCGCCCCCCTCGCAGCGGTATTGCACCATGTCCACCAGCTCCAAGACCCGCCGCGACCAGCGCCGTCGCCAGGAAAAGCAGGCCGCCAACAAGGCAGCCGCGCAGGCGTCGCCGGTGGAGCCGCATGCCGAACTGCGCGACGCGCAGCGCACCCTGCTGGCCGGTGTCGTTCGCCGCGATGGCGAATGGGTGCTGGGCATGGATGGCCGCATCGCCGGCCACAGCGAGAGCGCTGCGCAGGTGCTGGCGCTGATCATGCAGGCCGGTGAGCTGCACGAACGCAACGGCACGCCGGTGCGCCTGATGTACTCCGATGCGCTGCGCGATGCCGCGCACGCCGAAGCGAAAGAGAAGGGCCAGACCTTCGAGGAATTCAAGGCGGAACTGGCCGCGGCGATGGCGGCGAAGAAGGACAGCTGATCCGCCGTGGGTAGCGCCGGGCCATGCCCGGCGAGCGCAGCGGTGCGATGAAGAGCCGCCGGGCATGAATCACTCTCACTGCTTGGCGAAAGGCTCCGCGCGCATGGCGATGCGTTCGCTGCAATGGCGCCCACCGGTCACGTGGGCGCGGCCCGGCGCTACATCAGGGGCGGATCCTCGCGGACCCGCCCCTTTTCTCATTTCGCCGCCGGGGCGGCGTTGGCCTGCCAGCCACACATCTGGCCTTCGTTCTGCTGCTTCAGCCACTCGTTGACCGGAGTGAAGTACTCGATCATCGGGCCGGCATCGAGCTTGTCGGTGCCGGTCAGCTCCTTCAGCGTGGCCTGCCACGGCTGGCTGGCACCCTTGCTCAGCATCGCCCAGTATTTCTGGCCGGCTTCCTTGTTGCCGTAGAAGGTGCACTCGTGCAGCGGGCCCTTGTAGCCGGCTGCATCGCACAGGCCCTTGTAGAACTGGAACTGCAGGATGCGGGCCAGGAAGTAGCGGGTGTACGGGGTGTTGCCCGGCACGTGGTACTTCGCGCCCGGATCGAAGAATTCTTCGCCACGGGTACTGGCCGGGGCAACGCCCTGGTACTTGGCCTTCAAGTCCCACCACGCCTTGTTGTAGTTGTCGGCGGTGATCGAACCATCGAATACGCCCCAGCGCCAGCGGTCGATCATCAGCCCGAACGGCAGGAACGACACGCCCGACAGCGCCATGCGCATCTGGTTGTTGATGACCGCTTCGCGGCTCTCGGTCGGTGCATCGACCAGGCCGATCGAGCTGAGGTACTTGGGCGTCATCGCCAGCACGATGGTGTCGCCGATCGCCTCATGGAAGCCATCGTTGGCACCGCCCTGGAACAGCGGCGGCAGCGGGTTGTAGGCCAGGTCGTAATAGATGTGGCCCAGCTCGTGGTAGATGGTGGTGAAGTTCTCTTCGTTCGGCTTGATGCACATCTTGGTGCGCACATCGCCTTCCATGTTCATGTCCCAGGCGCTGGCGTGGCAGACCACATCGCGGTCGTCGGGCTTGATGAACTGGGTGCGTTCCCAGTACGACTGCGGCAGCGACGGCATGCCCAGCGACACATAGAAGTCCTGTGCGCGTTCAGTCATCTGCTTGGCGGTACGCAGTTCGGCTTCGCGCTGCGCCTTGTACTGGGTCGCCACACTGGCGTCCTTGCCGGCCTTGGCCAGCGCCGCGCTCAGGTTGGTCTGGTACTGCTTTTCCAGTGCAGCGGTGATGTCCAGGCTGCCGGCACCCGGGTACGGTTCCAGCTGGTCCCACAGGTTCGACCAGTCCTGCTGCCACATGTTGCCCAGCAGGTGCGCGGCGATCAGGCCGTTGCCCACTTCGGCCTTGTCCTTGCCGTAGGTCTTGTCCAGCTTGCCGCGTGCGTAGCAGTGCAGCTGCTCGTACATCGGCTTGACCTGTTCCCAGAGGCGGTCGGTTTCCGGGCCGATCTGTTCGGGCGGCATGTCATAGCCGCTGCGCCACATCTGGCCGGCATCGGTAAAGCCCATGCCCTTGGCGCCCTCGTTCACCAGGCCGACGAACTTCTGGTAGTCGCCGCGCATGCTCCTGGTGGTGCTGTGCCAGCCCTGCCAGGCGTCGAGCTGCTTGTCGTAGTCGCGGCTGCGCGCCAGCACCTGTTCCAGCTCGCCCAGCTGGCGGCAGGAGTTCGGATCATTGGCATCGGTGCAGTACTTGCCGGCACCGTAGCTGCCTTCCATGCGGGTGGCGATCTGGGTCAGCTCGGCCAGCTTGGCCGGGTCGCGCGGCGCCGGCATCGACGACATCAGCTTCAGCAGGTGGATCGCGCGCTTGCTGTCCTCGCTCATCGGCTTGCCGTCGAACCTGGCGGCCTGTTCGATCCAGCTGTTGAGCTGGGTGAGCGAACGCTCGTTGGCTTTGGCCGCAATGCGTTCCGAATCACCGTTGATGTAGGTGGAGGACAGCCACTGCGCCGAGGTCATCTCCGGGTAAGCGGCCTTGAATTCGGCATTGATGCGGGCCACGAACTGGTCGGCGGTTTCACCGGCCGGAGCGCTGCTGCTGGCGGTATCGGTGCCTGGGGCAGCTTCCTTCTTGCAGGCGGCCAGGGCCAGCGTGGCGGCGGCGATTGCCGAGGCCAGCAGGAGATGACGGTGTTTCACGGGCGGTCCTTGGGTGGTGAACGACGGCCGAAGGCTAGTGGGCCGTCGCTGCCACCGCAAGTGGCGGACGTCAGCCGGGCGGCGCCCGGCACCCGCAGAGGCCAGAGCACAAGCAACAGCAACCGCCGAAGCAACCGCAACAGCGGGGTATCCGTGGGATGGCGCGGCGGTGTGGGCTTGCAGGACACGCCGTAAACCCATCCATGGGGGCTCGATGGCGCCATCCATGGCGCCAACGGTCCTGCAAGCCCACACCGCCCCACGTCTGACAGATCGTGGCGGCTGTTGGTAGGTGTCGACCTTGGTCGACACATCTGTCAGGTATCGACAATCAAAATGGGGTCAGATCCGTTTTCCTCCGGAAAACGGATCTGACCCCAAGATCGTTCCAACAGATCGCGGAAAACTGTCGAAGGCGGGGTGGGTCCGGTTGCGGGGGCGTAAGCGCCATGGATGCGGCGACCGAGCTTACATGGACGTACTTGCAGCGTCCCCCGCAACCGGACCCACCCCGCCACCCCTCAGGAAACCCGCTTCTGCTGTTGCTTCGGCCGTTGCCGTTGCCCCTGCAGGTGCAGGGCTGCAAGCCCTGCCGAACAACCCTCAACCTTCGCAGTTGGCGAACACGTCGCGGTCGCGCTCGTACAGCGCCGTCTTCACCTGCATCAGGCCCAGCACCGACGGGAACAGGTTGTCGTGGTCGGTATACGCCGCCGAACGCTTGCGCACGCACTGCAGATCCAACCCACGGCTGCTGGCGAAGCCCGGCGAGAACCACATCGTCATCGGTACGCGGGTCTGCTCGGCCGGTGCGATCGCATACGGCACGCCATGCAGGAACAGGCCCTTCTCGCCCAGCGATTCACCATGGTCGGACAGGTAGATCATCGCCGTGTCGTAATCCTGCATGCCCTGCAGGGTACCAATGGTCTTGCTCAGGAAATGATCGGTGTACAACACCGCGTTGTCATAGCTGTTGGTGATCTCGTCGCGCGAGCAACGGCCGATGTCACGGGTGTCGCAGGTTGGCTTGAAGCGGGCAAAGGCGGGCGGATAGCGCTCGAAGTAGGCCGGGCCGTGGTTGCCCAGCTGGTGCAGCACCACCACCCGGTCGCCGGGCTTGGCCCGCACCTGGGTGGCCAGGTCCTGCAGCAGGATCTCGTCCATGCAGCGACCATCCGCGCACAGGCCGGGTGTAGTGGCGTCGGACAATGACTGGAAGTCCAGGCCCTCGCACACGCCCTTGCAGCCGGACTGGTTGTCACGCCACAGCGGCGCGATGCCGGCGCGATTCAGTACGTGCAGCAGCGACTGGTGCGCACGGATCTTCTTCTCGTCGTAGTCGTGGCGGCCCCACGGCGAGAACAGGCACGGCAGCGAGACCTCCGTGCTGGTGCCGCATGAGTGCATGTCCGGGAAATTGATCACGCTGGCCTGGGCCAGTTCCGGAGTGGTGTTGCGGCCACCGTTGAGGCCCCAGTTCTGCGCACGGACGGTCTCGCCCATGACGATCACCAGCAGGCGCGGCTTGCTGGCCGGGGCGCGTGGCGTGGCCTTGGCGTCGGTGCCGATCGGCAGCTTCGGTGCGCGCTGCACCGGGTTGTCGCCACGCAGCGCACGCGGCATGCCCAGCAGCACGTTGGCCGGGGTGGCGAGGTAACGCACTTCGCGCTGGTTGCGCATCAGTGCCGAAACATCCTGGAACGAGATCAACGCGCCGCCGACGGCGGTCACCGCGGCCACCGCCAGGAAGCCCAGTCGCCACAGCAGGCTGCGGCCCCAGCTGCGGCGACGCAGCTGCACGCGCCACAACACCGCCATCGGCAACACCGCCAGCAACAGTACCGGCCACAGCAGCGACACGGTCATCAGCTCGCGGCTTTCCTTGGGGTCGGTCGCCAGCACGTTGCGCAGCATGTCCGCATCCAGGTAGATGTGGTAGCGGCTCATGTAGTGCGCGGCGAATGCGGTCACCAGCAGCAACAGGCTGATCACCACCTTGGCGTTCCAGCGCCAGACCAGGATGCCCAGCAGCACGCCGTGAGCACCCAGCAGCAACAGCAGCAGCGAAAGCGCGTAGCGCAGGCTGCCTGGATGGCTGGCCATCGCGCTGTGCCAGAACAGGCCATTCCCGGCTACCGCGAAGAACAGGCTGGTCAGCGCGATCAGCGCTTCGGTGGACAGCTGCGGCCGCCAGTGGCGCAGACCCGCAAGGGCGGGGAGGCGGGCGGGCCGTTGGACCGATGCACTCATGCGTTTGCCTCCTGGCGGTTGGGACGGTCTCGCTGACGGCGTGTCAGGACGCGTTTGACGATCAGATACAGGCCGAGCGAAAGCAGCCAGCAGATCAATGCGGTGGCGACGTCATGCGAGAGGAAGTGCGCGCCGCGCAGCTGCTGGCTGATGCCGAACACCAGACCGGTGCCAAGACCGATCCACAACCCGGCCCAGCGCCATGAAGGGCGCCACAGCAGGGCAAAAAAGTAAAGGGACAACCATGCATAACCCGCGCTGGCGTGGCCCGCCGGGAAGCAGGCCTGCGCGGCCATGCCTGCGGGGCGCGCCGTGAAAAGCCCGATGAAAGGCTGGTGGCCACCGTAGCGGAGCAGATCCCACGGGCATTCCATCGGCACCAGCGACTTCAGCAGGGAGATCACGCCGGTGCCCAGTGCAATGGCAATTACGACATAAAGCAGCGCCCATTGCAGGGTGCGATCGCGCCCCCTACGCCAGTGATGGAAGCACAGCAGGAGCACGACCAGCGCCGCCGCAGTGCTCAACCATTTACCGGCCTTGTGCACGACGCTGCGGGTGATCCAGGCGTCCTGCAATGCCCAATGGCCGCCCTCAAGACGGAACAGGTGGTCGGCCACCCACTGATCGCCGCCGAATCCCATCAGCAGCGCAAACACGGGAAAACCGATTGCGACAGGCAGCCAGATGTGCGTTACGGCAAATTTTGACGCCAGTGGCGATGTCGCAAGCGGTGCTATCGCATCAAGGGGACGGACGGGCATGCGGGGAAGGGGCGGTTCGGGAATCCGCGGTCATGCTCGTCACCTCGATGTCGGAGAAGGGTCGGACGCTCGTTCGTGCCGGGTTAATGCTTGCCCGGCACGTGTCAACGTTCAGTCTTCTTCGGCGGTCGATCCTGTCCGCTCGGCATGGCATTCCGGGTTCCATGCAGTACCGGGAAGCAGTTGCCAACGATTCCTGTTGGCAACACCGATATCGATCACCTTGGCCGGATCCACGCAGGGACTCATCGCGTCGTCCAGCACCAGCAGCCAGCGCTTGTCCGGCGCCTCGGCCACCCACGGGCCGGCGTCGTGCCATTGCTCGGCCCAGGGGCGCTTGAAGCCGAACTCGCGTACCGGGCGGTCAGCCTGCAGCAGGTTCTGCTCGCGCCAGGCGACCAGCGCCAGTTCGGCGTCCGGACCGATCCGTGCGCCGACGCGGCGCATCAGCGCCGATGCCGATGCGTAGGGATCCAGTGCCGGAATCAGCACCAGGCCGTAGAGCATCCACAGCATGCCGTGGGTCAACAGCACCAGTGTCGTGGCGCGGCGCACCCGCAACCAGACGACCAGCGTGGCCAGCGCGATGGCGAAGGTCAGCAGGCCATCACCCAGCACCGGCAGCAGCGCATCGGGCATGGCCCGGCGCTCCAGTTGCGCCAAGGCCCACGGGTGCTCGGTCAGCAGCATCACGCCGAGCACGCCGGTGGCCAGCATCAGCACCACGCTGTAGCCGAACAGATAGCGGCGCACGCACAGCCGGCGCAGCAAGCCGGGCAACAACGGCGCAACCGCCAGTGCCATCGCAGGCAGCATCGGCAGCACATAGACCTCGCGCTTGCCCGGGCTGGCGCTGAAGAACACCAGCACCAGCAGCGCCCAGCCCAGCAGCAGCCACTGCCGGCGGTCGCCCCGGCGGATGCGGCGCCACCACGGCTTGAACAGCAGCGGCAGCAGCAGGCTGCCCGGCAGCCATAGGGTCAGGATCACCTGCAGGTAGTACCAGGCCGGTTGGCGATGGTGCCAGGCGTTGGCATAGCGGGTACCGGTCTGCTTGAACAACAGTTCATGCGCGTAGGCCTGCAGTTCGGCGCTGGGCGTGTGCAGCAGCGCCCAGCCCAGCGGGGCAAGCCACACCGACACGCCCAGCAGGAAGGCCGGGATCAGCCACAGCAGCGTTGCCGGGTGGGGGCCGTCCACGCTGCGACCGCGGCGACGCTGGTACAGCCACCAGCCGAACCACGGCAGGACCATCAGCAGCGGCAGGAAACCCACGCCTTTGGTCACCGTGCCGAGGCCAGCGGCGAACCCCGCCAGCCACAAGGCAGCCAGGTTGCGGCGTTCGCACAGGTGGCGCATCAAGCCCCACAGGGCCACCGTGGTCATGCCGACCAGCACCATGTCGATCTGCGCGCGCTTGGCCATCAGGCCAAACTGCAGGGTGCAGAACAGCGCCGCCAGGGCGTACAGGGAATGCCGCGGCGACCACAGTCGGCGTGCCAGATCCGACACCAACCACAGGCTGAGCAGGGCGCCCAGCAGCGACGGCAGCAGGAACGACCACTGCCAGCTGCCGACGATCTCGTAAGCCGCCGCCTGCAGCCACATGAAGACCGGCGGTTTCTCCGCATACAGCTCCACGCCCCGGTGCGGCAGCAGCCATTGCCCGCTTTCGACCATGGTGCGGGCCGCCAGCACGAAGCGCGGCTCGTCCGGTGGCTGCGGCTGCCGAAGGCCGATCCCCGCTGCCAGCGCAGCAACGATCAACAGCCACAACAGGGGCAGGCGCCAACGGCGGGGCAGGGCTACGGGCACGGCAGGCTCCGGGAGCAAAACGGCCATTCTGAGGTGGCGGGGGTTGGAAAAGCGTCAGAGGAGGCCGGGGCGACCGCATTCCGACATGCGCAGCGCTACCATGGTACGAACTTCCGTGGATGTTTCGTGCATGCGTCTGTTGGTGATCGAGGACAACCGCCAGCTGGTGGCCAACCTGTTCGACTACTTCGAGTCGCGTGGGCATGTGCTCGACGTGGCCCCGGACGGCATCACCGGCCTGCACCTGGCCGGCAGCCACCCCTACGACGCGGTGATCCTGGACTGGATGCTGCCACGCATGGAGGGGCCGGAGGTGCTGCGTCGCCTGCGCGCCGAGCACGCTTCGGAGGTGCCGGTGATCATGCTGACCGCGCGCGACGAGCTGCCGGACAAGATCACCGGATTCCGCGCAGGTGCCGACGACTACCTGACCAAGCCGTTCGCCCTGCCCGAGCTGGAAGTTCGGTTGGAGGCGCTGCTGCTGCGTGCGCAGGGCCGAAACCCGCGCAAGCGCCTGCAGGTGGGCGACCTGGTGCTGGACCTGGCGACCCTCGAAGCCCAGCGGGGGGGGCAGGTACTCCACCTGTACCCGGCCTGCCGCAAGCTGCTGGAGGTGCTGATGCGTGCCAGCCCCGGTGCGGTCACCCGCCAACAGCTGGAGTTCGCCCTGTGGGGCGATGAGCCACCGGATGGTGACCTGCTGCGCTCGCATGTCTACGAGCTGCGCCGCAGCGTCGACGGTCCGTTTGCCGACAAGCTGATCCACACCCTGCCGCGGGTTGGTTATCGCCTTGCGGTGACCGCGGCCGCCGGTGCAGGCAAGGATGATGATGAAGGCGCGTAGGCCGGGCCCGCTGTACCGGCGCGTGGTGTGGTGGTTGCTGGGCTACCTGGCCCTGCTGTCGATCGCCGTGTTCAGCGTCGGCAACTACGTGCACGAACACGCCGAACATGCCGCCTGGCGCGCGCTGCTCAATTCCGAGCTGGACAGCATCGTCGAGCACGTCGAGCATGAGCCGCACTATCGCTGGCAGGATTCGGACACGCTCAGCCTGTACCGCTTCGATGCAGTCAACCTGCCTGACAGCCTGCGTACGCTGCATCCGGGCCTTCACGACGGCGTGATGATCAAAGGCCGGGAGACGGCGGTGATGGTGCGCGAGACCCGGTCGATGGGACGTGTCGCGCTGGCGCTGGACATCTCCGACTTCCATGACCTGGAGCAGTTCGCCACGCGCTGGGTGATGCTGGCCGGGGTGATCATGATCTTCGTCACCGTGCTGATGGCGTCCTTCGGTATGGAACGCATGGTGCGCCCGTTGAGCCTGCTGGCCCAGCACATCGGCGCATTGCGGCCGGGCGTTCAGGGCCAGCGCATCGAGGTCGACCCGCGCGGCAGTTCCGAGCTGCACACCATCGCCGATGCGCTGAACGACTACCTGGACCGCAACGAGCAGTTCGTCGAGCGTGAGCGGGTCTTCATCAGTACCGCCAGCCACGAACTGCGCACGCCGATCGCAGTGATGACCGGTGCAGCCGAGCTGGCGCTGGAGCAACCGGGCCTGCCCGAACGTGCCCGCCAGCAGATGCAGCGGGTCCTGCGCACGGCACAGAGCGTGGAGCAGCTGATCGAGCTGCTGCTGGTGCTGGCGCGTGATCCTGCGCGCCTGGCCGCGCGTGCCGAGCGCATCGCACTGGACCAGCTGCTGCCGGAGATCGTCGACGACCATCGACACCTGCTCGGCGACAAGGACCTGAGCATCGGTATCCAGGCCGCGCCGGTGGATATCGTCGCGCCGCTGGCGGTGGTGCAGGCGGCGATCGGCAACCTGCTGCGCAATGCCATCGAAAACAGCGGCCGCGGCCATATCGAGCTGCAGCTGAGTTCGTCGGCGGTACTGACGCTGCAGGACCCCGGGCATGGGATGAGCCCGGAGGAGATCGCGGCGATCCACGCGCGCATGGCCCGCGGTGAGCGTGCCGATCGAGGCAGTGGCATCGGCCTGGACCTGATCGCGCGGCTGTGCGAGCACCTGGGCTGGACGCTGCAGTTGCAGCCCTGCCAACCGCGCGGGACGCGTGTCACCCTGGACTTCGGCGCTTCGCGCCCCGCCTGATCGGACGGCCGACCTGCTCCGCGCTGCGGCATGACCCGGCGTGAAGACAGTGTTAATCTCGACCTGCGCCGCTTCATGCGGCGCTTTTTTTTCCCGCTCTTTCGATCGACAGAGGATCCCATGCCGACCGAACCCGCTACTGCCCTGATCAGCAACGATATCGTTGGACTGGGCCTGATTGCCGCCACCCTGGCCCTGATCTTCTGGGCCGCCAGTGGTCCGACACCGCTGTTGAAGAAGATCTTCGCCTGGGTGCCGGCACTGCTGCTGTGCTATTTCATCCCCGCCATCTACAACACCGCCGGTGTCATCGATGGCCACAACACCTCGCTGTACAACCCGGTCGCGCGTGACGTGCTACTGCCGGCCGCGCTGGTCCTGCTGACGCTGTCGATCGACCTCAAGGGCGTCATCAAGCTGGGGCCGAAGCTGTTGCTTGTGTTCTGTGCCGGTACCGCTGGCATCATGCTTGGCGCCATCGTCTCCTTCCAGCTGATGAAGCTGATCCATCCGGAAACGGTGGCCGGTGATACCTGGGCCGGCATGGCCGCACTGGCCGGCAGCTGGATCGGTGGCGGCGCCAACATGGTCGCCATGCGTGAGGTGTTCGGCACCGACGCCACCACCTTCGGCCAGTTCGCCGTGGTCGACGTGGCCTGCGCCAGCCTGTGGATGGCGATCCTGCTGTTCCTGGCCAACCGCGCGCAGCAGATCGACACCCGCAACGGGGCCGATACGCGCGCCATCGACGAGATGAAGGCACGCATCAGCGCCTACGAGGCACAGAACGCGCGCATTCCCAGCATGACCGACCTGATGGTGATCGTCGGCGTCGCACTGGGTGGCGTCGGCCTGGCCCACGCCATCGCCGCACCGCTGTCGGGCTGGTTCAAGGCCAACGTCAGCTGGGCCAGCCAGTTCAGCCTGGACAGCCAGTTCGTGTGGGTGATCCTGCTGTCCACGGCGATGGGCCTGGGCCTGAGCTTCACCCGTGCGCGCCGGCTGGAAGCCGCAGGCGCTTCGCGGTTGGGCACGGTGTTCCTGTACTTTCTGATCGCCTGCATCGGCATGCAGATGAACCTGCTGTCGCTGCTGGATCGGCCGTGGCTGTTCCTGCTCGGCGCGATCTGGATGGCCACGCATGTGCTGGTGCTGTGGGTGGTGGCCAAGCTGCTGCGCGCGCCGCTGTTCTTCTTCGCGATAGGTTCGCAGGGCAACATCGGGGCGGCCGCCTCGGCACCCGTGGTAGCCGCGGCCTTCCATCCGACGCTGGCGCCGGTGGGGGTGCTGCTGGGTACGGTGGGCTATGCCACCGGTACCGGGTTGGCTTATGTCACCGGCCTGATCCTGAAGTGGATGGCCGGCGCCTGAGTTCTGACCGGACGATCCTGTTGCGGGTTCGCGGCGTGCGCCGCGAACCCGCTCTGCCCGTGTAGAGCCGAGCCCGCGCTCGGCCTTCTTTGGCCTGCTAAAAGGCCGTCCCGGCCCTCAACAGCAGCGGCCACCATTGCGTCCGCCGTAGCGCGCTTCCTGGCGCTCGCGGAAGAACGTCTTGTAGTCCATCGGCTCCTGGTCCGGATGCTTTTCCAGCATATGCCGGACGTAGTTGTCGTAATCAGGAATGCCACAGCACAGTCGTGCGGTCTGCACCAGGCGCCGCCAGATGCGGCGGTGCGCCTGGTACTGGCCGGCGGGAACCAGTTGCGTACTCATCACAGATCCACCATTTCATGCGGCTTCAGCGCCACGTAAGGGGTCTCGCGGTCGCTGCGCCGCGGATTGCGGCGTGCCGCCAGGATGGTCTTGATCGAATACACCAGGACTGCGCCCACCACCAGCAGGAACAGCGCGGTCAGGCCGGTATTGACGTAGGCGTTGACCACGATCTGCTTCATCTGCGCCACCGACTTGGCCGGCGCCGTGATCGTGTCGCTGGCGAGCGCGGCCTGGAACTTGTGTGCCTGTGCCAGGAAACCCTGCGCCGGGTTGCTGTCGAAGATCTTGATGAAGCCGGCATAGGTGGTGCAGATCAGCAGCCACACCGCCGGTACCGCAGTGACCCACGCATAGCGGTCGCGCTTCATCTTGAACAGCACTACCGTGCCCAGCATCAGTGCGATACCGGCCAGCATCTGGTTGGAGATGCCGAACAACGGCCACAGGGTCTGGATGCCGCCGAACGGATCGACCACACCGGTGTAGAGCAGGTAGCCCCACAGCGCCACGCAGCCGGCGGTACCGATGATGTTGGCGGTCCACGACTCGGTCTTCTTCAGGGCCGGCACGAAGTTGCCCAGCAGGTCCTGCAGCATGAAGCGTCCAGCACGGGTGCCGGCGTCCACCGCGGTCAGGATGAACAATGCTTCGAACAGGATCGCGAAGTGGTACCAGAACGCCATCATTGCGTCGCTGCCACTGGGGATTGCTTCGTGCAGGATCTGCGCGATGCCCACCGCCAGTGTCGGCGCGCCACCTGCACGATGCAGGATGGTCGGCTCGCCGATCGCCGCCGCGGTCGCGGTCAGCTGCTCCGGCGTGATGGTGAAGCCCCAGGTGTTGGTGATGTAGTGCGCCGCCGACGCAGCATCGGCACCGATCACCGCGGCCGGGCTGTTCATCGCGAAGTAGATGCCCGGGTCGATGATCGATGCGGCCACCAGTGCCATCACCGCCACGAACGATTCCATCAGCATGCCGCCGTAGCCGATGTAGCGCATGTGCGCTTCATTGGCCAGCAGCTTCGGCGTGGTGCCGGAGGAAATCAGCGCATGGAAACCAGAGACCGCACCGCAGGCGATGGTGATGAACAGGAACGGGAACATGCCGCCCTTCCACACCGGGCCGTCGCCACTGGCGGCGAACTGGGTCAGCGCCGGCATCTTCAGTTCCGGCATCACGATCAGGATGCCGACGGCCAGCGCGATGATCGTGCCGATCTTGAGGAAGGTCGACAGGTAGTCGCGCGGGGCCAGCAACAGCCACACCGGCAGCACCGATGCGACGAAGCCGTAGCCGATCAGCATCCAGGTGATCTGGGTGCCAGTGAACGTGAACGCCGGGCCCCACACCGGGTCGGCGGCGACCTTGCCGCCGTACCAGATCGCGGCCAGCAGCAGGATCAGGCCGACCACCGAGATCTCGCCGATCTTGCCGGGGCGGATATAGCGCATGTACACGCCCATCAGGATGGCGATAGGCATCGTCGCGATTACCGTGAACATGCCCCACGGGCTTTCGGCCAGCGCCTTGACCACCACCATCGCCAGCACCGCCAGGATGATGATCATGATCAGGAACGCACCGAACAACGCGATGGTGCCGGGTACCTGGCCCATCTCTTCTCTTACCAGGTCGCCCAGCGAACGGCCGTTGCGACGGCTGGACAGGAACAGCACCATGAAGTCCTGCACCGCACCGGCCAGCACCACGCCCACCACCAGCCACAGCAGTCCAGGCAGGTAGCCCATCTGCGCGGCCAGGACCGGGCCGACCAGCGGGCCGGCGCCGGCGATGGCGGCGAAGTGGTGGCCGAACAATACGTGCTTGTTGGTCGGCACGTAGTCCAGGCCATCGTTGTTGATCACCGCCGGCGTGGCCCGGGTCGGATCCAGCTGCATCACCTTGTTGGCGATGAACAGGCTGTAGAAGCGGTAGGCCACCAGGTACAGCGAAACCGCGGCGACGACGATCCACAGCGCATTGATGTGTTCGCCGCGGCGCAGGGCCACGGTGCCCAGACAGAAGGCGCCGAGCAGGGCGAGGACCGCCCAGCCTATTTTGGAAAACCCTTTCATGAGGTGCTCTCTCCCGGAAAGACAGTCAAAGAGTCCCGCGTGCCCTCGACAGGGTCAATTGGCACAGGACGAATCGGCGGTAGTACTTTGGTCGTACGCTTGTTGTGCTGACGTGCAGCGAACATCAGGGATGGAACAATCGGTTGCGGCGCCGTCCATTGGCGTGTGGCCGTGCGGCGTCCATCTTCAGTGGCATCCATCCAACAGGAGTCGCCATGAGCTTTCCCGAACCGGTCCGCGTGCTGCGGACCATCCGTGGCATGCCCACCTCCGACGGTGCCGGCGTGCGCCTGACCCGCGTCATCGGTGGCCCGACGCTGCCCGACCTCGATCCGTTCCTGCTGCTCGATGAATTCGGCACCGACCGCGCCGAGGACTACATCGCTGGTTTCCCGGAGCATCCGCACCGCGGATTCGAGACCGTCACCTACATGCTCGACGGGCGCATGCGGCATCGCGACAACCATGGCAACGAAGGCCTGCTGACCCCGGGCAGCGTGCAGTGGATGACCGCTGGCCGCGGCCTGGTGCACTCGGAGATGCCCGAGCAGGAAAGCGGGCAGATGCGTGGCTTCCAGCTGTGGGTGAACCTGCCGGCGAAGGAGAAGATGACCGAGCCGAAGTACCAGGAGTTCGCGCCTGAGCGGATTCCGGTGGTGCACCCGGAAGCGGGCGTGGAGGTGAAGGTGATTGCTGGCACGGTCGATGGCACCCGCGGCCCGATCGTGCAACCGGCCACCGACCCGCTCTACCTCGACATCACGCTGGCGCCCGACCGTGCCTGGACCTATGCGCTGCCGGAAGGGCACAACGCCTTTGCGTACGTATTCGAAGGTGGCGTGACCGTGGGTGAGCAGGACGCCGCGCGCGACGTCGCCCGCCAGGAACTGGCGGTGCTGGGCGGTGGCGAGCAGTTGCACATCTCGGCCGGCAATGAAGGCGCGCGCCTGATCCTGGTGGCCGGCCGTCCGCTGCGCGAACCGGTGATGCGCCACGGGCCGTTCGTGATGAACACGCGGCAGGAACTGATGCAGGCCTTCGTCGATTTCCAGGAAGGCAAGTTCTGACGTAGTACCGGCCGCTGGCCGGCAACTGCCTCGCATGGAGGCGGATCGGGGTGCCGGCCAGCGACCGGCACAACCGTTGGATGGGGTCGCGCTGCGGGGATGCTGCCAGGCAGCCATCCCCGTCATCCTCAGCGCCCGGCGGCCACGGCCGACGGGGTCAGGCTCATGCCCTGCGCCAGCTGTTGCAGTGACCCCAGCTCCTGCGCGCTGTCCGGATACAGCGAAATCTGCGCGTAACGCCCCTTGTCGAGCTTGACCACGCTGATGCGCCGTTCGGCATACCCCGGCGGTTGCTGGCCGCCCAGGTCGGGCTGGTACCAGTACAGCGATTCACCGCCGAAGCTGCCTTTTTCCTGCCGAAGCGAGCGGTTCAGCGGAATGGACGGGTCACGCGCGCTGAGCATCAGGCTCAGCACTTCGCGGCCATCAGGGGTGCTGGCGCGGCAGACCAGGAAATCGGCCTGCACCTGCTGGTGCCATTGCAGACCGCTGCTGGCCGGCAGCGAAGGACATTCGGACGGCGCCTGCGCGGCGGCGTGGGCCGCAGCGAAAAGCAGGCTCGACAACATGACAGGCACGAACTTCATGCATCCCCCAAGGTGATGAATTGGTTGGCTTCGCCAGCAGAGCCGGCGACCATGGCATCCCATCCCCGGACGCCCCCCATCCGGCATGTGCACGGACGGTCAACTCAACCTTAACGGAACGTGAGCAATCGCACAATTCGCGGTTGCAAGCGCAACCATTGCGGCCGAGGGCCGCCCGCAATGGTTGCTGCGGGGATCAGCGGTCGTTGCCGATCCACTTGTAGATCAGGCCACCGATCGCGCCGCCCAGCAACGGGGCGACCCAGAACAGCCACAACTGGCTGACCGCACCGCTGCCGGCGAAGAAGGCAACGGCCGTGGAGCGGGCCGGGTTCACCGACGTGTTGGTGACCGGGATGCTGATCAGGTGGATCAGGGTCAGCGACAGGCCGATCGCCAGCGGGGCGAACCCGGCCGGTGCCTTGCCGTGGGTGGAACCCATGATCACGATCAGGAACACCGCGGTCAGGACCACTTCGCACAGGAAGGCCGCCGCCACGCTGTAGCCACCGGGCGACAGCGCGCCATAGCCATTGCTGGCGAACGCTCCGGCCTGGCTGCCATCGATGGCGAAGCCACTGGCGCCGGAGGCGATCTGCAGCAGGATGAAGCCGGCCAGCAGGCCACCCGCAACCTGGGCGATGACGTACGGCACCAGGTCCTTGGTCGGGAAGCGGCCACCCGCCCACAGGCCGACGCTGACCGCCGGATTGAAGTGCGCACCGGAGATATGGCCGAACGCATAGGCGCCGGTCACCACGGTCAGGCCGAAGGCGAGCGCCACGCCGAGGAAGCCGATACCCAGCGGATTGCCGTCACCACCGAACTTGGCGGCCAGCACTGCACTGCCACAGCCACCCAGAACCAGCCAGAACGTGCCGAGGAACTCGGCGGACAAGCGTTTACCCATGCTCATGTGTTGCACTCCTTTGACGGTCGAAAGTGTGATTTATGTCACATTTCAATGATCAGCGGGTGACTGTAGCGTCAACGCCGGGTGCAGGAATACACCCTCGGATGTGTGCAACACGCGATGCTCAGTACTGCGGCAGCGGGATGAACTCCTTGTCGTCGCCGGGGATGGTGCCGAAGCGACCGGCTTCCCAGTCGTGCTTCGCCTGCTCGATACGCTCTTTCGAGCTGGACACGAAGTTCCACCACAGGTGGCGCGGGCCATCCAGCGGCTCGCCACCGAACAGCATCGCCTTCACCGGTGTCTTTGCGCGCAGGCGGCCGCGTGCGCCGGCTTCGGGGATGACCAGGTGCTGTGCGGGAATGTCCACGCCATCCAACTGCGCGTCGCCCTCAAGGATGTACAACGCGCGCTCGCGGTGGCCGTCGTCGATGTCGATTTCCGCGTCCGGGTCCAGATCGATCGCCACATTGAGCGTATCGGCGAACACTTTCACCGGCGATTCCTCGCCATAGGCGCGGCCAGCGATCACCCGAAGCCAGGCACCCTTGCGGCGCTGCTCGGGCAGGGTGGCAGCGGCATGGTGATAGAACGCCGGCTCGATTTCCTCATGCGACTTCGGCAGCGCGACCCAGGTCTGCATGCCGTGGATCGGGTTGTCATGGTCGCGGTCCGATTGTGGCGTGCGTTCGGAATGGGCGATGCCGCGGCCGGCGGTCATCCAGTTGACGTCACCGGGACGAATCACCTGATCCGAACCCAAGGTGTCGCGGTGGCCGATGGCGCCCGACCACAGATAGGTAACCGTGGCCAGGCCGATATGCGGATGCGGGCGCACGTCGATGGCGGTGCCGGGGTGCATCAGTGCCGGGCCCATCTGGTCGACGAACACGAACGAGCCGATGCTGCGCGCCTGCAGGGTGGGGACGGCGCGGCGGACTTCGAGGCCGCCGATGTCGTGCACGCGCGGAGCGATGATGGTGGTCATGCGGGCGTTCTCGCTGGCAGGGATCAGGTGGTCAGCATCGCATGCGGCTGTGACGGGGACATGCCTCGTATGGGTAACAGGGTGTTCCAGCCAACGGCGCAGCCCCTCGTGGCTGTGGGGTTGGTCGCTGAAGGCGGAAGCAAGATCAAAAGCCGCGCTTGGCCGGGCGGGTGGGTTGCGCAGGACACGCCGTAAACCCGTCCATGGGGGCTCGATGGCGCCATCCATGGCGCCAACGGTCCTGCGCAACCCACCCGCCCGGCCTCTGACAGTTTCCGTGTGCGTCCAGCCACGGAGAAGAAAAAAGAAAATCAAAATCAAATGCCGGTCGCTTCGCTCTTGGTGTCGACCAAGGTCGACACCCACCAGTTCGTAATGATCCGTGCTGAACAAGGTCGACACCTACCAGTCATCGCAGTTCACCAGCCGTCACCGGGAAACTGTCAGGGGTGGGGCGGTGTCGGGGTGCGGGGTGTCCGCGGCATGGATGCCGCGGCCAAGCCCCCAAGGTGAAGTGACCCCCAGGAGTTGGACGCCAGATCCAACCTCCGAGGGATACATGAACAGATATGACGCGCGCTTCAAGCTGCAGGTTGCCAAAGAGGCCTGCAAGACCTCCACATCGATCAAAG
>NZ_JCAFTF010000013.1:0-113562 GCF_059369995.1 Stenotrophomonas sp. YJH_SMC_53 | reverse complement strand
GGCCGGGCTGGTGGAGTACATCAAGTACTACAACCAAGAGCGAATCAGATTGAAATTGAAGGGACTAAGCCCGGTAAAGTACCGGGAACAGGCCCAAGCAGCCGCCTGACCCCACCGTCCAAGTCTCGGGGGTCACTTCATGGATGGGTTTACGGCGTCCCCCGACCCGCCTACCCACCCGGCCAAGCCCAAGAATCACGCTGTAGCGCCACCACGGAGGGGCTCCGCCGTTCGCCGCCCCCCGCCGAAGGCGCGCTTCCGCGCTGCAACATGCCCGCGCGCCATCCTGCGCCATCATGGTCCCCCGCCCCCGCCAGGACCACGCCATGCAGCAGTACCTGCTTCTGATCTATATCGAGCCTGCCCTGCTGCAGGCGCTGCCCACCGAAGAATTCAACGCGCTGATGCGCGACTGCCTGGCCCACGCCGACAAGCTGCAGGCCGAAGGCACGCTGCTGGCCGCCCAGAAGCTGCAGCCGGTCGATACCGCACAGACCCTGCGCGTGCGCGATGGACACAGCCGCGTGCTCGATGGCCCGTTTGCCGAAACCCGCGAGCTGCTGGCCGGCTTCAACCTGATCGTGGCGCGCGACCGCGACGACGCCATGCGCATCGCCCGCGACTTCCCGTGGGCACGCTTCGGCAGCATCGAAGTGCGGCCGCTGGAAGACATGGACGCCGAGCGCGAACGCTGCGGCGCCCCGGCTGCGGCTATGGCAGCAGCCGTACTCTGATCTCGCGCGGGCCGACGCCTTCGTTGCCGCTGTAGTCGCGCACGCTGGCACGCACGATGTACTCGCCCGGCGGCAACGCCGCCGGCTGCCAGCGCCCGGTTTCCATCAGGCCATCACGCACGGTGTTGGTGGCCAGGTAGCGGAACCGGGTCACCGCGCTGCCATGCACGGTGATGCCGCTGTCCGGTGCGTAGGCCACGCGCACCGCTTCCCGCTGCGGCGGCATGCGGTTGAACACGATGTTCCAGCGCGGCTGCTCGTAGCCCTGCAGCGGATGTCCCGTAGCATCGAGAATCTGGTAACCCACCTGGTACATGCCCAGCCGGCGTCGTGGCAGATTGTTGTCGACCTGGTCCCAGGCCTCCACCACGATCTGCACGCCACGCCCCTGCCGCGCAACCATCACCACGCCATCGCTGCCGGCGGCCATCGGCTGGTCGTTGTCGTCCAGCAGGGCCACATCGGTGATGCGCGGTGCGAAGTGGTCGGCGTAGCCCTGGAAGCCCAGCGCTACCGCGTTGGTCTCGAAGCCACCGGTACCCACCGCCAGGTGCACGTGCGCCTGGTTGTTGATGCTGCCCAGGCGGTCTCCCACGTGGATGCGCATGCCACGGCGCACGCGCATCCGCTGCAGCTTGCCCTGCTCGTCATACAGCGCCTGCCAGCGCGCGTCGAACGGCACATCGCGCGGGGTGCGGCCGACACGCATGTGGATGTACTTGAGGCGGTCCACCGCCAGGCCCTCGGCCTGCTCGCCCAGGTTCCAGGCCGCCACCGGGCTGCTGATCTTGCCATCGGCAATCGCCAGCACGGTCTGGCCCACATCACCGCGCACGTCGAAGCCGCCATGCAGGTGGTGGCGGCTCTCACCGCTGAAGTTGCCGCGCACTTCACCCAGGGTGCCGACCACTTCGTGCCAGCCGTCCTGCGGTGCGAGCGGCCAACGGCCGCCCGTCTTCGGCAGCGCGGCATCGGCGGCCGGGCCGACCAGTGCCGGCGCCGGCAGTTCGCCCACCGGCAGCGGACGCAGACGATGCAGGCGGTAGCCTGCGGCGTCGGCCACCAGCACGCTGCCATCGGCCTCCAGCGCCAACCCGCTGGGGCGGGCCAGGCGCGGCAGGCGGCCATTGCCGACCAGTGCGATCTGGTGGCCCTGCGGCGTCACCTGCACGATGCGGCCATCGAGATCGCCCACGTACAGCACGCCGTCGTGCGTGGTGGCCAGCGACTGCGGCCCATTGATCACGCCACCGGGGGCAACCACGGTGCTGACCGTGCCGTCGGCGCCCACCCGGCGCACGGCGTTGTTGAACAGATCGGCCACCAGCAACGCACCCTGCGCGTCGAAGGCCAGCGCCACCGGCGTATCGAAACGCGCAGCGGCGCCCGCGCCATCGGCAAAGCCTGGCCGATCACCACCGGCCAGGGTGCGCACACTGCCATCGGTACCGATCACCCGGATGCGGTCATTGAACGTGTCCGCCACGTAGACCTGGCCCTGCGCGTCCACCGCAACGCCCATCGGTGCATCGAAGCGGGCCTGCATGGCAGGGCCATCGGCGAAGCCCTGTTCACCACCGGCCAGCGTGGTCACCTGGCCATCGGTGCCGATGCGGCGGATCGCATGGTTGCCCGTGTCGGCCACGTACAGGTTGCCCTGCGCATCGCCGGCAATGCCCGAAGGCGTATTGAAGCTGGCCTGCAGCGCAGGGCCATCGATACGGCCCTCGCCCTGCCCGGCCACGGTTTCAACGCGGCCATCGGGCAGGCGGCGGCGGATCCGGTTGTTGTCACCGGCATCGGTGAAATAGACACTGCCATCGGTGCCGCGCAGCAGTGCATACGGGTCGGCGAAGCGCGCCTGCGCGGACGCACCGTCGCGGTCGCCGGGGTGACCATCGCCGGCCAGCGGCTCGATCTGCGCGGTCCAGGCCAGCGGCGTGGGCACCGGGCCGGCAGGGCCGGCCAGCGTTTTCAGCGGGGTATCCCACCAGGTTGCAGCCAAGCCCACCGCCGTTGCCAACGCCACCCCTGCCGCCATCCATTGCCACCGTGCCATCGTGTTGCGCTGCCTCTGCCTGCTGCTTGAAGAGGCACCGACAATAGACGCTGCGCGTGCGATCCGCCACGGCCGATCATGCGGCTGAACACCAGGATTCGCTTCGTCGTGCTTGTCCTCGCTGGCCGTAGCAGGTTCAATGCGGTTCCCACGGATGGAGATTCTCCATGCCCCGCGTTCTCCCCCTCACCGCCCTGCTGCTGGCCGCATTGGCCAGCGCGCCCGCCTCCGCTTCGATCACGGTGGCCCCGCAGAAGCCATCGGCCACCGCCGATGCAGTACACGCGGCGTACGCCACGCGTTGGGATGAAGCCATCCAGCAGGCACGCGATGGCAACACGCTGGGTGCGCTGATCAGCATGGAGCGGCTGATGGAAGATCCGTTGCTGGACGACTTCGATGCCGAGCATCGCGGCCGCGCCTCGCAGGTCGCCGGCTGGACCGCGCTGATGCAGAAGAAGCCGGACCAGGCCCGCCGCTACCTGCAGCGGGCGCAGGAGGCCCTGCCGGAGGATGCACAGATCCTGCTCACCCAGGTGTCGGTGGAACTGTCGGACAACCAGCCGGCCGCAGCCACCACTTTCCTGGTGAAGGCACTGCAGCACGCCGACGCACCGCTGCCGATCGATCACCACGCCATCAACTACCTGCAGTACCGCCTGCGTGAGCAGCCGCAGAAGCGCATGGACCTGCTGCAGGCGCTGTTTGACAACGGCTGGAAGAGTGGCGGCCTGGAACCCACCGGGCTGTGGCTGGCGCTGGCCACGCTGCAGGCCGACAACGGCCGTGGCGACAGCATTCCGGCCACGCTGGCGCGCATCGACAGCCCGGCCGAGATCATCCGCCTGCGCAGCGACAAGCGCTTTGATCGCTATGTCGATCGCGGTGACGCGCGTTTCGATCCGGTGCAGGCGGCACAGCGCCACCTCGATGAACTGCGTGTTTCCGGCCTGCTCGACCGCGCACTGGACGCGCGCATGGCCGAGTTCAGCACCACCTTGCTGATGCTGGACCGCAACGAGGAAGTGCTGTCGTTGACCGAGGGCATGGCCGGTGCCGCCAGCAACGGCGAATCGCCTGCCGCTGCGGAGGCGGAATGGGTGGCCTGGCTGCTCAACAGCCGGCTCACCGCACTGCGCCGGCTGGGCCGCACCGATGAGGCACTGGCCACGGCGAAACAGGCCGCCCGCATCGGCGCGCTCGGCCCGGATGGTGTCGAGCACCAGATGAATGTCGGCTTCGTGTTCAGTTCGCTGGGGCGCATGCAGGACGCTGCGCAGGCAGTGAATGACATGCCGGGCCTCGCCGGTTACGGCAAGGCCGCACAGGCGCTGCTGCAGTTCGCCGCCGCCCGCGAGCGCGGCGATGCCAAGGCGCGCGATGCAGCACGCGCGGTGATCCTGGCCCAGCGCGACGATGCCCGCCTGTTCCATCGCGAAATGCTGCTGGAGGAAGGCGACCTGGACGGTGCCGCCGCCGTGCTGATCGAACAGCTGCGCTCGCCGGTTGAACGCGGTGAAACCCTGGCCAGCCTGCAGGACATGCGCACCTATCCGTCATTGCCGGGCGATGTGCGCATCGATGCCGCGTGGCGTGCACTCAAGCAGCGTGCCGACGTGCAGGCGGAGGTGGCACGCGTCGGCCGCATCGAGCGCTACGACCTGGTCAGCACTTCCACCTCGCGCTGAGCGGCTTTTTGTGTAGAGCCGAGCCGATGCTCGGCTGCAATTGGCGCAGCCGAGCATCGGCTCGGCTCTACAACGCCACGTGCAGGCAGCACCATCCGCTAGCGCGCCGGCACTTCGGTGCGGATGCCCATCGCTTCGCGGTAGCGCGCGTACAGCGCCATCACCTTGTCCACATAGGCCAGGGTTTCGGCGTAGGGCGGCACGCCCTTGTAGCGGGTGACCGCACCGATGCCCGCGTTGTAGGCAGCCGCCGCCAACGGGCGATCGCCGTTGTAACGGCGCAGCAGCGCGCGCATGTAGCGTGCGCCGCCCTCGATCGACTGCTGCGGCGAGAACGGATCGCGCACGCCATATTCCTGTGCGGTCTCCGGCATCAACTGCATCACGCCCTGTGCGCCCTTGCTGGATACCGCCAGCGCGTCGAAATTGCTTTCGGCATGGGCGATGGCACGCAGCCAGGCATCATCGACGCCGGTGGCCTTGGACGCGGCCTTGAACTGCCTGGCGTGCTGCGCGAGCTGCGGCTTGCCGACCTTGCCCAGGCCCTCGTGCGCCGGCTCGCCCGGCGGCGTGGCCACGGTGAACTTCAGGAATACCCGCGAGCCGGGCAGGTTGCGGGTGGAATAGACCAGCACGCCGTCCTGCTCGCGCTCGTACAGCACACCACTGAACACGCCCATGTTGCCCCACAGGTTCGGGGCCTGGATGGCGTTGTCGTCGATCTCCTTCGGCGTGCACCGCGATCCCGGCTCCGGTGCGGTGGCCAGGCTGACGGTGTTGCCCTGCACGCAGCGATAGACCGTGCGCGCGGCAGCCATCCCGGGCCACAGGATGGGCAGCAGCACCAGTGCAAGCAGGAGAGGTCGATGGAACATGGCGGCCGGATGATCCGGCCGCGCCCGCGAATGTTGGGTGAATGGGCGGTTGGCAGGGCTGCGCCCTGCACCCGTGGTAGTGCCGGCCGCTGGCCGGCAACCTCAACAGCAACAGCCGTTTTCCCGCGAGGAGGCGGGGTGGGTCCCGCGACCTGCCGGGGTCAGATCACGTTGCTGAGCAACGGGATCTGACCCCACTTCGGATCACTTCGCGGCCCTCCGGCGCACCCAATACCCCGCGCCCAGCAGCACGAACCACACCGGGCTGGCGATCAGCGCCTGGCGGGTGTCGCCCTGCAGGCTCAGCAGCACCAGCACGGCGGCGAAGAACACCAGGCAGGCCCAGCACATGGCAACGCCGCCGGGCATCTTGAAGATCGAGGCAGCGTGGCGCTCCGGGTAGCGGCGGCGATAGGCCATGTAGGCCACCAGGATCAGCGACCAGACGAAGATGAACAGCACCGTGGCCAGCGTCGTCACCAGGGTGAAGGCGGTCACCAGGTTCGGAATCAGGTAGATCAGCAGCGTGCCGCCCAGCAGGCACAGGCACGAGAACAGCAGGCCTCGGGCGGGCACGGCAGCGCGTGACAACTTCGACAGCCCGCGCGGGGCGTGACCCTCTTCGGCCAGGCCGTACAGCATGCGGCTGGTGGAGAAGATGCCACTGTTGGCCGAGGACGTGGCCGAGGTCAGCACCACGAAATTGATCAGGCTGGCGGCGGCGGGAATGCCGGCCAGCACGAACAGCTGCACGAACGGGCTCTTGTCCGGCACCACCTGGCGCCACGGGGTGACCGCCATGATCGCGATCAGCGCCAGCACATAGAAGATGATGATGCGCACCGGGATCGAGTTGATTGCCTTGGGCAGGTTGCGCTCGGGATCGGCGGTTTCGGCGGCGGTGGTGCCGACCAGCTCGATGCCGACGAAGGCGAACACCGCAATCTGGAACCCGGCGAAGAAGCCGACCAGGCCCATCGGGAACATGCCGCCGTCATTCCACAGGTTCGACAGCGACGCGGTGTGGCCGCTGGGTGAAGTGAAGCCCCACGCCACCAGCCCGGCGCCGGTGATGATCAGCGCACAGATCGCCACGATCTTGATCAGCGCGAACCAGAATTCCATTTCACCGAACAGCTTCACCGTCACCAGGTTCAACGCCAGCAGCAGCATCACGCAGGCCAGCGCCGGTTTCCAGGCCTCAAGCCCGGGGAACCAGAACTGTGCGTAGGCGGCAATCGCGATCACGTCGGCAATCGCGGTGACGATCCAGCAGAACCAGTAGGTCCATCCACAGAAGAACCCGGCCCACGGGCCGAGCAGGTCGGTGGAGAAGTCGATGAAGGATTTGTACTGCAGGTTGGACAGCAGCAGCTCGCCCATCGCACGCATCACGAAGAACAGCATCGCGCCGATGATCAGGTAGACGAAGACGATGGACGGGCCGGCCAGGCTGATGGTCTTGCCCGAGCCCATGAACAGGCCGGTGCCGATGGCACCGCCGATGGCGATCAGTTGCAGGTGGCGGTTGGACAGGCTGCGGCGCAGGTGCTCGGGGGGCGTGGCGGGCTCGGTCATGGGCGCGGGAAGGGGCGGGCGAAGCGTTCGACGGTAGTCCTCCGCGGCGCCGAGCGCCAGCGCCAGACGGCCCCATTGCGTCAAAGCAGGCCGCTTTCACCACAATGTGACCGAATACCGTATTGATCCCATTCCGCCCGGCCCGGTGCCATGCTCAGATAGCCGCACCTGCCCAAGGACCGGCCCGACCATGCGCCCTGCCCCGCCCGCCCTGCTGGAGCCCCGGCCATGAGCCGCCTGCGCGTCATCATCGGCGGTACCGCACTGGCCCTGCTGGCCGCTGCGGTGCCGATCGCGGTCATGGCCTACGCCACCTGGGACCGCGCGGTCAGCGTCGAACAGCAGCGCCTGCGCGACATCGCCGATCGCACCCTGCGCCGCTCCGACCTGTCCTACCAGGAGGCGCTGGCGGCGCTGAAATCCGCCGAAGCCGGTGCCTACGTGTCCTGCAGCCCCGAGCACATCCGGCGCATGCAGACCCTGGTAATGACCACCCCATCGATTGACCAGATGGGCTACTTCGAAGGAGGCAAGCTGCGCTGCACCTCCTGGGGGCCGTTCCTGTCGGATGTGGATCAGCCCAGGCCGGACCACGTCACCAGCGACGGCGCCGGCATCGCAGTGGACGTGCGCCCGGAAATCAGCGGGCGACGCCAGGTGCTGGCGATCCTGTATGGGTCCTACGACGCTCTGGTGGACCCACGCCGCTTCGTCGATGTCATCGCCGACCCGAATGTGCGGCTGGCACTGGCCAGCCCCGATGGACGCCTGCTGGCCAAACAGCCCGGCCTGGATCCGGACCTGCTGCAGGCACTGCTGCGCGACCCGGGCGAAGGCCTGGACCACACCACGCTGTTCGCTACCGCGCGCAACGAGGAATGGCTGGCCGTCGCCACTACACCGCGCACCGCGCTTGCCGCGGCCTTCCGCCAACAGGCCTGGCTGTACGTGCCGGCGGGCCTGCTGCTGGCCGCCGCCGGGGCCGGCCTGGTGATCTGGCTGTCGCGGCGCCGCCTTTCCCTGCGCGGCGAACTGGCCACCGCCATCCGTCGCCGCGAGCTGTACCTGCATTACCAGCCGATCATCGAACTGGACACCGGCATCTGCGTCGGCGCCGAGGCGCTGGTGCGCTGGCAACGCCCGGATGGCACCCAGGTGCGCCCTGACCTGTTCATTCCACTGGCCGAAGAGGCCGGCATGATCGCCGACGTCACCGACCTGGTGATCGAGAACGTGGTGCGCGACATGCGCGAGCTGCTGGTCGCCGACCGCAGCGCGCACATCGCGATCAACCTCGCCGCCGAAGACATCAGCAGCGGTCGCGCCCTGAAGATGATCTCCCGGCACATGGCCGGCAGCGGCATCCTGCCGCAGCAGATCTGGATGGAGGCCACCGAACGTGGCTTCCTCGATCTGGACCGCGCGCGCACCATGCTCGCCGCCGCCCGCCGCGCCGGCCACAGCGTGGCCATCGATGATTTCGGGGTCGGCTTCTCCAGCCTGCAATACCTGCAGCAGCTGCCACTGGATGCGCTGAAGATCGACAAATCATTCATCGATGCGATCGGTACCGAAAGCGCCACCAGCCCGGTCACGCCGCACATCATCGACATGGCCAAGGAGCTGGGCCTGTGGGTGGTGGCCGAGGGCGTGGAAACCGAAGCGCAGCTGGCCTACCTGCACAGCCGGCATGTGGAATTCGGACAGGGCTGGCTGTTCTCGCGGCCGCTGCCGCGCGATGAGTTCGTCGCCTTCCATCAGAAGCGGCAACAGCAGTACGGCGCTGCACGCGAACACATGCAGAACCCGCGCAGCGTGCCGATCGAGCAGGTACCGCTGGATTAGCAAGGCAAAAGCAAGGCCCACGGTAGTGCCGGCCGCTCGCCGGCACCGCGTCATCACTGATCAATAGCTACGCCCACGCCTTCGGCCGTGCCAGCAACCACGCGGCGGTCACCGCCAGCAACAGCAACGGCAGCCATCCCAGCTGGCGTGGGCCGCTGGCCTGCAGCAGCACCCCGCCTGCCACGCCGCCGGCCGCAATGGCCAGGTTCCAGCCGGTCACCAGCATCGATTGCGCCAGGTCCGCAGCGGCCCCGGCGCGCCGTGCCAAGGCGGTCTGGAACAGGGTCGGCACGGCGCCGAACGCCACGCCCCACAGGATCGTCGCCAGCAGCAGCGCGCTCGCCACGCCTGGCCACACCAGCAAGGCCAGCACCGGAACGATGAAACCGATCACCGCCGCCCACACCAGCGCATGCAGGTAGCGATCCACGCCCCAGCCGGCCATCGCGATGCCAGCAATCGCCGCCATGCCGAAAGCAAGCAACAGCCGGTCCAGCCACGCACCGGCACCCGCGTCGACGGCCAGCGGCTCGATGTAGGTGTACAGCACGTTGTGCGCCAGCACGTACAGCGCCATCACCAGCAGCGCACTGCGTACACCGGGCAGGCGCCACACGGTCGCCAGCGAAGTGCGTTGCCCGGCCCCAGCGGCCGGCAGCGCAGGCAACGCCCAGCGCGCGTAGGCCAGCAGCAGCAGACCCAGCACGCTCATCAACGCGAACGCCCAGCGCCAGCCGATCTGCTGGCCAAGCAGCGTTCCGGCCGGCACCCCCAGCGACAGCGCCAGCGGCGAACCGACCATCGCCACTGCGATGGCCCGTCCCTGCAGCGACGGCACCACCATGCGTGCGGCGTAGCCAGCCACCAGCGACCACAGCAATCCACCGCTCACACCGGCCAGGAAGCGCGCAGCCAGGATCAGCGCGTAACTGCTGCTCAACGCGGTCAGCGTATTGACCACCACGAAGCCGGCGATGGCCGCCAGCAGCAGCGGACGCCGTGGCAGGCGCTGGGTCAGCGCGGTCATCGGCAGTGCTGCCATCACCGAACCCAGCGCATACACGCTCACCAGCTGGCCGACCGCCGCATCACTCACGCCCAGGCTTTCGCCCATCGGCCGCAGCACACCCGCCGGCAGGGTCTCGGTCAACAGGGTGATGAAGCCACCACCGGCCAAGGCAAGCAGGCCCGCCCACGGCAGGCGCGTGGCCTCGCCGGCCGGACTGGCGGCATCGATGGCATGGCCGCTCATCGCGTTGCCCCCAGGTCGGCATAAATCGCATCGCGCAGGTCATCGACGAAAACGCCATCCATCCCTTCGTACAGGGTGTTGGTCAGCGCCACCACGCTCAGCCCACGCGACGGGTCGACGAACCAGCTGTGCCCGTAGACACCGCCCCAGCGCCAGCTGCCTTCGCGCTGTGGTGTGCCGCTGGCGGCGGCATCGCGCAGTACCGCAAAGCCCAGCCCGAAGCCCCAGCCGGCCGGTTCCGGCGGCCCCTGCTCGCCCACCTGCGGGCTGGCCATCTGCGCCGCCAGCGCGGGCGGCAACAGGCCGGAGCGTTGCACGTCGCGCAAAGCCTCCAGCACCGCCATCACCTCATCGGCGGTACCGACCAGGCCGGCGCCGGCCGAAGCGAACCGACTGGCGTCGGTGGCACGCGCGGGACTGAACTCGATGCCCAGCGTTCCCTCGAAAGGTGCGACCACCTCGCCTTCCTGCAGGCGATGCGGTTGCGGCCTGTCGCTCACATACGGCGTGGCCAGCCGCTCTGCATCGCGCGCAACGAACGCGGTGTCGCGCAGGCGCAACGGGGCAGCCAGCAGGCGCTGGAACAGCGCCTGCAGCGTTTCACCGGTCGCGGCTTCGGCCACCGCACCGGCCACGTCCACGCCCAACGAGTAAAGCCACTGGCTGCCCGGTGCGAACAGCAGTGGCACCTGCGCGATGCGGCGCACGTTCTCGGCCAGGGTCAACGGGTTGGCGTCCATGCCATCGCTGACGCCAGCGCGCGCGTAGGGTCCCTCCGCATCCGCCTCCAGGAAGCGATAGCCCAGTCCGCTGCTGTGGCTGAGCAGCTGGCGCAGGCTGATCGGCGGCGTGCTGCCATCGGCCAGCGCCGGGCGGAAGTCCGGCAGCCAGCGCTGCACCGGCGCGTCGAGGTCGAGCACGCCTTCAGCCACCAGGCGCAGGATCACCGTGGCCAGCAACGGCTTGCTGACCGATGCCAGCCGGAACAGCTGATCGCGCTGCATCGGCCTGGCCGACTCGCGATCGGCCAGCCCGCTCGCGCTGGCATGGCGCAGCACGCCGTGCTCGCGCACCAGCACCACCGCACCAACCAGGCGCAACGGATGGACCTGCTGCAGCAGCCGCTGCACCGAAGGCAGCGTCGGTGCAGGTTCAAGGGAAAGAGCGGCATTCATCATGGTGATCCGTGGGGAGAGGCCCGCCACGTTAGGCAGCGCGCGGCGCTGCAAAAAGCCGGTTGCCGCTCCGGGCATCATGGACCGTGCAGTCCGCAATCGGCATCATGCCCGGAACTGCAACGCCGCAAGGGCTGCCCGAGGCCCCGCACCACAGTGTTGCGATGGCCGCGCCGCGTGCCGCGATCACCCGCCCCTACCCTGCCGTTTTCATTGCCGGTACGCCCATGTCAGTCTTGGACAACCTCGCCAACCTGCAGACCTTCGTCCACGCCGCCGACACCCGCAGCTTCGTCGAGACCGGGCGCCTGCAGGGCATCTCCGCATCGGCCGCCGGCAAGTGCGTTGCGCGGCTGGAGCACGCACTGGGCGTGCGCCTGTTCCACCGCAGCACGCGCAGCATCACCCTCACCGCCGAGGGCCAGCTGTTCCTGGCGCGCTGCCGGCGCATCCTCGACGAACGCGATGCCGCGCGCACCGAACTGGCGCAACCGCACGCTGCACCGAGCGGCACGCTGCGGATCAGCCTGCCACTGGTAGGCGACCTCACCCTGCCGTTGATGGCCGAATTCATGGCCGCGTATCCGGACATCCGCCTCGACCTGGATTTCAGCGACCGGCTGGTCGATGTCATCGAGGAAGGTTTCGATGCGGTGCTGCGCGTTGGCGAACCCAGCGACTCGCGGATGAACGCACGCCGGCTGGGGGTATTCCCGCGGCGTGTCGTCGCCTCGCCGGGCTACCTGCAGCGTCGCGGCGTTCCACGCACGCCGGCCGACCTGCTGCAGCACACGTTGCTGCACTACCGCTTCCCCAGCACCGGCAAGCTGGAGCCGTGGCCGATCCACTGGCCCGACCACGAAACACCGCAGGAGCTGCCGGTGCACATGGTGGCCAACACCATCGAGGCGCGAGTGGCGCTGGCGCTGCGCGATACCGGCCTGGCCTTCGTGCCGGTGCACTCGGTACGCGATGCGCTGGCCGACGGCCGCCTGGTCACCGTGCTGGAGGATCATGTGCACTCCTGCGGCACCTTCCACCTGCTGTGGCCGTCGGGCCGACACGTATTGCCGAAGCTGCGGGTGTTCATCGACTTCGTCGGCGCCCGCCTGGACACCGTGCCGTAGCCGCGATCGATCCACCGCATGCCCGGCCCACCGTAGATCCACGCCATGCGTGGATGCTTCTTGTAGAGTCGAGCCATGCTCGGCGGTGCCAACCCGACCATTCAGCCAACCCCGCTATACTGGCCGCTCATTCCTCCCAGAGGCTCGCGACCAATGCGCCATTGATGCCGCCGTCTTCCCAACAGACGGCCTGACTCTTCCCGCCCCTGCGCGCAGGGGAGAACCCGGCAGCCATGGAGGTCGCATGACCACACATTCCCTCACGCTCGATCGCGTGTCGTATCGGCTGGCCGACGGCCGCCCGCTGTTTTCCGATCTGTCGTTTTCCTTCGATCCGGTCGCCACCGGTCTGGTCGGTGCCAATGGCACCGGCAAGAGCGTGCTCGCACGCCTGCTGGCCGGTCGGGTGCGGCCAGAGAACGGGCAGGTGCGCAGCAGCGGCCGCGTGTTCCTGTTGCCGACGCCCGGCTATCCCCCCGCCGGCACGGTCGGTGAACTGGCCGGCGTCGGCGCGGAACTGGCCGCGCTGCAACGCATCGAAGCCGGCAGCGTGGATGAGGCCGACTTCGCCTGCGTCGGCGACCATTGGGATCTGCGCGAGCGCCTGCAGCAGCAATGGCAGGCGCTCCGCCTGCCCGACGATCTCGATCCCGCCCAACCCGCCGCGCGTCTCAGTGGCGGCCAGGCCATGCAGGTGGCGCTGTCCGGCGCCTGGGCCAGCGGCGCCGATTGGCTGATCCTGGACGAACCCAGCAACCACCTCGATGGCCGCCATCGCCAACAGTTGTACGAACGGTTGCAGCAGTGGCGCGGCGGCCTGCTGGTGATCAGCCATGATCGCGAGCTGCTGGCGCAGATGCAGCAGATCGTCGAGCTCGACGCGCGCGGGCTGCATCGCTATGGCGGGCCGTGGCAGCACTACGCCGACGCGCGGGCCGCCGAACGCGAAGCGGCCGCCGCACAGCTCGACCACGCCCGCGCCCAGCACCGGCAGCAACAGCGCAGCGCGCGCGAGCAGCACGAACGCCAGCAGCAGCGCCAGGCACGTGGCAATCGCGATGCGAAGCAGGCCAACCAGGCACCGATCCTGCTTGGCCGGCAGAAACAGCGTGCAGAGGCCAGCCACGGGCGCGCGCAACAGGTACAGGCCGATCGTCTTCAGGCCAGCGCCGACCAGCTGCGCGCAGCGGCTTCGGCAGTTCACGCCGCGCCGGAGCTGGCGCTGTTCGCCGGTGACGGTGAACGCGGCAACGCACGTCTGCTGCAGGCGGAGTCGCTGGTGCTGCCGCAGGGTTGCAGTGCACCGTTGCAATTGGAGATCCGCCGCGGCCAGCGCATCGCCGTGGTCGGTGACAATGGCAGTGGCAAGTCCACGCTCCTGCGCGTGCTGGCCGGCCAGCTGCCTGCACGCAGCGGCATCGTGCAGCGCCATGCACCACTGGCGCTGCTCGACCAGCAGCTGCTGGGATTGTCCGGCGAACGCAGCATTCTCGACACCGTGCAGGCCGCCAACCCGGTGGCGGATGCGGGTGAACTGCGCACACGGCTGGCCCTGCTCGGGCTGGACGCGCAGCGCATCCAGCGGGCAGCCCATAGCCTCAGTGATGGTGAACGGGTGAAGGGCGCCCTGGCCAGCGTGCTGTATGCCGACCCCGCACCGCAGCTGTTGCTGCTGGACGAGCCCGGCAACGCACTGGACCTGAGCGCACTGCAGGCACTGGAAGAACTGCTGGCGGCGTGGCCGGGTGCCCTGATGATGGTCAGCCACGACCGGCACCTGCTGCAGGCGTTGCGGCCGACCCACGTGCTGCAGGTGGGCACCGGGGGTTGGCAGTGGCGTGACGGCTTGTAGATCCACGCCAAGCGTGGACCTGCTGCAGCAGCCGAACGTCGGCTCGGCTCTACAGGATTGTCCGCAACGGATCGCACTGTAGAGTCGAGCCATGCTCGACTCCGCCATGCATCCATCCACGCGTGGCCTATCGACCAGGGGTAGTGCCGGCCGCTGGCCGGCAACCCATGGATCCTCAGTGCACCGTCACCGCTTCCACACCGGGAATGCCTGCGGCAGCTGTTGCCACAGCAGCGGCCCCGCACGCAGTTCCTGATCGTTGAGCAGGCACGCGTCCAGCTCCGCACGCACCGCGCGCTCATCCATGTGCACGCCAATCACCACCAGCTCCTGGCGGCGGTCGCCCCACAGCGGGTGCCACAGCCGCTGCATCGCCGAATGCGCGGCCGCATCCGGGAAGTCTTCCAGACCCGGCAACGGAGCGCTCCAGCAGTCGGCCTGCTGCCGCGCCCAGCCCAGGTCGCTGTACGGCAGTGGCGTGGGCGGCAGCAATGGCGCGGTGTCCTCCAGCCCAGCCCGCACGCGATCACGCGCGGCGTACCAGAACCCCGCCGCCTGCGTCCGCGTCGCGGCGCCCACGGTGTTCAGCTCGCCCACCCAGTCCATCCGGTTGGCCAGCCAGAACCAGCCCTTGCTGCGGATCACGCCGGGCATCCCCGACTGCAGCGCGTGGGCGAAACGCGCGGGATGGAACGGTCGCCGCGAGCGGTAGACGAAACTGGCGATGCCGTACTCCTCGGTTTCGGGCGTGTGTTCGCCACGCAGTTCCTTCACCCAACCCGGCGCACGTTGCGCACGCTCGTAATCGAAGCGGCCGGTGTCCAACAGCTCGGCCAGGGGAACATCACCGAAGCGGGACAGCAGCAGCTTCGCGTCGCGGTTCAGGCCGCGCAACACGGCCAGCGTGTCCTGCAGCACGTCGTCATCCACCTGGTCGACCTTGCTGACCACGATCACGTCGGCGAACTCGACCTGCTCGCACAGCAGGTCGACCACCCCCCGGTCGTCATCCGGCCCGGCCTGCTGGCCGCGCTCGGCCAGGCGCAACGTGGAGCCGAAGTCGGCGAGAAACGCGCTGCCATCCACCACCGTCACCATCGTATCCAGGCGCGCGATGTCGCTCAGACTGAAGCCCTGCTCGTCACGTACCGCGAACGTGGCCGCCACCGGCATCGGCTCGCCGATGCCCGTCGACTCGATCAGCAGGTAGTCATAGCGACCGGCGTCGGCCAGGCGCCGCACTTCCTGCAGCAGGTCATCGCGCAGCGTGCAGCAGATGCAGCCATTGCTGAATTCCACCAGCGTCTCTTCGGTTCGGCGCAGCTCGGCGCCGCCCTCGCGCACCAGCTGTGCATCGATGTTGACCTCGCTCATGTCGTTGACGATGACCGCCACACGCAGGCCCTGGCGGTTACGCAGGATCTGGTTGAGCAGGGTGGTCTTGCCGGCCCCGAGGAAGCCGGACAGCACGGTGACCGGAAGGCGACGGTCGGCGCGGGAAACAGTGTTCATGTCGGAGCAGGTTGGCTGCGGAACGGAAATGTTACTGTATAACACTATCTTCGCAAGGAGCGTCCCCTGATGAAGTCGCCGTCTGCCGCCCTGCTCGATGCCGGCGCGGTCGCCCTGTCCAGCCTGTGCCTGCTGCACTGCCTGGCACTGCCGCTGCTTGCCGCCGCGCTGCCGCTGTTCGGCACGTGGGCCGAAGCGGAATGGGTCCACCTGCTGTTCGTGGCCATCGCCCTGCCGCTGACCGGCTACGCGCTGTGGCGGGCCGAACGCCGTCATCCGCTGCCGGTGCTGGCCTGGGCCACCGCCGGCGCCGGGCTCGGCCTGCTGCTGGCCGGTGCGCTGGCGCTGCCCTCGCACGACTGGGAAACACCGATGACGGTCATCGGCAGCCTGCTGCTGGCTGCCACGCACATCTGGAACGCGCGGCACCGGCATGGGTAGTGCCTGCCGCTGGCCGGCAACTGCGTGAGCTTCGGACGCAACCTGCAGTTGCCGGCCAGCGGCCGGCAACACCCGCTCATTTGCCGTAGCGGCGCAGCAGCTCGACCAGCACCTCGGCCTCGGCCGCCCGCTGCTGTGGGTCTTCGGCGCCGACCACATGCTCCTGCAGGTGCTCGTGCAGCAGCTCCATCAGCAGGCTGTGGGCGGCACCGCGCACGGCGGCGACCTGCACCAGCACGTCCGCACAGTCACCTGCTTCACCCTCGGGCTTGTCCAGCGCCTGCTCCAACGCTGCCACCTGGCCGCCGATACGGCGTACCCGGGTCAGCAGCTGCTTTCGATTCTTGTGTACATGGGCCATGGATGGATCGTATACCCTATGGGGGTATCCTTCCACCCTCTGGTCTTTCCATGCACCTGGATGCCCTCGCCGCCGCCCGTCGCCACGAACACCGCTTCGACGACGGCAACCCGCTGGCCGAACGCAATACCCGCCGCGCCCTGTGGCTCACCGTCAGCATGATGCTGGTGGAGATCGTCGGCGGCTGGTGGTTCAACTCCATGGCCGTGCTCGCCGATGGCTGGCACATGAGCTCGCACGCGCTGGCGCTGGGTCTGTCGGTGTTCGCCTACCGCTGCGCGCGCCGCTACGCGCACGACCCGCGCTTCGCCTTCGGTACCTGGAAGATCGAGATCCTGGCCGGCTATACCAGCGCCATCGCCCTGCTTGGCGTCGCCGCGCTGATGGCGGTGCAATCGCTGGAGCGGCTGTGGGTACCGGCACCGATCCACTACAACGAAGCCATCGCCATTGCTGCGGTCGGGCTGGGCGTCAACCTGCTGTGCGCCTGGTGGCTGCACGACAGCCCGGGCCACGTGCATCACCACCACGGGCATGACCATGGCCATCACCACGGCCACAACCACGATCACACCCATGCGCACGGTCACGACCTCAACCTGCGCTCGGCCTATGTGCACGTGCTGGCCGACGCCGCCACCTCGGTGCTGGCCATAATCGCCCTGCTCGGCGGCAAGCTGCTGGGCCTGACCTGGCTGGACCCGGTGATGGGCCTGGTCGGCGCCGTGCTGGTCACGGTGTGGGCGATCGGCCTGCTGCGCGACAGCGGCCGCATCCTGCTCGACGCGCAGATGGACGCGCCGGTGGTGGCCGAAGTACGCGAGGTGATCGAACAGGGCCCGTGGCCGGCGCGCCTGGCCGACCTGCACGTCTGGCAGGTGGGTCGCGGCAAGTACGCGGTCAGCGCCAGCGTGGTCACCAGTGACGCCACGCTGGATGCCGATACCGTGCGCAACGCGCTGGCGATCCATGAAGAGCTGGTGCACGTAACGGTGGAGATCCACCGCAGCTGATCCTGCGCGAATGCGGTCGAATCTGTAGAGCCGAGCCATGCTCGGCTGTCGCAGGCCATCAGCCGAGCACGGGCTCGGCTCTACAGTCAGAGCTTCAACATCATCCGCAGCAGGTACATCAGCAGCGGCAGCGCGCTCAGCACCGCACCGCCGATACCGATCCACGGCCAGCGCTCGCCGCGCACGCGCGAGGCCACCGCCAGGCCGCAACCCACCAGCGCCGCACCCAGCACGCCCACGCCCAGCCCCGCGGCCATGCCATTGCCACCCGCAGCGACCGCTGCCTGTGCCGCCACGGTGCCTGCCCCCCACCCCGCTGCAATACCCAGCCAACTGACCACGCCGCACCACGGTGCCTTGCCCTGCGCCATCCGAAAAACCCCTGTGTTCTTGCCGAATTTCTGTACGGGCCACGCCCGCATGCCGCCTACACTAGCCGCACCTGCCCTGTAGGGACATCCCATGCGCACGCTCCGCCTGCTGCTGCCCGGTGCCCTCCTGCTGCTCACTGCCTGCGGCGACGATGCACGGCTTCCCTTCTCCGCCGACCCATTGCAGGGCTGCTTCGCCACCAGCGCGCGCAAACCCGCCGACTTCCGCATCGACAAGGAAGGTGGCCAGTACTTCGTTTCCTTCAGCCGTGGCGAGCAGTGGCAGCGCGAACCCAATGCCCTGCACAAGGCCACGTCCAGCGAGATCAGCCGCTACTTCCGCGACGACGCCGACCAGATCGACAGTGCGCTTATCCGCATGGCCGGCGGCTTCGGCATCTTCCACTTCAACAGGGGCGCGACGCTGAAGGGCAAGGCCAGCGACAGCGACTACATGGCGCTGATGCTGATCGGGGCCGGGCCGGTGTATGCGGTGAAGTGCCCGTAATCCGCAACGATTCTGATAGCTGCCTGGAGCGGAGTGGGAACATCCTGTCTTCTTTGAGGATCGATGCGGATGCTGCTGTTCCTGCTGCTTGCGGCGAGCGCCCTGAAGACCCAGGGCGCCTATGACGAAGTCCGGGAACTGCCCGATGGCCAGATCCTGATAATGCGCACTCTGGATTGGGACCTCGGCGATGGCACGAAGGAGCGCGTTACCGTGCATTGGCTGCTGCAGGAGGACGGCCGCATGCGCTACGACTTCGATCGGCAGCCACCGCAAACCCAGGAGGTCCATCGCCGATCGTGCGCGCGGCAGGGCATGCAGCCGTCGCGTGGCGTCGGCATGATCGCGGGGGAAGGGACCACACACGGTTACAGCTGCACCAGCGCTAGCGTCGGGCCCACGCCCGACTCCTCCCTGCCTGCATCCACGCATGGCGTGGACCTGCTTTGACATCGGCTTGGCTCTACAACAGCTGCGGTACCATGCCCTTCCCCCGAACCGCCCCGGTACCCGCCGTGCCCCATTACACCGGCCCCCTGCTGACCCGCGACAGCGCCGATACCCTGCGCCGTGCCCATGACAAGGGCGCCGCCGACTGGCAGGGCTCGCTTGACCTCGGCCGCAGCCAGGACAGCGTGGCGCTGGATGCGGACGGCTTCCACTTCCGGGGCCAGCCCTACCCTTGGCCGGGCAAGCTGAAGGACCGCACGCTGTACTACTGGGATGGCGAGGAATTCGCGCCGATCTCGCGCTACAGCGGCTCGCTGATCAAGCTGGTGCCCACCGAATGGGGCGCACCGACCTTCGAGATCGACGGCATCAAGATGCTGCCGACCTCGAAGCTGTCGCCGTTCGAGGATGCACGCCGCAAGGTGGAGCTGGTCGCCCCGGCCGGCAAGGTCATCCTCGATACCTGCGGTGGCCTGGGCTACTTCGCCGCCTGCGCGCTGGAGGCCGGTGTCGGCCAGATCCGTTCATTCGAGAAGAACGCCGATGTGATGTGGCTGCGCACGCTCAACCCGTGGTCGCCGGATCCAGACTCGGCTGCCGCCGGTGGTCGCCTGCAGTTCAGCCACGGTGACGTCTCGCAGCAGATCGAACGGGTGGCCAGCAACAGTGTCGACGCAATCCTGCACGACCCACCGCGCTTCGGCATCGCCGGCGAGCTGTACTCGCAGGTGTTCTACGACCACCTCGCCCGCGTCATCCGCAAGGGCGGTCGCCTGTTCCATTACACCGGCGCGCCGAACAAGCTGACCAGCGGCCGCGACGTGCCGCGCGAAGTGGCCAAACGCCTGGAAAAGGCTGGTTTCAAGGCGGAACTGGCCCTCGACGGCGTGCTGGCCGTCAAGCGCTGAGCCTCACTCCGAATCAACCTTGGCCAGCTTCATCACCCACGCCGGCACCTCCGGTTCGCCGGCGTAGAAGTCCTTCGGCTTATTCTCCGCCATCGCCCAGCGATGCAGCCAGCTCGGGCCATAGCGGCCGTTGTAGCCTTCCGCACCCCGCGCATACGCCGGGTCACGCATCGCTTCGTCCAGTGAAATGAAGCGATAGCCGCGGCGCTTCGTGGCCGCCACCAGTTCGGCAAGGGTGGCCGCATTGAGCTCGTTGGCGTGCATCAGCCACACCTGCGGCAGCGCGTACCCCAGCAGCGCCTGCGACTGCTTCTCGTAGTAATCCAGCTTGTTCAGCATGTACGGCACGTAGCCCTTGCGCAGCTGCGCCAGCGTCGCGTCGCTCGCCGGCGAATCCGCCTGCTCGTTCATCACGTTGGCATAGGCGAACGCCCACACCCATTCCCCGTTGTCCACCGTCACCGGTGCCACGCGATAGCCATGCTGCTTGAAGAACGCCTCCATCTGCACGCGCTCATCCGCGGTGCGCCCGGCGCGCAGGTAGGGGTGGCGCATCCACTGTGGCGCCTGCCCCTTCTCGGCCAGCAGCGGCCGCAGCACCGTTTCGCCGCGCAGGAAATCCTTCTGGAACGCCGCCACGCCTTTCGCATTCAGATCCATGTGCGAGTACGTGTGGTTGCCCAGCACATAGCCAGCATCGCGCCAGTCGCGCAGCATCTGCACCCGCGCCGGCTGCACCTGTCCATTCACCTCAAGCTTGTTCTCATTGACGAAGCCCACCACCGGCACGCCGGCCTCGCGCAGCTGGGCCATCAACGCTTCGTGCCGCGCCTGCAGATCCGGCGGCACGATCTGGTCCAGCCGTGCCCATGGCAGATCATCGATGGTCACCGCGATACGACGGTCCACCTCGGCGGCGTGTACGGCCAGCGAATACAGCAACAACGGCAACGC
Organism: Stenotrophomonas sp. YJH_SMC_53; assembly: GCF_059369995.1. NCBI lineage: Bacteria > Pseudomonadati > Pseudomonadota > Gammaproteobacteria > Lysobacterales > Lysobacteraceae > Stenotrophomonas > Stenotrophomonas sp. YJH_SMC_53. The sequence continues at coordinate 92,859 of NZ_JCAFTF010000013.1, read as the reverse complement.
ACGCAGCAACAAGCGCATCGGGTCTTCCCTGGAGTGGCGAGGCGTCGACTGTAGCGCGATTGCCGCGCGCCGCCGAGCGTGCGCCCTGCATGTCTCGGATCCGGTCGGCCGCAGAGGCCCGTCAGGCCACTGCCGATCGTGCCGCCCGAACCCGCACGATCGCCCGCCACAGGGAGATGCCGCCCACCATCGTCGCCATCAGCAACGCCACCAGCACCAGCGCCAGGTCGTCCGGATTGCGCATCAGCGTTGCGTTCTCACGCGCCAGGATGTGGAACACCACGGACTGCGCCTGCACCAGCGGGGTATCGCCCTCCGCCACCAGGTCCATCAGGCATGCCGTGGGTGACAAGCGCGCCACGCTGTTCCATGCGTTCTCGTACAGGTGCAGCGTCCACCCGGCCAAGCACAGTGCGCCGCCATGCAGCAGCAGCAGCGCCACGTTCGCCGTGCGCAGCCCATCGCGCAGCCACAGCGCGCGGCTCGCGCACACCGCCATCGCACCCAGCAGCGCCAGCACGATGCCCGCCAATGGAATCCAGCTCAATGGCTGCCAGTCGTCCAATGCACCGGCGCGCGCCATCACCTGTTCGGCCATCTGCAACCGCGCCTGCTCGTCCGGGCCACCGCACGCCGCGGTGATCGGCTCCAGCAGCAGGTCGACGCGGCAATGGAAGAACCCGGAAGCCAGTGCAACGGACAGCAACGCGACCAGCTGCAGCATCAGCAGGATCGGCCCCTGCCCACAGATGCGGCGGATTCGGGAGGTGGCAGCGCTCATCGGTTCATCCATGACAGCAAAGAGCCATCCTAACCAAGCAGTTCGCACGTGTCGGCTGGCGGATGCGACACACACTACGCGGCGCCGTTACGATGGCACGGTTGTTTGAATGCGAATTTTCCTTGGTATTCCCGATGGTGATGCTGTACCTGATCGTACGAACGCTGCTGCCCCTGCTGGCATTCGTGCTCGCGTGGTGGCTGCTCGCGCGCCTGATCGACGCGCGCGCCGCCCGGCTGCCACGCGTCCCGTTGAACCTGCCGGCGCACAGCAGCAGCCCGCGCAGGAAGGATCGGCGCATCTACGCGCGCAAGCTGCAGCGCAAGCCGGGGCTGCGCACGGCGACCCGCGCCGCCGCCGCGCCGCGCAGTTGGCGCTTCGCCGCAGCTGTCCTGTCGATAGGCGTGCTGGCCGCCACTGTGGTCGCCATCCCCGATGGCGCGCGCTTCCAGGTGATGGTGGGCAATGTCGTTGGCTACCCGGGAACGATCATCGAGGTGCGGGTTCCCGCAGCAGCACAGCCTGTCGTGCTGCAGGCATGGCGCCCTGTACTGGCACGCCTGGGAAGGCCCGTAGCGATGCGCTATCCGATCGCTCGCACCGGCGGCGAGCATGAAGCCCATGCGGTCGTACCCGTGCAGGTACGGCTGCAGGGTGATCGCCTGCAGGTGGCCATCGCGCTGCCGGTAGACGCTGAAATGCTGCGCGCAGAATTGGCACGGCTGGCCGGGTTGCCAATCGAGGCCATTGACGTACAGCAACGCGAGGTTGCGCCGTGGAGGGAGGCGGACTGGCAGCCACTGCCCGGCCCTTAGAGGAGAGCCCATGCTCCGCTGCCCTTTGCCCCTTCCCCGGCTGGCACGCGCTGCGCGCGCCAGCCGAGCATCGGCTCGGCTCTACATCAAGCCCACACCCAGGTTATGGATCACGACCCACGCGGCAGCTTCGCCGCCCACATGTTGTCCACCAGGTTCGGATAGCGCCGCCCGTTCTCCTCGGCACGTTGCCGTGCCGCCGCCTTCTGCGCATCCGACAGCGGTTGCGACGTCTGGCCCTTGGGGTTGGGCTTCTTCCACGGGGGTGTCTTTGGCTCGCGCATCGCCGCAGCTTACCGCTTCAGGAAGTTCAGCAGCGCCAGATTGAAGCGGTCGGCGTGGCTGGTGTTGCAGCCGTGCGGTGCACCTTCCAGGATCACCACTTCGCTGCCCGCAATCGCCTCATGGGTGCGCTGGCCGGAGCCCTCGAACGGCACGATGGCATCGCTGTCACCGTGCAGGACCAGCGTCGGCACCGAGATCTTCTTCAGGTCATCCCGGAAATCGGTCGTAGCAAACGCCTTCATGCAGCCCAGCGCCGCCGCCTGGTCGGATTGATGGCACAGCGCGATCGCCGCCTGGCGCGTGTCTTCGGTCACCATCAACTGGCCGTTGGCGCTGAAGAAGTCGCGGGTGAAGTCATCGAAGAACGCTTCGCGGTCCTTCTCCAATCCGTTGCGCATTTCATCGGCCTTGTCCTGGGTCAGCGGCCCCTGCGGGTTGTCGTCACTACGCAGCAGGAATGGCGGCACAGCGGCCGCGAACACCACACTGTGCACGCGATCCTGGCCATGGTTGGCCACGTAGCGCGCCACCTCGCCGCCGCCCATCGAGAAACCGACCAGAGTGACGTCGTGCAGGTCATGCTCCTCGATCAGCCCCGCCAGGTCCGCCGCCAGCGTGTCGTAGTCATAACCTTCGGCCGGCTTGTCAGAGCGGCCGAAACCACGCCGGTCGTAGCTGATCACCCGATACTGGGCGTCGCGCAGGATCGCCACCTGCGTCCTCCAGGCATCGGCGGACAGCGGCCAGCCGTGGATCAGGATGACCGGGCGGCCATCGCCACCCGTGTCTTCAACGTGCAGGCGGATGCGGGAAGCAGGCATGGGCGCTCCTGTGGAAGGGAAGGAGTGCAGGCTAATGGCCGTCACCTGTGGCGGCTGTGAGGGAATCCCGGTCGCTCATGACATCCCCTGCACAGGCAACGCCCTCAAGGCTGGAACCGGGCCGCCAATATGGGCATTCATTCCGTGGCAGGGCCGTTTCGTCGGAAGCCGGCTGCAGTGGCCCAAACGCCATGCGAGCCTGCGTGAATCCTCCCTGGAGCCTCGCCATGCTGCTGCCCACCCTGACCCTGCTGGCCGCCGGCCTCGTTGTCGCGCCAGCGCCCGCCGACACCCTGCGCCTGCAGATCCGCCAGGCCGATACCCAGCTCTTCGCTGCGGCCTTCGAGGCCTGCGATGCCGACAAGGCTGCGGCGATGACGACCGACGACATGGAGTTCTTCCATGACAAGGATGGCAAGTCGGCCAGCAGCCGCGAGGACTTCCGCCACAGCGTGGCCAACCTGTGCAGCAGCGCGCGCGAGGGTGGCTGGCAGCTGCGCCGCGAGCTGGTGGAATCTTCGCTGCAGGTGTTTCCGCTGCACGATGAGCGAGCCCTGGAAATCGGCGACCACCGCTTTTACGAGCGCGGCAAGGACGGCGTGGAACGCTGGACCGGCCAGGCCCGCTTCATCCAGGTCTGGCGCCGCGTGGACGGGCACTGGCTGGCCGAACGGGTGATCAGCTACGACCATCGGCCGGCGGACTGACCTTTCCGGCGCCCTTCACCAGCCGGATCTATACTGGCGGGGTTCACCCCGCCCCACCGCTACCGTTCGATCGCCATGGCAGAGATCACCCCCAACCACCCCGACTACGGCCTCAACCAGCAGATCCGTCAGGGCGTGGCCGCACTGGACGCCCAGCATGGCCGTGCGTTCGACCAGACCAGCGAACGCCTGACCGCCAGCCTGACCGTGCTCGCCCGCGAACAGGGCCTGCAGCAGGTCGACCACGTGCTGGTCAGCAACGCCACGGCCCAGCACCCGGCCGGGCACAACATCTTCGTGGTGCAGGGCGACCCGGCCAACCCGGCGCACCTGCGCGCGATGATGCCGACCGCGGTGGCGGCGCAGACGCCGGTGGAGCAGTCGATGCAGAAGTTGGGGTTGGCCCCGCAGCAGCAGGCCGTGGGGTTAGTGCCCGAACAGCAGGCCCGTGAGCAGGAGCAGCAGCAGAACCCGGCACACCGTCTGGGCTGAGCCGCCTCCAGTGTTACTGGCGGCCCAGCGCGAGTACGTCGGCTCGCCGTGGCGCTTGCTGCGCTAGGCCATGCGCGGCCCGGACTGCTCCTGCACCTGGCGCTGCTGCAACGCGTCCTGCGTGCGCACCTGCGCAGACTGCGACAACTGCTCGGCGCGCTCGAACGAAGTTTCTGTCGGTGTCTGCGCAGCCACCGCTGTTGGCATGCCGGCGCGCAGCTGTGCCGGATCGTTGCGCTCGCCCTGCACGATGAAGATGTTCTGCGCTGCGTCAGCCTGCGCGGTGCGATCGCTCAGCAACACATGGTCGACCTGGGTCAGGCCGTTCGCTTTGGCCAGGACGTACAGGCTGGCGCTGATGTTCTCGCTGGTGGCGTCGAAGTCGCGGCCCCGCTCTGCATCAAGCCGGGCCACGCCCTGGTGGATCTGCGAGAGCAGCGGATCGTTACCGTGCCGGGCCAGACGATCACCGCTTCGTTCGCCCATGCCCTCAGCGTGAGCTCGCTGTCCGGAAACGGCGGATCAATGCTGTCCACGCCATGGATGTTGCGCAGCGGTCGGAATCCATCCTTGCCTGCCCCCTTGATGTCCAGGGGAATGCGGACATCCGGAAGAAGCTGCCCAGCAGGACCTCCCAGCGCGTTCACGTCGATACTTCTTTTCCGCTCGATACCTGCGTGGTTCAAGGCTTCCCAGGTGAAGTCCACGCAGTTGTGGCGTACGTCCTGATAGTGCTTGCTGAAGCCGAATTTCTCCGGGTCCGGTGGTGAGGTTGATTACTTTCCTGATGGTCGGGCGGCGTGTACCCGCAATTGGGCCGAGTAATGCTGCAATTCCGGCGTGGCCTGTACCGTGCGAACCTGTACGCGATAGCGGGTATCAGGCTCCACTGGCAGAGCAACCAGGCTCAGCGTGTACTGGCCGTCACTGCCCATGTGCGGCGACGTATACCGCCATTCGCTGGACGCATGCCATTCCGGAAGCGGCTCACCGGCATTGAGCACCCCGGCTTGATAGCTGTCGTAGGTGGGAACATCTTTCCAGGCATCAGCGCCCCATTGCTGCAGGGTTACCTCGAACGGGATCCTCATTGCGCCTACGTCAGGCTCGTCGGGCTTGGGCGTCTCTTGGCGCTGCAGCTCCAGCTCCACGGCGTAGGTGCGATGTGGGATGTAATTTCGCGCGTTCATCTCGAACTCGAAACTCACCCCTTGACCTGGCTGATCCACCGCGATCGGCTGGGCCAGGTCCAGTGGCTCGGGTGGGACAGGATCACGGGCGGAGCAGGCGCCCAGCCCAGCGCTCAACATGATCAACAGGCCGGCGCGCAACAAGCGGTGATTACCCAGCATGATTCAGACCCTTTGGCTCCCTGCCCTAGGGTTCAACCCTAGCGGGTTGGCGCTCGGCACTGCAACCCGGCAAAGAAAAAGGCAGGGTCGGCCCCCTGCCTTCTTCATGCGGCACGCTGCCGGGCGAGCCCGGCGTCAGCGCCTTACAGCTGAATCCGCGCCACGCTCTCGTCAGCGCCCTTGTCATCCTTCTCACCGTTCTTGATGCTCACGAACAGCACGTTGTTCTTCGCATCCAGCGCCAGGCTGTTCGGGTGGGTCGGCACCGTGTAGGTGGCCACCTTCTGGTAGCTGTCACTGTTGTATGCCGTCACCGTACCCGCTTCGCGATTGGTCACGTACAGGCGCTTACGCGGTGCATCCAGCAGGATGCCGAGCGGGCCGGCATCGGTCGGGATGCTGGCCAGTTCCTTGCCGGTGCTGCGGTCGAGCACCAGCACGCGCTGGCCAGGATGCTTGCTGACCAGGCCGCTGCTCTTGGCCTGGTAGCCACGCAGGAATTCCGAGCCCTGGTCGGTCACGAACAGGCGCTTGCCGTCCGGATCCAGCGCGATGTTCATCGGCTGCTCGGCGGCGATCCTGTGCTGCGCCACCACCTTGTTCGAATCGGTACCCACCACCACCAAGTCGGCCAGCAGGTTGCTGGTGTAGACGCGCTTGTTGGCCGCATCCAGTGCCAGGCCCGGCGCTTTCGCATTGCCCAGGCCGTCGATGGTGTTGATCACCTTCAGCGTGGTGGTATCGATCACGAACAGCACGCTGCTCACGTCCGGCTGGCTGCTGTGGCCGGTCACGTACAGGCGGTTGGCCGCGCTGTCGACCACCAGCTCGCGCAGGTCGTGGGTGTAGGCGGCCTTGCCGTCCTTGCCGGTCTTCTTCTCCATCAGCTGGAGGGTGCCGACGGCCTTGTTCTGCGCGGTGTCGACCACGGTCACCGACAGGTCCACGGTGTTGCCCACGTACAGGCGGTTGTGGGTGTCATCCAGCACCACGCCGAACGCCTTGCGCTCCAGCGGGATGCGGGTTTCCACGGCCAGCGTGGCCGGGTTCAGGCGCAGCACCTGGGCCGGGCCGGCGTCATCGCCGAAGCCGCCGGAGGAGGCCACGAACACGGCGTTCTGCTTCGGGCTGTAGGCCAGCTCGTACAGGCCCTTGGCCACGGCCTGGCGCTGTACGGCGGTGGTGGCGCTGGCGGCAGGTGCATTGTCGGCGAACGCGGAGGGCACGCCGAGACTGAGCGAAACGGCAACGGCCAGCGCGGCCGAGCGGAAAAGAGGAGTACTGAACATGCGAGCGTCCTTGAATGGGCACGGGAAGGTGTCCTGGCTCGCTGGGCCGTACTGCGACGGCCCGCCCCACATCTGTCTGCGCGGGGTGGGCTGGCTGGGGATGCGGGGGAATGGTAGCAGGTGGGGGGCGTGGCGTGCGCCGGCGCGGGCATGGCCGACGCTCGACCTCGATGCTGCGCCTGCCGCTATGCCATCCGTGGGCCGTGGCTCTGCTGAAGCTGCTGCTCCTCCTGCAAGCGCTGCGCGTCTCGCTGCGGCTCATTCTGCTGCAACTGCGCGACCCGATCGAACGAGGCCTCCACCGGTGCCTGCGCAGCCACCTCTGCCGGCATGCTGGCGCGCTGGTGTGCCGGGTCACTGCGGTTCCCCTGCACGATGAACAGCTTCGGTGCGGTATCACCGCGCTGCTCGCCCAGCACCACCTCGTCCACGCGCGAGAACTGCTGCTCCTTCGACAGCGCGAGCAGGCTGGCACTGACATTGCCGTTGCGCGCCCCGAAAGCGCCGAGGTCGGCCACCTGCTGGTGGATCTGGTTGAGGCGGGCATGATCGTCGTGCGCCGGGTCTGCGGGCGTGCCGCTTGCCGCGAGCGTACTGTTGCCGCGCCACTGCTCGCCGTTCTCGGTGAACATCCACTCGCGGAAGGTCTGCTTCGGCATCGGGTTCCACTGCACCTTGTCCAGCTCGCTGCCCTTCACCTGCTGCGGAATGGCGTTGACCGCGCGGATGTTGTCCAGGACCCTGGTAGCGCCCTCGTAGTTGCTGATCTCCCCGGCCAGCCCGACCGGGCGCAGGCCTGCGTGGTTCAGGGCACCCCAAGCGAAATCGGTGCACGCGTTGGAGAAGAAGTCGTACTCCATGTCGAAGCCGTGCTTCTTCGGGTCTGCCGAGAACTCGAGGATGCGGTCGTACTGCTCCTTGCTGATCTCGATCGTGCGCTCGAAGCGGGGCTTGTCGTAGACCAACACATCCATGTCATCGACTTTGCCCCTGTTCGGCTCGTCCTTGGTGCCTGCGTGGGTGAAACCCATGCTCTCCGGGAAGGGTTCACCCGAACGGCGCAGCGACAGGAACATGTGCCCCGCGAACGAGGGCTCCAGCAGAAACCTGTTTCCCTCAGCATCACGGCCGTAGCGCGGCGTGCCGGGGGCCGCCAGATGAATGGTTACGCTGTAGCGTTCGGCATCGTCCTTGTGCATGTTCACTTTCCTAGTGATTGATAGCCAACGATCAGTTCTGCTTTCAGGCCTTCCAGCTGGGGCCGATCCTCCACAAGGTCGACCCGCAGAACGTAGCGCCCGGGTGCAATGCCTCCGACCTGCGCCAACTGCAACGTGCGATAGAGCACCTCTTCAGAGTACAACCCGGCCTCGGCCAAGCTGTTGATGTCCACGCTCCCCGTCGTCAGGTCTGTTACCACGCCATCCTCCCCGATTTTCTGAGAATCGCGTCCATCGCGAGTACGCTGCCAGAGCTGCACAGGACCAGGTGCACCGCCATCAATACGCTCCAGGCGCAGCCGCGTTGGCAGCCGTCCGTGAGTGATCTTCTCCGAAGCATCCAGCAGCTGTCGCGCGTCGGTATCCTGCAGCCGCAACCCGATGTTCAGGATCGGAATGGCCGGCTTCTGGGGCGCCGGCAAATCAAACGTGACCTCGGCAATCCGACCGGCCTTCTGCAACTGCACGACCCGCGTGAACGGCACAACCGTGCGCACCTCGGCCTGAGCGCGCGTCAGCAGGGGCGGCGCAACCTCTGGCGCAGGTGACGCACGGCATGCCGCCAGCGCGGCCAGCACCGCCAGTACCACCAGCCCCCGCCGAACTGGACGCGTCATTGCTCCTTCAACCGCAGCGAATCGGCCACATCGGTCTTGGCCGCCACCTCGGTGGCGATGCTGGCGCGGCGGTGCCCCGGGTCGTTGCGGTCGCCCTGCACGATGAAGATGCTCTCGGCGGCATGGCTGTTCTGGGTCGGCCGGCTGAGCAGCACGTGGTCCACGCGCGAGAGGTTGTTCTGCTTGGCCAGCACCAGCAGGCTGGCGCTGATGCGCTGGCTGGCTGCATCGAACGGGCGGCCGTGCGCGGCGTCCAGCTCGGCCACTTTCTGGATCAGCTGCGAGAACAGGCGATGGTCGGGATGCGAAGGGTCCAACAGCGTGCCGGCCACTTCAATCGGCGTCGGCGGCGGCTCATCGCTGGCGCGGTCGCGCTGGCGATGATGCTCGGCCTCGCGCTCGGGCATCGCATGATGGGTTTCGGCATTCAGATCGCTGCCCGGGAACGGCGCGGCAATGCACTGGATTTCCGGCAGGTTGAACAGCACCGCGAACTCGCCCAGGTTGCTGCCGCCATCCAGCGTCGCCGGCAGTGGATGCAGGCCAGCGTAGTGCAGCGCCGCCCAGACGAAATCGCTGCAGCGGTTGATGGTGGCCGGGCGGTCCACATCGAATTCGAACTCGGCCGGTTCCTCGGCGAAATCACGCAGGCAGCCGTAGTGCTCTTCGGTGATTTCCAGGGTGCGGCTGTAGTACGGGTCCAGATGCTCGTCGGCATCGTCGTGGCGCACCTGCGCGTACTGCACGCCGGTGCGGGTTTCGCCCGGCACCTGGCGTGGCGGTGCGAAGCCGTAGCTGTGGGCCTCATCGCCCGCCACAACCTGCAGGTACATATGGCCGCGCGGCGAGATGCCCCCACTTTTCAGCGGGGTGCCGGGCGCGGCCAGATAAAGGGTTACGGTGTAGCGTGTTGCCTGCTCCATGCCTGTTCAGCCTTGATGGGTGCTGCGGTCCTGGGCGGATGATGGCATAGGTGGGATGGGAGGCAGGTAGAGGAATTGAGGACGCCGATCGCGACTTGATGAATATGTGAGCCAGCGTGCAGTACTGGACCCGGGCGTGAGCAAGGTTCCGGCAACGACTGGAGCTTGCCATTCCACCGATCTATAGTCGTTCCGATCATGCAAGGGAATCGCCCATGAGCAGAGCACCGGCTTGCCGGCTTGCCTACTTCGCCCTGGTGACCGTGCTCAGCACCACCGCCTGCGCGAAAGCCCCATCCACGGAAACGGGCCCGAACGAACCCCCCATGTCCGAAGCCGCAACCAGCCCCCGTACGGTGGGTGGACATACCTATACAACGGAGCCCGTAGAGGCACGAGTGGGCCCGCACCGCTTCATGTTCCCGGCCAACCTCTACTACAACCAGACGGGCCCCCTGGCCGATGGTGGCGTCATGCTCACCGTGTTCTGGCCGGATTTCGATGCAGCGCCTCCCGGTGATCGCCCGGTGCGCAGCACGCAGGACAGCCGACGGCAGGTGCTGGTCGAGCTTAGATACATCGATCGCGTTCCCATCCAGAACTATCTGGCACGTCGGTCCAGTAGCGAAGCCACCAGCGCGCCGGGATCACTGGAGCGAAGGGACCCGGTAGAGAACCTTGCGCTGCGCGTTGCACAACCCGAGCGCTGGGGTCTGACGCCGTATGCGATTGACCCATCGTTGATGGCAGCCTATGCAAAGGACTCGGAGGCTGCGCTGGGCAGGCCTTACGTGCACAACCCGGGAATGGAGCCAGACTGGTATGCGGCCCGCTCGGTGGAGGGCCAACTGACAACGTTCATCAGCTGCGACCCGGCAGACCGCATTCCTGACGGACTTGTAGCTCAGGGAAAGACACTTGAACGCGCCGGCGAAGGCCAGATCGCAATGTGCCGCCATTCCATCGTGGACGTGGGCGACAGCATCGCCATCGAGATGAACTATGCACGCGTCATGCTGAGCGACTGGCAGCGCCTGGAAACCAGCGTTCGTGATCTTCTGGAACGATATCGCGTTCAGCCGTGAACGATGGAGGTCCGGGCGCTCTTCATTCGGGTCGAACAGTACCTTCAACACCGTCAGGGACTCACCGATGGGCATCACAACGAAGGAGGCTTCGGCTTTGCTCTACGCCATCATGACCAGATTGCTTCGGCCGCAGCTACCTCGAGCTATGCCGCGCGCAGCTCACATTGGTGCTCTTTTCGGACTGTCAGCCATGCTCACGCTGACGTCTGCATGTGCGCGATCGCCGGATACGTCTGCCCTCAATGAACGTGCCGTTGCCGCAGATACGCATCCTGCCCCCGTCTCCATGACCGAGCTGCAGAAGCGGATTCTCGCCTATGCGGATTCGCTCAGGTCACGGGCGGATATCAGTCCGGACAAGTTCGGCACGGCGATCGGTGTGTCACTCGTGCCAGACGAAAAGGTCAGCATCAAACACATCGCGAAGGACCTGACAACAACGGACGGCTATAACTATGGGGTTACTTATCTATCGGTTGAGTCGGCACGTGAGTTCCCTAACCAAGAGGTGATCTTCTATCAGCTGGGCAAGCAGCCAGTGACAGATGCTCCGAATGGCGTGTGCTACTGGGAAGCCGAAAGTGCCGGACGAGCGCTCGAAGCCCTCGGATACAGGACCGGAGCAGAAGTGCCATTTCAGAGAGGGGGCATCAGGCAGTACCGGCGCCCCATCACCGGTGGTAACCAGGGTATGGATACCAGCCTGTTGACCTATCGTTCCGATGAAGGTGATACAGCGAGAACCTGCGTCTACGCGGTCCAGTTCGGAGGGGGAGACCGATGAATACGATCCCCCTCTATCGGCAGAATGCCGAGCTGACTTACCCGTGACACTCAGCGTACCGGCGGTGGCGAGGCTGCCTTACTTGGGCCTGCGCAAGTAAGCAACCAGCAGTTCCGGCTGGTACGGCTCAAGCTGTGGCAGAGGGGAGTGCAGTTGCACTTCAACCCGGTATCGGCCCGGCGACGGATTGCGTGCCCATGCGAAGGCCAGCTGTGCATAGTTGTCATCGGGTCGTTCCAGCCCAGCATTCTGCAGCGCCAGCACGTCAACATCCTCCAGCCACGCATTTGTCACTCGACCATCGGCGGGGATGGGAATTGTTCTGGCAGGTTCCCCAATGACCCATTCCAGCCGGTGCAAGGGCACGTCCTTCCATCCACTCGATTCCAGGCGCTGCATGGAAACCTTCGCCTGGAACCCGGACGCCCGAACATCGGCCAGTGCCCCAAACGCCGCGGTGTTATCCGTGCGGTCAACGCGAATGCCGATCATGAGCGTTGGAGAGGAATTTTTGCTGGGAGCAGCCACATCGAACTCGACCGTCAATGGTGCACCCATTGATGAGGTGGGCATGGCTCGCACAAGCGGCACCAGATCCGGACGATGGGCCGCTACTATCGAGCCTTCGTCGCGAGCCGCATCGGGCCGGCAGGCGGTAGCCAGAAGAACGAGTAGTCCCGCGAGCATGCAGATCCGGCGCTTTCCTTGTGGCGTCATCTTCACTCCTCCGTGCAGGTCGCCAGTGCAGCGCATGCCCTACTGATCACATGCTCGCCGCACGAATCTGGATGTCGTGCTGCACCCGCTGATCTTCCAGCTGCTGATCCATCTGATTCGCAAGCGCACGCTGATTCGCTTCACGGCTGACCGCATCGAACTGTTGCAGTGACTCTTCAACTGATGTCTGCGCCGCCAGCTCGGTCGGCATCGCAGCGCGCTGATGGGCCGGATTGCTCGGTTCGCCCTGCACTACGAACAGCGTGTGCCCTGCCGGGTGTTCGTGCGTGGCGTTGCTCACCAGCACATGGTCCACCCGTTCCAAGTCGTTGTCCTTGGCCAGCACCAGAAGGCTGACGGTCATGCGTTCGCTGACTTCATCGAAGCTGCGACCGTGCTTGGCGTCCAACGCCTCCACGCCCTCGCGGATCTGCTGATACAGCGCATGATCGGGATGGCCGGGCTGCGTGGGGTCCTGCAGCGTCCGGTTCGGGCCCGATGCCTCATCCGGTGCGGGCGCGGTCGGTTCAGGGCTTGGCGCTATCGTGGGCGCGGCAGGAACAGTGACAGCCGCAGTGACGGGCTGGTGGTCACCCAACGGAACCGGTTCGGGCTCTGGCACGTGTTGTGCCGCTTCCTGCTCCAAAGGCCATGGATCGCGCGCAGCCTCAGCAGGCAGCGGCTCCTTGAACGGCACCGGCTCGACCTCCTGCACTGCCATGTCCTGCTTTGGAGTGGGAGCGACCGCAGGCACCGGGGCCATCTGCTCCGGCTCCGATGCCTGCTCTGTGCGCTGCGTTGGCATCGCCTGCGTGGCCGCAGCCAGAGGCGGGGCGGCATGTGGCGTCGCGCGCTCAGGTGCGGCCTGCTGCGCCTGCATCGGCCCAGCCGGCTCCGGCGTCTGTGAGACCGTACGGTCTTCGGTGGGCGCCTCGCTGTTTGGATGGGGCTGAGGTTGGAGCTCCGCCTCACGCCGCGGCGGATCGCGCTGCTCGGCGTGCCGCTGAGGCTCGGGCTTATCCTGTGGGGCGGGCGTAGGCGGTGGCGTGACCGCCTTCGCGGGCGGCGCCGCCACAACCGTCGCAGGCGCGATGGGTTGCGCAGTCGCCGGCTCTTCAGGCCGCACTTCCGCGTTCCCATCCTGCTCGGATGGCTTGTCGCCATGTGCCACCTGCGCGGCTGCTCGTGCAGCCCGTCCTGCATCTACCTGCGCAGCACCCAGCCGATTGGCTTCCTGCAGTGCCTGCCGGTACGCCTCCTGCTCACCCGCCGACAGCGCAGCAATGCGCAGCTCGGGCGAGTCGGGCAACGGCGCCTGCTCATTGGCACGCGCGCGCACCTCATTCCATGCGGCCTGCAGCTCCGGCGTGCTGGTGGTCGCGACGGCGCGCGCCACGCCATCCTGGCCCACCTTGTAATGGGTGATGGGCCGAGAGGCGCCCGCGTTGCCCTCGGCTACAGGCCCCAGTTCCTGCAGCGTGAGCCCCGTAATGCCGTGCTGCTCGCGCGTGCGTGCCGTGGCCAGGGCAATGGCCTGCTCCCACGCCGGTGACAGTGCGACGCCCGCAGCGTAGTAGCTGTGGCGCAGCTCGTTCTGGTTCACCTCCGCCGCAGACGGCAGCGGCCGCGATTCCAATGCGGCAATAGTCTGGTTGAACTGATCGAGCGACGGCTGCTGGATGGTGCGGGTCAGCTCCAGCTCCAGCGCCATGTTCCCCTGTGCGATCTGGCCAGCATGGCTCCATTGTCCTACTTCATCGCGCTGGTAGAGCTGGTTGTCCGAGCCCTGGATGGCGTCGGGCCTGGCACGGGCCTGCCCCACCGCCTCCGGCACCAGCGGCACGAAGTCGCTGGCGCGGGTAGCGACGTAAGTCTCCAGGTAGCTGGCGGCAATCGCGGCCTTGCCGTTGGCGATGTTGTTCTCGATGCGCTGCACCGCCTCACGATTCAACTCGTTGGCGCGTTCGGGGCTGGCGGTCTGCGTCTCATACACACCCCGGTCGTTGGCACCGGACACGCCAATCTTGACCTGCCGCGTCCACTGTTCGGTCTGCGCATCGCGGTGCCAGTTGGGATTGTCCAGACGGCCCTCGCCGTCCTTCGCCGGAATGCTGAAAGGATCCTGCGGCGACGGCGCCTTGCCCAGCGCCAGCTCTACCGCTTTTACGTGGGCGTATGCGCCCAGCTCGCGGGCCTTCTCGTAACTGGCGCCCACACTGCGCTCAGCCGGATTGCCCAGGCCATCGCCCGCGCTGTCCATGACCGCCTGGCGGTCCCAATTGCGGCCATTGAACTGCCACGTCACGCCGGCCTTGTCGGTCTGCTGGTAGATGGCGCGGTTGTCGAGCAGATCGGCGCCCTTGTCGAACGCCTTGCTCATCAGCAGCGCATCGCCCGCGACGATGGCCGCAGGGACGAAGCTGGACGTGCCGATCACCGACGCGGTGGCCATGCCACCGACCCAGCCACCGCCGTTGCGCGCCAAGGCATGGGTGAGCTCGGACTGGGCGGCGGTGCCGTTGCCCTCTTCCAGCAGCTGGGAGGTGCGACGGGCGGTAACGACAGCGTCGGCGCCGGATGCGAGCAGGCCGCCGGAGCGGATAAGTTGGCTGGTGGAGGCCTCGCCGAGGAGGAGGTCCATGGTGATGCCGCCTTGCTGCAAGCGAGGCGCACGAATGCGATAGGCAGCCTCCTCACCTAGCACTCGCTCCACTTTCAGGATGCCCGGCTCCGACATGACAATCCGACCAGATTGTTGCGCATCGGAGATTGCCGCCGACAAGCTGTTCCTCTGAAGCTCAAGATCACTTCCTTTAGTCAGCTTAGTGCCGAACTGATCATGGACATCCAGCAAGGCCACAATGCGCGACTCAGTTCTGGTCACTAGAAGATGCATTCGCTCGTCTGGACGCATGCCAGTCAACGCGCCGTACTGCGAAGAGTGGACCTGCGCGTAGCGATCGACATTTCCGAAGAATGCCTGCGTCCGCGGCCTGATGGCATCTGAATCCATGCCAAGAGGGGCGTTCGTGTAAAGATCACCGTTGACTAGGCCAATCGTCATTGTGTCGCGAAGGCCGTTGACCTGAGCTGCCACGCGCTGCATCGCAGCCACGTCACCGCGAAGCGCAGCTTGGCCGTCTGGTGATGCCTCGATCAGCTCCAGAGAAAAGGTGATTCCGTTCTGATAGTCCTTGATCGGCCCCCCGCCATGAGGGGACACACCCATGGCAGCAGCGAGCTTCTTGTCTGCCGGCATGTAGAGCAGGTTCTCGAACACGTCCTTCTCAACGAGCTCTGCGTCCACCAATGCCTGCAGAAAATCGTTGTTATTGAAGGTTTGTTGCTCAAGCACATGGTGCTTCTGAAGAATCGGACTGTTGCGCGGCATAGAGCGACCTCTTCCTTGAGTTCAATCAGCGGGCTCAGATATCAGCTGCGTCCGTAAACGATAGTCCTCGCGACTCGCCCCTATCACCGATGCCGGCGGCCAGAATCGCATCGCGCAAAGCGCTGTCACAGAAAACCAGGTTCCCTGAGTACGGCGTTCGGAATATGTGCGCCTGGTTGATGACATCCTTTCGGAACGCCAGGGAACTTCCACCCCTGAGATCGTAAAACTTGCCTCCGGGATAGCCCTCGTCGCGAACAATGCGGAGCTTTGACGCAGCTTCATCGACCGCATCGATCACTCGGGTCACATCGCAGAGGAAGTAGCGCGGCCCTTCAGATCGATTGGCGAGGCGGTATTCGCTCTCCACAAACTCGAATCCGTTGGGATCGACAGAGACAAACGCGTTGCGCAAGCGCTCCGAGACGAGCCAGTAACCGCTCATTCCTCCTTCAAGATCTTCCGGAAGCCCCCCCTTCTTGGGCGAGTGAACCAACAGTGGTTTCTCTGCCAAAGGTGGAAATCCACCCCCTTCAGGACGGAGGATCAACCGTGGAGGTGTACGAAGTTTCTTCACATTCTCGAACACTACCCCGTGACCCTTTCCCCCGCGAGTGGTGTCCGGCATCAAGAGGAAGAATTCTCCGCGTCTGGGCTGAGTTGACTCCATTTGCTCCATGATATTCATCCCTTACAAAATCCTAATTGCTAGCCTAGAGCCAACCTGAAGGAGAGGAAAGTGACCTCCTTTCACTTACGTGAAAGCTGGCGCCACGCCTGCCGCACGTTGCCCCTGCGTGACATAGCTGTCGTACGTTCCCAACGCACCGAAGCTCCAAGAGCTGGCACTCCCCAGCTTCAGCTCCGCTAGGCCAACACCAGATCCCCATTGATCAGCGCCACCTTCACCGTGTCCTGCAGCATCCTCACGGCCTCCACTGCCCGAACGGTAGAACCTAGGTCGCCTTCAAGCGCCCCCTGCCCGTCTGGCGATGCCTCGATGGCAGCCAAC
The DNA here is from genome assembly GCF_059369995.1 of Stenotrophomonas sp. YJH_SMC_53. NCBI lineage: Bacteria > Pseudomonadati > Pseudomonadota > Gammaproteobacteria > Lysobacterales > Lysobacteraceae > Stenotrophomonas > Stenotrophomonas sp. YJH_SMC_53. Next base: position 76,565 of record NZ_JCAFTF010000013.1, on the reverse strand, counting down.
TGCTGCAACATGCCCTGTGTGTAGGCATCAATCGGCTCCTGCACATAGCGCGCGCATCCCAGCTCATCTGCGAACGCCTGCTCAATGGGCAGGTACAGCCAATTGGGTGCAGAGTTGATGTCGAACTCGCCCGCCGCCTGCAGATGGCGAAGTAGGTTGCTTCCCGCAACGATCGTGGGACCGATGATCAACTGAGAATCGAACAGCGCGTCATTGTCTTCGATAGCAGCCATGGGTCTCCTTTCCTATGGATGTTGCGATGGGTAACTACGGTACTTTTTTACTCTGGCATGCATTGGTACGCAATCGGACCACAATGAAATTTTACCGACGGCCGACGGCGCGTCCCGCCGTGTGAGACGCATCGCAGCCACGCTCCTCTTCTCACTGGAGGATGCCCATGTTCAGAATCGACCCCACCTGGCTGCAAGCCTTCGACAAGGAGCTCCTCCACCTGTTCGCCATCGACCACCGCGATGCTGGCATGGATGAGTACCTGCTGGGCTGCTACGCAGACCTTCCGCCGCGCGAGGCGGCGCTGGCGTTCGGCAGCGACTACGACCTGGAGCGCGACGATGCGCTGTGGCCCCGGCCGGGCGTGGCGCTGCAAAGTTAAGCAGTGTCGCAATCGGCACACTGCGCGTATCAGCCCGGCGGGCTACGTGTCGTTTTCGGGATCCCGAACGGCTGCAAACCGTGCTTTTTGATGCGCATTCGGACGGTAACTTAACACCGGCCGAAACCACTGCACCGCAAGGGTTCTGCCACGCGCGCGCCATGCAACAATGCCGTAAGCGTCAGCATTTGCGGCCTCTGCGGCCTACGGTTTCTTGGCATCTCGCAACCATGCGAGTACACCTTGGCATGCCACCTCACACAGGGTGGCACGGGCGTCGAAAACCCGGTCAACAACCATGTGTTTGCGCTTGTCAGCCGGCGTCACGTTCGTGTGACGCCGGCTGGCAATCCGTTCGCGGTCCATGGCGGGCGGTGCGTGGGGGTCTTCGGACCCGCCGGATTGGTTGTTGACCGGTTTTCGAGCCTCGCATCGTCCGCCACTTTTATCGGTGGCGCTGCTGTCTGTCCTGTACGGAGCATTGCCATGAACACATCGGACTTCCGTTCCCTGCACGCGCAGTACGATCCGGACAACGCCGAACCCGAGCGCGAACGGTCCATCGATCCCAACGCCTTCGTCGCCACGCTACGCCGCATCGGGACCGGTGCAGCTGCGGATGGCCAGCCTTGGCCGGAACGGCATCAACTGCCTGGGCGGTGTCTTCAGTTGGCGAACGCGGATTGCGCGCTGGCGGGCCTGCGTGTGGTGGCGGAGCTGATGCTGGCCGCAGAGCGGACCCGGCAGAACGGCGCGCCCGAGGAGTACCTGGGGGATAGGGTGATGGAGGGGCTGAAGATGGCGTGTGTGGCGTTGACTGCGCAGACTATTGAGCGGTTACAGGTTCGGGAGTAGAGCCCAAGGCTTGAACCTCAAGCAATAGGCTGCGGGCTGTTGTCGCGGCCCCCATTGTCCGTCGTAGCTGATCTGCAGGACTTCCAATGAAGTCTCTGACGTACGCATTACTTTGTTTGGCAGCGCTGATTGGTTCAGCGCTCGCCCACTTCCACCTGCCCCAAGGCCATTTAGAGCTGAAGACCTACCCCAAGGTCTCGGGTGCCGCGTTTGCTGTCATGCGTGAGAACGCCCTTGACCTAGTGGCTGAAGATGCAGAGCTAGGTGCCGGACGCTTTGCGGCCAGATACTTCGAGCTCACTTGCCGAGGTGAGCCCGCTCTTCTAGTGGACAATTCCTCATCACAGCTGCTCATCATAGGCTTCATAGGCCGAGCCAGTGAGACGCCTTGCGATCAACCTCTACTCCAGCGCTGGAGTAGCCGACTACTTCCGGCCGACTAGGGCTTTGCAACTGAACTCCACATACGAGACGTACCGACGGGCCTGAATAGTCTGTGGTTTACGCTGGCAGCGCTACGCTCTTCCGTCCCAAGCCATTTGCAGCTCATTGTGTCGTTTACGGCATACTTCCCCCAGGGCGCCTCGTGCAGCCAGGTACAGGGGAAGACTGTGAGCAGGTGGACTGAAGACGAATTGGCTGCTGCCGTTGAGGCGTATCGCCAAATGGAGGCGCGTCTCGCCAATGGATCAGGCCTTGAGAAGGCCAGGGTCTATCGGGAACTCGCGGAACGCCACGGACGCACAGCCAAGGCGTGGGAGTACCGCATGCAGAACATCTCCCATGTTCTGGATCAGGCAGGCAAGCCGTGGCTACCCGGGCTTCTTCCAGCTTCGAACGTAGGTGCGAATGTTGAGCCGAAACTTGCCAAGCTCCTTGGGCTTTCTGGTGAAGCGCTCACATCGGTCTCCGGTCCCACAAGGGAACTGTTGGAGCAGGAGACTAAAGCGGCGGAAGCATCTGGCAGTTTCTCCCCAACAGACGAGGTTGACGAAAAGCAGCGCGTGCTCGCGGCTATTGTTCGGCGCCGCGGACAGCCTGCGTTCCGCAAGGCACTACTGGAGGCGTACGGCGGTTGCTGCGCTATGACGGGGTGCAATGTGGTCGATGCGCTTGAGGCGGCCCACATCCGTCCCTACTCCGGCCAATCGAGTAGCGTGGTCAGCAACGGCCTGCTGTTGCGCGCGGACGTTCACACCCTTTTTGACCTCTACCTTATCGCCGTAGATCCTGTGTCCTTGCGGGTGTCTCTGGCGCCTGCATTGCACCAGTCAAGCTATAGTGACCTTGTCGGCAAGGAACTAGCCACCCCAGTTTCAGCGATGCTTTCAGCCAGCCCTGATTCGCTAGCCTGGCACCGGTCACAGTGTGCCTGGGCGTAGAGCTCCCCCGCTTGGTCGTCTCAGCTCGCGAGACAACAGATGGAGATCCTTTGCTTGCTGATTCCACTTGCCTCACTTGATGTATAGATCATTTAATGGGGTTTGAATATGGTCGAGTCCTCTCCGAATAGACGTGCATAAAGCTCGAATGCGTACCGGTCGGTCATGCACGCCACAAAATCACAAACCACCCGCCGCATTCCGCCCGCACCCGCTTGCTTCGCAATATCGTAGCGCCGCCGCCAATCCCCCGGAAGAAGCGTTCCCTCACTTTCAAACAGAGCCTCAAAAATACTGGAGACAATATCCTTCCCTCGATGCTCTACGACCGAAAGGAGCGGTGATCGAATCACAAGCTCGAAATTCATATGCTTCAATAGTTCAACTTCAAGCAATTGAGCGCGGGCAAGCTTCACACTTGAGAGCGCTGGATGCTTGTCGTTACTAATTAGTTCGATCCCACCAATCAATCGACCAACACGCTCGGCAGTGTAACCACTCCTAAATAGCGGATCACTAATAAATCGAGAATCCCTATTGTAGGCATAAACAGACTCAATCAATCCGCGATATTTTGATTTAACCAAACCACCACGATCCGGCGGCGAAAAGTCCGAGAAAATCTGATTAAGAGATTCAATAACCTCCTCCATTCCGGAAATTTCCTTATACCCGAAACTACGAAGTGCCGCATTGGTCTTCTTGATCACTTCAATACGAACAATTTCATTATTAACTATTTCATTCAGCAGCTTTAATGGCGAATAGAATCCCGCATGCAGACTGTCTTCAAGATCGTAAGTTGAGTATGCAATATCGTCCGCAATATCCATGATTGCGCATTCTATTGTCTTGAATTTAGCATCAGGATCAAGCCCAGGAGCCACCGCAGATTTTATATCCTTGACGAGCCTAAGCTCGGAGGCGTAATAGCCCTTCTCCAACCTGGCGCCCGCGTAGCGCTCTATTGGAATACATGAATCATACTTAAGTACTGACGCAAGGGTTCTATATGTAAGATCAAGCCCAAACTCATCAGTTACTCGCCCGCCTCTTATAGTTACGAGCTTCCGTTCCACATTGGTAAGGATACGAAGTGTTTGCGCATTCCCTTCGAATCCGCCACTCGACAACATTAACTCGTCAAGCGCATGCTCGCCATTGTGCCCGAATGGAGGATGTCCAAGATCATGAGCAATTCCCGCGAACTCGAGTAAGCTCTCGTCAATCGATGCATCATCACCGAATGCTGACTTTACTTGCCCAGAATTGAGAGTGAGGGCGAGGCCTCGTGCAATTTGAGCCACTTCGAGCGAGTGGGTCAACCGATTCCTAAAAAAGTCAGACTGACCGCCAGGATAAAGCTGAGTTTTCCCCTGCAGTCGCCGAAAGGACGGAGCATGTAAGAGCCTTGCGTAATCCTTCTTGAAAGGCCCCCATGCACTCTCATCCTCACGCGTTCCGGGTTTCCCCGAAGGCCTAGAAAACTGAGCACTTCCCGCATAAATCGCGTTCATTCATCCCCTCCTTGGATCGAATCGATTCTATTTAGTTTTTTTGGCCGCCGAACTCAGAGCCTTGGGTTTAGGCTTCGCTGCACTTCGTTCGACACTTCTAACAGCGCCACCCAACGCAACATGGAATCCCGACATCTGCTTCTCGAGAACCATGGCCATATATTTTCCTGAAGTTGACCGGTGTGCATTCTGATGCTTCTTTAAGTCTGCCACGGCATGCGTCTCCTATAGGTCATGTTGATCCTACAACATCGGACAGCGCGAGTCTGTGAGATGTGGCGGTGCTTCACATAAAAATAAAGGGGCGACCTTTCGGCCGCCCCTACTACTTTGAACGAGTTACCTATCAAACCCCAACAGGGTTAGCCTTCTCCGGATCAATCTTGTACTGCTTGATCGCCCGAGCCACATCCTTCGCGGTCATCTTCCCTTCCTTCGCCAGCGCCGCAATCGCGGCATGGGCGATGTAGTAGCGATCAACCTCAAAGAACCGGCGCAGGTTCGCACGCGTATCCGACCGGCCGAAGCCATCCGTACCCAGCACCGTGTAGCTCATCGGCACGAACGCACGGATCTGGTCCGCATACGCACGCACGTAGTCGGTGGCGGCAATCGCCGGGCCCTGGCGGCCTTCCAGCAGCTGGGTCACGTAGGCCTTGCGCTGCTCACCTTCCGGATGCAGGCGGTTGGCACGTTCCACGTCGAAACCATCGCGGCGCAGTTCGTTGAAGCTCGGGCAGGACCAGATGTCGGCGGTCACGCCGAAGTCCTTGTCCAGCAGCTCGGCAGCGGCAATGGCTTCGCGCAGGATGGTGCCCGAGCCCAGCAGCTGCACGCGCAGCTCGCCCTTCTTCGGCTTGCCGGCGTCGGTCAGCAGGTACATGCCCTTGACGATGCCTTCGGCCGCGCCTTCCGGCATGTCCGGGTGGCTGTAGTTCTCGTTCATCAGGGTGACGTAGTAGTACTCGTCCACCTGGTCTTCCATCATGCGCTTGGTGCCGTGCTGCAGGATCACCGTCACTTCGTAGCCGAAGGTCGGGTCGTAGCTGCGCACGTTCGGGATGCCACCAGCCACCAGGTGGCTGAAGCCATCTTCGTGCTGCAGGCCTTCACCGTTCAGCGTGGTGCGGCCGGCGGTGCCGCCCAGCAGGAAGCCGCGGGTACGCATGTCCGCCGCCTGCCAGGCCAGGTCGCCCACGCGCTGGAAGCCGAACATCGAGTAGTAGATGTAGAACGGCAGCATCGGCACGTTGCTGACCGAGTAGCTGGTACCGGCGGCCATCCACGAGGCGATGGCGCCCGGCTCGCTGATGCCCTGCTGCAGCACCTGGCCGCTCTGGTCTTCGCGGTAGAACATCAGCTGGTCGGCGTCCACCGGCTTGTACTTCTGGCCGAACGGCGCGTAGATGCCGATCTGGCGGAACAGGCCTTCCATACCGAAGGTACGGGCTTCGTCGGCCACGATCGGCACGATGTGCGGGCCCAGTTCCTTGTCGCGCAGGGTGATGTTCAGGCTCTGCACGAACGCCATGGTGGTGGAGTAGCTGCGCTCGCCGCTGCTCTTCAGCAGGCGCTCGTAGGCTTCCAGCTTCGGCGCCACGAAGGTCTTGTCGGCCTTGCGGCGGCGCTGCGGCAGGTAACCGCCCAGCGCGGCACGGCGTTCCTGCAGGTACTGCACTTCCGGCGAATCCGGGCCCGGGTGGTAGAACGGCACCTGGCCATCGGCCAGCTGCGCGTCGGTTACCGGAATGTTGAAGCGGTCGCGGAAGTGGCGCACCGCTTCGTCGTCCAGCTTCTTGGTCTGGTGGGTCGGGTTCAGTGCCTCACCGGCGCTGCCCATGCCGTAACCCTTCACGGTCTTGGCCAGGATGACGGTCGGCATGCCCTTGGTGTTCACGGCCTGGTGGTAGGCGGCGTACACCTTGTGCGGGTCGTGGCCACCACGGTTCAGGCGCCAGATGTCGTCGTCGGAAAGGCCGGCGACCATCGCGGCGGTTTCCGGGTACTTGCCGAAGAAATGCTCGCGGGTATACGCGCCGCCGAAGGCCTTGCAGTTCTGGTATTCGCCGTCGACGGTTTCCATCATCAGCTTCTTCAGGACGCCGTTGGTGTCCTTGGCCAGCAGGGCATCCCAGTAACCGCCCCACAGCAGCTTGATCACGTTCCAGCCGCCGCCACGGAACACGCCTTCCAGTTCCTGGATGATCTTGCCGTTGCCGCGCACCGGGCCGTCCAGGCGCTGCAGGTTGCAGTTCACCACGAAGATCAGGTTGTCCAGGCCTTCACGGCCGGCCAGGGCGATGGCACCCAGGGTTTCCGGCTCGTCGCTCTCGCCGTCGCCGATGAAGCACCACACCTTGCGGTCGGACTTCTCGATCAGGCCACGGTTTTCCAGGTAGCGCATGAACTGCGCCTGGTAGATGGCGGCCAGCGGGCCCAGGCCCATCGACACGGTCGGGGTCTGCCAGTAGTCCGGCATCAGCCACGGGTGCGGGTACGAGGACAGGCCACCGCCGTCCACTTCCATGCGGAACTTATCCAGCTGCTCTTCGCTGATGCGGCCTTCCAGGAAGGAACGTGCGTAGATGCCCGGGGCGCTGTGGCCCTGGATGAACAGCAGGTCGCCCGGGTGGTTTTCGCTCGGGGCGCGCCAGAAGTGGTTGAAGCCCACGTCGTACAGGGTAGCGCCGGAGGCGAACGAGGCGATGTGGCCGCCCAGGTCACCCGGCTTGCGGTTTGCGCGCACCACGGTGGCCATCGCGTTCCAGCGGATGATCGAACGGATGCGCCATTCCAGCTCGGCGTTGCCCGGGCTCTTGGCCTCGAACTGCGGTTCGATGGTATTGACGTATTCGGTGGTGGGAGAGAACGGCAGGTAGGCGCCCGAACGACGGGTCAGTTCCACCATGCCTTCCAGCAGCTGATGCGCGCGCTCGGAGCCCTCGACATCAATAACGGCCTTCAACGACTCGATCCACTCCTGGGTTTCCACAGGATTCGGGTCGTTGTTCAGCACCTCGTTCAACCAGTTCATTAGCGCTCCCATAACCGCACGCACGCGCGCGACTGTTGTATAGATTTCTAGACCGCAAAGTGTAGCGCACCAAGGGCTTTCGTCACTTGGCTACGCAGGCGTATGGATGCAACCGGCCAGTGTCCGCAAGGGGCTTGCCGGGCCCGCTGATGGCCCTGCGGCAGGCCTTGGCGGCGGCGCGGGCTGTCGCTTGCGGGCCGCTGCGCCCATGCGCAGGACGCAGTGTTACTGCTGCCGATGACGGTTGTAGGGCAACTCCGGAACCACCGTAGGTGGGCGCCGGGCAGCGGTTCTGAACCGGCGACAACATGTCGCACCTGCCTCTGGATCGCTGCCGGCGGCGGGCCCAGGGTGGGTCGCGAGTGATGGGCCCGATGGCCCTGCTCCCTTCCACAGCATCGCCGGGGCGCCTCGCAGGGGGCGCCCTTTTTGCTGTGCGCACGAAGGTCCGTGGCCCAAATCGCACCTGCTTGTGGCCGGATCGGATGTTGTCGCTTTCGACATATCGATATATCGTTTGCGCACTCGTTTACCGATATATCGAAATGAGCCGTACCGCTTCTGCCAGAGCCCGTTCCACCGATCCGGATGTGCCGCGCCGCAACGGCCAGCCGCGCGTCCTCAGCCGCGGCGACCTGCGCCTGCTGGTGCTGGCCCTGATCGGCGAGCAGCCTCGCCATGGCTACGAGCTGATGCAGCTGATCAGCAACCAGTTCATGCAGGCCTACACGCCCAGCGCCGGCACCATGTACCCGCTGCTGGCCAGCTTCGAGCAGGCCGGCTGGATCGAGGCCGAGGAAGTGGATGGCAAGCGGATCTTCCGCATCACCGCTGCCGGCGAGTTCGAGCTGAAGGTGCAGCGCACCCAGGTACGCCTGGCGCAGCGACGTGCCTTCGACCGTGCCCGCGAGATCACCAAGGCCTCGCTGCCGCCGCCGCTGGCCACTGCCCTGCGCGAGTTCAAGCGGGCGCTGGTGCATCACCACGGCCGCTGGGCCGAGGGCGAGGCGGACGAAGTGGCGGCGCTGCTGACGCGGGCCTCGGCCCTGCTCAACGGTACGGCCGGTAGCGAGCAACCACCGACTTCAACGACCCAGCCAGACTGAATCCAGCCAGGTCCTCCCCTACGCCGCGCGCCCCCGCGCGACACCTTTACAGGTATCCCCATGACCGAACACAACAACACGCGCCTGCGCCTGGATGTGCGCTTCCGTGAACTGACCGTGCTGCGCACTGAAGAGGTCACCCCGCACATGCGCCGCATCGTGCTGGGTGGCGACGACCTGGCCGGCTTCGATTCGCCCGGCGCCGACGACCATATCAAGCTGTTCTTCCCCAACGCTGCGGGCGAGATGGTGCTGCCGGTGCTGACCGCCGAAGGCCGCAGCTACCCGGCCGGCAAGGAGCCCTCGCCCGCCCGCGACTACACCCCGCGCTGGTGGGACCACGAGACCGGCGAGCTGGCCATCGACTTCGTGCTGCACGACCAGGGCATTGCCGGGCCGTGGGCCGAGCGCGCACAACCCGGCGACGTGCTGGTGATCGGCGGCCCGCGCGGCTCGTTCGTGGTGGCCGACACCTACGACGCCTACGTGCTGATCGGCGATGAAACCGCGCTGCCGGCCATCGCCCGTTGGCTGGACGTGCTGCCGGACGGCGCCGAGGTGCAGGCCTTCATCGAAGTGCGCGACGAGGCCGAGCGCCAGGACCTGCCGCAGTACGAGAACGTGCGCATCCACTGGCTGGAGCGCAATGGCTTCCCGGCGGCCAGCAGCACCCTGCTGGAAGACATGCTGACCGACTTCGAGGCCCCGGACGGCGATGTCTTCTACTGGATCGCCACTGAATCACGCCGCGCACGGATGATGCGCAAGTTCATCGAAGGCCACCTGGGCGTGCCGCGCGACTGGATTCGTTCCACCGGCTACTGGAAGGCCCACCCGGACGAAGCCGACGGCGATTGATCAAAAGGCGGTGGGTGCGGACCGTTGGTCCGCACGCCCTCCGAAGGGTAGTGCCGGCCGCTGGCCGGCAACCTCATGAACCCTCGACAGGAACCTGCAATTGCCGGCCAGCGGCCGGCACTACCGTCTGCCGCATCCACCCGAACCGCTGCGCGGCCCAGATCTCCAGCGCCACCAGCAGGGCGATGATCAACAACGGCAACAGCAGCCCGAAGTACACGCCGGGCATCATGCCGTTGATCTGCGCCTTCACCAGCCGCAGCACGCCACGGGTGTGCAGCAGCTCATCGACGTGCATGGTCAGCGCCTCGCGCACCACCTTGGGTTCCAGGCCGAGGCTACCGGCCCTGTCCACCAGCGTGTCTTCCACCATGCTGCGCAGCAGGCCCTCGCGCACCTTGCCGATCACCCAGCCGGTGCCGCGTGCCAATGGGCCGTTGCCAAGACGGTCCAGGCCAGGCAGCGGATGTTCACTGAGGTAGGCAGAAGCCACGGTATCGGCCACATCGCCCACCGTGCCCTGGCTGCGCAATGCCCCGCGCATGCGTGGGTCGTCCAGCGAATCGGTAAAGCCTTCGCTCCAGCCTTCCACCAGGGTCTGCAGGTGCGGCTGGAAATGATCGAGCTGCTTGAACAGCGCGCGGTGCGCACCGGCAGTGAAACCCAGCTGCAGGCCGAAGAAGGCAGTGGCCAGCGGCAGCAGCACCACGTAGCTGGCCAGCAGCCAGTGATGCCAGCGCTTGCGCCGCTGCAACCAACCACGGCGATGCAGCCAGCGCCAGCCGAGGATGCCCAGCACCAGGCCGAGCAGCGTACCGAGCACGCTGCCGCCCACCAGGTCGAGCACGCTCAGGCCCGACCAGAATTCGTTCAACCAGTACTGCGCGTCCTGCATGGGTCTTCCTTCCGTGGGTGATACCGCAGCCATTGTAGAACCGAGCCCACGCTCGGCTGCTCTCCGCTCCGCCATCGGAAAACCGTGTGCTGGGCGCGATGAGCCGAGCGTGGGCTCGGCTCTACAGGTATTCCGCCGCCCGGTTCAACGCATCAGCCGGCAAGCAATGCGACAATCGCGCTCCTTTCCTGCAGCAACGAGGCCCATATGGCCAAACTGACCCTGGCCAGCGTGGACGCGCTGCGTACCCGCTTCGCTGATGACGCTGCCTGCGACGCGGCCCTGGCCGCCTTCGCCGATACCGCTGCACTGCGCGCGCCGCTGCGCGAGCTGGTGGAAGCACAGCACCGCTACCTGCAGGCCGAATTCGAAGTGGCGCAGGTGGCCGACGTGCTGCGCCGCGACCAGAAGTACGCGCCGGTGGGTCGGCCTTCGATCAACATCGTGCAGCTGCGCAAGCAGCAGGCGGCCACCAAGCAGGCGGCGCTGATCGCCCGCCAGGTGGTGGCACAGGCCGCGCAGACCTTCGTGCGCGTAAGCGGGCTGGTGGTGAAGGCCAAGCAGAGCCCGAGCGAAGCGTGTGGCGTGTGGTTGGGCGCGCTGCGCTGAAGGATCGTGCGGACCAACGGTCCGCACCCACCAGATGCAGGTTGGCACCTGCCGGGTAGTGCCGGCCGCTGGCCGGCAACCCCATCGGCATCGGGTGCCTCGCATGCAGAACCCAAAAAGAAGGCCCGCTTTTCAGCGGGCCTTCTGCCTTCTCACGACGAGTGAGCTGGGTGCATCAAGCGGCCGGCTTTTCGCCGGTGGCTTCGGTGGTGATGCGGATCTTCACTTCATCGCTGACGTTCGGGGCGTAGGCGCCGACGCCGAAATCGCTGCGCTTCAGGGTGGTGGTGGCATCGAAGCCAGCCGCCGGAACCTTGGCCATCGGGTGTTCGCCGCCACCGTTGACGGTGACGTCCAGGGTGACCGGCTTGGTGATGCCCTTGATGGTCAGGTCGCCGGTGACGGTCAGCTTGTTGGTGCCGGCCGCTTCCACCTTGGTGCTCTTGAAGGTGGCATCGGCGAACTTGGCGGCGTCGAAGAAGTCGGCGCTCTTCAGGTGCTCGTCGAACTTGGCGGTGAAGCTGTTCAGGCCGCTCAGCGGCAGCTTCACTTCCACGGTGGACTTGGTCACGTCTTCGGCGTTGTACACCAGGGTGCCTTCGACGTTGCCGAAGTGCGCGCTGGGGTTGGAGAAGCCGAAGTGGCTCCACTGCGCCAGCACGTCGGTGTGGCTCGGGTCCAGCTTGTAGGTGCCCGAGGCGATCTTGATCGCTTCGGCAGCCGGCGCCGCGGCGGCGGCATCAGCCGCCGGGGTGGCAGCCTGCTCGGTGGTGGCCGGGGCGGCGGCATCGGCAGCCGGGGCAGCGGTGTCGGCCGGCTTGGAGCAGGCGGCGATGGCCAGGGTCAGGGCCAGCGGCAGCAGCAGTTTACGGGTGGCGCTCATCTGAGGAACTCTCCGGATCGTAGGGTGGGTACACGGTGCAGCAATGGCCCGCTGCGGAACAGCGGGCCCGAAATCGATACAGCGACTTACGCGATGCGCGCCGCTTCGTCGAACGACAGGCGCGGCAGGCGCGGGAACAGGCCCGCCGGATCACCGTAACCCAGGTTGACCAGGAAATTCGACTTGATGGAGGTGCCGGCGAAGAAGGCTTCGTCGACCTTGGCCGGGTCGAAGCCGGACATCGGGCCGGCATCCAGGCCCAGCGCGCGCGCAGCCAGGATCAGGTAGGCACCCTGCAGGCTGCCGTTGCGGATGGCGGCTTCGTGGCGGCCTTCCTGCGGGCCATCGAACCAGGCCTTGGCATCGGTGTGCGGGAACAGGTACGGCAGCTTCTCGTGGAAGTCCAGGTCGAAACCGATGATGACGGTGACCGGCGCAGCCATGGTCTTGGCCAGGTTGCCTTCGGAAAGCGCCGGGGCCAGCTTGTCCTTGGCCTCCTTCGAGGTGACGAAGACGAAGCGCGCCGGCGTGGTGTTGGCCGCGGTGGGACCCCACTTCACCAGGTCGTACAGTTCCTTCAGCAGGCTCTCGGGGACCGGCTTGTCGAGGAAGGCGTTCTGGGTGCGGGCCGTACGGAACAGCTGGTCAAGGGCAGCGGCGTCGAGCGCGTGGGACATCGGTGGATCTCCAGGGCGGCGAAAGGAAGTCAGTGCCCGCGGGCGGCGCGGGGCGAAACGACGAGCCGCAGTGTAGAGTGTCGCGACTGTTGCAACACCCAGCAGGGCTGAAACGAATTAATGCCAATGGTGAAACGATCGAGCGCGCCATGGACGGTCACTGACGGCCGTGCGGGCAATGTCCGCCAGGCGGTCGCGCTGGCCTCGGCACTGCGCCAGGGCACCCACCGACCGCTGCTCCTGCAACCGCGCGCACCCTGGCGCTGGCTGTCGCCCCGGCGCCTGCCCGGCGATGTGAATGGCTACGGCGAGGCCTTGGCGACGCTGGCGGCTGAGGCGCCGACACTGGCGATCGGCTGTGGTCGCCAGGCGGCCGGTGCCCTGCGCGTGCTGCGTGCACGCGGCAGCCAGGTGGTGCAGATCCTCGACCCGCGCATCGGCGCCCGCCATTGGGACGTGGTGGTGGTGCCCGAACACGACGCCCTGCGCGGCAGCAATGTGCTGACCCTGCTCGGCAGCCTCAACCCGGTGGACGACGACTGGCTGGCCTGGGGTCGCGCCGCGTTCGCCGGCTTCAGCACCCTGCCCGGTCCGCGCACCGCACTGCTGGTGGGCGGGCCGACGCCGCTGGCGCCGTGGGACGAGACGGCGATGGTCGGTGTTTTCCAGGCGCTGGCCGACCAGATCCGCAGCGAAGGCGGCAGCCTGCTGGCGACCACCTCGCGCCGCACGCCGCCGGCGTTGGCCGAGATCCTGCGCGCGAAGTTCGCCGACCTGCCGCACGTGATCTGGGGCGACGGTGGCGACGGTACCAATCCCTATGGTGGCCTGCTCGGCTGGGCCAACCGCGTGGTGGTCTCGCCCGATTCGGTGAACCTGCTCTCTGAAGCCTGCGCCACGCGAATGCCGGTGATGGTGGCGCTGGCCGATACCGCGCAGGGCCGGCTGGCCCGGTTCCAGCAGCAGCTGCGCGAACGCGGACGCTTGCAGCCGCACTGGCTGGACTGGCAGTACGACCGCATCGAGCCGCTGCGCGAAACCGCGCGGATCGCGGCGGAAGTGAAGCAGCGCCTGGCCTTGGGGTAGTGCCGGCCGCTGGCCGGCAACGCTGTGCGCATTACCGGACATCCTGCCGATGCCGGCCAGCGGCCGGCACTACCGGGATGCACAGCGATTTCTGAACATTTCAATCTGCCCATACCGTTAGAGTCCGGTGTCCCCCACCGGATCGAATGCCTTCATGCGTACCCTGCTCCTGCTGCCCCTGGCCCTGCTCGCCGCGTGTTCGACCGCGCCCACCGAGCTGGACCCGATCTCCTATCAATGCCAGCAGCAGCTGGATGCGTACCGCGAACAGCCGGCGCTGCGCGATCCGAAGACGGGCGAGCGCCCGCCGCTGCCGATCGCCCCGATCAGCGATGCCTGCGACAGGGAACTCCAGCGCAAGGGCGTGGATCGCCCGCTGCGCTGAGCAGCGTATGATCGGCGCGCGGGCCTGCCCGCCGTTGAAGGTACCGACATGGATCGTTTTTCCCGCCTGCGCCGCGCCGCGCTGCTGATCGCCAGCCTGCTGGCGACCGCACCGGCCTGGGCCGACAGCACCGCCTGCCGCGAGCGCTACCCGAGCGTGGCGTCGCAGGCGGCGATGCTGGACGTGGCCTGGACCACCGCCGAACGCCTGGACGCGCTGCCCGATGTGGACGTGGTGGTGGCCGCGCGCGGTGGCCAGGACCTGAGCCGCTACGGCCTGCGCCACAGCCACCTGGCCTTCCTGCTGCGCGAGGACGACGGCCGCTGGCGCGCGATGCACCTGCTCAACCGCTGCAAGACCGACAGCTCGCAGCTGTACCACGAGGGCCTCGGCAACTTCGTCGGCGAGAGCGGCGGCCATACCGACCTGCGCATCGGCGTGCCGTCGGCCCCCTTGCGTGCAGCGCTGCGCGCGATGCTGGTGCCGCCCTCGATCCAGCCCAAGGCGCTGCACGAAACAAGGTACAACGTGGTCGCCTACCCGTTCGCCACCGACTACCAGAACTCCAACCAGTGGGTGCTGGAAGTGCTGGCGGCGGCGATGGCGCAGACCGAAGGCGCGCCGGCCATCGTCAAGCGCGAACAGGCACAGCAGTGGCTGCGCCAGCAGAAGTACCAGCCCAGCGTGCTGCATATCGGCCTCGGCAAGCGCGTGGGTGCGCGCCTGTTCGTAGCCAACGCCACCACCACCGACCATCCAGCCGGCGAACGCATCTCCGGCAACTATTCGGTGGTGACGGTGGAATCGGTGTTCGACTTCCTGCACCAGCGCAGCCAGCTGCAGCAGGAACTGGTGATCCCCCATGTGCCGGTGGCCGGTGCCACCGCCGCCACGCCCTGAATCCCGCAAGGAGAACGACATGCGTCCGCTGCTTACCTCTGTGTTGTCGACGGTGATCGTCACCGGCCTGGCGTGGTCGACGGCCGCCCACGCCGAACGCCGCATCGTGATCATCCATGACCCGGGCCCGCAGGGACCGAGCCTGGAAATGTCCACGCAGATGGTGGCCTCGGCCCGCGCCGCAGCAGCGAAGGAAGCCCAGGATGCGGCCGATGCCGGCCAGCCGCTGGCCCGCCCGCAGCAGATCAAGCTGCCGCAGATGGAGGTGAGCGCAATCGCCACGACCGTCGATGGCCGCCGCGAAGTGCTGCTGCGTGATGCCAACGATCCGCAGAACACCGCATCGATGCAGTATCCGCGCGGCGTCGGCGACCCGGCCGTGCAGTTCACCGTGGGCCAGACCGTGAACTTCGAGCCGACCGGCGCCGACCAGGGCTGGCAGCTGAAGGACAACCAGGGCCGCCCGCTGGAATACCTGCCCGAGGCCACCGGCCCGCGCGATATCTTCGATACCCGGCGCTGAGCCGCCGTCCCCACGCTGACCAGGAGGTCTCCATGTTCCGCTGCCTGCGCGTTCCCGCTTCTGCCCTGCTGCTCTCCGCGCTGCTGGTGCCCACCGTCCATGCCGGCGCCGCGCCGCAGTTGAACAGCAGCGAGGCCAGCGTGCTGATCACCTCGCTGATCGTGGTCTCGGTGCCGCTCGCTGCATCGGCGGGCCTGTCCGAACTGTCCAAGGCGCCGTTCAAGGCCAGCGAACGCAATGGCAGGGTTGCCCGCACCAAGGCGGTGCCACTGCCGCCGATGGAAGTGAAGAAGGTGGAGATCACGGCGGCCGGCGAGCGCCAGGTGCAGCTGCAGGTGCCCGACAAGGCCGATCAGACCGCCACCCTGCGCTGGCCGGCGCGCGTGCATGAAGACCAGACGGCGGCCTTCGTGGTCGGCCAGCAGGTACATTTCGACCCCACCGAGGCCGGTGCCGGCTGGACCGTGAAGAGCGCACAGGGCCAGGCACTGGCTTACGTCCCCACCGCCTACGCCGCGGGCGATGTGATGAGCGAAGCGTTGTAAAGCTGAACAAGCGGTTTTGGCTTTGCCGCGGGCCGGGCGGATAATGGGCGATCCCCTTTGTCCCCCTGGCTCGCCATGTCCGTGCGTCCTGCCCCTGTGTTTGCCCCGCTGACCGCCCGCGCTCTGGTGCTGGCGGTATTGGCGATGGGCGCGGTGGTGCTGCTGTCCAACGTGCTGGTGCAGTACCCGATCAATGACTGGCTGACCTGGGGCGCCTTCAGCTATCCGGTCGCGTTCCTGGTCAGCAACCTGATCAACCGCCGCTTCGGCCCGGGCCCGGCGCGCCGCGTGGCGTGGATCGGCTTCGCGGTGGCGGTGCTGTTGTCGATCTGGGTGGCCACCCCGCGCATCGCCGTTGCCTCGTGCTCGGCCTTCATCGTGGCGCAGTTGCTGGACATCACCGTGTTCGACCGCCTGCGCCGCGGCAGCTGGTGGCGCGCACCGATGGTGGCCACGACCTGCAGCGCGACGGTGGATACCACCATTTTCTGGTCGATCGCATTTGCCGGTTCCACCCTGCCGTGGGTGAGCTGGGCCGCCGGCGACCTGGCAGTGAAGCTGGCGATCGGCGTCTGCCTGCTGGCCCCGTTCCGCGCGCTGCTGTGGAAGATGGCGCCGCTGCGCGCCGCCAGCTGAACGCACATGCTCTGGTAGGTGCCGACCGTTGGTCGGCACGCTCCATCAGAGTTCATCACCGCTGACAGAGTGTGCCGACCAACGGTCGGCACCTACCAACAGCGGATCATCCCCGGGCAATTGCTCTGATGGGTGCACCCACTCACCCGAACGGCAGCTCCGCCGCTCTGCACGCCGAAGTGATCGCCGCACACGCGTCTTCAATCGCGGGCGTGGTCGGTGCCAGTCGCGGGCGACGGTCCAGCGTGCAGGCCAGGCCCACGTCGAGCAGCGTGGCATGCGCGCCATGCAGTGCTTGCGCAGTGTCTTCCGGCAGGAAACCGGCAACCGCCAGCGCATCGATCAGCGACGGCGTGTCGCGTGGCTGCAGCAACGCCGCATGCTGCGCACTACGCGCCAGCACGCCGGTCTGCAGCAGGAACTCCAGATCCACCACGCCACCGGCCCCCTGTTTCAGGTCCAGCCGCGCGGCATCGCTGCGGTCCAGTTCAGTGCGCATGCGGCCGCGCATCTTCAGCACATCGGCATACAGCGTGGCCGGATCGCGCTCACGACCCAGTGTCTGTGCACGCACCTGTTCGAAATCGGCCAGCAGACTGGCATCACCGGCCACACCGCGTGCGCGCACCAGGGCCTGGTGTTCCCAGGTCCACGCGCGTTCGCGCTGGTATTCGGTGTAGCTGGCCAACGAAGACACCAGTGAACCCTTGCCACCGTCCGGGCGCAGGCGCACGTCGATGTCGTACAGGCGCCCGGCGGCGGTGACCGCACCAAGCAGCGCCATCACCTTCTGTGCCAGCCGTGCATACCAGCGCCCCGGTTCCAGCGGACGTGCGCCATCGCTGGCCTCCACGCCAGCCGGGTTGTCGTGCAGGAACACCAGGTCCAGGTCGGAACCGAAGCCCAGCTCAAGCCCGCCGAGGCTGCCGTAGCCGATGATCGCGAAACGTCCACCGGGAATCCCGCCGTGCGCGGCGCGCATGTCCGCCTCGGCCATCGCCAGCACGGTGGTGACCACCGCCTGCGCCAGCTCGGCCAGTTGCCGCGTGCTGTCCACCGCACCCTGGCGGCCATCCAGCGTGGCCATCGCCATGCGGAAGCTGAGCGCCAGCCGCGTCTCGTTGAGCCAGCGCAGTGCGGATTCGGGATCTTCCACCGCCAGCACCTGCTGGCACTCGGCCAGCATGCCGGCCGCATCGGGCATCGGCCCGGACACGCGCACGTCCAGCAGTTCGTCCAGCAGCAGCGGGTACGCGGCCAGCCGCTCGGCCAGCAGCGCGCTGCGCGCCAGCACATCGACCAGACGCGCCAACGCGCTCGGTTGTTCGTCCAGCAGCGCGAGATAGCTGGTCCGGCGCAGCACGGCCTGCAACAGGCCGAGCACACGCTTGAGCGCGGCGTCGGGTTGCGGCGAACGCGTGGCCGCATGCAGCAACGCGGGCAGTACGCGATCCAGCCGCGCACGCGCCGCATCGGATAATGACTTCACGCCGGTGCCCTGCGCGAAGTCACGCAATGACTGGTCGGCGCCATTGGCATCGAGGAAACCGGCTTCGGCCAGCAACGGCGCGTTGCTGCCCTCGGGCAGGCTACGCCAGTAATTGGCCAGCGCGTCGGGCGCGGCCTGGCCCTTGCGCGGTGCCAGCAGCGCGGCGAATTCGGTGCTGACCCGCTGCTGCTGTTCGGCCAGCGCCGCGCGCAGCACGTCCCAGTCCGGGTAGCCGAGGCCGACGGCGATGCGCTCGCGGTCCAGTGCATCGCTGGGCAGCACGTGGGTCTGCGCATCGCGCAGCATCTGCAGGCGGTTCTCCAGGCGGCGCAGGAACAGGTAGGCCTCGCGCAGCGCACTGCCGTCCTCGGGCGCGATCTGCCCCGCAGCCACCAGCGCGTCCAGCGCCACCAGCAGGCGGCGCTCGCGCAGCGCAGGTTCGCGGCCACCGCGGATCAGCTGCAGCGCCTGGCACAGGAACTCGATCTCGCGGATGCCACCGGCGCCGCGCTTGATGTCTTCGTGCAGCTCGCGGCGCGCGACTTCGGCGGTGATCGCCGCCTTCATCTCGCGCAGGCCATCGAGCGCAGTGAAATCCAGGTAGCGGCGGTACACGAACGGGCGCAGGGTCTGCAGCCACGCTTCACCGGCCTCGATATCACCGGCGACCGCGCGCGCCTTCAGCCACGCATAGCGCTCCCAGTCGCGGCCTTCGCGCTGGAAGTACTGGTCCATCGCCGCGAACGACAGCGCGACGCGGCCGGCGCTGCCGAACGGGCGCAGGCGCAGGTCGACGCGGTGGCTGAAGCCATCGACGGTGGTTTCGTCCAGCAGCTTGGCCAGGCGCTGGCCAAGGCGGGCGAAATACTCTTCGGCGGCCAGCGCGCGCGGGCCGTCGGATTCGCCGCCGTGCGGATAGGCGTAGACCAGGTCGATATCGGAACTGAAGTTGAGCTCGCCGCCGCCAAGCTTGCCGAGGCCGAACACCACCAGCTGCTGCGCGGCGCCTTCGCCATCGCGGACCACACCGTGGCGCTGGGCGAATTCCTGCTGCAGCGCGTCCAGCGCCAGCCGCAGGCAGTCCTCGGCCAGGGTGGTGGCGCCGGCCAGGGTCTGTGCCACGTCGTCCAGGCCGGTCAGGTCGCGCCAGATCAGCCGCGTCGACATGGCAGTACGCCAGCGCCGGATCTGCGCCGGCCAGTCGCTGGGCTGCAGCGGATCGAGCACCGGTGGCGGGATCGGCGGGCAGCCGGGGGTAGCCAGCTGCGCCAGCAGCGCCGGTTGCCGCACCAGGGTGTCCAGCGCGAAGTCGCTGGCCACCGCCAGTCGGGTCAGCAGCGGCAGCAGTTCGGCAGGAACGGGCTCGGGCAGGACCTGGGCCAGGCGCGCCAGGGCGCGGTCGACAAGGGGCTGCAGCAGGGCGGGCAGGTCAGCGGGGGCAAGAGTCATGGACGGATTGTATCGACCCGGTCGGGACGCGACGGACCCGGTAGTGCCGGCCGCTGGCCGGCAGATCCGCTGATCACACCGAAGGTTGCCGCGGTTGCCGGCCAGCGGCCGGCACTACCGATAATGGAGGCCGCGCATTCATACTGGGCGACAGGCAATAAAAAAGCCCGCTTGCAGCGAACTGCCAGCGGGCTCTGCTCCCTCCCCCACGTCGGGATGCAGGGCCATCGTGCGGGCTGCGAAAGCACTTTGCACGCTGCACTGCAAAACAGAACCGGTGGGTATGGGTGAGCCCCTGGGGGAAAAGCCATTCCACGAAGGTAGAACCCCCCGTACGGATGAGGATGGCCGATAATCGGGATTCCCCCCAGAAACACTGTCGTCATGTCTGTTGATCGCATCGCCAACGCGCGTCTCCGTGACCGCGTGGTCTCCGCCGAGGCCGCAGCCGCGCTGATCCAGCCCGGTGAAACCGTGGCCATGAGCGGCTTTACCGGCTCCGGGTATCCCAAGGCCGTTCCCGTCGAACTGGCCCGCCGCATCGAAGCGGTGCATGCCCAGGGCAATCCCTTCCAGATCAAGCTGATGACCGGCGCCTCGACCGCGCCGGAACTCGATGGCGCGCTGGCCAAGGCCGATGGCATCGCCATGCGCATGCCGTTCCAGAGCGACCCGGATGCGCGCAACCGCATCAACGAGGGCAAGCTGGATTACATCGACATCCACCTCAGCCACGTTGCCCAGCACGTGTGGTTCGGCTTCTACGGCGAGATCGACACCGCGGTGATCGAGGTCTCGGCCATCCGCGAAGATGGCTCGCTGGTGCCCTCCACCTCGGTCGGCAACAACAAGACCTGGCTGGACCTGGCGAAGAAAGTGATCGTCGAGGTCAACGAATGGCAGCCGGCCGGCGTCGACGGCATGCATGACATCTACTACGGCACCGCGCTGCCGCCGCACCGCAAGCCGATTCCGCTGGTGAACGCCAACGACCGCATCGGCGATACCGCGCTGCGCTGCGACCCGGACAAGATCGTGGCCGTGGTGCGTACCAACGGGCCGGACCGCAACAGCCCGTTCAGCCCGATCGATGCGACCAGCGAACAGATCGCCTCGCACCTGATCGAATTCCTCAAGCACGAGGTGAAGAAGGGCCGCCTGCCGCCGAACCTGCTGCCGTTGCAGTCGGGCGTGGGCAACATCCCCAACGCGGTGCTGGCTGGCCTGGCCAAGAGCGGTTTCCGCGACCTGGCCGCGTTCACCGAAGTGATCCAGGACGGCATGCTCGACCTGCTGCGCGACGGCGTGCTGAGCTACGCCTCGTGCACCGGCTTCGCGCTGAGCCCGCAGGCGAATGAGACGTTCAAGGAGAACATCGATTTCTACCGCGAGCGCATCATCATGCGCACGCAGGAAATCTCCAACCACCCGGAACTGGTGCGCCGCCTGGGCTGCATCGGCATGAACGGCATGATCGAGGTGGACATCTACGGCAACGTCAATTCGACGCACGTGATGGGCACGCGGATCATGAACGGCATCGGCGGTTCCGGTGACTTTGCCCGCAACGGTTTCCTGTCGGCGTTCCTGAGCCCGTCCACCGCCAAGAACGGCACCATCTCGGCGATCGTGCCGATGGCCAGCCATGTCGACCACACCGAGCACGATGTGTCGGTGATCGTCACCGAACAGGGCCTGGCCGATCTGCGCGGCCTGACCCCGCGCAAGCGCGCGCAGGTGCTGATCGACAACTGCGCGCACCCGGACTTCCGCCCGCAGCTGCAGGATTACTTCGACCGTGCCAGCCGTGAGAGCTACGGCAAGCACACCCCGCACCTGCTGCCGGAAGCGTTGTCGTGGCACCAGCGCTGGCTGGATACCGGAACGATGAAGGGCTGAGGCCCGCTACGGACCTCGGGTAGAGCCGGCCGCTGGCCGGCTTCCCCAACAGCCGGCCAGCGGCCGGCTCTACAAAGGGGCCGCTCCGCAGAATCCCTGTAGAGCCGAGCCCACGCTCGGCTCCACGGCAAGCGGTTTACCCGCGCAGCGCCGCCAGCGATTCGGCCTGCAGCCGCTCGTAGATCTCGAACTCGTCGTTCACCGCCACGCCCAAGGCCTGCTCGAAGGCTTCGCGGTTGGCATGCGCGGCATAGGCGCGCTGTTCTTCGCCGCCCAGGTTCGACTGGAAGATGCCCGCGGCACTGACCGGCAGGAAATCCTCGTAGACGATCGGGTCAGCCGTGGCCAGGCCGGCGGCCACCAGCACTTCAGCGGGCAGATCGGCCACGCGCTCCGGCGCGGCGCGGCCAGCGTCGGTCAGCTGGTAGCGGTAATACCCCAGGCCTTCCTGGCGCAGGGTGTCATGGTCATCCGGGAAGCTGGCGAACACCGCCTGCAGGCGCTGGCCGTAGTCGCCGCCGGTGCTGCCTTCACCACCGGCGTCGCGGGCCTGCGACAACAGCTGGTCGTACAGCGCGCGGCCCTTCGGGGTCAGCGCCAGGCCGCGTTGTTCGATCTCGCCGAAGCGCGCGGTATGGGTGCCGGCATCGCCACCTTCGGCATCCGGGAAATGCACGGCTTCTTCCAGCGCCTTGAAGCTGGTCTGGCGCAGCAGGATCGGGCAGGCACGGCGCGGCGGGCCTTCGATCACGGCCTTGGCCGCCATGCCATGCTCGATCATTGCCGCCTGTGCAGCGTCGATGTCCAGCGTGCGCGGGGTCAGGTGGTTGATGTGTGGGCCGCGGAAACTGACCACGTCAGCCACCAGGCGGTGCGCGTTGTGCAGTGCGTGGTAGGTCGGCAGATCGACCGTGGCATCGCCGTGCCAGCGGAAGGTTTCCAGCGCCTGCTGGACGAAGCGCTCGGCATCGGCCTGCGACAGGCCACCGTCGCGCTCGGCCTGGTCGATCAGCGCCAGCGCGCCGTCGGTGAAGATGCGACGGCGCGCCAGGATCTTCGCCGACTCGGCACGCAGGGCTTCGTCTTCGATCAGCTCCAGGCGCAGCAGCGAGGTGAACACGCGGAACGGATTCTGCGCCAGCGCCGCGCCGGTCAGCGGGCGGAACGCGGTGGAGTGCACCGGCACGCCGGCCACCGACAGGTCGTAGTAGCCGACCGGGTACATGCCCATCACCGCGAACAGGCGGCGCAGCGTCGCCAGTTCCTGCACGGTACCGACGCGGATCGCGCCATGACGCTCTTCATCCAGCCGCGCACGCTCGTCGTTGCGCTGCAGCTGCGCGGCCAGCGCCGGGTCCTGGGCAAGCACCTGCGCGTTGATCCGCTCCACCAGTTCCACCAGCGTGCCGTACAGCGGCACTTCGGTGCGGTACATGCGGGACATGGCCTGCGCGAACAGGCGGCGGATCACATCAGGCGAAACGAAAGAGGCGCTCATCAGTCACTCGATTACGGGAACGGGGAACAGCTCGGACCCGTATTGTCGCCGGAGCGCCCGGCGGCGGCGATACGCAGAGCAACATGACCGGGTAGTGCCGGCCGCTGGCCGGCAACCCCGGATGCCTGGAAAGGCTGCAATTGCCGGCCAGCGGCCGACCCTACCGCTTCAACTGGCGCTTCAGCGCGGCATCCAGAGTGATCGGCCGGTCCCAGTGCTGGTAGCTGGCCACGATGGCATGGCGCACAGCCCGGTAGTGCAGATTGTCCGGCTTGGTGGGCATGCGCTTGACCACCGCCTCCCAGCCGCCCTCCGGGTCCTGGCTGAAGGCACGCACGCTGTCGCGGCAGGTCTGGCCACTGGCCTTGGCCCAGAAGCAGGCGAAATAGATGTCTCCGGCCTGCCAGCCGTGGGTGGTGAACAGCGCGCTGATGTAGCCGCGCGGCACGTCGGCATAGCGCGACACTTCGTCGAGGAAGGCGTCGGGGTAGCGTTCGGCGTAATGGTTGATGTCCTGCAGCTGGGCATCGACCCAGCTGTCGCCGGTGTCCACGTCGTAGGCGCTTGAGCGCTCGGCGGTCTGCTGGGCCAGCACGGTGGCCGGCGCCAGCAACAGGAACAACATCAGCGCGCGCAGTCGGTGGTTCATGCCCCGATTCTGCCGCAGCCGACGGGCCCTGTCAGGCCGCAGCGGCCTTTGCCTCGATCGCCGCCAGTGCGGCCGGCCAGTCGTGGGCGGTATCGGCGGTGACCATGCGCGGCTCGTCGTCGGCCACGCCATGCTGGGTCTCGTGCGCCCAGGTCACTGCGTACGGGGTATGCACGCCCCAGCCACCCAGGGTCACCACCGGCTCGATGTCCGAGCGCAGCGAGTTGCCGACCATCACGAAGCGCTGCATCGGCAGGTCGAATTCAGCCAGCACGCGGGCGTAGGTCTCCGGGTCCTTCTCGGAAACGATCTCGATGCGCGGGAACAGCTCGCCCAGGTTGGCGACCTTGATCTTCGCTTCCTGGTGGAACAGGTCGCCCTTGGTGATCAGCACCACCGGGTAGTGCTCGGCGATGGCCGCCACCGCTTCGCGTACACCATCGATCAGCTCGACCGGGTGGCGCAGGGTGTCGTGGCCGATCTCCAGGATGCGCTGGATGTCCTTGGCCTCGATGCGCTGGCCGGTGATGTCGATGGCCGCTTCGATCATCGACAGGGTCATGCTCTTGACGCCGTAGCCGAAGGTGCCCAGGTGGCGCTGCTGCACTTCCAGCAGGTGGCGGGCGGTCTGGGTGTCATGCACGTCGACATAGCGCGACAGCAGGTCAAGGTAATCCTGCTCGGCCTTGCGGTAGTAGTCCTCGCTCTTCCACAGCGTATCGTCACCGTCAAAACCGACCAGGCCGATGGCGCGCGACGGCGCAGGCGTGGGGGTGTTCATCGCGCAAGGATACAGGGGCCATGGTGACGAAAAAAACCCGGGCGGCCGAAGCCGCCCGGGTTCCCATACGCCCCGACGCAGGACTTACCTGCCCTGTGCACCCTGCGCTGCGCCACCGGCGCCGGCCTGCTGGGCGGCCACGTAGGCCTTGTACTCATCGGCGCTCAGCTCGCCGTCCTTGTTGGTATCGGCCTGGTCGAAGACCTGGGCAAGGCCGGCGTTCACCTGCGCCTCGGTCTTGCTGATGGTGCCGTTGCCATCGGTATCGATGCTGGCCCAGGTCTGGCCACCGCCATTGGCCTGTGCCGATGCCGCTGCGGCCGCATTGGTCGCCTGGTCGGCGGCCTGGCCGGCCTGTGCAGCCGCCTGCTGGGCCTGAGCGGCCTCGTTCTGCGCGTGCGCGGCCTGCTGCTTGGCCGACTGGGCCATCGCCGGGATGGCCAGCACGCTGCCAGCGGCGACGATCAGGGCGATCAGGGGCTTGCGGTTGCGAATAGTCATCAGGGGTGTCTCCTACCGATTGGGTGGTGTTGCGCGGCGTGTTGAATCCGCACGGCACCTACCCTGCCACCGCGTTTCTGAATCGATTTTGCGCCGCGACCGGCCCGCACACATGCGATTAACCACTCGCCTCCACGCATGCTTTAGCGCGGTGGTTAGGGTGAAGTGAGTGGCTCATAAGATGCGCATTCAGCGCCTCTGCATTTAACCGGCAGGCAACGAAAAACCTGCGTCAGTCGACGGTTTTTTCCGATGACCGCGAACTGAACAACACCCATGCAAGAGCAACACCGGCGAGCGCACCGGCGATTTCCAGCACCACACGGCTGCCAAGTTCGTTCGGATCGTGGATGGTGGCCAGGAAGATGCGCGCGTACAGCGGCGATTCCAGCCGCACGATGCCCATGTAGAAAAGCTTCCACGCATCGATGCCGGCGGCGATGATCACGGCGATGACGCAGGACCAGCCGATCGCGTGCCCCATCGACCACCGCAGCAGGCGGCACAGCTGCGACCACAGGAAGTACACCAGCAGCCCAACCAGCATGGCGATGGCGCCGGCTTCCAGGGTACCGAGCAGGCCGAAGTGCAGAGGAAGGTTCATCGGATGGGCAACGGTGGGATGGCGGCCAGTGTAAGGGATCTGCTTCGGACCCAATCCGCTGGCCCCGGTAGATCCACGCCATGCGTGGATGAATCTCCATCGAGATCGAATATCTCCGGGGTTGAACGGAGAGCATCCACGCATGGCGTGGATCTACCGTGTCGACCAAGGTCGACAGCTACCAAGAGCAGCGGGAAATTGTCGAGGGCGCCCCCTGCCAACAAACGCTAAAGCACTGGGACGTCGTACGCGGAGCCGGGATCCGGTTCCGGCTGGAACGTGTAGTGCCACCACTCCTGCGGATAGTTCACGAAACCACGCCGTGCCATTGCCTGCACCAGTTGCCGCCGGTTCGCCTGCTGCGTCTTACTCAGCCCGCTCGTCTGCGTATGCGCACGTGGCCCGAAGAAGTCGAAGTCAGTGCCCATGTCCAACGGCGCACATGCACCGCTTCGGCAATCCAGCAGGCCCAGATCCACCGTGGCACCGCGGCTGTGGCCGGAGCGTTCGGCGATGTAGCCATCGGCCAGCAGGCGCGGCTTGTCCAGGTCCGGATACTGCTGTGCCTTGCGCGAGAGCTCGCGCGGATCGTTCACCCAGGCCACGAAGGCCTGCACCGAACGCACCGGCCGGTAGCAGTCGTAGAGGCGCAGGCCGAAGCCATCGGCGCGCAGGTCCTGTTCCACCTCGGCCAGCGCCTTCGCCACCGGCGCCAGCAGGTAGCACGAAGGCGCCTCGTAGCCGGGCACGCGCGCGCCGGTGAAGTTGTTGGCGCCCGCATAGCGGATGTCCAGGTCGATGCGCGGCGACAACGTACGGATCTCCACCAGCCCGGCGCTGGCCGCGTTGGTGGCCGGTGAAACGCGCGGTGGCTCAGCGGCGCTGGTGGTCGCTGCCAGGGCAATCGCCAGTACGAGTGAAATGCAGGTCCTGGAAGTCATAGCTGAAGTCGATGTCCGGATCGATGGCGCGCAGGTCCAGTGTCGGTGCCAGGCCTTCACCCGGCTGCAGCCACGCCTGCGCGTCTTCGCCCAGCGTATCCCAGCGCAGCAGCCAGCGCCCCTGCAGCTGCAGCACAGCCCCTTCCAGCCGGGGCGACTTGTCCACGCTGAAGCGCAGGCCGTCCTTGCCCGGGCACAGCGAGGACGGCCCCAGCCACGGATCGGTGTAGCGGCCCTGCCAGCGCGGCAGATCGGCGTCCGATGTCGGCCGTGCCTCCGACGTCGCCGGCCGCTGATGGCCGCCTGCCGCTCGCATGGCCTGGTCAGCCTTCAGTTCGGCCAGGTACGCCAGCGCCGGACGCGCCTCATCGGGGGCGGTGAAGCGCTTCAGTGCGGTCTGCATCAATGCGATGCGCGCATCCTCGCCTTCACCGTTGATCAGCATTACCACACCCACCTTGCGCTCAGGCAGCAGCGCCAGCGACGAGTACATGCCCGACAGTGTGCCGGTGTGCGCCACCTTCCACTGCCCATCCATGTCCGACACGCGCCAGCCATAGCCGTAGCCGTAGAAATGCGCGTTGTCCCAACGCCGCTGGCGTTCACCCAGCGGCATCGGCATGTGCAGGGTCCACAGCGTACGGCGCTGCTCAGCATCCAACCAGCCAGGTGCCAGGCCGGGATCGAGCAGCACCTGCATCCAGCGCGTCATGTCGCGCAGCGAACAACGGATGCCGCCGGCGGCCATCGACGGCAGGTCCGGGCTGATCGCACCATCGGCGTTCACCACCGTATTGTGGTCGCCACGCCAGGCATGTGGCTGCGCCACGTTGCCGACCCGCTTCACCGACCACGTCCCCACTTGGCAGCGGGTCATGCCCAGCGGCTCGAACACCTGCTCGCGCATCAACTGGTCATACGGTTTGCCACCCGTCGCAGCGGCCAGTTCGCCGGCCACCACGTACATCAGGTTGTCGTAGGCGTAGCGGCTGCGGAAACTGCTGACCGGCTTCAGGTGCGCCAGCCCCGCGATGATGTCGGCACGGGTGAACGCGTTCGGCTCCGGCCACAGCATCAGGTCACCGGCGCCCAGGCCCAGGCCGCTGTTGTGGATCAGCAGGTCGCGCACCTGCATCTGCTCGCCCACCCACGCATCGTGCATGCGGAAGCCCGGTAGATGCCGCCGCACCGGATCCTCCCAGCGCAGCTTGCCCTGCTGCACCAGCCGCGCCAGCAGCGCGGCGGTCATCGCCTTGCTGTTGGAGGCGATCTTGAACAGCGTGTCCTGGTCGATGCGGCCGCCGTCGCCGCGCGCGCCCTCGGCATGCTGGTACACCACACGCCCCTGCTCGACCACCGCCATGGCCAGCCCGGGCAGGTGCTCGTGCTGGACCACGGCGGCGACGTCGGCATCGAGGGAGGCGATGTCGGTCGCCGAAGCGGACGGTGCGGCCAGTGCCGCCGCGACGATCAGCAGGTGGTACATGCGCGCAGCCCCTCCATTGCCCGCGCCGTCACGGTGGACGGCGCGGATCGTGGCCTCAGAAGTTCCAGGTCACCACCAGCTGGGTGTAGCGCGGGGCCTGCCAGCGCGTCCCGGTGGCGAACGTCGCCTCGCGGTACTGGCCGGGCTGCGCTTCATAGCGCTGGTGCACGTTGATGGTCTTCTGGTTGTTGAACAGGTTGTACACCGACAGCCGTGCACTGAGGTCGATGCCCTCCACCGGCAAACGCCAGGTCACATTGGCGCCCATGGTCCAGGTCCACGGCAGGCGACCGAACGCACCGCGTGGGCTGTACTCGAACTGCCGCTGGTTGTACGGACCGGAACAGTTGGCCACGCACAGCCAGCCGGTGCCACCACCGCTACCTTCGCTGGAGGTACTACCACCGGCGATGGAATCGTTTGGCCACATCACGCCGTAGGCCGTGATGGGACCACCGGACTGCACCTGCAGCGTGGTTCCGAACGACCATTGCTTGTTCAGCGCGTAAGCGGCACGCAGCTTGAACTGGTGGCGGAAGTCGTTGAACAGCACGCCATAGCGCTCGTTGGTGGCCGGATGGTCCCAGAACTGAACCATGCCCGTGTCGCCGTAGTTGGTATCGGAATTCACAGGGCCTTCGAAATTGCCCTCGCTTTTCGACCACAGGTAGGACGCGTTGAACATCCACTTCTCGTCCCATGCACGGTCGATCTGGAACTCCAGTGCCTTGTAGGTGCGCTTGGGCTTGGAGTAACCGATCACCTCACCGCTGCCACCCTTGCGATAACCGCTGTTGGCGGTATCGATGGTGATCCAGCCCTCGTTGGCGCAGCCGATGCTCTTATCACCCCAGATCGTCAGGCTCTCGCCCGGGTTGGCGATCGGCCACAGCGTGCTCGGGGTCGGGCCGCACGGGGTGTAATTGATACGGATGTCGTCCAGCGCACGGGTCATCCGTCGATAGGTGGCGTTGACGCCCCACGACCATGCCTGGTTGATCATGTTCTGGAAGCCCAGGATGTACTCGTCCTGGTAGACCGCCTTGAGGTCGCGATCCACACTCTGGCGCAGGTCGGCACCGCCGGTGTTCATGCGGGTGTCGGTCGGGCCGATCTGCTGGCCGACGATCGGTGCCATGTACGGTGAGCCTGTCGGCGAGGTTTTCCGCTCCCAGCCGTTGAGCACGTAGTAGCTGTATTCGTCAGTGAGGCCACCGGCGAAGTTCACGTTGATGTTGTTGGTAACCGGAAGGTAGTACCGGCCGGCGTTGCCGAACAGCTTGGTGCTGCCATCACCACGCATGTCCCACGAGAAGCCGACGCGGGGTGCGATCAGGTCATCCATCTTGATGAACGCCTTGCCGGCGGCGGTGCGGTTTTCGAAACGGTCCCAGCGCACGCCGAGGTTGAGCATCAGGTTCGGCGTGATGTTCCAGATGTCCTCCACGTAGAAGGCATTGGCTTCAGTCTCGAACGTGCCGCCCGATTTGCGGTTTCGCGCACGCAGCATTTCGGTAACGCCAGCCGGTACGTAGGCATTGGCACCATCCCAGACTTCATCGCCGGGTCGCGCCACGTAGGCGGTGTAGCTCAGTTCGGTCGGGCCGGGGTAGCGGGTGGACTGCTTTGTGGTCATCAGCTCACGGTCGACACCGAAGCGCAGCAGGTGGTCACCCAGCTGCCATTCGAAGTCCAGTCGTGCCACGTCACGAGTATCGTCACGCTCGGCCACTGCCGTGCCCGTAGGGTGGCAGCCTGCGCGCAGGCCCTGCAGCTTGCCCAGGCGCGGGCCGTAGGTACTGTCGGTGAACACCGGGCTGCAGGCCTGATCCAGCGATGAATTGGTGAAGGCACGCTGGTTGTTCTGGCCGACCATGGCGCGCGCGGTGAAGTTCTGCCCGAAGTGGCCGGTATACGTTGCCGACCAGTTGCGTCCCCCCGTCTCGGTGACCGAATCACCGCCCCATGCACCGAGCTCGTCTGCGTTCCAGTTGTAGCCATAGGAGGCATTGGTGACGTCTCCCTCGTCGGAGAACGCCAGCAGCGCCAGGCTGTGGTTGTCGTTGATGTTCCAGTCCAGCTTGGTGCCCCAGAAGCCGTTGCCGGAATCATTCTTGAACCAAGTGCTGCCGTCGGACGAGGTGTTGTGTCCCTTGTCGTTGCGGTCTTCGTACATCGCGAACAGGAACAGCTTGTCCTTGACGATCGGCCCCGAGCCCCAGACGTTCGTCTTCAGGAACGAGTTGTTGTCGCGGCTGCCATAAGAATGCGGGGTTCCATCACGATGGAAGTGGTCGCCGCCACTGGCGCGCCACGCACTGGGCTCGGCGGTGACTTCGACGCCGCCCTCGAATTCGTTGCTGCCCGAACGGGTCACGGCATTGATCACGCCACCGGTGGAGCGGCCGAACTCGACCGAGTAGCCACCCGTCTTGACCTGGAATTCCTTGAAGAAAGCGAACGGCGCGGTGCTGAAGCCGCGACGGGTGTACATGTCGGTGACATTCAGGCCGTTGATGAAGACCGCATTCTCGGCCACCGATGAACCGGCGAACGACAGGCCGCCGAATGACGAGTTGCCGCCGACCACGCCCGGCGCCATCAGCGCGACCGCAGACAGGTCCTGCGCCACCGGCAACCGCGAGATTTCCTGACGGTTGATGTTGAACGATGTCTCGGTGGAGTAGACGTCCACGCGGTTGACCACTCGGGTGCCGACCACCTGCAGGGCATCAAGATTGGTGACGCCGCCGCCACTGGCCAGGTTGACCGTGGTGGTACCACCTACCGCCACACTGACAGCAACCTGATCGCCCAGCTTCTGGCCATCGCGGCTGAGCTGCAGCCGGTAGTCACCTACCGGCAGCTGGCCGAGGCGGTAGCTGCCGTCGGCGCCGACGGTAACGGTACGAGTCAGACCCGTACTGTTGCTGACCACGGTCACCTGGTCACCAGCGGTTGCACGGCCGGCAACTGCGCCGCTCACGTTCTGTGCCATCGCGATGCCGGGCAGCACTACGCCCAGACACGCCCCAAGGGCGACGCACAACGCCGCCCGCTTGATGCTGTAAGCCTTCATCCCCTGCTCTCTCCTGCAAGAATTGAATGGTGTGGAATGCGATGTGTCGCGCTAGCGTTGCCTGGCTGGCAGTACCCGCCACTGGAAGTCGTAGCTCCATTGGTCGAAGTACAGGTTGCCGCCTGCCCACTCGGCCTCGCCGCGCTGCGAGTCGACCGTTTCCGAGCGGAAGTGCTGCTTGGCCGGCACGAAGGGCTGGCCGAAATCGTCGTTGAAGGCGATGCGGTAGCCATCGAGGCCACCCAGATAGAAGTCACGGAGGGCCGGCACATCACTGGCCAGTGCGCCGGTGGTCACGTCCATCGGCAGCCAGCCATACGGCGCCAGGTAGACCTGCCCCCAATCATGCAGGTTGTTGTAGCCGCTGCCGTCGCCGGAGAACACCATGCCCGACTGCCAGCGTGCAGGAATACCGTTCAGGCGCAGCAGCGCGATCAGCAGCAGGGTCTGCTGCCCGCAGTCGGCATGGCCGGCCCGCAGCGCGTAATCGCTGATGTTGCTGATCGTGGAGTACTCGCGCGCACCGGCCCAGGGAATGCGGTCGACCGCAGCAAACAGCCTGCGCACCACTTCATACGGGCGCGTTTCACCCTGCAGCACCTGGTCGGAGAACAGCTTCAGCGCGGGAGTGAAGCGCACATGCGGCAGCTGCTCGGCCAGGTAGGGCTTCAGGGCCGGGTCGGCCGGGGTCGGTTGCACTACGGCCGGGTTGATCGCGGTATGCCGGGCGAAGATCGTGACCGCGTAGCGGATCTCGAAGCGGGTTGGCCGCCCGGCAACCGCTTTGGCTTCGAGGTAGGCGGTGCGCTGCTGGGTATGTGCCGGAGCCACCCGCGCCTTGCCCGGGGTGCTGCCCAGCCACTGCACCTGCTCCTGCTGGCCGGGGATCTCGCGGGGGTACGGAATCCACGCGCGGATCGTTTCACCGGCGGGCACCACATCGGCTTTCACCGTAAGCGACTGGGTGAATTCATAGCGCTGCGGCAATACCGACGCCTGGCCACTCTGTTCGGCCGCGGCAACCACGCCTGCATGGTGGGCGTTGAGCACTTCGTTGGGGCCCGGAGGCGGCACCGGTGCATCCGTGCGGCGGCGAGCGCGTGCTTCGTCGCTGAGCAGGAACAGGTTGGAGGGTGCGCGCTTGAAGTACCAACGCTCGCCATCGATATCGAAATGCTCGATCAGGCCGAGTTGGTCCCAGCGCGCAAATTCCTCGTCGGTCAGATCGGGAATGCCGCGCCGTACGGCGTCTTTGGCGGCGTTTTCGTCGAGGGCGAAATCCAGGCGGACGCGGCGCATGCGCTCGCGCTGGAACGGCTCGTCTGTGGCGGCGGGTGTAGTGGCCAGCAGCGCATCGGCGTCGTGGAAACGGCCGCTGTCGACCAGGTCGATCACCTGCACTCCTCGCGCGCGCTGCTGGCTGCTGCGCTCGCCTGCTGCGTGCGCGGTCGACACCCACAGCAGCAGCGCGGCACTCAGGCCGGCGGCGGCAGTCAGACGCGGTTTGCGAACGGCAGGATCCACAGCGACACTTCCCCAGCGCGGGTGGTAACGGCTGTGTAACACGGGCCGGGACGCTGGTCAATAATTTATTCTTGCTTTCGCGGCCAAAAGGAATAAATATTCCAACAGGCATTCGAGGAGGGTGTGCACCGCATGAGCCTGGCTTTCCGCGAACGGCACCGGCATTGGCCGCGCCGCTTGACCCTGGCCCTGTGCCTGCTGGCCGCCCCGGCCTTTGCACAGGCGGCCCCACCGCCCGACCCGGGTGCGCCGCTGCCCTATGTGATCGGCCTGCACGAGGCCTATCTGACCCCGCAGTATTGGGCCGCGCGCCTGGACGACGCCGATGCGCCGATTCTGGATCGCGCGCAGATCGCAGCGCAGAACGCGCGGATGCGGGCGCAGGACAGCCACATCCAGGACATCGCCGCACTGCCCGCCCAGCTTGATGCGGCGACGGTGCGTGCCAGCATCACCGCGCTGTCGCGCTGGCCCACCCGCGCCCTCTACAACGACAAGGGCCAGGCGATCGCACCCGCGCTGCGCAGCGCGATCGAAGCCAACCTCGGTCTCGATGCGATTCCCGTCCAGGTGGCACCGGCCTACGGGATGGTGGTGAAGCGTGCCGCGCTGCGCACCTTCCCCACCCGCGAGCGCGTCTTCAGCAGCGTCGGTGACACCGACATCGACCGCTTCCAGGAATCGGCACTGTTCCCCGGCGACAAGGTGGCCGTGGTCCATCGCAGTACCGATGGCCGTTGGCTGTTCGTGCACAGCGAGCGCTACAGCGCGTGGATCGAAGCCGACGCCATCGCCAGCGGCGACAAGGCCACGGTGCTCGGCTACGGCGCGAAGGGACCGTACCGGATCGTCACCGGCGCCACCGCGCAGACCGCCCATACCCCGGAGGAGCCGCGCGTCTCGCGCCTGCAGCTGGACATGGGCGTGCGCCTGCCGGTGCTGGCCGACTGGCCCGCGTCAGAGCCGGTGAACGGCCAGCAGGCCCACGCCTCGTGGGTGGTGCAGTTGCCGGTACGCGAGGCCGATGGCCGATTGAAGCTGGTGCCGGCGCTGCTGCCGCGCTCGCAGGACACCGCCGCCGATTACCTGCCGCTGACCCCGCGCCTGTTGCTGCAGCAGGGCTTCAAGTTCCTCGGCGAACGCTACGGCTGGGGCCACGACTACGACACCCGCGACTGCAGCGGTTTCGTCTCCGAGATCTACCGCAGCTTTGGCGTGCTGCTGCCGCGCAATACCAGCGCGCAGGCGGTCAGTCCGGCGCTGGACCGCCTGCCGTTCACCGGCAAGGACGGCAAGGCGGTGCGCGACCGTGCCGTCGCCAGCCTGCAGGTGGGCGACCTGGTCTACATTCCCGGTCATGTGATGATGGCCATCGGCCACGTCGACGGCCGCACCTGGGTCATCCACGATACGGCGGGCGGCAGCTGGTTCGGTACCGACGGCAAACGCGTGCAGGCCCATCTCAATGGTGTTTCGGTCACGCCGCTGGAGCCGATGATGGCCAGCGACACCGTCCGCTACATCGACCGCATCACCAACATCCAGCGCCTGCGGGCCAAGACTCCTGAATGAAGATCACCGCCATCGAACTGGGCATGCTGCGCGTGCCGTTGAAGACACCGTTCAAGACCGCGCTGCGCACGGTGGAGACCGTGGAAGACGTGGTGGTGCTGATCCGCACCGACAGCGGCAACACCGGCTATGGTGAAGCCCCGGCCACCGCAGTGATCACCGGCGATACGCACGGCTCGATCATCGAAGCGATCCGCCACTTCATCGCCCCGCGCCTGATCGGCCAGGACGTGGTCAACCTCAACCACCTGTGCACGCTGGTGCAGACCGCGATGGAGCGCAACACCAGCGCCAAGGCCGCGGTGGAGATTGCGCTGTACGACCTGTGGGCGCAGCTGCACGGTGCCCCGCTGTACCAGATGCTCGGTGGCGGCGACCCGGTGATCACCACTGACATCACCATCAGCGTGGACTACATCGACAAGATGGTGGCCGATTCGTTGTCGGCGATCGAACGCGGCTTCGAGTCGTTGAAGATCAAGGTCGGCAAGGACATCGGACTGGACATCGAACGGGTCAAGGCGATCCACGCCGCCGTGGAGGGCCGCGCCCTGCTGCGCCTGGACGCCAACCAGGGCTGGACCGCCAAGCAGGCGGTGCATGCGATGCGCACGCTGGAGGAAGCCGGCGTGGTACTGGAGCTGCTGGAGCAGCCGGTGAAGGCCGCCGACATCAGCGGCCTGAAGTACGTCACCGACCGCGTCAACACGCCGGTGATGGCCGACGAGAGCGTGTTCAGCCCGAGCCAGGTGATGGACCTGATCCAGCAGCGCGCGGCCGACATCATCAACATCAAGCTGATGAAGACCGGCGGGCTGTCCAACGCGATCCGCATCGCCGACATCGCCGGCATCTACGGCGTGCCGTGCATGATCGGCTGCATGATCGAATCTAGCATCAGCGTGGCCGCGGCCGTGCACCTGGCCGTGGCCAAGAGCGATGTGATCACCAAGGTCGACCTCGACGGTCCCTCGCTGGGCCAGTTCGATCCGGTCAGCGGCGGCGTGCATTTCAACGAATCGGAGATCAGCATCAGCGACGTGCCGGGGCTGGGTATCACCGAAGTGCGTGGGCTGGAGATGCTGGGGTGATTTCTGCCTTGCGGTTGGCCTGGCATACAACTGACTTTTGGTCGGGCGTTACTTTTCTTTCTGCGGAAAGAAAAGTAACCAAAAGAAACGCTCCGCCGCCCGCGAGCCGACGTGCTGCGCACGTCGGTGCCCTGCGCTCCTCGGTCCACCGAGGGACGGCGCGGAACTCGCTGCGCTCAGACACCCGCGCCTCTTCGCCCTCGCCGGACCTGCGGTACTCGGCTCGCTTGAAGGCGGACTCAACGTCAAAGGCAACAACTGCACCCCGTGGATCCACGGCATGCGTGGATGCTCCCGCTTCTGCCCTACCTCGTAACCCCTTCGCAGCTGGCACGCGCGCGATCTGTCCGGGGTCGGGCGGGTGGGGCTTGCGGGGGTGTCCGCGCCATGGGCCCGAGGCATGCCTCGGGCGGGTTGGGCAGGACGCCCAACCCCGGTCTTGCCGTTTGCGCAGGACAGCGCAAACGAGCAAGCGCGGCCAAGCCTCCATGGACGGATTCACGGCGTCCCCCGCAAACCCCACCCGCCCGACCCACCACATAATCTGCTCTACGCTGCCAACCGCAACGCGCCTACACATGCCCGGACGCCCCGCATGCCGCCCCTGCTGAAGATCCGCACCGAGCGCGGGCAGATGTCTGCCATCGAGCGCCGCATCGCCGACTTCATCCTCGACAACGCCCACCTGCTGCGCGACTACTCATCGCAGCAGCTGGCCAGTGCGCTGGGCATCAGCCAGTCCAGCGTGGTGAAGTTCAGCCAGAAGCTCGGCTTCAAGGGCTACCCGGACCTGAAGTACTCGATCGGCCAGGACGTGGCCCGCGCCGGTGCCGATCCACAACAGGTGCCCAGCGAACCCGACAGCGGCGATGACTACCTGCGCCTGGGCGAGGCCCTGCGCCGCAGCAAGGCGCAGGCCGAGGAGGAAACTCGCCAGGCCAATCCACGCGAGGAGATCGAGCGCATCGTGCAGCTGCTCGACGGCGCACCCAAGCTGTTCGTCCATGGCCTGGGTGACGACGGCCTGTTCGCCCGCGAGTTCGCCATGCGGCTGTCGCTGCTCGGCCTGCTGGTCGTGCCGCATACCGACCCGATCCTGATGCTGGCCAACCTGTCGGCCGCACGCCCCGGCGATGTGCTGCTGGTGTTCTCCGAATTCGGCAACCTGCCGCAGCTTTCGCAGCTGTCGCGGCAGTTCCAGGACATGGGTGGCAAGGTGATTTCCATTACCCGCCACACTGCCAACCCGCTGCGCGCGCATGCTGATGCGGCACTGGCGGTCTGCGCGCACGACCGCACGCCGCAGGTCGCGCAGCTGCTGTACCGTAGCGCCATGCACGCCCTGCTCGATTTCCTGTTCGTGCTGCTCTGCCACACCAATCCGGACCGCCAGCAGCAGCTGGCGGTGAACCTGGAGCGGATCGACCACCTGCTGGATTCCTGACCGGAGCACCTGTTGATGAAATCGCTGGTTCGCCTCGCTACCGCTGCGCTGCTGCTTGCTGCGACGGTGTCCGTTCAGGCGGCGCCGCTGGATGGCGCGCGCCAGCTGATCGTGGTCACCAGCGATGGCTGGGACAGTACCCAAGGGCAGCTGCAGGCCTATGTGCGCGATGGCAAGGGCTGGCACACGCACGGACAGGCGTTCCCGGTGGCGCTCGGCCGTACCGGCAGCGCCTGGGGACTGGGCCTGCATCCGGCACAGGCCGATGGCCCGCAGAAGCAGGAAGGCGATGGCCGCAGCCCTGCGGGCGTGTTCGCGCTCGGCAGTGCGTTCGGCTATGCCGTCACACGCCCCGGCACCGCAATGCCTTACCAGCCGATGCTGGACAGCAGCTACTGCATGGACGTGCCCGGTTCGCCGTTCTACAACCGCATCGTCGATGAGAAGAAGGTCGGCAGTGCAGCGATCAAGGGCTCCACCGAGCCGATGCGGCTGGATCTGCACAACAAGGGCGACGTGCGCTACCGGGAGGGCTTCGTCATCGCCCACAACCCGCACAACCAGCCCGGCAAGGGCAGCTGCATCTTCGCCCATCTGTGGCGCACGCCCGGCGAGGCCACCGCCGGCTGTACCGCCATGCCACAAGCGCGCATGCAGGCGCTGCTGGACTGGCTGCGGCCGCAGGATACGCCGCGCTTCGTGCTGCTGCCGCGCACCGAGTACCAGCGTCTGCAGGTGCAGTGGCAGCTGCCCGCGCTGAGCGGAGACGCCCGTTGAGCGCGCAGGACGAACCACAGCTGCAGCGCGCGGTCAGCCGCTGGCAGATCGTCGGCCTGTCGATCAACGATGTGATCGGTAGCGGTATCTACCTGCTGCCGGCCGCCACCGTTGCCCTGCTCGGCCCCTTCAGCCTGTGGGGCGTGGTCGCCGCTGGCATCGTCGTCGCGCTGCTGGTGCTGTGCTACGCGCAGGCCGCCAGCTACTTCGATGAACCCGGTGGCAGCTACCTCTACGCACGCGAGGCCTTCGGCCGCTTCGCAGGGTTCGAGATCGGCTGGATGATCTGGCTGACCCGCATCAGCTCGGCGGCCGCATTGAGCAACGCGCTGGCCGATGCGGTCGCGCGCTTCTGGCCGTGGGCCGGCGCCGGCATGGGTCGCATCGCGGTGATCGTGGTGTCGCTGGGCTTCCTGACCGGCGTCAACATCATCGGCGTGCGCTCGGCCGCGCGCACCGGCGTGGTGCTGGTGATCGGCAAGATGCTGCCGCTGTTGCTGTTCGTGGCCATCGGCGCGTTCTATATCGATCCACAGCTGGCCTTCTCCGGCCAGCGCCCGGACCCGCATGACCTGCAACGGATGGGCGAGGCCGCCCTGCTGCTGCTGTACGCCTACGCCGGCTTCGAGAACATCCCGGCCGCGGCCGGCGAGTACCGCAATCCACGCCGCGATATTCCGTTCGCGCTGATCACCATGATCATCACTGTCACCGTCATCTATGGCGCGGTGCAGGTG
The DNA here is from genome assembly GCF_059369995.1 of Stenotrophomonas sp. YJH_SMC_53. Lineage (NCBI taxonomy): Bacteria > Pseudomonadati > Pseudomonadota > Gammaproteobacteria > Lysobacterales > Lysobacteraceae > Stenotrophomonas > Stenotrophomonas sp. YJH_SMC_53. The sequence goes on along the minus strand of NZ_JCAFTF010000013.1, from coordinate 38,537 downwards.
GTGGCGCAGGGTACGCTGGCCGGCCTGGCCAGCTCGGCCACGCCGCTGGCCGACGCCGCAGCCGGTTTCGGCGGCGAGGCCCTGGCACTGATCCTCACCATCGGCGCGACCATCTCCATCCTGGGTACCAACAGCAACACGATGATGATGGGCCCGCGATTCCTGTTCGCACTGGCCCGCGATGGCTACGGCCCGAAGATCCTGGCGCAGGTGCATCCGCGCTTCCATACGCCGGCCGCATCGATCCTGTGCCAAGGCCTGATCGCGCTCGGACTGGCGCTGTCCGGTTCGTTCGTGCAGCTCGCCCTGCTGTCGATGACCACGCGCCTGTTCGCCTACATCGGCACCGCTGCCGCCGTCCTGGTGCTGGCCAAGCGCTACGCGGATCGCCCAGGCGCGTTGAAGCTGCCCGGTGGCCCGCTGATTCCGGTACTTGCGCTGCTGCTGTGCCTGGCCCTGTTCGCCAGTGCCAGCTGGCAGAACATCGCCGCTGCACTGGTCGCGTTCGTCATTGGCGCGGTGATCTACACGCTGCCGCGCAAGGATGCGGACGCCGGATGAACGGGGCGCCGGGCCATGCCCGGCGGATTGATCTGGCGATCACGCTGTCGGACCGGACCGTTAACCGCCACGCAGGCACGATCAGGTTTCGTCCACAACGGAGCCTTTTCATGACCGAGTACCAGATTCCCGGCCGCGTACCGGACGACAGCACGCCGCGCGACGCGGTCAGCGACTATTGGCGCGAGCGCTACACCGCCGAGCCGTACTACGACGACCAACTGTTCTTCGAGGACTACGAGCCGGCCTACCGGATCGGCCATGGCGCGCGCGCGCAGGACATGATCCGCGCCTATGAGGAAGTGGAGCGCGAACTCGAATCGCGCTGGGCCAGCGAACGTGGCCGCAGTCGCCTGGACTGGGCGCAGGCACGCAACGCCGTGCGCCGTGGCTGGGACGAAGCGCAGCTGGCGGATCCGCGCTTGAAGCGATAGCACCAGGCTGCTGTAGAGCCGAGCCTACGCTCGGCTCTCGCCCCACGTTTAGGGTCGAGCCATGCTCGGCTGAGCCGAGCATGGGTTCGGCGCTAGCGAATCATTCCTGTTCCGGCAGCGGCGGCACGATCGCGCTGCGCTTGCTCTCGCCACCACCGGCGGCGATCAGGTCGCGGGTGTTCTTCTGCACAGCCACCGCACCGAACAACGACAACGCATACGCCATGCCGTAGAAGCCCTTCTCGCTGGGTGCCAGCGTGGCGTTCCACAGGCCGACCAGCAGCAGCATCAGCGCCGACAACAACGCGAACCAGCACAGCGCGTAATACAGGCCGCTGACCGGAATGCCTTCGACGCGGTCGCGCACGCTCTTCTGCAGCGACACCGCCGCGAACAGGCCGAACAGCAGCAGGGTCAGGTAGTAGCCCTTCTCGTTGAGCGCCATCGTGGCATTGAACAGGCCGATCAGGTACGCCGCCGCACCCAGCAGCAGGGCCACCCACGAGGCGGCGATGAAGGCGGTGGAGGGCTTGTGAGGCATGGCAGTATTCATTGCAGGTCCTTGGCAGGCAGACGGGCATGCTTTGCCCGGGCGTGCCCACCCTAGACGATCCCGCCGCTGCCGCACAGGGGGGCGCAGGACCTTCGGGCCACGACGGTAACGGCTGCGGTGGTATACAAGGGGCAGCCCGGCCATCCGCATCCCCGCCCTGGAGATACCCATGACCCGTACGCCCCTGCTGCTCGCCCTCGGCCTCGTGCCGATCCTCGCCACCTCCGCCTGCAACGCCGCCGATCCGGCTTCGGGTACCGCCCAGGCCACAGCGCCTGCAGCCACCGCCACCGACCAGCGGCCGTTCACCGCCACCGAAGTCAGCCGCTTCGACCAGCCCTGGGCGATGACCTTCCTGCCCGACGGCAGCCTGCTGGTCACCGAAAAGCGCGGCACGCTGCAGCACCTGGACCCGGCCAACGGGCAGAAGCACGAAATCACCGGCGTTCCCAAGGTCGCCTATGGTGGCCAGGGTGGCTTCGGCGACATCATCCTGCACCCGGACTTCGCCCGGAATCATGTTGTTTACGTCAGCTACGCCGAGGAAGGCACGCTCGACACCCGCGGTGCCGCGGTGGCCCGGGCCACGCTGGCACTGGATGCCGACGGGGGTGGCCAGCTGAAGGACCTGAAAGTGATCTGGCGGCAGAGCCCCAAGGTCAGCGGCGAGGGCCACTACGGGCATCGCCTCGCGTTCGGCCCGGACGGCAAGCTGTGGATCAGTTCCAGCGAGCGCCAGAAGTTCGATCCGGCCCAGGACATGGGCAGCAACCTCGGCAAGATCATCCGCCTCAACGACGATGGCAGCCTGCCCGCCGACAACCCGTTCGCCTCACAGGGCGGGGTTGCCGCACAGGTGTGGTCGCTGGGCCATCGCAACATCCTGGGCATGGCCTTCGACGCCAACGGCAAGCTGTGGGCGCATGAGATGGGACCCGCCGGTGGCGACGAGTTGAACCTGATCGTGCGTGGCGCCAACTACGGCTACCCGATCGTTTCCAACGGTGACCACTACGACGGCCGTCCGATTCCCGACCACGACACCCGCCCGGAATTCGCCGCCCCGAAGGTGACCTGGACGCCGGTGATCTCGCCGGCCGGCTTCATGATCTACAGCGGCAGCCTGTTCCCGCAGTGGAAGGGCAGCGGCTTCATCGGCGGCCTGTCGTCCACCTCGCTGGTGCGCGTGGCCCTTGATGGCGACAGCGCGCGCGAAGCCGAACGCTTCAACATGGGCGAGCGCATCCGCGAAGTGGAACAGGGCCCGGATGGCGCCCTGTGGCTGCTGGAAGACGGCAGCAAGGCGCGCCTGCTGAAGCTCACGCCGAAGGCATGAGGTGCCGCCGGCCGCTGGCCGGCACGTTTCTCCGCAACGGCCCCGCGTGCGGGGCCGTCTGCGTTCACTGGATGGTGATGACCTTCACCTCGGTCTGCGTGCAGGCCTTGTCCAGGCACGTTCCGTTCAACCACACCTGTCCATCGCCAATCATCACGCCCTGCTGGTTGACGAAGACCTTGCCGAAGTCCTGCCCGGACACTGCCTTGACCACCGCCGGGGTAATGATCTTCTCGTAGTTCCGCTGGAACTCACCGGGGCCAGTGATCTTCTTTCCGTCGCTGATGTTCAACGGGAAGCGCACTTGCTCGACCACCGCGGCACGATCACCGCCGACCACGGCGGTCTTGAACGCGTTGAAGACCTTCTCGAACTGCGCGGCATCGCCGAGCAGCGATTCGATGCGCGCACGCGCGTCCTCGGCGGGCGCCTCCGCGGCCGGTGCGGCGGCGGCAGGTTCGGCAGCCGGCGCCGCCGGTTCAGCGGCAGGTGTCGCTGCCGCGTTCGCTTCCATCGGTGGCGGCGCATCCGCCGCAGGCTGCGCCGGCGGCTCAGGCTGCGAACAGGCCGCCAGCAGCAGAGCGGGAATCAGGTAGGCCATCCGGCGCATACGCGCACTCCATCGAAACAGGAAGCCCGATGGTAGCGCCGCCACAGTGACGGCAACAAAAAGGGGACGGAGGGGATTAAGTCGTTAGTGGCACAAACGACTTAATCCCCTCCGTCCCCTTTTTTCTGATCAGGCCTTCAGCAGTTCGAACTGCACGGCTTCGCCGGCGGCCGACGAGGCGCAGACCCACAGGTCGAACTGGCCCGGCTCGGCACGCAGCACGCCATCGCGGCCGGTGAACGCCAACTGCTCGCGGGTCAGGGTGAACACCACGTCGGCAGACTCGCCCGGCTGCAGCGCCACCTTGCGGAAGTCCTTCAGCTCACGCACCGGACGTACGCGGCTGGCCACGCGGTCGTGGATGTACAACTGCACCACTTCCTCCCCGGCCACATCACCGCTGTTGGTCAGCGTGGTGGTGATGGTCAGGGTGTCGTCCCAGCCAAGCTGCACAGCACTCAGCTGCGGCACGCCGTAGGCGAAGGTGGTGTAGCCGATGCCGTGGCCGAACGGGTACAGCGGCTCGTTCGGAATCTCGCGCCAGCGGGCCTTGAACTCCGACATGGTCGGCAGCTCCGGACGGCCGGTGCGCGGGTGGTTGTAGAAGTACGGCTGCTGGCCGGACACCTGCGGGAAGCTGACCGGCAGGCGGCCGGACGGGCTGTAGTCACCGAACAGCACATCGGCCACGGCATGGCCGGTCTGCGTACCCAGGTACCAGGTCACCGCCACGGCCTGCGCATTGCGCACCGCGCCCTGCAGCGCCAGCGCGCGGCCATTGCGCAGCAGCACCACCAGCGGCTTGCCGGTCATCGCCACGGCCTCGGCCAGTGCCTGCTGTGCCGGCGGCAGGGTGATCTCCACGCGCGACTGCGCTTCACCGCTGTAACGCTGCGGTTCGCCCAGCGCCAGCACCACCACATCGGCGCGCAGCGCGGCAGCCACCGCCGCTTCGGTACCGCCCGGAATGGCCGCTTCCAGTTCGCAGCCCGGCACGATTTCCAGCAGCGCTTCGTCGCCGATGGCGGCACGCACGCCGGTTTCCAGGTCGACGTAACGCTGTTTGTCGCCGAACAGCGTCCAGCAGCCTTCGATGTTCTCGCGGTCCTGCACGAACGGGCCGATCAGCGCGATCTTCTGCCCGGTCTTCTGCAGCGGCAGCACGTTGTCGCGGTTGTTCAGCAGCACGATCGAACGGCGCGCGGCATCGCGCGACAGTTCATCATGCGCAGCGATATGCGAGGTATCCGCTTCGCGCGCCGGGTCCAGCGAACGGTACGGGTCGTCGAACAGGCCGATGGTTTCCTTCAGCCACAGGATGCGGCGCACGCCTTCATCCAGCACCGCCATCGGCACTTCGCCGCTCTCGACCAGGCCCGGCAGGTGCTCGGCGTAGAAGCCGCTCTGCATGCTCAGGTCCAGGCCGGCGGTGAATGCCTTGGCGGTGGCATCGCGGTCGTCGGCTGCATAGCCGTGGGCGACCAGCTCCATGTCGGCGGTGTAGTCGGAGATCACCACGCCCGGGAACTTCCATTCGCCGCGCAGGATGTCGGTCAGCAGTTCAGCGTTGGCACTGGCCGGCACGCCGTTGATGTCATTGAACGAGGACATCACGGTGATCGCGCCGGCCTCGAAGGCGGCCTTGAACGGCGGCAGGTGCACATCGCGCAGGGTCTGCGGCGAGATGTCCACCATGTTGTATTCCATGCCGGCCATCACCGCGCCGTAGGCGGCGAAGTGCTTCGGCGTGGCCAGCAGCGAATCGGCGGCGCGCAGGTCGCTGCCCTGGAAGCCACGCACGCGGGCGGCGGCGAACGCACAACCCAGCACCACGTCCTCACCGGCACCTTCGGCACCCCGGCCCCAGCGCTGGTCGCGGGCGATGTCCACGGCCGGGGCATAGGTCCAGTGCAGGCCGGCAGCGGTGGCTTCGATGGCGGTGGCGCGCGCGGTGCGCTCGGCCAGGTCCGGCTCGAAGCTGGCGGCCTCGCCCAACGGAATCGGGAACACGGTACGCATGCCGTGGATGACGTCGGCGGCCAGGATCACCGGGATGCCCAGGCGGCTCTCCTCGGTGGCGACCTGCTGGATGCGGCGGCCCAACTCGGCGCCCACGCCATTGAACAGCGAGCCGACCTTGCCCTCGCGCACCTGCTGCAGTACCTGGTCGGCATTGCGCACGTTGGCTTCCGGGTTCACGTCCGGGGCGAACGGGCGGACCATGTCCGCGAAGACACCCAGCTGGCCGACCTTTTCCTCGACGGTCATCTGGGCAATGAGGGATTCGATGCGATCGGAGGCCACCGGCAGTCCTTGATGAAAACGTTTACAAGCCCGGCATTCTAGCGATCCCGAGCCATTTGGCGAGAGGTTTCTTCGTTCAGTTTCAGCCAACAGCGGGGCCCGTATGGTCCCACCGGGAGCACCGCAGCTTACTCCGAGCCGGCCATCTGGCGCTGCCCGGCCATCAACATGGCATCGCTGGAGGCCTGGAACACCCGCAAGCCGAACGCCGGCAGAATCGCCAGCAGGTGGTCGAAGATGTCCGACTGCACGGCCTCGTACTCGCTCCAGGCGGTGCTGCGGGTGAAGCAGTACAGCTCCAGCGGCAGGCCTTCGGTGGTGGGCTGCAGCTGCCGCACCAGCAGGGTCATGTCGGTATGGATGCCCGGGTGGCTGCGCAGGTAGCGCTCCACGTAGGCGCGGAAGGTGCCCAGGTTGGTCACGCGGCGGCTGTTGACCTCGGCCACGCCCTGCTCGCGCAGGCGCCCGTTCCACTGCCCCAGCTCCTGTTCCTTCTCACGCAGGTAGTCGCGCAGCAGCGCGAATTCGCCGAGGAAGGCCAGGTCGCCCTCGTCCAGGAAGCCGACGCTGTGCTGGTCCAGGTACAGCGCGCGCTTGATCCGGCGGCCACCGGCCTCCTGCATGCCGCGCCAGTTCTTGAACGACTCGGTCACCAGCTTCTTGGTCGGGATGGTGGTGATGGTCTTGTCGAAGTTCTGCACGGTGATGGTGTGCAGGGCGATGTCGATGACGTCACCGTCGGCGTTCTGGCTGGGCATCTCGATCCAGTCGCCGATGCGCACACGGCCATCGCCACTGATCTGCACGCTGGCCACCAGTGACAGGATGGTGTCCTGGAAGATCAGCATCAGCACCGCGGTGGCGGCGCCAAGGCCGGTCACCAGCGGGCCCAGCTTCACCCCAAGCAGGGTGGCGACGATGGACAGGCCGGCGGCCACGAACACCACGATCTTGACCACCTGCAGGTAGCCCTTGATCGGCTTGTTGCGCGCATCGGGCTTGCGCTCGTACAGGCTGTTGGCCGCGTCCAGCGCATGCGAGAACGCCATCGACACCGTCAGTACGGCCCACACGATGCACAGCTTGATGATGACGTTGACCAGGCTGGGCGGCAGGTCGGGGATGAGGGTGATGCCCGAAGCGATCACCTGGCTGGGCACCACGTTGGACAGGCGCGAAATCACCCGCATCAAGTGGCTGCCGCGGCCGGACTCGGCACCCGGCAGGCGCTGCAACAGGCGCCGCAGGCCACGCAGCAGGATGCGCTTGGTCACCCAATTGGCCAGGCCGGCGGCGATCAGCAGCGCCGAGATCATCAACGCCAGGTAGGCGCCGGGATAGGGTTCCAGTGTGTTCTGCAGCCGTTCCAGCCACTGTACCGCCACCACCGCATCCACCATCCGTTGTCTCCTTGCTTTGTCGTTGTTGTTGGGGTTGCCGGCCGGCGGCCGGATTTACCGGATCAGTCCCGCGAGCGTTCGATGATCACGCCCACCGCGCGCGCGCCGCGCACCGCGCCCGGCTTGCTCAGCTTCAGGCGCAGCCACTTCACGTCGAATTCGTCCAGCACGATCTGCGCGCAGCGCTCGGCCAGCGTCTCGACCAGGCCGAACTCCGACTCGCGCACGAACTGCTCCAGGCGCTTGCTCACCGCCTTGTAGTTCAGGGTGTGGGCGATGTCGTCGGTGGCCGCAGGGCGACGGTTGTCGAAGCCCATTTCCAGGTCGAACACCAGGTCCTGGCGGATCCGTCGCTCCCAATCGTAGATACCGATCAGGGCGTCGATCGTCAGCCCTTCGATGAAAACCTTGTCCATTGCGCTTACCGGCACGAATACAGGAAGCCATGGTAACGGCACGGCGGTGAGCCTGCCCGGAACGGGCGGTCGGCGGCCGGCGTGGGGCGGTCCGGAAAAGACAAAGGGCCCCGCTAGCAGGGCCCTTTGGTACTACCGTTTGTCCCCGGGGGGAGCTGTTGAACAGCCGCGAGTCCCGGTGGCGCAGGCACGCAGAGTAGGCAAGGACCAGATCGTCGGTCAAGGCCAATTCCGACAGGCAAGCTCAGGTATTCGTCCGAGGCGAAACACAGAGAATCGGCCGCACGGACAACGACGTTCCCTTATGGTTGTTGCCCGCCTGACTGGCCAACATCGATCCATTCTTCACCACCGCACATCACGATGGCTTCATACGATGCACTGCGGCGCGCGTTGTCAGCGGAGCGTCTGTCCACTTACGAGAGAATCGCATCGACCTGCGGCCCCGACGTCACAGCCGAATCCCTCTACCTCTGGAACATGCGGCTGTGCGGTGCACTGATGATGCCGGTCCATCTGTGCGAGGTGGTCACCCGCAACGCCGCGGCAATGGTTCTTGTTCGGCAGCACGGTCCACGTTGGCCCTGGAATGATGCCTTTAGACGCAGGCTGCCAACTTCGTCCAGTACTTCTCCACGCACGGCACTGGAACAACTTGCCAGTCGCGTAAGCGATACACCTGAAATCGTCGCCAACCTGCCTATGGTGTTCTGGCAGCAGCTATTCACATGTCGCTTCGATTCCACGCTGTGGATACCGGCACTCAGCGGAGTCCTGCGCCACGCGCCTTGCGCCCACCCCAGTGTCATCCGGAAAGCCATCCACGCGGATATTGGCCGCATCCGCCACCTGCGCAACCGCATCGCCCACCACGAACCCATCCTGGAGCGCGACATCGGCGCTGACCTCGCCGCGATCGGTCGGCTGATCCATGCGCGCTGCCCGCACACCCTGGGGTGGCTGCAGCGCCATGAGCGGGCGACGACGGTATGGGCGGCGTCGCCGTTGGCCGGGCGTCCGTAAAGCGTCCGCCGGGCGTGGCCCGGCGCTACCGGCTCAGACCGCCGGCAGGGTCGCCATGTCCCAGCGCGGGGTCACATCCACCTTCGGCGGGCTGTGCTGGCCAGCCTGCAGCCGCAGTGCGCCAGCGAAGGCGATCATCGCGCCGTTGTCGGTGCACAGTGCAGGCCGCGGGAAGCAGGCGCGGCCGCCGAGGCGCTCGGCCATCTGCTGCAGGCGGGCGCGCAGGCGCTTGTTGGCACCTACACCGCCGGCAACCACGATCACGTTGGTCCCGGCCGCTTCCAGCGCGCGCTCGCACTTGATCGACAGGGTCTCGACCACCGCGTCCTCAAAGCCCCGGGCAATGTTGGCGCGGGTCTGCTCGCTCTGGTCGCTGTCGCGCCAGGCCATCAGGACCTGGGTTTTCAGGCCGGAGAAGCTGAAATCCAGCCCCGGGCGGTCGGTCATCGGCCGCGCGAAGCGGTACGCGCCCGGCGTGCCCTGCTCGGCCAGCCTGGCCAGCTGCGGGCCGCCCGGGTACGGCAGGCCCATCAGCTTGGCGGTCTTGTCGAAGGCCTCGCCAGCCGCATCGTCCAGGGTTTCGCCCAGCAGGCGGTACTGGCCGATCGCGTCCACCGCCACCAGCTGGGTATGGCCACCGGACACCAGCAGCGCCACGAACGGCGCTTCCGGCGGGTCGTCTTCCATCAGCGGAGCCAGCAGGTGGCCTTCCATATGGTGTACGCCGACGGCCGGTACCTCCAGCGCCCAGGCCAGCGATCGGGCCACGCCGGCGCCGACCAGCAACGCGCCGACCAGACCAGGCCCGGCGGTGTAGGCCACACCATCGATATCGCCCACGCCCAGGCCGGCGTCGGCCAGGGTCTGGCGCACCAGCGGCAGCAGCTTGCGGACGTGGTCGCGGCTGGCCAGCTCGGGCACCACGCCACCGTATTCGGCGTGCAGGGCGATCTGGCTGTAGACCGCATGGGCGCGCAGGGCCGCGCTGCCGGCCAGGTCGGTGTCATACACCGCCACGCCGGTCTCATCACAGGAAGATTCGATGCCAAGGACTCGCATGCCTGCTATTATGACGCCCCTGCCGCCCCCTCGGGGGACGTGCAGATCTCACTGCTTTCGAACCGCCGGCCCGTATTCAGGGTTGGCCGCTTGCAGTTTGTCGATTCGCCGCTATAATGTGCGGCTCGCCGGGCGTGACCCGGTTCTACTGTGTCCCGGAGATTCCATGCCCAGCGTCAAAGTCCGCGAGAACGAGCCCTTCGAGTTTGCTCTTCGCCGCTTCAAGCGCACTTGCGAAAAGGCCGGTGTGCTGGCCGAAACCCGCAAGCGCGAGTTCTACGAAAAGCCGACCCAGGAGCGCAAGCGCAAGGCCGCCGCTGCTGTGAAGCGTCAGCTGCGCCGCTCGTCGCGCGACGTCACCAAGCGTCAGCGCCTGTACTGATCGGACGCATCTTCATTGCGGCGGGCCTGCCCGTCGCGATGGAGCCGGAGCCGGCACGCGCGAGCGTCGCCGGCTTTTTGCGTTTCCGGGTTCGGGCATCCGCCCCGCCCCACCTACCACCACGAGGTTCCTCATGAGCATGAAGCAGCAGCTCACCGAAGACATGAAGGCCGCCATGAAGGCGGGCGAGAAGCACAAGCTGGGCGTGATCCGCCTGATCAATGCCGCCATCAAGCAGCGCGAAGTGGACGAGCGCATCGAGCTGGATGACACCGCCGTGATCGCCGTGCTCGACAAGATGGTCAAGCAGCGCAAGGACTCGGTCAGCCAGTACGAAGCGGCCAACCGCGAAGACCTGGCCGAGATCGAGCGCGCCGAGATCGTGGTCATCGAAGCCTATCTGCCGGCCAAGATGGGCGAAGCCGAGATCGTGGCCGCCATCCAGGCCGCCATCGCCGAGACCGGCGCCTCCGGCCCGGCCGACATGGGCAAGCTGATGGGCGCACTGAAGCCCAAGCTCGCTGGTCAGGCCGACATGGGCCTGGTGTCCAAGCTGGTCAAGCAGCAGCTGGCGTAATCCGGTACACGGAGTCGGATCCCTTTCGCAACGCGAAAGGGCTCTGACCCCATTGATGCACCCGCTTCACCGCACCTTCGTCGGTCGCCTGCTACAACCACACCCATGGTTGAACCCGAGCCCAACGTTCCCGTGTCCCTGCACAAGTACCTCAAGCGTCTGCAGGACAGCTTTCCGATGGCGGTGGCCAAGCGCTTCATCGACGTCGACGTGCTGACCCAGGCCGCCTCCGTTTCCTTCTACGCCCTGCTGTCGATGGCCCCGCTGCTGGTGCTGCTGCTGTGGTTGACCGCTTCGCTGTACCCGCCGGCACAGCAGGCGCTGATCGACCAGATCAGCTCGGTGGCTGGCAGCAGCGCGGCTACGGTGGCCGAAACCGTCCTGAAGAACGCCGACAACCAGCCCGACGTCGGCTCGTTGGCGGGGCTGTGGAGCACGCTGCTGCTGTTCGTCGGCGCCACCGCCGTGTTCGCGCAGCTGCAGAACGCGCTCAACCTGATCTTCCGCACCAGTGGCGAGCGCCTGGAGGGCATCAAGGCCTGGCTGCGCAAGCGTGTGTTCTCGTTCGGCGTGGTGCTGGCCCTGGGCTTCCTGCTGATCCTGTCGATGACTGCCACCACGGTACTGCAGGTGGCCTTCGCGCAACTGCCCTCGATCCTCCCCGCGCTGGGCTACGTCACCAGCCTGCTGCTGTACGCGGTGGGGTTCGCCTTCATGTACCACTACCTGCCCGACCGCCGCGTGGCATGGCGCCAGGCCTTCATCGGCGGCGTCATCACCTCGGCACTGTTCGCACTGGGCCGCTACGGCATCGGCGTCTACATCGCCACCGTGGCCCCCGGCAGTGCCTACGGCTCGATGGGCGCGCTGGTGATCTCACTGGTCTGGATCTATTACGCGACCGTGGTCTTCTTCGTTGGCGCGCTGATGACCGCGGTGATCGATGAGCGCCTGCGCGCGCGCCATCACCTGGCCGCCGCCGGCATCGATCCGGCCACCGCCAGCCAGGTACCCGACAGGGGGTAAACTAGGGCAACCGCCCCCGGTTCCGTCGCGTGGTCCTGTACCGCGCCCTGCCCTGTTGCCCATGGCCCGTATCCCCGACGCTTTCATCGACGACCTGCTGGCCCGCACCGACATCGTCGAGGTGGTGGGCAGCCGCGTGCCGTTGAAGCGCCAGGGCAAGGAATACGCCGCACGCTGCCCGTTCCATGACGAGCGCTCGGCCTCGTTCACGGTCTCGCCCACCAAGCAGTTCTATCACTGCTTCGGCTGCGGCGCGCACGGCACCGCGATCAGCTTCCTGATGAACTACGACCGCCTCGAGTTCCTCGACGCGGTGGATGAACTGGCCAAGCGTGCCGGCATGGACGTGCCGCGCAACGAAAACCCGCGCAGCCCCCAGCAGCAGGACGACAGCCGCGAGCTGTACTCGGCGCTGGACGCCGCCACCAGGTTCTTCCAGAAGAATCTGGAAGGCAGCGAGAAGGCACGCGCGTATCTGGAAAGCCGTGGCGTGGACGAAGCGAACCGCGCGCGCTTCCAGATCGGCTACGCACCGGATGGCTACAGCGGCCTGCGCGATGCGCTGGGCAAGGACGAGCGCCGCATGAAGCTGCTCGACCGCGCCGGCCTGTTCTCCAAGAACGATCGCGGCCACGTCTACGACAAGTTCCGCGACCGGGTGATGTTCCCGATCTTCGACCGTCGTGGCCGGGTGATCGCCTTCGGTGGGCGCGTGTTCGAGAAGGACGACGGCCCCAAGTACCTCAACTCGCCCGAAACCGCGCTGTTCCACAAGGGCCGCGAACTGTACGGCCTGTGGCAGGTGCGCCAGGCCAACCAGAAGATCGAGCGGTTGATCGTGGTCGAGGGCTACATGGACGTGGTCTCGCTGTTCCAGTTCGGGGTCACCCAGGCGGTGGCGACGCTGGGCACGGCGACCACGCCGGACCATGCCGAGCTGCTGTTCCGCAACGCGCCGGACGTGTTCTTCTGCTTCGACGGCGATGCCGCCGGCCGCCGCGCCGGCTGGAAGGCCCTGGAGTCGGTGCTGCCGCGCATGAAGGATGGCCGCCAGGCGTTCTTCCTGTTCCTGCCCGATGGCGAGGACCCGGACAGCATCGTGCGCAAGGAAGGCGCCGAGGCCTTCAACGAGCGCCTGAAGCAGGCCACGCCGCTGTCGCAGTTTTTCTTCGATGAACTGACCCGCGAGATCAACCTGGGCACGCTGGACGGCAAGGCACGCCTGGCCGAACGCGCAAAGCCGATGCTGGCGCAGATTCCCGACGGTGCCTTCGGCGACCTGATGAAGCAGCAGCTGGCGCAGCTGACCGGCCTGGGCGGCACTGCCCAGGCCACGCGCGCGCCGATGCCGCAACGCCAGCCACAGCGGACGATCCAGCCGGTGGCCAAGCGCAGCCTGGTGCGCGGCGCGATCGCCGTGCTGCTGCAGCAGCCGTCGCTGGCGCTGACCCTGGGCGGAAAGCATCACTTCCAGGGCCTGCGACTGCCGGGCGTGGAGCTGCTGCTGGAACTGCTGGGGCTGGTCGAACAGCGCCCGGACATCAGCACCGGCGCCCTGCTGGAACACTTCGACGGCCGCGAGGAACAGGCGTCGCTGCACACCCTGGCGGCACAGACCCTGCCTGGCACCGAGGCCAGCTGGACCCAGGAACTGCACGACGCGGTGGCACAGCTGGAGAAACAGCTGCTGGTGCAACGTCTGGAGGAGTTGTTGGCAAAGCAGCGCCAGCAGGGCCTGGATGATACTGACAAATACGAACTGCGCGAGCTGCTGAAGGCCCGCGCCGGGCTGCGCCTGTAGCGGCAGAACGTTTTCACGGAGAGGACCATGCTGCTGCGCCTGACCTGCCTGCTGTTGTTGTCGCTCTGCCTGCCACTGGCGGCCCTGGCCGCAGATGGCCCGCTCAGGGAAGTCCGGCCGGGCCTGTATGCCGGCGGCCAGCCCTCCGCCGCACAACTGGGCGAACTTGCCGCGCAGGGCGTGCGCACCGTGATCGACCTGCGCCAGCCCGGCGAGGACCGGGGTTTCGACGAAACGCGCGTTGCCGAATCATTGGGCCTGCGCTACGTGCGCATTCCGGTGTCCGGTGCCGAGGGGCTCGATGCCGCCAACGTGCGCGCCGTGCACCAGGCCCTGCGGCAGAGCCAGGGGCCTGTGCTGCTGCACTGTGCGTCCGGCAACCGCGCCGGCGCCGTGCTCGGCCTGGTCAACGCACGCTACGAACATGCCAGCCCCGAACAGGCCCTTCAGCTGGGCCAGCGTGCTGGCCTGACCTCGCTGGAAGCCGCCACCCGCCAACGCCTGGCCACGCCGGTCACCTCACCCTGAACCCTCCGCACCAAGGACTCTGCCCACCATGACCCGCTGGTGGTCGCGCCTGCGACCGGACAACTTCACCCTCGCCCTGCTGTGCACCGTCGGCCTGGCCTCCCTGCTGCCGATGAAGGGCGCCGCCGCCATCGTCCTGGACGATGTCACCACCGTCGCCATCGCTGCACTGTTCTTCCTGCATGGCGCGCGCCTGCCACGTGAGTCGATCATTGGCGGCATGCTGCACTGGCGGCTGCACCTGACCATCCTCGCCTGCACCTTCCTCCTGTTCCCGCTGCTCGGGCTGATGTTCAAGCCGCTATCGGGCTGGCTGCTGACCCCGGAGCTGTACCTGGGCGTGCTGTTCCTGTGCACCCTGCCCTCCACCGTGCAGTCGTCCATCGCGTTCACCTCGATGGCGCATGGCAACGTGCCCGCAGCGGTGTGCAGTGCCTCGTTGTCGAGCATTCTCGGCGTATTCCTGACCCCGCTGCTGCTGACCGCGCTGGCGGGCACCTCCGGCGGCGTGCACGACCCGCTGCATGCGATCGGCGGCATCATGCTGCAGCTGCTGGTGCCGTTCGTGGCCGGCCACCTGCTGCGGCCGTGGATTGCCGGCTGGGTGGAAAAGCAGCGCGCGCTGCTGCGTTACACCGACCAGGGCACGATCCTGCTGGTGGTGTATTCGGCGTTCGGCGAGGCGGTGACCGAAGGACTGTGGAGCAAGACGCCGCTGCTCTCGTTGCTGGCCGTAGCAGTGGTGGCCGCCGTGCTGCTCGGCATCGCCATGCCGCTGATCACCTTCATCGCCCGCCGCCTGCGTTTCAACCGCGAGGACGAGATCGCCATCGTGTTCTGCGGCTCGAAGAAGAGCCTGGCCACCGGCGTGCCGATCGCCAAGGTGCTGTTCGCCGGCGGCAGCCTCGGCGCCATCGTGCTGCCGGTGATGATCTACCACCAGATCCAGCTCATCGTCTGCGGCGTGATCGCGCAGCGGTACGCGAAGCGCGCGCCCTGACCCGACGGGAGGACATCCACGCATGGCGTGGATCTACTGTAGAGCCGAGCCCGCGCTCGGCCAACACCTGTGATCCGGAGTAGATCCACGCCATGCGTGGATGGTTTGCCTGACGCTACGGATCCACCAGCGTCCCGACGCTCAATTCCGGCATCCATACCCATAGGTCGTACGGCCGTTCCGCACCGGCAGCGACCCGCGGCCCCGTGGCAACCTGCTCTCGAAGTGGCCGCGCCATGCAACCGCCCGCGCATCCCCACGTCTGACCACGTTGCGCGCCCAACCGTACGCTGTAGATATCCAGGTCCCGCAGCTGCGACGCCATCGGATGCATCTGCATTTCTGGCGGCATACCTTGCGGCCTTTGCAGCATCGCGTGCACGTTACCAGTCAGCACCAGCATGCGCGTATTGGCCGGTAGGCCTCGATAGAGCCGCCGCAACTCGGCTGCCATGAGGTCACCGCGTACCTGGTTGCCGCCTTTGCTGGCGTTGACGTCATAGCCAACGACGTCGATCACACGTCCCTGCGACTTCAGCACGCGTAGGCTTTCGATCATTGCCAGCATGTCGCGGCTGCGACGGCCATCATGCTGGTCATCGCGCACGGTCCAGAACGCACGCCCGCGCAGATGCTGGCGTGCCTTCTCCCCGCCATCGGAAGCCAGGTAATCGCGCAGCGTGGAGGTCTCCCCGCGTGGCAGTTCCAGCGCCAGCAGGACCGGCCCGGTGCCGCTGTAGTCATCCACCAGCTGCCGCACCAGCAGCGGCGTCTCGCGGGTTCCATGGAATTCGCCCAGCACCAGCAGGCGGTGATCACCGGCGTGCTGGCGGATCTGCGCGGCGGTGTCGTCGGCATGCGCGGTCACGGCCATGCCCAGCGCCAGCATCAGCGCGGTGGTCCAACGGAAGAACGAGTGCATCCCTGTTGCTTCCTTTCCCTGGGGTCAGGAACAGCAATGGCGACGCCACTGGAAGAGATCAAGTGTAGAGCCGAGCCCACGCTCGGCTGCTCTTCCAATCCCCCCTCAGCCGAGCATGGGCTCGGCTCTACAGGTGGTGCTTCACAACCAGGGCAGGATCCAGTGGTCGACCAGCAGGAAGGCGAACAGCGCCATCAGGTAGACGATGGAGTAATAGAACATCTTCATCGAGAACAGCTCATCCGGTGGGTCGAGCATGCGCCAGGCGTACCAGAGGAACACGGCATTGAGCACGATCGCGCCGCCCAGGTAGAACGCACCGCTCATGCCCACCAGGTAGGGCAACAGGCAGACCAGCGCCAGCACCACCGAATACACCATGATCTGCTTGCGGGTGTGCGCCACGCCGTGGGTCACCGGCAGCATCGGGATCTCCGCCTTGGCATAGTCCTCGCGGCGGAAGATCGCCAGCGCCCAGAAATGCGGTGGCGTCCAGATGAAGATGATCAGCACCAGCAGCGACGAGTATGCCCAGTCCGACGAGCCCTGCATGCCGGTCACCGCAGCCCAGCCCAGCATCGGCGGCATCGCGCCGGCCAGGCCACCGATGACGATGTTCTGCGAGGTCGCACGCTTCAGGTACACGGTGTAGATCACCGCGTAGCCGATCAGCGAGGCGAAGGTCAGCACCGCAGTGATCAGGTTCACCCACAGCACCAGGATGGTCATCGACAGCACGATCAGCACGCCGGCGAACACCAGCACCTGCCATGGCTTGACCTTGCCGACCACCAGCGGGCGCCACGACGTGCGTGCCATCTGCGCATCGATGTGCGCATCCAGCAACTGGTTGATCGCAGCGGCCGCCGAAGCGGCCAGCCAGATGCCGAGGAAGCCGAGCAGGCCGGCGCGCACCTGCTCCCAGCTGGGCACGCCCGGGACAGCCAGGACCATGCCGACCAGGGCAGTGAAGACAATGAGGGCGACAACCTTGGGCTTGGTCAGGTCCCAGTACTGGCGGTAGTTGGAAAACATGGAATCAGTCCGGGGCGCGCAGGCGGGCCAGCAGGCTGACCAGCACGAACAACAGGGCAACGGCCACGCCGTTGTGGGCCACGGCCACTTCCAGTGGCAGCGCCAGCTTCACATTGAGGATGCCGAGGGTGACCTGCAGCACCAGCAGCGCGATCAGCGCGCTGGCCCAGCCGCGCATGCTCGGCAACCGGAACAGGCGCCCGCCCAGCCACAGCAGGTAGATGGCCACCACCGCCGCGAACAGGCGGTGCGCCATCTGGATGGCGATACGCGAGGCGCCATCCAGCACGCCGCCTTCGTAGTCCACGCCGATGCCACGCCACAGGGTGAAGCCTTCGACGAAGTTGTGCTGCGGCCACCACTGGTTGGCACAGCGCGGGAAGTTGTCCAGCGATGCACTGCCGCCGCCGCAGGCCAGCGCCGCGTAGTTGGCACTGACCCAGCCGCCCAGTGCGATCTGGGTGACCAGCACCGCCAGGCCGATGCGCAGCAGCCACTTCAGCTTCGGTGCCTCGGCCAGAGTGATCGGCATGTGCGTCGCACGCCAGGCCATCCAGGCCAGCAGCGCGAACATCAGCATGCCGCCCAGCAGATGGCCCATCACCACGATGGGCTTGAGCAGCAGGGTCACCGTCCACATGCCCAGCAGGGCCTGGAAGATCACCACCGCCAGGGTCAGCAGTGCAGCGCGTGCCAGGTCGATGTTGCTCCAGCGCAGCGCGGCGATCAGCAGGATCGCCTCGCCGACCAGAGCCAATGCGCTGGCGGTGCCATGCCAGCCCATCATGTACAGCGGTATGCCAGCGGCCACCAGCACGCAGGCGGTCACCACTGCCGTGGTTCCAAAGCGGCGCTTGCGCGTGGCCAGCAGGGCCAGGGTCAGGATCTCGATGCCCAGCGCGCCGGCCAGGAAGCGGTGCACCTGCTCACGCCAGGCCTTGTGGGTCTCCAGCGGGCGGATCTCCGCCGCCGGGTGGCCGATGGTCTCTTCCACGTGCTGCGGCCAGGTGGCCTGGCCATAGCAGGTCGGCCAGTCCGGACAGCTCAGGCCGGCATCGGACAGGCGTACGAACGCGCCGAACATGATCGTGCTCGCGGTCATGATCATGGCGAACCACGCCAGGCGGTGGAAATTGCGGTGCAGCGCCGGACGCGCGGAAAGGCTCATCAAACGGGACTCACTTCAGTTTCAGCAACGTGGCCATGTCCTTGCGCAGGCCACCCAGGTCGGAACCCGGGGCATGGCGCATGATCACGAAGCCGTTCGGATCGATCACGTAGACCGGCAGTCCCGCCGGATCATCGACGCCCGGCAACGCCGCGCGCAGGGCTGGCGACGGAGCCAGCGGCCGCAGCGCGGGCAGCGAGGCGATCGACGCCGGTGGCGTACCCAGCCACAGGATCTCGACATTATCGGCGTTATGGCCGAACAGCTGCCACACCTTGCCCAGTCCCTGCGACAAAGTGACGCACTGCGCGTCGCAGGCACCGGCCGGTGCCACCAGCAGGCGCCAGGTGCGGGCCTCGGGGTTCCAGGGATAGGGCTGGCCGCTGGCCAGGGTCGGCGTCTGCTGGCGCAGATCGACCGGCGGCTTCAGCAGCTGTCCCGCATTGCGGTGGCCGGTGGGCTGCCAGCCGGAGAAGCGCAATACCGCGGCCAGCGCCATCGCCCCGAAGAACACGGCAAACAGCAGCACCAGGGTCCGGCGGCCGGAGCCGCGCGCCTGCGGGGACGTAGCAGTGTTCATGTGGGGCATTTTCTCATGGTTGGGTAAACGATGCCGGTAGTGCCGGCCGCTGGCCGGCATCCAGGAATCCGAGTGCGTGCCCGCCAGCGGCCGGCACTACCCGGCGATGGGCCGTCTCCTGCGCCGCTCCAGCACCAGCGCCACCACCAGCACGGTCAGGGCCAGGCCGAACCACTGCACGGCGTAGCCCAGGTGTCGCTGCGGTGGCAGCGTATTTGGCAGCAGGTCCATGTCACGCTCG
Organism: Stenotrophomonas sp. YJH_SMC_53; assembly: GCF_059369995.1. NCBI lineage: Bacteria > Pseudomonadati > Pseudomonadota > Gammaproteobacteria > Lysobacterales > Lysobacteraceae > Stenotrophomonas > Stenotrophomonas sp. YJH_SMC_53. The sequence continues at coordinate 19,581 of NZ_JCAFTF010000013.1, read as the reverse complement.
TCGCCGAAGGGCAGCGCCGGGTCCAGTCGCAGGACCCGCTCGGGCAGTGTTGGCAGGCCCAGCGCTGCGGCGAGGCCCTCGGCCGGCAAGCGGCTGGCCAGCCAGCGCCCGGCCTCACCGGTGGCGGAGAACGCCGGGCCCAGTACCAGCCCCGCCGAAGGCGGTGGCGCCAGCAACCCGCGCACCGCCACCGGCGAAGGCGGCGCCGGTATGTCCGGCAGCGTGCGATCCGGCGGCAGCGCGCGCCAGCCAAGATCGACCAGCAGCACGCTGCCTTCGTCACTGCGGAACGGGCGATAGATCTTTACGCCGGCACGGCCATGCCGGGTCTGGTTGTCCAGCAGCACCACGCCAGGCAGGAAGCGGCCGTGGTCGGCCACACCGTGCAACGCGCCGGGGGCTGCCAGGGCCTGCGCCAGCGGCAGCGCCTGAGCCACCGCTGGCCCCTGCGCATCCAACATTGACTGTTTGGCATGCATGCGCTGCAGCTGCCACAGCCCCAATGCAGTGAAACCGGCCATCGCCAGCACGGCCAGCAACCATCCGATCACGCGTGTGTGCTGGCGCATCATGACAAGTCCACGCAAACGCGGTCAGATAGGCACATCCACCCTGCCCTCGAGCCGCGCATGAGTGATTCGCTGAAGACCCTGCTGGTAATCGCGTTTCTGATCGTCATCGTCTGGAACCTGGGCGCCGGCCTGTATTACCTGCTGGTCGACCGCGGGCAGACCAAGCGCACGGTCAACGCACTGACACGTCGCATCGCGGTGTCGGTGGCGTTGATCGTACTGGTGATCGTGAGCATCTACATGGGCTGGATCAAGCCGCACGGCGTCGGCGGCTGAGGCCACCGATGCGTGCGTGGTCAAAGCACGTAGACGAACAGGAACAGCATCAGCCACACCACGTCGACGAAGTGCCAGTACCACGCGGCCGCTTCAAAACCGAAATGGTTGTCGCGGGTGAAGTGTCCCTTGGCCGAACGCAGCCACATCACGATCAACATGATCGTGCCCAGCAGCACGTGCGCACCGTGGAAGCCGGTCAGCATGAAGAACGTCGAACCGTAGATGCCCGAGCCCAGCGTCAGGTTCAGCTCCTTGTAGGCGTGGATGTACTCTTCCGCCTGCAGGGTCAGGAAACCGAGGCCGAGCACCACGGTCAGGCCCAGCCAGATCAGCAACTGGCGGCGGTTGCCGGCCTTCAACGCGTGATGGGCGATGGTCAGGGTCACGCCTGAGGTGAGCAGGATCAGCGTATTGATCAGCGGCAGGCCCCACGCCGGGATGGTCTGGAAGGCACCACCGATCGCCGCCGGGCCATTGGTCGGCCATCCGGCGGAGTAGCCCTGCCAGAGCAGCTCGTTGGTCATCACCCCGCGGCCTTCGCCACTGAGCCACGACAGGCCCAGGTTGCGGGTGTAGAACAGCGCGCCGAAGAAGGCGCCGAAGAACATCACCTCGGAGAAGATGAACCAGATCATCCCCATCCGGAACGAGCCATCGACCTGGTGGTTGTAGTTGCCGGCCTGCGATTCGCGCACCACGTCGCTGAACCACCAGAACAGGGTCAACACCAGCATCGCGATGCCGATGTAGAACGTCCAGCGCCCCCAGCTGGCATCGTTGAGCCAGCTGGCCACGCCCACCATGGTCACCATCATCGCGATGGACCCCACGAAGGGCCATTTGCTCTGGGCCGGGACGAAGTACACGTTGGCGTCGGTTGGTGTCTGGGCCATGTCGGTATCCGGGTCAGGGTGCGGCGTGCGCGCCGTCCGAGGTGGCGGCCGGGGCCAGCCGATCGGACAACGCGTCGTTGCGGTAGAAGGTGTAGGACAAGGTGATCGTCTTGATTTCCGGCGGCAGGTCCGGATCGACGATGAAGCGCACCGGCATGTCGCGCTTCTCGCCGGCCTGCAGCGTCTGCGCGGTGAAACAGAAGCACTCGGTCTTGCTGAAGAAGCCCGACGCGCGTGCCGGTGCCACCGAAGGCACCGCGCTGCCAACGACTGCCTGCTGGCTGTCGTTGCGGGCGAAGTACAGCGCCTCGTTGAGTTCGCCGGGCACCACATCCATGGTCAGCTGCTCGGGATGGAACGACCACGGCAGGCGCGAATTGACGCCGCCATCGAACTCCACCCGCACGGTGCGCTTGCCAGCTGCGGCACCCGTACTGGCTTCACCACCCGGGCCGCGTTCCAGGCGCACGCCGAATACCTTCTCGCAGGCAATGCGGTACAGCGGCACCAGCGAGAAGGTCAGCAGGAACACCGCCACTGCCACGCCGATCAGGCGCGGCAGCCCGGCACTGGGTGACCGCGTGCTGGCCGGTGCCTCGCTCATCGGCCGATCACCCCGCTGAGGATGAAGCCGACGTAGACCAGCACCGCGATGGCGCCGACCCACATCGCCGTGCGCCGGGCACGCTGGCGTTGCTGTTCGATGCCGTTTTCCGGGGCGTCGCCCGGGCTGTTGTAGAGCCGAGCCATGCTCGGCTGCTCCACGTCAGCCGAGCATGGCTCGGCTCTACAGGTCTGCAGTGGGCTCTCGTTATGCATGCCCCACCTCAATGCGTGATGTCGTCATGCGCCAGATCGCCCGGGCGGATGGTCGGCGGCGTGGTGAAGGTATGCGCCGGTGCCGGCGACGGCAGCGTCCACTCCAGCCCGCGCGCGCCTTCCCAGCTACGGGCCTCGGCCTTCTCGCCATTGCGCAGCGAGGACAGCAGGATCGCGGCCATCATGAACGGCGTGACGAACATGCCGAACGCACCGATCGAGCTGATCAGGTTCCAGTCGGCAAACGCGACGCTGTAGTCCGGAATGCGGCGTGGCATGCCGGCCAGGCCGAGGAAGTGCTGCGGGAAGAACAGCAGGTTGACGAACACGATCGACCACCAGAAGTGCACCTTGGCCCACTTCTCGCTGTACATCCGCCCCGTCCACTTCGGCCACCAGTAGTACACCGCTGCAATCAGCGCGAACACCGCGCCGGTCACCAGCACGTAGTGGAAATGCGCAACCACGAAGTAGGTGTCGTGGTACTGGAAGTCGGCCGCCACGATGGCCAGCATCAGGCCGGAGAAGCCACCGATGGTGAACAGGATGACGAAGGCCACCGACCACAGCATCGGCGCCTCGAACGTCAGCGACCCCCGCCACATGGTGCTGACCCAGTTGAACACCTTCACTCCGGTCGGGATCGAGATGAGCATGGTGGCGAACATGAAGTAGATCTCGCCGCCCAGCGGCATGCCCACGGTGAACATGTGGTGGGCCCAGACGATGAACGACAGGAACGCGATCGCGGCGGTGGCGTACACCATCGCCTGGTAGCCGAACAGCGGCTTGCGGCTGAAGGTCGGGATGATCTCGCTGACCACGCCGAAGGCGGGCAGGATCATGATGTAGACCTCGGGATGGCCGAAGAACCAGAAGATGTGCTGGTACATCACCGGGTCACCGCCACCGGCGGCATTGAAGAAGCTGGTGCCGAAGAACTTGTCGGTCAGCAGCATGGTCACCGCACCGGCCAGCACCGGCATCACCGCGATCAGCAGGAAGGCGGTGATCAGCCACGCCCAGCAGAAGATCGGCATCTTCAGCAGGTCGATGCCCGGCGCGCGCATGTTGAGCACGGTGGCGATGATGTTGATCGCACCCATGATCGAACTGATGCCGGCCACGTGGATGGCGAACACGCTGAAGGCCACGTTGTAGCCGCCCTGCAGCGACAGCGGCGGATACAGCGTCCAGCCACCGGCCGGTGCACCACCGGGCAGGAACAGCGTCAGCAGCAGCAGGCTGAAGGCCACCGGCAGCAGCCAGAACGACCAGTTGTTCATGCGCGGCAGCGCCATGTCCGGCGCACCGATCTGCAGCGGGATCATCCAGTTGGCAAGGCCGACAAACGCCGGCATCACGCCGCCGAAGATCATCACCAGCGCATGCACGGTCGTCATCTGGTTGAAGAACTCGGGCTTGACGAACTGCAGGCCCGGCTGCGCCAGCTCGGCGCGGATCACCACGCTCATCGCCGCGCCGATGATGAACATGATGAAGCTGAAACCCAGGTACAGCGTGCCGATGTCCTTGTGGTTGGTCGAGAAGAACCAACGCTCGAAGAAACTCTGGTGGTGATGGTGATCGTCGTGCCCAACTGCCGAGTGCGCCATTGCAAAACACCTCTCAGAATCGGTTGTCACCACGGCCGCGAGCGGCCGCGGGCTTTACATCACGCGCCGCTGGCCGCAACCGCAGGTGCGTTGCCGGCTTCGGCAGCAGCAGGTGCCGCCGGTGCTTCGCCCGCAGGGGCAGCCGGTTCTGCAGGTGCCGCAGGGGGGGCGGGCTCGGCCAGCGGTGCAGGCTTGCGCTGCGCCAGCCACTGCTTGAAGTCCTCCTTGGACACCGCCTCGACCACGATCGGCATGAAGCCGTGGTCCTTGCCGCACAGCTCGGCGCACTGGCCGCGATACACCCCGGGCTGCTCGATGCTGGTCCAGGCTTCATTGATGAAACCGGGGATCGCGTCCTGCTTCCAGCCCAGCGCAGGCACCCACCAGGCGTGGATCACATCATCGGAAGTGATGACGAAGCGGACCTTGGTATCGACCGGCAACACCAGCCGGTTGTCGACGTCCAGCAGGTAGTGCGGATGACTTTCGCGGGTCGGCACGATGCCACTTTGCCGCACGCGGTCGGATTCCCGGTCCAGGCGACTGGTGAAGGTGACGTTCTCCCCGAGGTATTCGTACTTCCACATCCACTGGTAGCCGGTGACCTTGACCGTCATCTCGGCATCGCGGGTGTCGTACATCTTGATCAGGTTGGCCGTGGCCGGCCACGCCATCACGATCAGGATGATCACCGGGATCACCGTCCAGATGATCTCGGCCTTCGTGTTATGGCTGAAGGTAGCGGCGACCGCGCCCTTGGATTTGCGGAACTTGAAGATGGCGTAGGCCATCGCGCCGAACACGATGACGCCGATCACCGTGCAGATGATCAACGAAAGGTTGTTCGATTCCCAGGCCAGGCGCGAGGTCTGGGTCACCCCCTTGCCCATGTTCAGCTGCCACGGCTTGGGATCGGCCGCCTGGGCCCAGGCCAACGCCGGCATCAGTCCCCCGGTCGCCAGCACTGCGGCAACCGCGTTCACGCACTTCGTGCCCCACCTGCTGCTTTGCTTCATTGCCTAGACCCTTAGCGTCGTCGGTTGCCGCCATCGCTGGCGGCGAGCAAGCTTTCAAGTGTCTCTGCGAGCGTCTGACGTTCGGCCGGCGCGAGGAAACTCCCCACCTCCACCTGCCGGCCGCTGGATGCCAGCCGGACCCTCTCATCGTCGGTGAGCAGGCGCACCCAATGCGGGTGGGCCCGGAACACCGGCGATCCACCGGGTACGGGAATGACCTCCACGTACGCCGGCACTACCCGGATCTCCTCCTGCCGTTCACCGCTGCGCCACAAGGCACGCAGCGCCGCCGCCAGCACCAGGCTGTACAGCAGCGCGAACAGGGGGGCGAATGCATTGCCGGCCCACCACCCGAGGGCGGACACCAGCCACATCGCACCCGACAACACGGTGAACAACAGGACGAACTGCCGGGCATCGAGCGCCCGTGGGGGACGCAGCCGCAGCTGCGTACCTGACCCATCCGGAGCTGGAAGCACCTCGATCATGTCGCAACCGCGTTCCTGCCGCGGGAAACGTCTCGATGGTAGCCCCGCCCTCTCGCCGGTAGCAAGGGTGCATTCACACTTTTTCCGATGCTGCAACACAGCATGCGGTCGGCGGCGCGGATGACGAATTCAGCACAAATATCGCCGGGTTTGCTGAACACGCCGAATCCACCACCGTTAGTGGCTATCAGCCCTTCATGAAGGTGTCTGTGTGGCACTTCCGAAGGCCGCAAAAATGATTAAAATCGCCAAGTTTTCCACTGGCCGGACCGGCATGAACGCACCTTCCTCCTCCCCTGCCGCCCACGACGCCCCGCGTCCGGGCGCGCTGCTGTCGCCGGAACTGCCGGCGCCCCCCAACCCGTTCCGCCAGGCCATCACCGATGCCTGGTTGAAGGACGAGGCCAGCCACGTCCGCGAGCTGCTGGCGCAGGCGCGCCTGCCCGCCGAGGAACAGGCCAGGGTGCAGGCGCTGGCCGCCGACCTGGTCGGCCGCGTGCGCGTGCGTGCCAAGGACCAGGGCGCGATCGAAGCCTTCATGCGCCAGTACGACCTGGGCAGCGAGGAAGGCGTGCTGCTGATGTGCGTGGCCGAAGCGCTGCTGCGTATTCCGGACCAGGACACCGCCGACAAGCTGATCCGCGACAAGCTGGCCGATGCCGACTGGGAAAAGCACCTGGGCGGCAGCGACTCGGTGCTGGTCAATGCCTCCACCTGGGGCCTGATGCTGACCGGCAAGCTGGTGCAGATGAACGACGCCACGCGCGCCGATGCGCCCAGCGCATTCAAGCGCCTGGTCGGCCGCGTCGGTGAGCCGGTGGTGCGCCTGGCCGTGCGCCAGGCGATGAAGATCATGGGCCACCAGTTCGTCATGGGCCGCACCATCAGCGAAGCGCTGGCGCGCTCGCACAAGGGCGACAACGCCAGCTACCGCTACTCGTTCGACATGCTCGGCGAAGGCGCGCTGACCATGAAGGACGCGCTGCGCTACCTGGAAGACTACCGTCGTGCGATCCACGCCATCGGCGGCGATCACAAGGCCCGCGGTGGCCGTCCGGACGGCGACGTCAACAACGCGCCGGGCATCTCGATCAAGCTGTCGGCGCTGTACCCGCGCTACGAGCACGCCAAGCGCGAGCGCGTGCTGAAGGACCTGGTGCCGGGCGTGCTGGAACTGGCACAGCTGGCCAAGAGCTACGGCATCGGCTGCACCGTCGACGCCGAAGAGTCCGACCGCCTGGAACTGTCGCTGGACATCATCGAGCAGGTGTTCTCCGACGCCTCGCTGGCTGGCTGGGATGGCTTCGGCGTGGTCGTGCAGGCCTACCAGAAGCGCACGCCGTACACGATCGACCACCTGGCCGACATGGCACGCCGTGCCGGTCGCCGCCTGCAGGTGCGCCTGGTCAAGGGCGCCTACTGGGATGCCGAGATCAAGCGCGCGCAGATCGAAGGCTACCCGGGCTACCCGGTGTTCACCCGCAAGCAGAACACCGATGTGTCCTACCTGGCCTGCGCCAAGCGGCTGTTCACCCATGCGGACGCGATCTACCCGATGTTCGCCACGCACAACGCGCACACCATCGCGGCCGTGCGCAGCATCGCCAACGGCGGCGTGTACGAGCACCAGAAGCTGCACGGCATGGGCGACGACCTGTACGCCGAAGTGGTGCCGGCCGATCGCTTGAACCTGCCCTGCCGCGTGTACGCCCCGGTCGGTTCGCACGAAGACCTGCTGCCGTACCTGGTGCGCCGCCTGCTGGAAAACGGTGCCAACTCCAGCTTCGTCAACCGCATCACCGACGAACGCGTGCCGATCGCCGACCTGATCCGCGATCCGGTCGAGATGGTCGCCTCGTTCGAATCGATTCCGCATCCCAAGATCCCGCTGCCGGTTGACCTGCTGCGCAGCCAGAACCACGACAGGAAGAACTCCATGGGCGCCAACCTCGCCAACGACAACGAACTGCGCGCCCTGGCCGAGCAGCTCAACGCCGCCGTGAAGCCGTGGCAGGCCTCGCCGCTGGTACCGGGTGCCAACCCGGCCGGCGCCGCGCTGCCGGTGACCAACCCGGCCGACACCCGCGAAGTGGTCGGCCAGTGGCTGGCCGCCGATGCCGCCACCGTGCAGAAGGCCCTGGCCAACGCCGTGGCCGCACAACCGGCCTGGAACCGCACCCCGGCCGCCAGCCGCGCCGCCATCCTCGAACACGCCGCTGACCAGCTGGAAGCGCGCATGCCGGAGTTCATGGCGCTGTGCGTGAAGGAAGCCGGCAAGAGCCTGCCCGACAGCATCGCCGAAGTGCGCGAAGCCGTGGATTTCCTGCGCTACTACGCCAAGCAGGCGCGCGAGCAGTTCAGCCACGCCGAGAAGCTGCCCAGCCCGACCGGTGAATCCAACGAGCTGCAGCTGCACGGCCGCGGCGTGTTCGTCTGCATCAGCCCGTGGAACTTCCCGCTGGCGATCTTCCTGGGCCAGGTCGCCGCCGCACTGGCCGCCGGCAACAGCGTCATCGCCAAGCCGGCCGAGCAGACCAACCTGATCGGCTACTACGCGGTGAAGCTGCTGCACGATGCCGGCGTGCCGGCCGAGGTGGTGCAGTTCCTGCCGGGCGACGGCGCCACCGTGGGTGCAGCGCTGACCGCCGACCCGCGCGTGGCCGGCGTGGCCTTCACCGGCTCCACCGAGACCGCCCGTGCGATCAACCGTGCGATGGCCGCGCGTGACGCCGCCATCGGCGTGCTGATTGCCGAGACCGGTGGCCAGAACGCCTTCATCGCCGACTCCTCGGCACTGCCGGAACAGCTGGTCAAGGACGCGATCGGTTCGGCCTTCACCTCCGCCGGCCAGCGTTGCTCGGCCGCGCGCGTGCTGTTCGTGCAGGACGACATCGCCGACAAGGTGATGACCATGCTGGCCGGTGCGATGAAGGAACTGAAGGTCGGCAACCCGGGCCTGCTGTCTACCGACGTCGGCCCGGTGATCGACGCCGACGCGCTGAAGATCCTGCAGGAACACGCCGAACGCATGGACCGCGAAGCGCGCCTGATCGCCGCCGCCGAGCTGTCCGCCGAAACCGCCAACGGCACCTTCTTCGCACCGCGCGCTTATGAACTGAAGGACCTGGGCCAGCTGCACAAGGAAGTCTTCGGTCCGGTCCTGCACGTGATCCGCTGGAAGGGCGACCAGCTCGACGCGGTGATCGACCAGATCAACGCCACTGGCTACGGCCTGACCCTGGGCGTGCATTCGCGCATCGACGAAACCGTTGACCGCATCAGCAACGGCGTCCACGTCGGCAATGTGTACGTCAACCGCAACCAGATCGGTGCAGTGGTCGGCGTGCAGCCGTTCGGTGGCCAGGGCCTGTCCGGCACCGGCCCGAAGGCCGGCGGCCCGCACTACCTGCTGCGCTTTGCCACCGAAAAGACGGTGACGGTGAACACCACCGCCGCCGGCGGCAACGCCTCGCTGCTGACCCTGGGCGACTGATCGTCAGCCTCATGCAGTGAACGAAAAACCCCGCGAAAGCGGGGTTTCTTGTGCTTTGCTTCCTGTAGAGCCGAGCCCACGCTCGGCTTTCCTGGCGCAGCCGAGCATGGGCTCGGCGCTACAGAGGCAGGGCGACACTGAACCGGTTGTCCGCACGCTTAGCCAGCTCGCGCTGTACGCGCGCGATGCGCGTCTCCAGATCGCCTTCCAGCAGCACATGGTCGACGCCCCGCGCCTGCAGCTCGCGCACGTACCACGCATGCTGCTGCGCACGGAATGCTTCCCCCACCCGTGTGCCGTCCTGGTCGAACGGTATATCCGGCGCGCACAGGAACAGCAGGTCATATGGCCGCAATGCAGCCTGCCGCAGTGCCTCCGGCGCCGTACCAGACATCCAGCCGCTGTAGCCCAGCGTCACCAGCGGCGTGGTATCGCAGAACAGCCAGCGATGTGCCCGCCGCGCAGCCTCTTCTTCATGCTGCGGCTGGGTCATCGCGATACGAAGCAGATCGTCCGGCATCAGGTCGCCGCCCTGCTGCTCCCAGAGCGTGCGGCCATACTCCGGCACCCAGGCGGTCTGCAGGCGCTCGGCCATCACCCGCGCCAGCGTGGTCTTGCCACTGGACTCGCCACCAATGAAGGCCACGCGCTGCACGTATCCGGCGTACACCTCCGGTGCGAGACCATGGCGGTGCGCGTGCGGATCGGCGCGCAGCTGGGTGCCGCACGCCTGCCCGGCGTCCAATGCGCGTTCGAGCCGCTCATGGCGTACCGGCGCACCGAAGTGCGTGGCCAGCGCCTGCGCGAAGCCGTCACCGTAGTCCTCGCCGGTGAATACCGCCTGCACCGGGCCACCGAACAGGTGCTGGCACAGCCAGGCGGTGAACATGCGCTGCACTTGCTCGCTGTTGCTGTCGTGCGGCAACACGCGTGGCGGCACGCCATGTTCGGTACACAGGGCCGCCAGCCGCGCATCATCCAGCACCGCCACCGTTGCCCGGGGGAAGCGCGCACGCAACCAGCGTTCGCGGCGAGCAGCGCTGTAGCCGGCAAAGCCTGGCTGTGACCAGCCGATCACCAGCAGCTGCGTGCAGCGCGTGGCGGCGAAGTCGATCAGGCGTTCGTGACCGAGATGCAGCGGGCAGAACTTGCCCACCACCAGGCCGCGCTCGACACGCTCAGGCAGCGGCATCGGCCGCCCTGGCCTCGTCCCGCATCAGGTGCCGCCAATGGCGCAGTGCCACCAGCGCGTTGATCCAGAAGCCCACGTACAGGATCGAGGTCAGATGCAGGCCACGGCTGTAGTACAGCGGCACCGCCACGGTGTTCACCAGCAGCCACACCCACCACGATTCCAGCTTGCGCCGCATCATCAGGATCTGCGCGATCACGCTCAGCACCAGCACCGCCGAATCGATGTAAGGCGCATAGGCGTTGGTCAGTCGGGTCAACATCCAGCCGTAGCCGAACGTGGCCACCAGCGCCAGCGGCGCCAGCCAGGCCCAGGCGCGCGGCCGCAGCGCAGTGATCGGCAGCGGCGCGCCATGGTCGCCACGCAGCCACTGCCACCAGCCCAGCACGCTGATGGTGATGAAGAAGAACTGCAGCACCATGTCTGCATACAGGTGCGAGCGCTCGAACACTGCAGCAAACAATGCGCAGCCGACGATGCCCAGCCACCAAGTGTGCACGTTGTTGCGGCCGGCCAGCAGGATCGAGCCGGCGACGGCGATGTTGGCGGCCAGCTCCAGCTGGAAGCTCGGGTCGGACAGGTTCATCGCACCATTGTCGCGTAGATCCGCGCCCTGCGTCGTCGGACCAGCAGATCCATGCCATGCGTGGATACCCTCCGCAAAAAGAAAGCCCCGCTTGCGCGGGGCTCTCCTCGTACTGCTTCAGGCAATCGCCCGAATCAGAACTTGTACTGCATCGACGCCGCCAGCACGTCGCCGCTCACCTTGTACTTGCCGGTCACGGTGTTGGCAGTGGCCGAGGTCGAGGTGATGTTCGGATCCTTGGTGAACAGGTGGGTGTAACCCACGCTGTATTCCATCTTGTCCGAAGCGGCGTAGGTCAGGCCCAGCGACAGCCACTTGCGGGTGGTGTCCGGCACGCGCACGTCACGGTGGGCGTCGGTGGTCGGGGTCTGGTCGTAGGCCAGGCCGCCACGCAGGGTCAGCTTGTCGTTCACGCGGAAATCGGTACCGATCGACGCGAAGGTGGTGTCGCGGTAGTGGAACGGCAGCACGCTGTCCGGCTGGTTGGAGTCATAGTCGACGGTGACCTGGTCGAACTTGCTCCACGCCGTGCGCGTGACCTCGGCCATGATCTGCCACTGGTCGTTCACGCGGTGGGTGAAGCCCACGGTGGCGCTGGCCGGCAGGGTGATGGTGGCGCGGCCGTTGCTGTCGATGAAGGTACCCGGGGCAGCAGTGGCCAGGAAGGCGGCAGCGTTCTGCGGGATGGTGAAGTCGGCCTTGCCATCGGTGATCTTGTGCTCGACCTTCGAGCGGTAGCTGAAGGCGATGTTGGTGCCTTCCACCGGGGTGACCGTCATGCCCAGGGTGTAGCCGACCGACACTTCGTCGCCCTTGATGCGCAGGTAGCCATCGGCGGTGCCCGGCGAGAAGCCGAGCTGGGCGGCCTGGCGTGCAGCGGCCTGCGAGGCCGCCGCCGCCTGGGCCGCAGTGCCGCCGGCAGCCAGCACACGCGCCGCAGCGGTGCGCTGGGCCGTGGCGTTGATCGCGGTGCCGGTATCGACAGCGCTGGTCAGGTCGACGTTCAGGCGCTCAGCGAACACCGAAGCACCGAACGACAGGTACGGGTTGACGTCATAGGAGAACGCCACGCCCAGGTCGATGGCCTGCAGCTCGGTCTTGACGCCGTTGTAGCGGCCGACCCAGTCGCGGTCGTATTCGGTCTTGAAGCCGAACGGCACGGTCAGCGAAGCACCGAAGTGCATGTTGTCGTTCTCGCCGAACGGCACGTGGAAGTACGCGGCCGGAACCGGGGCGATCATGCCGGCGTCGCCGCCGTTGCCACCGGAAATCGGCGCGCCGTTGCCGTACTTGCCCTGGCCGCGGAACTTGGCGCCGAAGCTGATGGCACTGACGTCGCCCTGGACCAGGGTGCCGTCGAGCAGGCGCATGGAGGCCGGGTTGGTGGCGATGACCGAGGCGTCACCTTCGGTCGAGGTGGAGCCGGCGAACGCGCGGCCCAGGCCCTTGGCGCTGTTTTCCTTCAGCTGGAAGGCGGCAGCATTGGCATCGGCGGCGGCCAGCGCACCGGCAACGCCGGCGGCCAGCAGGGTCAGTCGGGCAATGGTGGAAGCGGTTTGCATCGTAGTTCTCTCTCTCCGGTAAGCGGTGATGGTGCTCTGAGTGCGCCTGCGCCCGCCGGGTCCTGGGACCCATCGGAGCGCGCCGGATTCCCCTCCCGACATACGACGCCGTATGCGAGTATTACCCAGAGCTGTTAATGAAACAATAACAGCGCAGGCGGTTTTTTCGTCTCAAAAGCTGAACAGGACCGTCCCCACCGAAAGTGGCCGCACGCTAGGCTATTGGCATGTTCGTCTCGCTCCCGTCCCGCAAGAAGGCGGCCCTGCGCTGGGCCACGCCCGTGCTGTTCGCGTCATTGTGGCTGGCGTTCCTGTGGTCGATCTCGCGTCCGGACGATGCCCGCGGCAGCCTCTGGCTGGACTGGGGCGCGCTGTCCACCGGTCTGACCCACCCGCTGGACTGGTGGGCGACCCTGCAGGACGGCAGCGTGCTGCGGCTGTTCACCGCCCTGTTCCTGCACGCGGACTGGTCGCACCTGCTGGGCAACCTGGTGTTCCTGTTGATCTTCGGCCTGCCCGCCGAGCGGGTGCTGGGGCCGTGGCGGCTGCTGCTGCTGTTCCTGGTCGGCGGCGCAGTGTCGAACCTGGTGGCGATCTACACCATGGGCAGCCCGGACCAGATCATCATCGGCGCCAGTGGCGCGGTGTCGGCCCTGATCGGTGCGTATCTGGCCCTGTTCCCGGGCGCGCGGCTGGGCGTGGTGATCCCGCTCGGCCTGTTCCTGGAGTTCGTGCGTGCCCCGGCCTACCTGCTGATCGGCGTCTGGGCGGCGCTGCAAGTGGTGTTCGCCCACATCGGCCCAAGCTTCGGCATGGTGGCCTGGTGGGCGCACATCGGTGGCTTCGTGTTCGGCGTCGTGTACGGGGTCTACGTGCGGGCGGCCATCGCCCGTCGACTGCGCAAGCGCCACGGCTTCTGATCCAGGTAGTGCCGGCCGCTGGCCGGCTCCACGCTCACCCGCTCGTTCGTAGACCGGGAATCAAGGCTTGGCCGGCACCGGTGCGGGCTTGGCTTCGGGCGTGCTGTCTGCCTTCGGTTCGACCTTCGGCTCCGGCTTGGCTTCGGGCTTCACCGCAGCGGCCTTCGCGGCGTTGGCGGCATCCGCCTTCGCGGCCTCGGCCTTCAACCGTGCGGCCACCGAACCGGGGTTCTTCAGCTCGGCCAGCGCGTCGTTGATCGGGCCGTCGCCCGGCAGCACCGCACCGGCGTGGTAGCCCTCGGTGCCTTCGTCGTCGCCGCGCAGATGGCCTGGCAGGGTGGCTTCGCTGTAATCGCTCAGGCTGGCCGGCAGGGCATCCTCCGCCGGGGTGGCGGCGGGCTTCAACTCAACGTCCGGCACGATGCCGGTGGCCTGGATCGACTTGCCGCTGGGCGTGTAGTAGCGCGCGGTGGTCAGCTTCACCGAATCGCCGTTGTCCAGCGGCAGCACGGTCTGCACCGAGCCCTTGCCGAAGGTGCGGCTGCCCACCACGCGGGCGCGCTTGTTGTCGCGCAGCGCGCCGGCCAGCACTTCCGAGGCGCTGGCCGAACCGGCATCGGCCAGCACCACCACCGGTGCGCCCTTCAGCAGGTCGCCCGGGGTCGCGTCGAATCGGGCATCGCTGATACTGATGCGGCCACGGGTGCTGACGATGTTGCCCTTGTCGAGCAGATCGTCGGCGACCTGCACGGCGGCCGTCAGCAGGCCACCCGGGTTGCTGCGCAGATCCAGCACCAGGCCCTTGAGCTGGCCACCGGACTGCTTCTGCAGCTGCTGCACATGCTTCTGGAAATCCGAGCCGGTATCGGCCTGGAAGGTGCTCAGGCGGATATAGCCATAGCCCGGCTCGAGCAGGCGGCTGCGCACGCTGGTCACGCGGATGGTCTGGCGGGTCAGGCTGACATCGAACGGCTTCGGCTTGCCATCACGCACGATGGTCAGCACCACCTTGCTGCCGGCCGGGCCACGCAGCGGTTCGCTGGCATCGATCGCGCTGATCGGCTTGCCGTCGATGGCGATGATCAAATCGCCGGCAAGGATGCCGGCCTTGGCTGCCGGCGTGTCGTCGATCGGCGCGATCACCTTCATGCTGGCATTGTCCGGCTGCTGCTGCAGCTCCACGCCGATGCCCTCGTAGGCACCGTTGGCCTGCTCGTCGAAGGCCTGCGCGTCTTCCTTGTTGAAGTAGGTGCTGTGCGGATCAAGGTCGAGCAGCAGGCCACGCACGGCTGACTGCATCAGCTTCTTGTCATCGACCGGGTCGACATAGGCGGCGCGCACCGCGTTGTACACGGCCACGAAACGGCGGATTTCCTCCAGCGGCACCTTCGAGGTCACCGCCTCCTCGCTGTTCGCTGCCTGCCCGCTGGTTTCCGGGCTGGGGGCGGGCGCGGTCTGCTGCGCCCAGGACAGCGCTGGCAACAGGGCCAGCAAGAGGGTGGCGGTACGGGCTGCGCGCATGGATCACTCCTGTCGACGGTGGCATGGTGCCCAAGGCACATGCACCGATTATGCGCGAAGCACAGCTAAATTCCCGTTGAATCCGGCCCGCATCCGGCGGGCCAGGATTCAGCGCCGCTGCAGCCAGCTGTCCGGGTTGACCGGTTGCCCGCCACGGCGCAGCTCGAAGTACAGCGCGGTGACGCCCTGGCCGCCGGAATTGCCGACCTTGGCCACCGCATCGCCGCGGCTGACCCGCGCGCCAGCATCCTTCAGCAGGGTGTCGTTATGCGCGTAAAGGCTCATGTAGCCGTTGCCGTGGTCGACGATCAGGATCATGCCGTAGCCGGTCATCCAGTCGGAGAACACCACGGTGCCATCGGCCACGGCCGTGACCGTGCTGCCGGCTGGCGCGCCGATCAGCACACCGCTGCTGGTGCGCCCATCGGGCAGCTTGCCGCCATAGCGGGCCAGCAGGTTGCCGGACAACGGCCACCCCAGGCCGCCGACCTTCGGCGCCGGTGCCGACGCCACCGCAGGTGGAACCTTGGTGGGCGGCGGTGGACGGCCCTGCGCGGCGGCCTGGCGTGCGGCGCGCTCGGCAGCGGCTTTCTCGGCGGCGGCCCGGCGTGCAGCGGCGCGCCGCTCGGCTTCGGCCCGCGCGGCAGCGGCACGCAGGTTGGCCAGCAGCGTTTCCAGTGCCTTGGCGTCCTGGCCCAGTGCCTGTTCCTTCTCACGCTGGTCCTTGAAGCGCTCTTCCAGCGAGGCAACGGTCTTTGCGCGATCGCGGCGGTCCGCTTCCAGGGCGGCTGCCTGCTGTTTCTGGTCTTGCTGCGTCCCCTGCAGCTTCTGCTTGCGCTCGGCGATCTGCGCCTGAAGCGCTTCCAGCTCCTTCAGGTCGGCGGTCAGCGTGGTGATCCGCTGCGCACGCTCGCGCTGCAGGTAGCGATGGTAGGCCAGGGCGCGGTTGGCATCAGCCACCGTGTCCTGCGACAGCAGCAGCTTCAGCGGTGCGTGGTTGCCCAGCTGATATGCCGCGCGCAACAGCCCGGCCAGTTCGCGGTGCTGCTGGGCCAGGTTGCCCTGCAGCGTGCTGCGGCGCTGCTCGGCTTCGGCAAGGGCGCGGCCCTGCTCGCGCAGCGCGGCTTCCGTCTGCGCAAGGGCACGGCCGGTGCGGGCTACCTTCTCGTCGGCCTCGCGCAGTTGTTGCGATGCCTGCCCGCGCTGTCCCTCGATCTGCCGTCGCTCCTGCGCCACGCCCTTCAGTTCGGTTCGCAGTTTCTGCAGCTTGCGCTCGGTCTCGCGGGTGGTCTGCGCACCGCTGGGCAGCGGCAGGGCCAGCGCCAACGCCAGCCCCAGCAGCAGGCAGCGACCGCCGCGGGCAGCGGCGATGTGATGTCGGCGTGATGGGAAGGCGTTGTCGCGCAAGGGCTTTCCAGTGACTTCAGGCAGTTGCGGGGGCTACCGGGGAATGGTGACATCTCCGCACGCGGCCTGCCAGCCGCACATCCATCGAGGTCGCCATGAAAACTCTTTCCATTCCGCTGCTGTTGGGCGTACTGCTGGCCACCGGGCCGGTCTGTGCGCAGGAGAACATCAGCAAGGTCAACGGCAGCATCAGCGCCGAACCCGGTCAACGCTACGGCAAGCTCGACACCGTCAACGGCGGCATCCGCGTCGGCGAAGGCGTCGAGACCGGCAGCATCGACACCGTCAACGGCGGGGTGAAGGTCGCCGACCGCGCGCGCACCGGCAAGATCGAAACGGTCAACGGCGGTGTGCGCCTGGGTCGTGAAGTGATCGCCAGTGGCGGCGTCAGCACCGTCAACGGCAGCATCTTCACTGATCGCGGCAGCCAGATCGAAGGCGGCGTCGAGACCGTGAACGGCGGCATCGGCCTGGTCGAGAGCCGCGTCGGCAAGGACGTGGAGACCGTCAATGGTGACATCACCGTCGGTATCGGTTCGCAGGTCAACGGCGGTGTGCATGTGCGCAAGCCGAACTTCAGTGTCTCGCTGACCGCCAGCCGCAAGCCGCGCGTGATCATCGGCCCGAATGCGGTGGTCAACGGCCCCCTGCAGTTCGAGCGCGAAGTGGTGCTGTACGTGCATCGCTCCGCTCGCATCGGCCCGGTGACCGGCGCCGAGCCAATTCCGTTCGACACCGAAACCGCCCCGGCGGACTGAACCCGCCGGACCTGCCGGTTCGGTGATACTCACTGTTACCGGTCGCGCATCAGGTGCGGCCGCCCTTTGTTCTCCAGGAATCGACGATGCCCCGCAAACTCCTCCTGTGCCTGGCCGCCGCGGCCGCGCTCAGTGCCTGCAAAGGCGAAAACACGCCCGCCGCCGCGCCGGCCACCGACACCGCTGCGGCGAAGCCGGCCGCCCATGCGTTCTCCCCGGAGATCAATGCCGGCGACTTCGCCGAGATGGTCAAGACGCTGGCCTCGGATGAGTTCGAAGGCCGCGCCCCGGGCAGCAAGGGTGAAGAGCTGACGGTCAACTACATCCGCGACCAGATGCAGCGCATCGGCCTGCAGCCCGGCAACGGCGACAGCTGGTTCCAGGATGTGCCGATGACCGAGACCACGGCCGACGAATCGACCGTGCTGAGGATCACCCAGGGCGGCAAGACCACCGAGCTGAAGTTCGGCACCGACATGGTGGTGGGTACCCGTACCGGCCAGGCCGAGGTGAAGGTCGATGCCAGCGACCTGGTGTTCGTCGGCTACGGCGTCGATGCACCGGAGCAGAAGTGGAACGATTACGCCGGCCAGGACTGGAAGGGCAAGACGGTCGTCATGTTCGTCAACGACCCGGGCTTCCATGTCGACGACGAGAAGCTGTTCGACGGCAAGCGCATGACCTACTACGGGCGCTGGACCTACAAGTTCGAGGAGGCCGCGCGCAAGGGCGCCGCTGCTGCACTGATCGTGCACGACACGGCCGGCGCATCCTACGGCTGGGACGTGGTGAAGAACTCCTGGGCGGGCCCGCAATACGACCTGCCGGCCAAGGATGACCCGGAAGCCCGTATTCCAGTGCAGGGCTGGCTGAGCGCCGAGGCGGCCAAGGCCCTGTTTGCCGGTGCCGGCCTGGACCTGGTGCAGGCCTACAAGGATGCCAGCAAGCGCGGCTTCAAGCCGGTACCGCTGAAGGCCACCGCCGCGGTCGACCTGAAAAGCCAGATCGCACAGAAGCAGTCCCGCAACGTGGTCGGCGTGCTGCCGGGCAGCAAGCGTGCCGACGAGGCCGTGCTGTACATGGCGCACTGGGACCACCTGGGCAAGCATGAGGGTGAAACCGGCGACAACATCTACAACGGCGCCGTCGACAACGCGACCGGCGTGGCCGGCATTCTCGAAGTGGCCGAAGCCATGGCGCACCAGGACCCGAAGCCGGAGCGTTCGGTGGTGTTCCTGGCCGTGACCCTGGAAGAATCCGGCCTGCTGGGTTCGAAGTACTACGTCGCCCATCCGACCTTCCCGCTGGACAAGATCGCCGGTGTGATCAACATCGATGCGATGTCGGTGGCCGGCCGTGCCAAGGACGTGACCGTCACCGGCTTCGGCAGCTCGGAGCTGGAGGACATCCTCAAGCCGTTGGCCGCCGCCCAGGACCGTACGCTGCACGGTGAGACCTCGGTGCAAAGCGGCTTCTACTTCCGCTCGGATCACTTCAACTTCGCCAAGGCCGGTGTGCCGGCCCTGTACGCCGATGGCGGCGAGGACCTGCGCGAGGGTGGCGTGGAAGCGGGCCGCAAGGCCGCGGCGGACTACGGCGCCAACCGCTACCATGGCCCGAAGGACGAGTTCGACGCGGCCACCTGGAAACTGGACGGCACCGTTGAAGACCTGCAGCTGATGTACGGCGTGGGCAAGGAACTGGCCGGTGGTGATCGTTGGCCGAACTGGTATGCAGGCAACCCGTTCAAGGCGGCCCGCGACGCGATGATGAAGGACAAGGCTTCGGCCAAGTAAAGTCGGGCCATGCTCGACTGAGCACTGTTGAGAGCAGAGCGGCGCCCCACGGGGCGCCGCTTTTCTTTTGCGTACCATCGGCGGCAGATCCACGACTGGTGTGGATCTGCCGGTAGTGCCGGCCTCTGGCCGGCAATCGATTGGTAGCGGCCAATCTTGGGTGGCGCCATGCTTCCTCGCAGAGGGCATCCACGCATGGCGTGGATCTAGCGGGCGATGTAACGCCGTCGGGTTGCCGGCCAGCGGCTGGCACTACCTGTATTACTGCGCCCAAAGAAAAACCCCGCTGCGCGAGCAGCGGGGTTTTGGGTGTAAACCCTGGCGATGACCTACTCTCGCATGGCTTGAGCCACACTACCATCGGCGCAGCTGCGTTTCACTTCCGAGTTCGGGATGGGATCGGGTGGTTCCACAGCGCTAATTTCACCAGGGAGACGGTTGCAGCAGCGCTTGCAGCGCCAGCTTCGCGATCTTGCCCTTGGGCGGAAGGTATCCAGAAAAGCAATGCCTTCACTTAATAAGAAAAACCCCGCTGCGTCAGCAGCGGGGTTTTGGGTATAAACCCTGGCGATGACCTACTCTCGCATGGCTTGAGCCACACTACCATCGGCGCAGCTGCGTTTCACTTCCGAGTTCGGGATGGGATCGGGTGGTTCCACAGCG